>CAMJBH010000001.1 GCA_946403855.1 uncultured Bacteroidales bacterium
GGCTGTGCCGGGGCGGCAGGCTGTGCCGGGGCGGCAGGAGCCGCAGGTTGAGCCGGAGCGGCCGCAGGCGCGGCAGGTGCGGCAGCGGGAGCCTGTGCATCAAGCTGTGCTTTCTTCTCCTTACTCTTCTTGCCGAGGAACCAGATAAGGCAACCGGCAATGAGCAGCAACAGAATTCCAAGCAGAGGCCTGTAGAAGAGCCAGGCAACGGCGATGACGATAAGGGACCATGCCAGGCCAAGCACCCAGGATACGAGGCCAACGCCGAGGTTGGCGATATTGCCCAGGAACGGGAGAACCTTGAGAAGTTGGGTGATGATATTAAATATGTTCTTGAAGCCGAAGACGCAAAGCAGGATGCCGATGAGGCGAAGTATCCAGGCCATGGTCTTGTTGGACGAATGCTCGTTGGCGAACATGTTATCCATGCCCACGATACCGTCTTCGAGGGTCATCATGCTGTAGCCGTTCTTGGCAGTGAACTTTTCGAAAGTATTGCCATTGACGACCGCAAGGATGGATACGTCTCCGGGGAGGACTTTCTTATACGTAACCCTCACATCGCCGATGCTGGGATTGTTGGGATTGACGCCGATATAGAGCACATTGCCCGAAGGATGCATGAAAGTGTCGGTGGCAGCAACATCATAGACCCTGTGGAAATCAGCCTCATACTGATTCAGCACCTCCTCGGGAATCTCGATATTGAGGGGCTGGCTGTTGTTCATCTGAGAAATGAGACCTTCCGGGAAGCTGTAGGCGCCAAAGGTGACGTTCTGGGCCTGCTTGGTCTGGTTTTCGACCTTCAGGAGGATTTCGTTGTTGATGCCCCTGTACTGAGGATCCTCAAAAGAAGAAGAACTGACGGGAGTGCTTACCCACTCTTTGGAATAGGTGTAAGTTGTTATAGTTTCCTGTCCTCCGCCGACTTTGTCTTTGGTTTCGGAATGCTGATGCTCAACCCACTGGTAGTATTCGGCGCTACGGATGAGCTTGATGGCATTGAGCGAAATGCCGAATTGTCCGTCCGTAAGGACATCTTCGGTGGTGGCGAGTCCGGATGCATGGATCATTTTGCCGTTCTTCTCGGCATCGATCTGTGCTATGTCGCCCAACTCGACGCATACGCCCTGGGCTTCTTTGAGCATTTTGGTGGTCTTGACTGTGCGGCCCTCGTTCCAGAAAAGGAGAACGGTACCGGCAATCAACATGACAAAACCCATCCCGACGCCGGAAAGCGCGTTCTTAAGACGGCCGCCGTAGGATGTCGTTGTTACTTTTTGATAGGCCATAATAAATATAGATTAAAATTGAACTGTACACGTAAGTTTCACAAATATAACTTTTTTTCCAAATAACAACACCTTTCGGGGCATAAAAAAGGCCGGCTTTGTTGATCGCCGGCCTCAAAAGAATCTATGATAACTGCTATTTCCAATAAATGGTAATGCTGGAGATATAGACAGCGCCATTGTTGGAGCGGATTCCGATATACTGATAGTCACCGGTCACGGCAATACTGCCAGAGGCGGACAGGCTGCCAAGCTTGGTTCCCTGGTTGCTGTTGCCAGTAGTAGCATAAAGATCGGCTGCAGAAGTATAGGGAGTGTTGCTTCCATAGACATCAATAGTCTTTGAGCCGCTCGCCACTTCAATTGTTACAGAGGCTATTTTCCCTCCGCTGGTCGTAGAAACAATGCCCGAGTTGCTGTTCTGAGAGCGAAGCTGAATAGCACCTCCCGAAGTCTTAGCACTTTGGCCCGCATAAACAGCGGAAGTGTGTTGGTTATTAACAGCCTGGGCTCCTGAGAATTCAGTATATGTAGTGCTTTCTGCAGCGAAAAGATCGGCTGTCAGCACATCGAAGGAGTTTGTAATTTCAGGTGTCGGCTCATCGCCTCCGCCAACTTTGGTGGCGCTGTCGACATACACCAGGACTTCTTTTATGTCATTGTACAGCGACCAGCCGTTGACAATACCGGTAATGGTGTACACGGAGCCAGCAGTAATATTCACACCTGACGCCTTCTTCTTTACGAAGACCTTTACATCCGTACCTTCAATTACTCCCGTAGATCCGCTATCGGAGAAATCAACTGTTGCGGAAATATAAGCAGTATTGGGTGTCTTTTCGTAGGCAGCAGCCAACTGGGAAGCTCCCCACGCCTCGGGTTTCACAGATGAAGAAGGGACGGAACCTGCAGTTTCCACGTCAGCGCCAGCTGCAAACTGAAGTATGTGGTCGTTTGCATATTCGGCCAGAGTTCCGGTGATATTGACAATGTTTCCGACGGCCTGTCCAGGAGTATTGAATACCATCATTATTCCGGTATTGTCCTTAATGAAGAAATTGCTATCGAATACGCCGATCACTTCAGCCTCATCCACGCTGTATTTAGCGCCCACGGTGCCTGCCAGTACCTGGGCGATGGTGGAAGATCCATTCGCCCCTGCCGCCTGGCTCACTGCCACAGTCTTGTCAAGACTGCTGTCGCTGGAATGCTTTACAGTAATGGTAGCTTCACGGGCGGCACCGGTATTGGCAGAAGCGGTGACAATGATTCCAGTGAAAGAATCAGCGCGGCTTATGCTGAGCCAGTCGGCGGATGTCTCCCATGTCCAGTCGCTGTTGTCGCAGGTAATGGTTACGTTAGCGTTTCCGCCTTCAGCTTCGAAGCTCAGGCTCGCAGGAGAAACCTCGAGTTTATTGGAAACTATTGGATCGGAAGAACCAGATTCTACTTCCACGTCGATTGTATTTATTCGGACAGTGGCAGTAACTGGGACTTCGATTGCAGAAGCCTTTCCGTTCCATGCGCCGTCGGCAACCGGGCTGCCCAGTCCGGCTATATTTGCGCCAGAGAAAACAATTTTCGTCAGCGAGTAGCCGTCAGGGGCAGCAATTGTCATCGTGCTATTACTATAAGCGCGAAGATCAAGATTCCCATTTGAGTTCCAAATACGGGTATCAGTACCGGCTTCGCCCTTGTCGAAGGAAATGCTCACCCCGGAAGCCTTGTCTGTAAGAGTTTCGCCGGAAAGGACCGTTCCTTTACCGGCCTCAGGCACGGCGATGCTCAAATTTCCAAGGCCCTCCTCGGTATTGAATACAAAGGTATGGTCTTCTTGCGGCAGCGCTGATTCTTCGGCACTGTCAACATACATGTAAACCTTACCGTTGTGGCAGCCATAGATATAACCGGTGACATCGAAAGTGCCAGCTGCCAGGGTCACGGCAGGATCGGTCGCTGCGGTCATGCTGATGGTAGCGCTAGAAGCACCTTCGGCATTCTTAACGACGGCTGTAGTCGCATTGGAGAATTCAGCGGATGCTATGGACACATATTCACACACAGGGTCTGAAGAAGCCTCGTCAACCTCTTCTTTTGCCCACTCAATCGCCTGCAGAGAGACGTTATTATTGGAAGACTCAACTGTTACGCTGGGCTTGTTGAACTGAGTCATTCCGCTGTAAGTGCTGATTTGACCGGACACAGTCACCTTATCTCCTTTCTTAACGGAAGGTTCACTGTTGGTAAAAGCCAGAATGGTACCGGTGCCGTCAGTGATGAAGAAACCCTTGCCATAAACCATGGTCACAAGAGCGTCCTCAACTACATAATCGGTATTAGCCTCTCCGTTGAGAACTTCCGCAACAGTGTTGGTCTGGGCAACCTCGAAAGCGTCCAAATTCACGGTGACGGTCTTGATCTTGCCGGCAGCAAAAGTGCGCTGGGCCTCGGTAGAAGGGGCCAGGGCGATGGTCTTGGTGCCGACCTTACCGCCAATTGTGCCGCTAATTTCAACGTTCATGGCAGCTTCTGCGCCGTGTACGAAGGGTTTGACGGGCAGATAAATCTTGGCGCTTGCGCCAGGCTGGAGCTCTGCAGGTTCTGCAATACGGACAAGCGGATTGGTAATGGTCTTGCCCTCCACTCCGGCAAGCACAGGGCTGCCTGAAGTAATGTCCAAATAATACTGTCCGGCAACGTCGGTCACTTCATTGAGCTGCAGGGAGTTGATTGTCAGTGTAGAAGCTTTGGAAGTATTGACCACGTTGAACTCGATAACGGAAGCGATCTGCTTCATGGTGAAGCTGGGGGTGCCGTCTGCAGGTACCTTCTCAGCAATGCCGTACATGGGGCAGTGAGAAGCGGAAACCTTCTCCATGCTATCGTACGAAGGCTGGTCGATACCATTGCTGCGTCCAACGAAAATATAGCCGTCACCGTCGGCAGTAGCGTTAGGTTTGGCAGGAGCAGCACCGCTTGATCCGGTATAAATGGCATACCAAGTAGTGGCGGCAGAAGGAGTGGATGCAGCCTCTCCGGTAAAGGTACCGGTCTTTGTGCCTGCGCCCTCGCTTAGGGTAAAAACACCTGCCTTCACATAGGAAGTACTAGAAGAGACAGCAGGGTCAAGGTAGTAAACATTCAATTTGTCTCCTTCCGACCAGAGAGTGCTTAGCCCGTCATTGGTGGTCTTTGTCAGTTCGGAAGAGGCATAGATAGTCATAGTGCGTCCGGGCTCCGAAACGAGCTCCTTGGGCTGGCAACTTACAAGGGAGACGATGGCTGCCATCATCAGTCCCATAGCGGCAAAAAACTTCTTCATAACACTAGAAATTACCGCCTTCATCATAGACCCAGTCCTCTGTCGTTGCACTTTGGCAGATAATGACGTCTGAGAGGAGAGAACAGGCGTCACAGTCCGGTGCTACATACACCGGCGCATCAAATTTGTTTTTCTTTGATACCATAATATTTGATTGATTCTTGTTTACCACAGCCTACAAAGTTAAGTACAATTCTACGCACGTCCAAAAAGAATGACTATATTTGTAAACATTTTTTCAACAAACATGAAATACGACGTCATTGTCATCGGAGGTGGTGCATCGGGCCTTATGGCCGCATATTCAGCTGCTGCTACGGCCCGTAGCAAAGCCATGGACATACGGGTTTGCGTATTGGAAAAAATGCCGCGTCCGGGGCGTAAAATCATGATTACCGGAAAGGGACGCTGCAACTTCACGAACCTCAAGGAGTGGGGTGATTTTTCGCAGCATATACGCTCCGGAGCGCAATTCGTTAGGGCGGCATGGCGCGGCCTTACTCCGCAAAACGTAATAGATTTCTTCGAGGGTTCAGGCTTGCCTACCGTGGTGGAACGCGGAGACAGGGCGTTCCCGCAGTCCCACCGGGCATCAGACATAGTCGATGCGTTGGTGCGCGAATGCCAGGGAGCCGGGGTCATCATTCAGACAGAGGCTGAAGTTGTGTCTTTGAATGCCGGCGGGGATCAGTTCGAGGTCAGGCTTGCAGACGGCGGCACCCACAAATGCTCACGTCTCATTATAGCCACAGGTGGGCTCAGCTACCCCGGAACCGGATCGACAGGAGACGGATTGCACTGGGCCGCGGACCTTGGCCACAAAGTCACGCAGACCTTCCCTTCCCTCACCGCGCTGGTGCCGGAAGGATATAAGACCGCGGCACCTGACTCCTCTCGCCACATTCCCCGTGAGACGCCGCTCAGTGAATTCGGGCAGAAGCTTTGCGGAGTCAGCCTGAAAAACATCAACGCCACGTTGCTCGTTCAAGGCAGCGTTGCGGGAGAGGAATTCGGAGACATCGATTTTACCGACGGCGGCATTGAAGGGCCTGTCGGATTTCAGTTGAGCCGCAAGGCCGTCAAAGCTATGATCAACGGTTCCAGGGCAAGCCTCCTGCTGGACCTTAAGCCTGGCGTCAGCCTCACTGAACTAACAGCCCGCATCAAGGAGATGTGGGACGAAATAGGGCGGGATCCACGTTCGGCACGCATGCGCGAGAAAGAACGCTGCAGGGTGCTTCTGGGCAAGCTTATGCCCTGGGATTTAATTTCCGGATTCAGCGCGGCGCACCCGGAGATTATCACATTGGAGCGACGCGGCAGGGCCGACACCAAGGTATGGATTAACCTCGTCAGCATTGCCAAGGCGCTGAAGGAATGGCGTTTCGAATTGAACGGATATGTGGGTTGGGAACGTGCCGTGGTCACAGCCGGCGGTGTTTCCATCGATGAAATAGTTCCGAAGACCATGGAGTCGCGCCTTGTGCCCGGGCTCTACTTCTGCGGCGAAGCTATGGACATAGACGCCGACACCGGAGGCTACAACCTCCAGCTCGCCTTCTGCACCGGCGCCCTCGCCGGCCGCAGTGCAGCTTCCTTCTCCCCCGCTGAATAATCAGCCCTTTGCGCCTCCCGGTTCCTCGTGTTCTCCGGCACACCTGTGTCTTCGGCAAACCTGTGTCTTCGGCACGCCAGCTATAGGCACGCTGTGCGTTTAGCGAACCCGGCGTATTCCTTATATCACTGATAATCAACCACTCCCACAATCCGGGTGCTCTATCTGGAGCACCCGGATTACGTAACTGAATGTTTTTCTGAATGTTACAAAAAACGGGGCCTAAACCAACTTACAGACCTATATCGGCTGGCTTATACAAGACCAGAACATGAAATCGCTTCTGCTGTTGCGGAAAATCCAGATAAATACTATATTGCGACACCTCAGCACTTAGGCTGCCATATAAACTATGAAAAACGTACCTAGAGAATTTAAACGAGGTATCCTCACCCATTGTTATCAAAACACTATAGATGGATTCCTCATTTTTTACACCGTCAGCGACTATCTTGTATTTTTCACCAGGCTTTGCGTAACCGCTGAAAAATACGACATTATCATTGTGGCTCTCTGCATAATGCCTGACCATTTTCACGCCGGCACTCTGTCCCAGAACAAAAGGGCATTATCCGGGTTTTGGTGTGAAACCCTGAGCCTCAACACAAAGCATAATAATTCTGTATGTCATAGGAAAGGGCACTTATTTAACCGAAGGTTCGGCAGTTCGCTAAAGCGGGAAGGAAAAGCAGCCAGATCAAACATCATCTACATTGGAAACAACCCAGTCGAAAGAAGACTGGTTGACAAGGCCGAACAATACAGATGGAACTTTCTGGCATACGCTGAGAGCGATCATCCATTTTCAGAAAAACTGGTCATAAGAAAAGCTTCCGCAAAAATGAAGAAATGCATCAAGGAGGTTGAGGGCACCCACAAGATGGGTAAGCCACTTTCGTATAACACATTACAACGAATGTTTAAATCTCTTGACCAGAAGGAGAGTTTACAGTTGATAGATTTCATCGTCGTAACATATTCTGTCATAGATTATAGCTTTACTGAAAAGTTGTTCGGCAGTTTCAGCGATGCAGTTAAAGCTATGCACAATAATACAGGAAGTGAGTACGAGATTAAAGAGTCTTTTGTCGGAAGATCGGATACACATTATGCCACAATAACGAAGTACTTACTCAATAAACTGAAAATAAGCGACATACATGATATATTCCTTCTTTCGGAAGATAAACGTATAGATTTATTCTTCGATATATACAGCACTTTCGAAATTCCGCCTAAACAAATAGCCAAGTTCCTGCGACTTAAAGAAGATTCTATCCCCGTTTTTCGTAAAGTAGTCGGTCACTGATAGTTACACGATTCGGGTGCACCAGGCAGAGCACCCGAATCGCGTAAGTATCTGAAACCCAGGGCGTTGGCAAAAACGCCAACAAACGCCAGACAATACGGAGCGGCGCAGGGACCTCGCGACGGCGCGAAATGGCGGAGAAAGCTATACTTTGAAGAACCGGTCGATGTCTTTTACCGACTGAGGAAGGGCGAGGATAGCCACACGGTCGTAGTCTTCGATGCGGGTATCGCCTACAGCGATGAAAGACTCGCTCCCCCGCACCACACCGGCAATAATCGCATTGGACGGGAAGTTCATATCTTTGAGAGCCTTTTTGGTGATCGGACTCCCGGGAGCAACCGTGTACTCTATAATCTCGGCATTACTGCCGGACATGTACTTGACAAAACGGGCACGTCCCGAAAGGGTGAACTTGAATATTCTTCCGGCGGTAACCAATTTCTTGTTGATTACCGTATCGACTCCCATTTCTTCGGCGAGGCTTATGTATTCGATATTCTCCACTTCGGCGATAGTGCGCTGGACACCGAACTTTTTGGCCACCACACACGAAAGGACATTACTCTCGTCGCTTTCGGTGAGAGCTATAAAGGCGTCGTAATCGCGAATGCCTTCTTCGTACAGGAAATCCGAGTTGGAACCGTCACCGTTAACCACCAGCACAGACTCAGGCAACCTTTCCGAGAGAGCGATACTGCGCTCCTTGTCTTTTTCTATAATCTTGACGGCATTCATCTGCCCGGCAAGGCTGCGGGCCACCATTTCCGCAATAGGAGTGCCTCCAAGAATCATGACCTTGGAAACAGCCTTCACAGTTTTGCCGAAATACTTCAGCAGGCTCGTCATCCCCTCTCTTTTGGAGACAGTGAACAACACATCCCCAAACTGGAACTTGGTATCGAATTTAGGAATGATTGTATTGGTGCTGCGGGAAAGCGCAATTATGCGGAACTGCGTGGTCTCCTCGGGGGTCATGGTCCGTATGAATTCCTCCATCTTGAGATCCACCATGGGAGAATCTTCATCTATTTTGAAGACCGAAATCTGCAATTTCCCGTGCGCGAAATCCATCGTGTCGGAAGAAGAGACATTCTTGAGCGAAGCAACGATTTCATTTGCGGCACTCTTTTCGGGATAGAACATGAGTTCTATGCCTAATTCCTTGAACAGCAGTCTGTTTTCGGCGGCAAGATAGTCCTCGTCATTTATTCTGGCAATAACTTTCTTTGCCCCAAGCTGCTTGGCAAGCAAGGCGCTGACGATATTGACCTCCTGGGTGGCGAGAGGATAAACTGCTATGAAAAGGTCGGCTTTGGACACCCCTGCATTCCTTAACGACTTGATGGAAGAAGGGCTGCCCAGGTAGGTTTCCACATCGGAATAACCGCTCAGTGCGGAAAGCCTGGAAGGATCGTTATCTATTACCGTGACCTCGTTGGACTCGGCCCTGAGCATCTTGGCCAGGTGAGAGCCGATTTCTCCGGCTCCCTCAATGACAATCTTCATAACGCCTTAAATAATTAAAAATTCCTTTTCCCCTGAGAAAACTTTGCAATATAATGCAAATTTTCCAATATCCTTCAATTCCGGATTTCCCGGTCACCGTCCTGCTGGCCTCGCCGCGAAGCTTACGCCACCCACTATGCGCCCTCCAGACAGCCTTGAAAGCGGCAATACGGCCGGTCAGCAGGTACACCAACGCAGACATTCCGTCCAGCAGCAAGCGCATGAAAATGACCAGACGGGCCTTGGCGGGACCTGCCGTGAAGGGCAGGTTATTGTCGAGCAAAAGCAAATTGTTCCGGTAATTGAGCTCCAGCTTGAAAGGAGAATCCGGAGCAAGGGTACCTCCGCCCAGATGCCACACGGTGCTCTGCGGCACTACTTCTACAGAGTATCCCAGCCGCTGAGCCCTCCAGCAATAATCAATCTCCTCCATGTGGGCAAAAAAACGGTCGTCAAAGCCCCCCAGTTCCTTCCACAGAGAGGCACGGGTCACCATACAGGCCCCGCTTACCCACATCACTTTTGCCGTTTCGTCATATTGTCCGGTGTCCGTTTCGGTACGCTTGAGGACACGTCCGCGGCAAAAAGGGTAGCCGAAACGGTCCAGAAGGCCTCCGGCGGCACCCGCGTACTCAAAGCGGTCACTGCGTTCAAAGCTTCCGGAAGCAGTTTGAATCAAAGCATGAAGCTTGGGGCCGCACACGCCGCAGCGGGGGTTGGCGTCCATATATTCGACCAAAGGCTCAAGCCAGCCGGAAGAGACTTCTATGTCGGAATTGATGAGTACGTAATACTCTGCATCTACTTGGGCAAGAGCACGGTTGTAGCCGCCTGTAAAGCCGTAATTCTGACCGAGTGCTATGATACGCAGCCCGGGGAACGCCTCTGCCGCCCATGCCAGAGATCCGTCGGAAGAGCCGCTGTCTGCAAGCACTACCTCAGCACCGGCGGGACAAGAAGCGACCAGCGAGGGCAGAAACGCCTTCAGGTAACGCTCCGTGTTCCAGTTCAGAATTACGACGGCCGTTTTCATCGGCCCTTAGTCTTTGCAACCGCAGTCGCAGCCATCGCCTTTCTCGTGGCAGCAGCCTTCGCCATGGTGACACTCGCCTTCGCCGTGGTGACACTCGCCTTCGCCATGGTGGCAGTGGCCGCATCCCTCCTCAGGAGGAAGGTACTCGCCGTGAAGTCCCTCGCGGAGTTCCTTCTCGGTAGCCTCACGCACAGATTCCACTTTACCTTTGAAATTGAGGGTCTTGCCTGCCATGGGATGATTGAAATCCATGGTCACGGTATCCTCGGTCACGGACGCCACGGTGCCCTGTACCACCTGGCCCTCGGAATTAAGCATGGGAAGTGTGCGGCCCACGACGAGAAGATCCTCGCGGACTTTGCCATCCACCTCGAATGCCTTCAGGGGCAGGCGCACCAGATAATTAGGATTATATGTGCCGTATCCTTCTTCCGGGGTCAGCGTGAAGGCGAACTCGTCTCCCTCGTCCTTGCCGTGTACTGCGTCCTCGAATTTCGGCAGCAGCATACCGGTTCCGTGAATGTACTGCAGAGGGGCCTCTGCACCGGCCTTGTCGGCAGTACGGCCTTCAACCTCCAACTCGTAGCTCAACGCTACAACTTTATTCTTATCAATTTTCATTTTTTTGTTTTAAAGCTACAAAGTTAATCATTTTTCAGTATATTTGTAGTCCGTATGAAATACGGATTCGACAGCGAGAAATATCTCAAAATTCAATCAGAACATATCAAGGAACGGATCGCCCGGTTCGGGGATAAACTGTACCTAGAGTTCGGAGGCAAACTATTCGACGACAACCATGCCAGCCGTGTGCTTCCCGGCTTCAGACCCGATAACAAGCTTCGCATGCTCATGCAGCTCTCGTCCGAGGCCGAGATCATAATAGTCATCAGCGCAACGGATATCGAAAAGAACAAGATCCGCAGCGACCTTGGCATAACTTACGATATGGACGTGCTGCGGCTGAGGGAAGAATTCGAAAACCGCGGCCTGCTTGTCAACTCGGTTGTAATCACCCATTACAACGGACAAGCGAGCGCCGACGCCTACCGCACGCGCCTGGAAAGGATGGGAATCACCGTCTATTACCACCACACCATCGAAGGGTATCCCAACAACGTGACCCTCATCGACTCCGACGAAGGATTCGGCAGGAACGACTATGTCCGCACCACCAGGCCGCTCGTAGTCGTTACGGCCCCCGGCCCCGGCAGCGGCAAGATGGCCGTATGCCTCAGCCAGCTTTACCAGGAGCACAAACGCGGCATCAAGGCCGGCTATGCCAAATTCGAGACTTTCCCGGTGTGGAACCTCCCGCTCAAGCACCCCATCAACCTCGCATACGAAGCTGCGACAGCCGACCTCAACGACGTCAACATGATAGACCCGTTCCATCTGGAGGCCTACGGCAAAACCGCTGTCAATTACAATCGCGACATCGAGATTTTCCCCGTCCTGAACGCCTTGTTCGAAGGCATCTACGGTGAAAATCCGTACAAATCACCCACTGACATGGGTGTCAATATGCTCGGCTTCTGCATAAGCGACGAAGAAGTGTGCAGCAATGCCGCCAAGGACGAAATAGTGCGCCGCTACTACGAAGCCCTGCGCAAACTTGCCGAAGGCAACGGCACCGAGGGAGAAGTCACCAAGACAGCCCTGCTCATGCGCCAGGCCGGAATCACCACCGCATGGCGCAAGACCACCGTCGCCGCTTATGAGCGCAGCCTCGAGACCGGAGTCGCTTCCGCGGCCATAGAACTGTCCGACGGGACCATCATCACGGCCAAGACCTCCCCGCTGCTGGGCCCCAGCGCCGCCTTGATTCTCAACGCCACTAAGCATCTGGCCGACATCGACCACAACATCCGCCTCATCCCACAGGAGATGATCGAGCCCATCGCCAGGACCAAAGTTTCGTTCCTGCACGGGCATAATCCGCGCCTGCATACCGACGAAGTGCTCGTGGCCCTGTCCATGCTCAGCACGACCGACGAGAACTGCCGCCGCGCACTTGAGACCTTACCGCTCCTCGAAGGATGCCAAGTCCACTCCAGTGTATTGCTCAGTGAAGTGGACCGCAAAACTTTCAAGAAACTGGGCGTAGGCCTTACCTGCGACCCGGTCAAGAAAAACAAGACCTCAGTCTAGGACTGCTGGTTCGAGAGTTTCTTTTCGCTGGAAATCAACAGTGCGCAAAGGCCGACGCCGATAAGCGCACCGATTGCAACCGACAACATGGCCGCATCCCAAGAACTGCCGTGAGCAATTCCGCCGACGACAATCTTGGAGCACACTGCATCACCGACCAGATAGCCGAAGAGGCCCACGAAGCCGGCGGCTGTGCCTGCCGCATTCTTAGGTACGAGATTCAGTGCCTGCACGCCAGTGAGAGCCACAGGACCGTAGATAAAGAAACCTATAAGGCAAAGCGCCACATAGACCAGCACCTTCTGGGCTGAAGGACCGACCTGGATAATTTCGGCGCCCACCATCCAGTAGAGCAGCACGCCGAGGGCGCAAAGGAACATGCATATAACATTCATCGGAGCGCAGCGTCCTTTGAAAATCTTGGACGTAGCCCAGCCGCAGGCTATAGTACCGACGGCACCTACTATATTATGCACGGAGAAAGCCACCTTGCTTTCGTCAGCAGTCATAATACCCTTAGTCTGCAAGTATGTGGGAGCCCAGTCACCAATCCCATAACGCACCATGTACACGGCGACATTGGAGATGGCCACAATCCAAAGAAGCTTGTTTTTGAGCACATAGTCCACGAACAAGGTCTTGAAAGGAAGCTTTTCGTCTGCTGCGCCCTTGGATTTGAGGCCGCTGTGATCGTTTCTCCAGTCAGCTACCGAAGGAAGTCCGCAGGACTCCGGGGTGTCCCGGATCGCCCACCAGCAGAACAAGGCTATCAGGATAGCAATGATCGCAGGGAATACGAAATTGCCCCTCCAGGTCTGGACCACGCCCAGGTCGGCGGCAAGCGCTACGCCGGCGATGGCCAGGAAGCCGAGCGAGAAACTACCGATAGTATGGGAAACGTTCCAAACGCTCATTTTGAAGCTGCGTTCGTTTTGGCTGAACCAATGGGCCATTATGCGCCCGCAAGGGGGCCATCCAAAGCCGCTCAGCCACCCCACGACGAGCATAAGCACGAAAATTATGACTGTATTGACAGCTGTGTTGGGGCCGAAAGGAATGAGGCCGACGGCCATCATGGTAAGCGCGGAGAGGACCAGACCGATGCAAAGGAATTTACGGGAGTCGGAACGGTCGGACACGCTGCCCATCACAAATTTGCTGAAGGCATATGCAATGGACACCGCAGACATGGCAAGTCCCACTTTGCCGGCATCGAGAATGCCGTCTTTGATCATGTCAGGAGATGCTAGTGCAAGGTTCTTTCGAACGAGATAGTATGCAGCATATCCCAGGAACGCTCCAAGGAACACCTTCAGCCTCATCGCTTTATATTCTTTATCTACTTTTTCTGCCGGGATTTGTGCCTTCGGCTTGGGCGGATCTAGAAAACGAGCCATCTGATATTAGTTTAGAATTATTCCGTAAAGATAATCATAAGTTTTCAAATATGACATTGTGTCAGTGGCAAAATAATTGATACCTTTGCAGCAAAAATACTCAGAAATGGAAGAGAAAGATATAAAAGAAACTGCTGCAGAGCAGCCCGAGAAGGCATCGAAGAAGAAAAAAGACAACCAGCTCCAGAAAAAAATCGAAGAGCTCGATGACAAATTGTCCCGCGAGCATGACTCATACGTTCGTTTGTATGCGGAATTCGAAACATACCGCCGCCGCACGTCCGAAGAGAAACTGGCCCTGGTAGGTTCAGCAGCCGCAGACACCATCAAGGGTTTGCTGCCCGTGCTGGACGATTGCGAGCGCGCACTGCAGATACTGGAAAAGTCTTCAGACGAAGCCGCCAAAGAAGGCACTTTGCTTATATATAATAAATTGATGGAATACCTCAAGACCCGCGGGCTCACCCGCATCGAGGCCAAGGGGCAAAAGTTTGACACCGACTTCCACGAGGCTGTGACCCAGTTCCCCGCTCCCAGCGAGGACATGAAGGGCATGGTGATAGACGTCGTCCAGACCGGATACCTCTTGAACGGAAAGGTCTTAAGGTATGCCAAAGTTGTTGTAGGAGCATAACGAAATGGCAGAAAAAAGAGACTACTACGAGGTCCTAGGGCTCGATAAGAGCGCATCGGCCGACGACATAAAGGCTGCTTACAGGAAAGCGGCCTTGAAATGGCACCCCGACCGCTGGGTGAGCGGCACCGATGCCGAGAAGAAGACAGCTGAAGAGAAATTCAAGGAAGCTTCTGAGGCCTATTCTGTGCTAAGCGACCCCGACAAGAAGGCAAAATACGACCAGTTCGGTTTTGCCGGAGTGGAAGGAGCCGGGGCACAGGACTGGAGCCAGGGATTCGGCAGTCTGAACGACATTCTCAACAATTTGTTCGGCGGAGCTTTCGGCGGCGCATTCAGCGGATTCGGAGGTTTCGGCGGATTTGGCGGCGGACAGCAGGGAGCCCGCACAATGCGCGGCCGCGATATACGCACACGCGTCCGTCTGACCCTAGAAGAGATAGCAAAAGGATGCACCAAAGAGGTATCCATCGAGCGCAACAGGCCATGCCCTGAGTGTGGCGGCCGCGGCGCCAAAAACAGCAGCGACATCAAGACCTGCCCTACCTGCCACGGCACCGGCCAGGTTCAGAACGTCGTCAATTCCCTCTTCGGACGCACAATGACCTATACCACCTGTCCGCAGTGCCACGGTGAGGGCAGGATCGTATCCAACCCTTGTCCCCGGTGCAAAGGAACCGGACTTGAGCGCAAACGCGAAACAGTGCAGGTGAAAGTGCCCGCCGGAGTAGAGGACGGAATGCAGCTGACAATAAGGGGCGAGGGACACGCAGCGGCACGCGACGGCGTTAACGGCGACCTGCTCGTCATCATCGAGGAACAGCCGCATCCTCAGCTCAAGCGCCAGGGAGCCGATTTGTTCTACACACGGGTCATCAGCGTCCCTGAGGCGATGCTGGGAACAGAAATACAGATTCCGACTCTCGACGGAGGCCAAAAGCTCAAAGTCGATGCCGGCACCCAATCGGGAACCATAATACGGCTGCGCGGAAAAGGCATGCCCCAGATGGGCAGCTACGGCAAGGGCGACCTGTACGTGAAGATTTTGGTCTGGATCCCCCGCAAACTCAGCCGAAGCGAGAAGGAGGCTGTCGAGGCAATGCGCACAAGCAGCAGCTTCAGGCCCGATCCGAACCGCGACGACCGCGAATTATTCGAAAAAGAGAGCAAATATTTTTAAAAATTGTTTGCTAACTGAAAAATAATTTCTACATTTGCAGTCCCAAATAAGCAGCCTCTCGTTGAACGGTTCAGTGACGCTGCGATTTATATTGAAATTTTGTTATGGATTTAATTAAATTGGTGGAGGACTCCTTCTCGCAGAACAAAGCCGCCTCCTATCCTGAATTCAAGGCCGGTGACACCATCACCGTTACCTACAGGATCAAAGAAGGTGACAAGGACAGACTTCAGAACTTCCGCGGTGTAGTTATCCAGATTTGTGGAGCTACTCCTTATACCAGGACTTTCACAGTCCGCAAGGTATCCAACGGCATCGGTGTCGAAAGGATTTTCCCTTACGAGAGTCCCTTTATCGACAAGATCGAAGTCAACAAGGTAGGTAAGGTCCGCAGAGCACGTATCTTCTATCTCCGCAACCTCTCCGGCAAGAAGGCCCGTATCAAGGAAGCCAAGAGGGCTGTAAAGGAAGCCTCCGCCGAATAGGACTATAGCAAGGCAAGACCTTGCAAACGGCTCCTTAGCTCAATTGAATAGAGCATTTGACTACGGATCAAAAGGTTACAGGTTTGAGTCCTGTAGGAGTCACACAAAAGAGCCAGAATTCTGAAATCAGGATTCTGGCTCTTTTTTATTATGCTTTAATCAGCTAGCTTTTTTCACTCTCTTGCTCACGGTCACTGCTCCGGAAGGACAGACCAGGCGGCACAGATGGCAGCCGACGCAGCGAGATCCTATCAGTTTAGGCCTGCGCTTAATGGGATCGAAAGCGATTGCCTGGTGACCTCCGTCCATGCAGGAAGTATAGCAGCGGCCACAGCCGACGCAAGTCTCGGAGTCGAAAATAGGAAATACTATCGTGCTGCGATCCAAGTCTTTAGGAGCCACGAACTCCCCTATCCTCTCGCCTACGAACGAGTCGAGCCTGTCCACTCCTCTGTCTGCCATATATTCGCGCAACCCCAGTATCAGGTCGTCAATGATGCGGTAGCCATACTGCATGACAGCGGTACAGACCTGGACGTTCCGGCAGCCAAGCTGTATGAAGTCCAGCGCATCGCGCCATGTCTCGATACCTCCAACTCCACTCAACTGCAAACCCTTCATTATCGGGTTGCGGGACATCTCCAATATAAAGCGAAGCGCTATAGGCTTCACCGCACGGCCCGAGTAACCGGACACGGTCTTGCGGCCCGACACTGCCGCCGAATCGTCAAGAGTAACGGATTTAATGGTGTTGATGGCCGATATGCCAGCGGCCCCGGCAAAATAGCACCCCATGGAGGCCTGAGACATGCTGGTAATATTGGGGGTCATCTTCGGAATAACAGGAATCGACACATTGTTCTTGACGTAGGCTGTGTAGATAGTCACCAGCTCCGGATTCTGCCCAACGTCCGACCCCATGCCGGCAAGCCTCATCTGAGGGCAGGAAAAATTCAGTTCAACAGCATCCACGCCTGCTTCCTCTGCCCTCTTGGCCAGTTCTATCCACTGCTCTTCCGTCTGACCCATTATAGAGGCCACGACCACCTTGGAGGGATAGTTTTTCTTCAGGCGCCGTAGAATATCAAAATCCACATCCACAGGATTCTCGGACAACTGTTCCATGTTGCGGAATCCATAGAAATCCCCCTTGCTGTGCTCCCTCACGGCATCGAAACGGGGAGAAACCTCCTTGATTTCCTGAAGGCATATAGTTTTGTAGAACACTCCGCCCCAGCCGGCATCGAACGCACGTGCGACCATATCATAGTTGGTACACACCGCAGACGAAGCCAGGAAGAAAGGATTCTCACAGTGGATTCCGCAAAAATCTATTTCCAGAGAAGGCAGCTCGCGCACAGCGCTCGGCGCTTCCTGAAGCCTGTCCCTGAGGGCCCTTAATGAAATCGGTCTGTCATAATGCAGGCATGCCTTTTCTGCCGCCTCCAGTTCTTCGTCGGTACATTCTGCCAACCAGCGGCTCGCAAGACGTTTGTTTCCGAAGCGGATAGCCCGGAGCGCCCTTGCAGGGTCTCCGTTTTTACATACAGACGAGCAGGGAGCATCTACGCACACCAAGCAGCGAGAGGCCTCTTCGTTAAGCAAAACATCGTTCTTCAACATATTAATTCTCTAAATATCGGTTTCTCAATTGTTCCTGTTCAGCCCGCGTAAAGCCGAGCTGGTTTTCGATGTAAGAGGACAGGGAGCCGAATCTGCTGTCTATCAGATCAAGGGCAGATATGAAGTTCTCTACGCTCACGCCCACCATGGCCTGGATAAAGTCGGTAGCATCTTTGCCTCCGCCTACCTTGCGAACCCGCTCCGAAACAGCATCGATGAGGGGGGCAAAGTAAACATTGGACTGGCTGAAGTCTTCGATAACCGTGTCTTTTCCGGCGCCAAGCGATGTCAGCAGAAAAGCTGCAGCAAGGCCGGCCCTGTCCTTACCCTGGGAGCAATGCCACAATGAGCCGCCCCGGGCATTAAGCACACCTCGAAGGAAATCCCCGTAATACTTTTGTGACTGAGGTTCCATGACTATTGACGGATACAGCTTGCGCGCAAGTGCCTGTGCCTGAGGGATTGAAGCGAAGCGGACAAATTCAGAGGCCGCGTCCTTGGCTCTAATCTTCCCGAAGTTTGAATTGCCGACAGAAAAGCCATCTATCATCTCACGCGGGAGCGTGGAAAGGTTTGTATAATTAACACCGCCGATACGCCTGTCGGGGTCGGTCTCCACTTCGGCTTCGAAGCGGAAATCAAAAACATCGGTCAAATGAAATCTGTCCGTCAGCACGAGCACGTCTGCATCCGTCGCACGGGAGAGGTTGCCGCATCGCAGGAGTGTATCTTTACGCACTGTGCGTCCGTCCTGCATCACGAGACCGCCCAGCTGCCGTGCGTTCTCGATTCCTTGGAATGTAATAGTCCTATTCACAATTCCGCAATTTACGATTATTTTTTTAATTTTGCGTAAAATCGAGAATTATGAAGAAAATCTTTTCATGCGCTTTGTTGGTGGTCCTAGCCGCCTTACAAACAATGAACGCCCAAACAAAAGAGGGCTCCAAGTGTATCTATACAGAGGCCAGTACCTTAACTCTGACCGGCAAACTCTATACTGACACCCCCAATCCATATCACCGCCTGGACACGGTGCGGTTCAAAGGTTTCACCAAAGGAGAGAATCTCCAGGTGCGGGAATCTTCCGGAATAGCGGTGGCCTTCCGCACCAACAGCACGTACCTGCGCATCAAGACCGAATACGGCACCATACAATACCCCATGAACACCAACGGCATATCCGCTAAAGGCTATGACCTATACATCAGGGACGGAGGAAAATGGGTCTTCGCGGCCGCCGGAGCCAGAGGCAACGGATCAGAGGGTGAAGTGCTGAGTCTCATCAAAAACATGGACGAACAGATGCACGACTGCCTGCTTTACCTCCCCCTCTACAGCGAGGTCAACTCCGTCAAGATAGGAGTTCAGGAAGGATCGGTCCTGGAGGCCATTCCAAATCCCTTCAGGCACAGGGTTGCAATTTTCGGCTCCAGCTACACGCACGGATCCAGCACTTCCAGGGGCGGCATGACATATCCGGCACAGTTCTCACGCAGCACCGGAATACAGCTTCTGAGCCTTGGCTGCAGCGGCAACAGCAAGCTTCAACCCTACTTCGCAGAGGCTCTTGCACAGTCCGATGCCGAAGCTTTCATTTTCGATTCCTTCTCCAACCCGAGCATCGACGAAATCAAGGAAAGGCTCTTCCCGTTTATTGAACGCATCCAGGCTTCCCATCCTGGCAAACCGCTCATCTTCCAGCGCACCATCAGGCGCGAGAGCAGAAACTTCAATGAGGGCGCCGAGAAGGCCGAAAGCAGCCGCATCGAAGTCGCTGACAGCCTCATGAAAATCGCTTGCAAGAAATACAAAGACGTGTATTACATCTATCCCGACGCCACAAGTCCCGACCACCTGGCATCTGTGGACGGAGTGCATCCGAGCAATTACGGCTATACCCTCTGGGCCAAATCCATTGAGAAGAAGGTCCTGAGGATACTCCGCAAATATGGAATCCGATAATTTATTTACCTGATATCGAACAGGTTAAGGAATCCGGTCATCATAAATACATTCCGGATATCATCATTGATATCCTTCACCACGACGCTGCCGCCCTGCGCCATGGCGGCTTTGCGTATGGTCAAGAATATCCTGAGGCCTGAACTGGAAATATACTCCAGGGCCTTGCAGTCCAGGACAATAGTTCCCGATGCATCGTTTATCACCGGTTCAAGGGCAGCGGCCGCCGGCTGGGAGGCCGGAGTGTCCAGGCGTCCGGCCAGAACGACCGTAGTGACATTGCCTTCTTTGTTGATCTGTATATCCATTTTTTAAAGCTTTTTAGTCATTGTAAGTACATTTCTGCCATTCTCCCGTTTGTAAGAGACCTCGTCCATGATGGTGCGGACAAGATGTATGCCCAGACCTCCTATTTCGCGCTGGCTGGCATCCAGGGTTATATCCACATCGGGAGATGCGGTGGGATCAAAAGCCGTGCCCTTGTCGGACACAATGAAACTCAAGGATCCATCGCTTATCAGTGAATCAACCTCGACGGGACCGTCGGCACCGTCTGTATAAGCATACATCACCACATTTGTGACAGCCTCTTCCAACGCCAGGTTAAGGCTCATTGCCAACGAACTGTCAATCTTCGCATCTTCAGCAACAAGATTCACAAAGTCTGCAAGCTTGGAAATCTCGTCGATACGGTTGTGGAGGACAAGATGATGCTGCTTTGTTTTGGTCCTGTCTTCCTTCAGGTAGTGCAGGAAAAGCATCGTAATATCGTCGCTCTGAGGGGCTCCGGCCACGAATTCCGACACCGCGGCATTGACAGCGTCCAGCTGCCCCTGAGCAGTGCGGCGCGTGGACAGGACCGCTTTGAGGCGGTCGTCGCCGAACAATTCCTTATTGGCATTCTCCGCTTCCGTCACTCCGTCTGTATAGAGGAACAAGGCGTCGTCGTATTCCAGGTCTATTTCCTGTTCTACGTATTCAAAATCTCCGACTATACCCAGAGGCAGATTGGGAACGGCCAGCAGCTTGTGAATCTTGTCAGTAAAAAGATAAGGGGGATTATGTCCCGCATTGCAATAACGCATATGTCCGGTAGCGAGCTCCAGTGTTCCGCAGAACAAGGTTACGAACATATTGTTTTCGTTCATATCCGCCATACTCTCGTTCATTATGGTAACGATACGGCGGGGGCTGTTCTCATGTCCCGTCACGGAACGGAAAAGGCTGCGCGTCACGGCCATTAGCAAAGATGCGGGGATACCCTTGCCGGACACATCGCCAATGCAGAAGAACAATTTTTCGTCCCTTATGTGAAAATCGTACAGGTCTCCGCCTACTTCTTTGGCAGACACCAGGGACGCGGAAATATCAAGGTCGTTCCTTTCCGGGAAAGGAGGGAAAATCTTGGGAACCATGGCCATCTGGATGCCGTGTCCGATCTTTAGTTCATTTTCCATCCTCTCCTTCTTGTCGTTTATCTCCTTGTATTTGATGGAATTGATGAACACCGCACGTATAATGAGCACCAGCATGGCAAGTCCGAGCAGCTGCAACAGAGAGACCAGCCAGGCAGTACGGCGCAGACCGCCGTAAATCTCAGATTCGGGGATTACTATCGACATGGACCATCCCGTCCTCTCCACCGGGGCGAAGAAAACCTGATTCACCTTGCCGTTAAACTTTATGGGCATATTGCCGTACTGGCCGGAAAGCATAGCCTTGCTGAGCCGGTGTACTGTAGTATCCTCAAAGTTGGCCGATGCTTCATATACATTGGTCCTCATGACCAGCGACTCGGCCGGGCACACCATTATCTCGCCCTCTCGGCTCAACATCATGCTGAATGCCTCGGGATACAATTCGATGTTATCCACAACTTCCGTGAGCCAGTCCAGGGATATGTCGGCTGTCAGGATTGCCGCCGTCTTTCCGAAACGGTCCTTGATGGGAAAGCTGTAGGTGGTCATTAGCAACTCTCCGCCGCCCACATCCACATAAGGTTCGGACCAATAGTCCGAGCCAAGTTCCAAAGGCTTGGTGAACCATTCCTTCTCCGGATAATTATACTCTTCTGTTGCAAGTGAAGAGAAAGCCAGGCTGTCCGCCGAGCGATAGGTATATGGGCTGAAGAGCGGCCTGCCTTTCAGATAGCCGGGCACAACCGCGATGGTCGAGCCCATGATGACGTCGTTATCGGCCACCAGGCGCCGTGTAACGGCAAGCATGCTGTCGGGCATTTCAAGGCTCAAGCTTGCAACCCAGGCGCTGTTGCGCACCGCCGTTTCCGCGACATTGATAATATCCATTATCTTGGCCTTGGTGGTCTCCAGTTCGCTCTCCGCCCTTCTTGAGCACTCTTCTCTCATTCCCTTCCTGGCAAGCAGGAACTGCAACAGCGACGTGGCCTGCAATGTCAAAGCGGCCACAAGCACCAGCAACAGCCCGGCCCGTGCCGACTGCCGCAACCATTTATTGTGTGTTAAACTGGATAGTTTCATAATATCGTATCAAGAGCCGCCCTGAACTCCGGCATAGGCGTACCGGAATCACGTTCTACTATCAACGTCTTAAGTCCGGCGTAAGGTCTCACCTGTTCCGTGATTTCGGGCAGAGGTATGTCGGAGCCGAAGTAAGCCGGTGCGAAAAAAGCCCAGAACCTGCCGGCGAGGCTCTTAGGCATGTGAAAAGTCTCGCTTATGAACTCCTCGCTACTCAGGCAGCAGCAAAGATAGACCATGCCCAGGTCGAACATGTTATATCCATAGCAGAAATCACCGAGGTCTATGAAATACTTTTTGTCGCCGGAAAATATAGCATTGCTGTACTGAAGGTCGCCGTGTATCGCCGTATCGGCATCAGGAGCATCTGATATGAACCGGGCGATTTTGTCCTTTTCCGGGACCGAGAAAAACGGATTCTGCTCAAGCAGGCGCATGTAACGGTCCTTGATATTCTCGAACTGCTTTGTGTCAACATGCACCGCATGAAGCTGCTTGCACATCTGAGCGAATTCAGAGGCATATTTTTCAACCTTCTCCGGCTCGTCCCCTGTGGCCCTGGAAAAAGATTTCTTGTTCATTATCCTGTGGAAACGGATTCCATATCGGCCGTCTTCCGTGACCACATATTCTCCCGGCTCGGGAGTAGGAATACCAAGTTCGTACACTTTGCGGGCGAGCTCCATCTCGTCAAGCGGCTGCTGTATCTTTCCGGGCATGTACAACTTGAGCATGATGGAAGGATCATGCTTGTGATTGTAGCTTTCGCCGTTGAACCCGCCTCCGGAGATCTCGTAGTCGGATAAATCTATCTGAATCGCTTTCATTTTGTAAAGACTTGGTTTATGAGTTTCTCAAATTCCTGATAAGCAGGAGTTCCGGCCAGTTCAGAAAGCGAGTCTGCAAGAGAGCGGTAGTGCCATTCGTGGTCTTTGGGGTCTTTAGCATGGAAGATATTCCACAACTCGTCCCCCACCACGGCGTAATCACGGGCAATGGCCCTCATGTTGGAGAGTTTGTCTCCAAGGGCCACGACCTTTGCGTCGTAAGGAGCATTTTTCAGCCGGTCTATCGCCGCCTTTTTGCGGTCGTGCCAGCTGTCTTCTTCGCTTACGCCGTCCATGAAAACATCGCTTTCAGATGCTACGATTTCCGCCACCCTGTCCCCAAACTCACGCCTCAGGTCTTCTATAGTCACGGAGGTGTCCTCCACTGTGTCATGAAGGGCGGCGGCGGCAAGCAGCTCCTGGTCGGAGGTGATTGTGGCCACAATCTCCATGGCCTCCATGGGATGGACTATGTAGGGGAAGCCCTTTCCTCTGCGCTCCGTGCCAGAATGGGCCTTGACCGCAAACACTATTGCCCTGTCGAGCAGCCTGGTATCGAGTGGTTTGTTTGCCATATCTTATTGATTCATAAAGGGAAAGTCCGACGACTGCTCTACGAGCATGGTCGCCAGGACGTCATTCGAAGGGGACGGTCCGTTGAGATTGTCGAACATATAGCGTATGCCGGCCTTGCCTGCCCCGCTCTTGAGGATATAGGCGATGCAAAGGTCCTGGGGACCGATAGAAGAGGAGATGATATCCAGGTCCGTAAGGCCTATCTGATAGGTAGCTATCTGGTAAGCGCCGTCCGAGTACTCTTTGATGATACGGCTGAGGTCTCCAAGAGTCTTGATGCCCAACGACTTGAAGACGGCAAGGTAGGGCAGGAGCGACACATCCATGATCTCCGCCTGGTTCACCGCCGCAATCCTGCGGTTGAGCGCATCGAAAGGGGCCAGGCTGAGGAAACTGCGATAGGTGTCTCCGTCCAGAGGCACTTCGTCGAGATTGCCGGAGGCCACAAGCGCCTGTACCCTCCTTCTGTAATCGGTGAGTTCCATGCGTATGCGGCTGAATTCGTCGTCTATCAGCTCCAGCATTCCGGCAAGACGGCTGAGATTGCGAAGGTACTGCTTAGGGACTTCCACGCCGCTCTTGTAACCGGTATCGTGGTTCATATTGGCCCAGGCATGCTGCAACACGGTGCGCATCTGTATCTCCACCTTGTAATCATAACCGGGCACACGGCAGATGTAATGCAGGGAAAGATAGCCGAAGCTGTCTATTTCATGGGCCTTACGCTTATCGACCGAATTCTCCCAGTCAACCTCGAAAAGACGCTCAACGGCCGAGGCCACCTTGTCCACGTCGTCGCTGTAGAAGGTGATGACGCGCAAGCCCACTATATCAGTGATATCCGCCAGGGACTTATACTTGCCGCCTTTGAGTTCCAGTTTGCCGGCCAGAGATTCTTCCGACTTTACGCGCGATTCAATCGCAGCCAACAGCAGACCGGCCTCGTTGAATGTCTCGCTCAGCATGCTGCGCACGGCCGCCGCCATTTGCTTAAAAGTCGGCAGATTGTCCCTGAATTCCTGCAATATAGCCTCGCAGTGGGCGTCCAGACGTATTTTTTCAGACATAATAGTTCTTTAGACGAGCGAACGTATGAGCTGCTCCCTGTCACCCTCGAGCATGTCGATAACAGGAATCTCTATCATGGTATAGCACCCGGGCTTCTGGCGTACGGAAGCTCTCGCCGCCATCACCAGCACCTGTCCGGTAAGAGCCGGGTTATTTATCTTCATATTGAACTCAAGTAGCTGATTGTGAGTCGCTCCCGACACTCCTTTGCGCACCAGGTTAACCCCGTGTCCCATGTCGTTCAGAGCATCTACATCGTCAACCTTTATGACATGGGAGTCGTCATGGCAGAAATAAGGATCGGAAAGGATGGTCTTCTCTATCTTCGCAAAATCGGCCCCTTCTTCCAAACTCACATAAACCATCCTGCGATGCAGTCCGGTGCCAACGGGAATCGTGACGCTGAGGGCGTCTTTTACGCCTTCCACGGCCTTGGCTGCAACTGAATGGCCCATAGAACGTCCGGGGCCGAAGTTGGTGTAGCTGATGCCCTTGGGGGCAAGGCCCTGCATCAAAGCACGCACCACTGAATCGCTTCCCGGGTCCCATCCGGCGGAAATCACGCTCACCGCACCGTGGGCCTTCGCTACCTCGTCGAGCCTGGAACGCAGGCCGCAGATATCTGTATGGATATCGAAACTGTCCACGGTATTAATGCCCATGGCCAGGTACTTGGCAGCATTCTCCTCGACCTTGCGGGAAGGGACGGACAGTATGGCTACATCGACTTTTCCTAGTTCAGCTATATCCGTTACCACTTTCCTTCCATTAAGCTCCGGCATGCCTTCAGCAGAAGCCTTACGGCGCACGATTCCTACGCATTCCATGTCGCCGGCAGCATCCACGGCCTCCAGAGAGAAGCGCCCGATGTTGCCGTAGCCGACTATTGCCACTTTAATATTTTCCATTGACTGTTACGGGTTTTTACAATACTAAAATCACTACAACTCTGCAAGGTACGAAAAAAAATCAAAAATCTGACATTCTGGACACCGGAGCGACGTCCAGAGAGGCCCTTTCCCCTGCCAAATAGTGATAATATCCTGCAATAGCTATCATTGCCGCATTGTCCGTGGTAAACTTAAACTCAGGCAGGAACGTCCTCCATCCCCTTTTCCGGCCTTCCGCCACCAAACGTTCCCTAAGGCCGCTGTTGGCACTTACGCCTCCGCCTATAGTGACGTCTTTTATGCCTGTCTGCTTGGCCGCCTTGATCAGTTTATCCATCAAAATATCTATCAGGGTCTTCTGGAAAGACGCGCATATATCCTCTTTGTTTTTCTCCATGAAATCCGGGTCTGCGGCAATCTGGTCCCTGACAAAATACAGCAGCGATGTCTTGACTCCACTGAACGAATAATCCAGGCCAGGAATGTGCGGCTTGGCGAATTTGAAGCGCGTCGGATCTCCCTGCTTCGCGAGGCGGTCGATGACGGGCCCGCCGGGATAGCCCAGTCCCATCATCTTGGAACATTTGTCGAAGGCCTCTCCCACGGCGTCGTCGATAGTCTGCCCCAGAATCGTATAGGACAGAGGGCTGTCCACACGCACGATCTGCGAGTTGCCGCCGCTCACCAGCAAACACAGATAGGGGAACGACGGTTCCCTTACTTCTACCCCCTCCTGCTTGATAAAATCGGCAAGCAGATGCCCCTGAAGGTGGTTTACCATGACAATGGGCACGTCGAGGGCAAGGCCCAGGGCCTTGGCGAAAGAGGTCCCCACGAGCAGCGAACCCAGAAGGCCCGGGCCGCGGGTAAAAGCCACTGCGGTAAGATCGGCAGCGGTGACCCCGGCCCTTGAAAGGGCTTCGCTTACCACCGGAACGATGTTGAGTTCGTGCGCACGGGATGCAAGTTCCGGAACCACGCCCCCGTAGGCTTTATGTACATCCTGCGAAGCTATTACGTTCGAAAGCAGCCATCCGTCGCGGATAACCGCCGCCGAAGTGTCGTCGCAGGAAGATTCTATACCGAGTATGATGTCAGACATACAAAACAAGCTTTAAATGACCGCAAATTTAACAATTATTTACTAAATTTGTAGGTTAAACTGGTATTAGACTATCGACAAGAAAAGATACATAGCGGCCAGAATCGCCGGCTTCATCATAATTCTTCTGCTCTGCGGGGTGATTGCTCTGCAGGTACCTGCCGTGCAGACGGGTCTCGCCAGCTTTGCCACATCGAAGCTGGAGAAGAATCTGGACGGCGACATTAGCATAGGCGCCATACGTATCCTGCCGTTCAACACGCTCATCGTGGACGACGTGACAATAGTCGATAAGTCCCCTTCCGTACCAGGCACGGACACGCTGGCCAGCATCGGCCATCTATCCGCGACTTTTTCCCTGAAAAGCCTGTTCAGAAAAACCGGTTTTGATTTGGGAAGCGTGAAACTCCAAGACGTGCAGTTCCAGCTTGTCAGCGTCAAGGATTCGCTGTATTCCAGCAACTTGGCAAGGGTATTCAGGCTCAATGGCAATCCGGACGCAAAGATGACGCTCGACAGCCTGTTCACAATCCATGAACTGTCCGTCAAGAATGCGCGTTACCGCATGCTCAACCCCGGCACCAACCTCAAACACAAACACGGCATCAACTACAGCGACATGGATGTCACTTTCGATGCCGAGGCCCACGACGTCGGCTTCAGCGGCGGACGCTGCCGGGCCGTAGTGGACCATCTCAACGCCCGGGAAAAAAGCGGATTTGAGATATTCGACGCCTCCGGCAGCTGCCGCGTGGGACAGGGAGAGACTTTGGTGACAAACCTCCACCTCGTGGATAACGGAGGCAGCGACATGCACTTCAGCAAAGTCCTGCTAAGCTACGACAACACTGAAGCCTGGAGCGACTTCGTGAACAAAGTCGATCTGGATGTACACATAGACCCTTCGCACCTGGTGCTAGGGTCCATAAGCGGATACAGCGGCGGAACATTCTACGGCAACGCTTTCACCGCCGACATCAGCAAGGGCCGCTTCAAGGGCACCGTGAGCGACTTCACCGTGAGCGATTTCAGTTTCGTCAATCCTGCCGGCGGCGCTTCAGGTACAATAAATGCCAGTTGCAGCGGCATACCTGACACGGACAACATGTATCTGGACGCAAAGCTTGGCGACGTGCGCTTCACTGCCGACGGCCTCGAAGCCGCACTCAAGGAGCTGGGTGTAGCCGCAAAAATCCCTCCGCTCGCCAAAGGAGCCGTCTTCGCCCTCAACGGCACAGCCTCCGGTCTGCTGAACGACTTCAAGGGAGATTTTAACATAGACTCCCCCATGGGTTCGGCAAAAGCCAGCGCATATGCGCGCCACCTGGTGGACCAGAGCAAGGACGCCAACATAAACGCCATTCTCACCACCTCCTCTCTGGATCTGGGTAAGATATTAGGGAACAGTACATTAGGGCCTTGCGACCTGAGCGCGAAGCTAAATGCCGGCTTCGGGCGTTCCGGTTTCAAAGCCGAGGTCGAAGACATCAACATCTCCAGGCTCAACGTCCTGGGCTACGACTACAGCGGCCTTTCTCTGGACGGCGGCATAAAGAACGGAGTAATCGACGCCCGAATCAACAGCACCGACCCTGGAGCACTGCTGAATCTGGATGCTTTCCTGGACCTGAACAACGAAAGCGGGCGCATCAACGCCGAGCTGCATAACGTTGACCTGGCAGCGCTCAATATCGACACGCGCGGCGGAGCATCAAAAGTCTCCTGCACCATATACGGAGAGCAAGGAATCGAGAACAAGGCCCCTGCCCATGTACACATAAGCGACCTGGTTCTCACCAACGACGACGGCCCCCACCGAGTCGGAGACATAGACCTGGAAGCCCGTGAAGATGAGGATCTTTGGACACTTATTCTCAACTCCGAGTGCCTCGACATGAAGTACTACGGGCCGTCCGATTTCGCTTCGCTTATCAACGACGTCAAGCTTGCGTCCGTGGAAAAAGCGTTCCCCGATTATTTCGCGTCCGGCAATGAGCCCAAAGGGAACGAGGCCACGGTGAGCGTGGTGTTCCATGACGCGTCGCCGATCCTGGCCTTCGTGATGCCGGACCTACAAGTGGCAGGCGGCACCACAGCCAACCTGAATATAGACAAAAGCGGAAGGCTGCTGGGCTATCTCAGTTCTCCGTTGATAGCCCTTAACGGCATCTCCGTCAACGGCATAGACATGGCTCTGGACAACCAGTTCGACGACGTCAACATCACCATGGATGCAGATAAAATCCGGCTCAACAACATGACTTTCGACAAGGCCCAGTTTGTCGCCGACGCCGCCTTTGACAAAGCGACCATGTCGCTTAGCTACGCCGGGGCCGACATACTCGGCAAGGGAAGCGAACTGAACCTTGAGGCCGAGCTGCACAAAGGCGAAGAAGGCAAACCTGAGCTGAACGTTTCGACTCTTCCTTCCTATCTGAGCGTCAAAGATTTAGTCTGGGAAATGTCCCGCTCTAACATTTTCATGCAGAACGGCAGCATTCAGGTGAACGGCTTCAACCTGTCCAGCGACAGCCAAAGCATAGCGCTGAACGGACGCATAAGCCCCGACAGCAAAGACCAGCTGCAAATGGTCCTGCACAACCTCGACCTGGGTGTGGTAAATGCCTTCATGCCTGAAGGCGGACTGCAGTTGGAGGGCATCCTGGACGGATATGCCTCAGTCCTTTCCCCAGTTCCGTCCGAGTTCGGTCTCAGCGCCAACCTCGCCCTGGACGACCTGAAGCTTTGGGGCCGCGAAGCCGGAAATATACGCCTCATCAGCGACTGGGACGATGCCCAAAAACTCATAAACTACAAGTTGACCAATACTTCAGGAGACGAGCAGATTCTCAGACTCACAGGCAATTACGGCATCAAGAGCAAGGTCATAGACGCCAGCCTGGGCATGGACGGATTCGACGCAGGCCTTGCCGCCCCAGTGCTTAAAAGCGTTCTGTCCGAGCTGAGCGGCAAACTCTACGGCACGGTAAAGGCGCACGGGCGCCTGGACAAACCTGTCCTGTCCAGCGAAGGCATACGCCTTGTGGATCTGCGCACCCGCGTGGCTTACACCAACGTGGCCTACATCATGAACGGAACCTTGGGACTTAACGACAAGGGGCTGCAATTCAACGGAATAGGTGTCAAAGATGAATATGGCGGGCTAGGCGTCCTGAACGGCAGCCTGGGATTCAAGGAGCTTAAGAATTTCAAACTCGACGCCAATCTGGACATGTATAAACTCAAGGCCATCGACATTCCCGTCAAGGGTTCTTCCGCCCTGTACGGAGACCTTGCAGTCACAGGCAACGGGCGCATCAGCGGACCTTTCAATGCCCTGCACATAGACGCCGACCTCGCCACCGCCGGAGCAGGTAACGTCAACGTGCCCATTCCTTCTTCATCTGCCGCCTCGGGCAGCGACCTGCTTACGTTCGTAACGCCGGAGGTGGAACAGGAAGAAGGCAGCCAGAAGGCGGCAGGCGCCACCCCGGTCCCGGCACCCAAGAACGGCAAACTTTCCATCCATGCCAAGATGGGCATATCCCCGGAAGTCATCGCTAACGTGGAGATAGACAAAGAATCCGGCCACGTGCTCACTGCAGGAGGAAACGGTTCGGTAGTGCTGGACCTGGACACATCCAGAGACATTTTCCAGCTGAAGGGAGACTACATAATCAACCAGGGAAAGTACCTGTTCAATATCCCCGGCATCGTCAGCAAGGAATTTGAGATTCGCGACGGCAGTTCGTTGAAATTCAACGGCGACATCATGGAGAGCACACTCGACATCAACGCTTTGCACAATGTCAAAACGAGCCTCTCAACGCTTGTCGCCGACTCCACGGCGGTATCGAGCCGGAGAAATGTCGAGTGCGGGCTCAGGATAGGCGGACGGCTCAAGAACCCGGAAGTGTCGTTCTCCATAAACGTGCCCGACCTTGAACCGCACACCAAAACACAGGTAGATGCGGCATTGAATACCAACGACAAAATACAGAAGCAGTTTGTGGCGCTGTTGTTGTTCGGCACCTTCCTTCCGGAAGAAAGTTCCGGAGTCGTGAACGGCACGAACATGATATTGGCAAATGTGGGCGAGATAGTGTCCGGCCAGTTGAACAACATCCTGCAAAAAATGGAGATACCGTTGGACTTCGGTTTCGGTTACCAGCAGGACAACGGCGGAACGGATATATTCGACGTGGCCGTATCCACGCAGCTGTTCAATAACCGGATAGTGGTCAACGGCTCGCTAGGAAACCGCAAATACAGCACGTCCACAAGCGCATACGGCGATGTGGTGGGAGACCTGGATATCGGTTACAAAGTCCTCAACAGCGGAGAGTTAATACTCAAGCTGTTCTCCCATTCGGCGGACGAATACACCAGCAGTCTGGACTACTCGCAACGTAACGGAGGAGGTATCACCTACCAAAAGGAATACAACAAGACCCTCGATTTCCTGCGTTCTCTTTTCATGAACAAACGGCGCAAAGCTCAGGAAGAGCTGAAAGAAGCGGAGCGCAAGAAACAAATGAAAGTCATACACATTAGCGAATGATGAAAGGATATATAGAGCTCTCCGGCATGCATTTCCGGGCGCGGCACGGCTGCCTGGAAAGCGAGCGCACCGAGGGCAATGATTTCGTGGTGGATTTCCGTTGCCCGGTGGACATCGGGCGCGCCGCCGAAAGCGACTGCCTCGAAGACACGCTCGATTACAGCCGCGTATATGCCGTAGTGGCCGCCCAGATGGAGATTCCGTCCAATTTGCTGGAGCATGTCGCCGCACGCATTGCCAGCAGTCTGCAACAGGAATTCAAGGGCCTGGAACATTTTGAATTAACCGTTTCTAAGAAGAATCCCCCTGTCGGAGGAGAATGCGAATGGGCGAGAGTAAGCATATCACTATAGCGTTTCTGACTTTGGGCTGCAAGCTCAATTACGCCGAGACCAGTACATACGAACGGGGATTCATTTCAGCCGGCCTGCAAGTGGTTTCCAAAGAGCAGAAAGCAGATATTTACCTGATAAACACCTGCTCGGTAACTGCGACCTCCGACGCCAAGTCGCGCAACCTCATCCGCAAGGTGCACAGGATCAACCCCGAGGCGGCAGTCATCGTGACCGGATGCAGCGCCCAGCTGCGCAAAGACGAAATAGCCTCGATCCCCGGGGTATCCAGGGTCTTCGGCTGCAATGAAAAGTCGTCGGTCGTGCCCGATACCCTCGCACTGTGCGGAGTCACTTCCCCCGTCAGCACTCCCCCGCCTCCAGTATTTGATGCCTGGAGCAGCGGCGAAAGGACCCGCTCATTTCTTAAGGTCCAGGACGGATGCGACAATTTCTGCGCCTACTGCACCGTGCCTTACGCCCGCGGAGGCAGCCGCAGCGTTCCCATGGAAAAATGTATCCAGAACGCGCGGGAAATAGCCGCCAAGGGAGTAAAGGAGATAGTGCTCACAGGCGTAAATACTGGAGATTTCGGCCGTGACACAGGAGAGAGTTTTCTCGATCTTCTGAAGGCTCTGAACGAGGTGGAAGGCATTGAGCGCTACCGCATATCCAGCATAGAACCCAACCTGCTTACCGGGGAAATCATAGACTGGATAGCTTCCGGCACCAAATTCCAGCCTCACTTCCACATTCCGCTGCAGAGCGGTTCCGATGAGCTGCTCCGAAAAATGGGACGTCACTACGACACGGCCTTTTTTGCCGACAAGCTGGAATATGTACGCCGGGCCATGGAAGCGCCCGGACGTCCGGAAGTGTTTTTCGGGATAGACGTGATGGTGGGACTTCCGGGCGAAACCGAAGAATTGTTCCGCAGCACCTATGCATTTCTGCAAAAGGTCCGTCCCGCCTTCATCCATGTCTTTCCCTATTCCCGCAGACCGGGAACGCCTGCGGCATCGATGCCGGGGCAAGTAGCGGAAAGCATTAAAAAAGAAAGGGTTGAAGCGTTGGAAGCTCTTTGTTCCGAACTTCATTCTGAATTTGTTGAGTCCAACCGCGGCATACGAGAGAAAGTACTTTTCGAATCGACTGACCGGCAGGGCTTCATGGAAGGATACACCGGCAATTACATACGCATACGCCGCCCCTGGGAGGCCTCTTTGTGCGGAAAGATAGTGGATGTTACAATATGATGAAAGCTAAACTAACAATTCTCGGATCAGGCACGTCGTCGGGAGTCCCGATGGTTGGGTGCACTTGTCCTGTCTGTAAATCTTCCGACCCGCGAGACAAGCGTCTGCGCGCTTCGGCCCTTGTGGAATACGGTGGCCTGACCATTCTCATAGACTGCGGTCCGGATTTCCGTCTGCAGGCCATCAGGGCCGGCATTACGCATCTGGACGCAATACTCCTGACCCACAACCACATGGACCATGTGGGCGGGCTGGATGACACTCGCGCCCTTAACCTCTGCGAGCGCAGGCCGGTTAACATTTATTGCGAAAAATATGTTGAGGATTCCCTCCGGCACACCTATGCATACGCTTTTGCCGATCCCAAGTATCAAGGGGCACCGGAATGGCATATGCACACCATTGACGGGAGCAAACCGTTCATGGTCTATTCGAATGCGAGTGACGAGATACTAACCTGGGAAAAGGGATTCGGGTACAAGCATATAGAGAACCATACCAGCCCTGGCGCCGGTGTCGAGATCACTCCCATACAAGGCTGGCACCACAAAGTGAAGAAGCTCTCGGTTCTCGGCTACCGATTCGGAGACATTGCCTATATCACGGATGTGAATCTCATAGAAGATGCCGAATTTGAGAAGTTGCAAGACCTGAAAGCAATCACCGTAAACTGCGTCAAATTCGATTCTCACCATTCACACTTCTCCCTGCATGAGGCTCTGAAGTTTTTTGAAAGGGTGGGTGCAAAGCAGTCTTACATCACGCACCTGTCCCACATGCTTCCTCCACATGAATTGTTCGAAAAAATATTGCCGGAAGGTGTAAAACCGGCATACGACGGGATGATAATTGAATAACAGTATGAGACGTTTGTTCCTGGCTGCCGCAGTGCTGGCCGCCGCATTTAGCTCCTGCAAAATGGAAAACCCTTTACTCACAGAATCTCCGCTCCAGTATGGAGCTCCACAGTTTGACAAGATAAAAGCCGGACACTACATGCCGGCTTTCGAACAAGGCATCAAAGAAGCCAAGGCCGAGATTGACGCCATTACGTCCAATCCCCACGCTCCCGACTTTGCAAATACCATAGAAGCCATGGAATACAGCGGACGCACTCTGGACCGCGTTTCCGGCATCTTCTTCAACATTCTGGAAGCCGACTCCAACGATGAACTTCGGGATATAGCGGAAAAGGTGTCCCCGCTTCTGAACGAGTACTCCATGTACGTTTCGCTCAACGAGAAGCTGTTCCAAAGGGTGAAGGAAGTTTATGACCGCAGAGACTCGCTGAACCTGAGCACAGAACAAATGCGTCTGCTGGACAACACCTATAAATCGTTCACCAGAGGCGGCGCACTTCTGTCTGCCGAGGACAAAGAGACCTACAGCAAGCTGAACGAAGAGCTTTCTCTCCTGAGCCTGAGTTTTTCCAACAACGTGCTGGCTGCGACCAACGCTTTCAGCCTCGAGCTCACTGACGAGGCCGAACTGGCCGGACTGCCGGATTATGTGATCGCAAACGGCAAGCAGGCCGCCGAAGACAAGGGCAAGGAAGGCTGGATATTCGACCTTAGCTATCCGAGCTACGGGCCCTTCATGAAGTTCTCTTCCCGCAGGGACCTCCGCGAGAAAATGTACATGGCGTATAATTCCCGCGCCTTCGGCGGCCCGAACGACAACTCCCAGATTGTCAGGGACATAGTAGAGCACCGGATAAAGATTGCAAAGCTTCTCGGCTATTCCAGCTGGGCAGCGTACGAGCTCGAAGAGCGCATGGTCAAGACCCCGGCTGAAGTGAATTCCTTCCTGCAGGAGCTGCTCGTCCCCTCCCTTCCCGCTGCCCGTTCCGATGTTGCCGGCATTGAAGAATATGCCCACGCCAATGGTTTCGAGGGACAGCTCATGCCTTGGGACTTCAGCTACTGGAGCGAAAAATATAAAAGCGCCACCTATACGCTGAGCGACTCCGACCTCAAGCCATACTTTAAGCTGGAAGACTGCATCGACGCCGTCCTCGGCCTCGCCACCCGTCTTTACGGCCTGCAGTTTACCCCCAGGCCCGACCTCCCAGTATATCACAAAGACGTGAAAGTGTTCGACGTGACCGACGCCCAGGGCAAACACCTGGCTCTGTTCTATGCCGACTTCTTTCCCCGTGCGAGCAAGAGGGGCGGAGCATGGATGACCGAATTCCGAGGCCAGAGCATCATTGACGGCAAGGAAGAGCGTCCGCTTGTGAGCATCGTGACCAATTTCAGCAAGCCTACAGCTTCCGAGCCTTCTCTTCTGACCCATGACGAACTCACCACCTTCCTGCATGAGTTCGGCCACTCCCTGCACGGAATGATGGCGGAAGGCCGCTACGCCTCCATGACCGGCACCAACGTCGCCCAGGATTTCGTAGAACTTCCCTCCCAGATCATGGAGAACTGGGCATTTGAGCCCGAATACCTGGAGACCTTCGCACGTCATTATAAAACCGGAGAAGTTATCCCCAGGGAACTGATAGACAAGATCGTAGCCACCCAGAACTATCTTTCCGGCTACTCCCAGGTGCGCCAGCTCGACTTCGGCATGCTCGACATGGCCTGGCACAGCCTGGAAGCGCTGCCGTCCGAAGGCACTGCAGAATTCGAAAAAGCCGTACTCAAGAATTCCGCGCTCATGCCTCAGCTGCCTCAGACCTGCATCTCCACTTCTTTCAGCCATATTTTCTCCGGCGGCTACTCGGCAGGCTACTATTCGTACAAATGGGCCGAAGTCCTGGAAGCGGATGCTTTCAGCCTATTCAAAGAGAAAGGTATTTTCAATACCGAAGTTTCAGGAGCATTCCGCCGCGAGATTCTCGCCAGGGGCAGTAGCGACGACGAGGCCGTGCTGTACCGCAATTTCCGCGGACACGACCCCAAGCCTGAAGCCCTGCTCATAAAATTAGGAATTATCAATAAATCACAGGGCCAATGAAAACAGCACTCAAATCATTGCTCACCGTTCTTCTTCTGACCTCGCTCCAGCTTGGCGCGGCGGCTTAGGAGAATGATGTAAACGGCATCAGGCATCAGCTTCATCAAGCATCTGACGATAAATCTCCATGGCATCGGGTCCAAGGCCCGATGATGGGTTGTTGCACCATGCCTTGATCTCCGCCGGAGAAGCAGAGGGGTGCGCTTTCAGATATGCCTTAAGGACATCCCGCGAAGACACTTCTGCCTTACGGTTCTTGTGGGCACGGCACACGTCGCACGTGCCGCAGTCTGCGCTGTCATCCTGTCCGAAGTAGCGAAGCAACTGCCTGGAGCGGCATTCGTCGGAATTCATCAGATACGACTCCATCGCCTGCAGACGGGCCTCGGCGTTGCCGCGCAGGAAGGCATAGCGCTCCGGCTGGAGGTCTATGTTTCCCGGAGTCAGCCTGTCATGGTGAAGATAAACCATTGAACTGCGCTGGGAAGGGACGTAGTTTATGACCCTCTCCAGGGACAGACGGTAGAGCAACTGGTGGAGGTCCGGTATGGTAGCGTCGCAGGCGGCAGCAAGTTCCTCTTCGTCTATAGGCACGGAATAGGACATTATGCCCGGATAACGCCTCATGAGGGACTCCAGTAGCGGAATCATGCGCCGATCCGGCAAATCTGTGTCGTACAGGCCGTTACGCGGCGCAGAAATACGCACACGCGTGGGAAATTCAGCATCTTCGGTATATGTGAGATGCCCGGACTGCTCCAGATAGCGGATGGCATAGTGTACGGGAGCGCGCTGCAGGCCGAACTGCCGGCAGAACGTATCCAGGTCGAAACGCAGCGAACGGCCCATGCCGGTCTCGTAGATGATATCGTGGAATATATGCAGTTTCTGGTATATGTCCCCTATATAATCCAGCGAGGGGAAGGAGGTCTCCAGCATCTGCCTGAGGTGGGCGAGGTTGGCGGAATTCCACAGAAGTACGGCATATGAGCGCAGGCCGTCACGTCCGGCCCGCCCGGCCTCTTGGAAATACGATTCCAGACTGTCGGACGGTTCCCAGTGAACCACGAAACGCACGTCCGGTTTATCTATGCCCATGCCGAATGCGTTGGTGCACACCATCACCCTGATATCGCCCTTTTTCCATGCTTCCTGACGTTCGTTCCGGCTGAAGGGACCCAGACCGGCATGATAGTAAGAAGCACTGACGCCCTGGGAGTTGAGCAGTGCCGCCACTTCCTCGCAGCGGCTCCGGTTGCGCAGATAAACTATTCCCGAGCCGGGCACCCCGCGGCAGATGTCCAGCAGCTGCCCCGATTTGTCGCGGCATTCCCTCACTATATAGCTCAGATTGGGGCGTTCGAACCCGCTCTTCAGCAACGTGAAAGATGGTTCTTCCGGATTTGTGGACAAGCGCCTCATTATGTCCTCCGCCACTTTCGGGATTGCCGTTGCCGTGAGTGCTATCACGGGTGCATCGACCAGAGCCCTCAACTCCCCTATCTGCAGATAATCGGGGCGGAAGTCGTATCCCCATTGAGAGATACAATGGGCCTCATCGACCACTATATAGCTGATATCCAATACGTCGAGGTAGGACTTGAAAAGCGGCGTAGAAAGACGTTCGGGCGACACATACAAGAACTTGCAGTCCCCGTAAGCGGCGTTGTTGAGAGCCAGGTCCACCTCCCGCCGCGGCATTCCGGCGTGTATGGCCAGAGCAGGTATGCCCCGCTGAGCAAGGTTCTGCACCTGGTCTTTCATGAGGGCTATGAGCGGCGTCACGACCAGGGCGAGACCGTCTCTCATCATGGTAGGTACCTGGAAGCATATAGACTTGCCTCCGCCAGTGGGAAGGATTGCCAGCGTGTCGCGGCCTTCGAGTGCAGAAGAAATGATCTCCTTCTGCATGGGACGGAACCCATCGTACCCCCACCACTTTTTGAGTACCTCTTCCGCCGTCATGCGAGCATTATGAATACGCAGGGGTGCTTTCCGATTACCACAGGAGTATTGCGCCACTGGCCCACGGTAAGCGTGCGGATGAAGGCGTCGGGCATGGTGATGTCCATGGCTATGGTGAGCCTGGTGCCGGCCTGCAGATGTTTCAGAAGGTCGTCCATGAGCGCATCGTTCCGATACGGGGTCTCAATAAACAACTGACTCTGGTTCAGCACCTTGGACTGATGTTCAAGCTCCTTTATGGCGGTCCTTCTCTCTTCGGTCTTGGCCGGAAGATAACCACGGAAAGCAAAACTCTGCCCGTTAAGGCCAGAGGCCATCAAGGCAAGCATAAGCGAAGAAGGCCCCACCATGGGCACTACTTCGATGCCGCGCCGGTGGCACAGAGCCACGAGCTCGGAACCGGGATCGGCAACGGCCGGGAGACCGGCTTCGGACACCAGTCCCACGTCGCCTTTGTCGAAAAGGCTGCCGAGAGCCTCGATCTCCTGCCTGGTACTGTGTTCATTGAGAACGTGCAGGTCCAGGGTCTGGATCTGTCCCCGCAGACCGGCGGCCGACAGAAAGCGCCTGGCGGTGCGTAGCTCTTCGACAACAAAGCACTTGAGGCGCATAATTGTCTGCAGCACAGGCGGCGGCAGCACTAGCGCAGGGTCATACTCGCCAAGGGGCGACGGGATCAAATAGAGTTTTCCTTTCACGCCTACAAATATACCAAAAAATAATGATGTCTACATCTTTGAGATGAAGCTAAAAATAGCTAAATTTGCAGACTTGAATTTAATTTAAATTTTTTAATAATTATGTCTAAAATCAATCTTGGCAAGTACGGCATCGAAGGCGTGACCGAGGTGCTTTACAACCCCACTTACGAAGTACTTTACAACGAAGAGACCAAACCCGGTCTGGAGGGCTACGATAAAGGTCAGGTGACCGAACTCGGTGCAATCAACGTCATGACAGGTATCTACACCGGCCGTTCTCCTAAGGACAAGTACATCGTGATGGACGAGAACTCCAAGGACACCGTATGGTGGAACACTCCCGAGTACCCTAACGACAACCATGAACTTTCAATCGAGCAGTGGAAGGTCCTCAAGGACCTCGCCATCAAGCAGCTCAGCGGCAAGAGACTTTTCGTAGTTGACGGATTCTGCGGCACCCACAAAGACACTCGCATGAAGGTGCGCTTTATCATGGAGGTAGCATGGCAGGCCCATTTCGTTACCAACATGTTCATCCGTCCCCAGAACGAAGCTGAATTCGACCAGGAGCCCGATTTCGTGGTGTATTGCGCTGCCAAGGCCAAGGTTGAAAACTACAAAGAACTCGGACTCCGCAGCGAGACCGCAGTTGCATTCAACGTTACAAGCAAAGAGCAGGTCATCCTCAACACCTGGTACGGCGGCGAGATGAAGAAGGGTCTCTTCTCCATGATGAACTACTACCTGCCTCTGAAGGGCATCGCTGCAATGCACTGCTCCGCCAACACCGACATGAACGGCGAGAACACCGCTATCTTCTTCGGTCTGTCCGGAACCGGCAAGACCACCCTCAGCACCGACCCCAAGCGTCTCCTCATCGGTGACGACGAGCACGGCTGGGACGACGAAGGCGTGTTCAACTTCGAAGGCGGCTGCTATGCCAAGGTCATCAACCTCGACAAGGAGAGCGAGCCCGACATCTACAACGCTATCCACCGCGACGCACTTCTGGAAAATGTTACAGTCGATGCCGAAGGCAAGATCGACTTCGCCGACAAGAGCGTCACCGAGAATACCCGCGTCAGCTATCCTATCTATCACATCAACAAGATAGTACGTCCTTATTCCCAGGGTCCCGCTGCAAAGCAGGTCATTTTCCTGAGCGCCGATGCATTCGGTGTGCTGCCTCCCGTGAGCATCCTCACTCCTGAGCAGACCAAGTACTACTTCCTGAGCGGCTTTACCGCCAAGCTCGCCGGTACCGAGCGCGGTATCACCGAGCCCACTCCTACCTTCTCCGCCTGCTTCGGCCAGGCTTTCCTTGAGCTCCACCCTACCAAGTATGCAGAGGAACTCGTGAAGAAGATGGAGAAGAGCGGCGCCCGTGCCTATCTGGTGAACACCGGATGGAACGGAACAGGCAAGCGTATCTCTATCCGCGACACCCGCGGCATCATCGACGCTATCCTCAGCGGCGCTATCGACAAGGCCCCTACCAAGAAGATCCCTTACTTCAACTTCGAAGTTCCTACCGTCCTGGAGGGTGTCGATACCGGAATTCTCGATCCTCGTGACACCTACTCAGATCCCGCAATCTGGGAGGAGAAGGCAAAGGATCTCGCCAGCCGCTTCATCAAGAACTTCCACAAGTATGAGTCCAACGAAGCCGGTAAGGCTCTCGTAGCAGCCGGTCCCAAGTTGTAATCCAAGGCTCGCACTTTATTATTAATCTGCTGCACTCCGTGCCCCGAACAAATGTCAAGGGGTCTGCGAGTGCAGCAGTTTTTTATGTTTCGCCCTCGGCATACGACCGCCTTCAGGGTTGGAACAAGCTGGCCGACAAGTGGAAGGAAGAGGCTGACTAAAACTATTTAGTCAGCCTCATTTTATGTGCTTGCGCACCGTGTTCAAAATCAATCGACAGTTTTCTTCGGTATTGGCTGCTATGATAAGCGATGCGTTCTTGGGAGACGGTGCGTTCCCATCAAGGCTGCAGACAGCTCCGCCAGCTTCCTGCAGTATGAGCGCGGCAGCCTCGTAATCCCACGGCATCAGCCGTATTTCGAAATACAGTTCAGCCATACCCTTCGCCATCTGACATAATTCCACCGCTGCGCTTCCGGAACGGCGGAAGTCATTGCACTCCATAAACAGGTCATATATTATGTCGCTGCAAGTTTTGGCGTATTCTTTCCTGTAGGCGGACATGGCCGTATAGAGCATGCCTTCGGCAAAGGGACGATCCGACACGTGGATAGGTTCGCCGTTGCAGAATGCCCCTTTGCCGGCCTCCGCCCAGTACACCTCATTTCTCCATGGACTGTAAACCACTCCTTTGACCGCCTTCCAGTCCTTCAGCAGCGCCACGCTGATACAGCAGTTCTCGTTGCCTCTGGCGTAGTTGGCCGTGCCGTCTATCGGGTCGATGACCCAGACATACTCGTGGTCAAGGTCGGCCAGATCCTCTTCTTCACAAAGAAAGCCGCTGCCCGGCAGAAGCTCGGAAAGTTTGCGTGTGAGGAATTCTTGCACGGCTACGTCTGAAGTCGTGACAATGTTTTCAACTGAACCTTTCTCTTTGATCGAGAAGCCTTCGCGGACCATCAGCGAGGATGCTTCGCGCACTGTGGATATTATTGCTTCGATACTTATCATATTCGTTTAATATAAATCATGCGTTGGAAATCTACCCCGAAGGCATGGCGATATCCGGCAGGGACGAAACCGACAGATTGGTAGAGGTGGATCAACTTAGGCATTTCGGCATCGGCGACAAGGGATACTTGCCTGAATCCTAGAACGATACCTTTCTGGATCCCGTCTTCGAGAAGCGCTCGTCCGATACCTTTCCCCCGATACTCGGGCAGCACAGCCAGGGAATCCAGGTAGTACTCTCCCGGGCCCGTCTCGGGATCATCCTCACAAAACTGAGCGAAAAAACCAGGCCAAAACTCCTTGAAGGTACTGGTGCGGAGGTCTTTGTAGATTTCTCCGGTGTACGACAGCAAGGCTCCGGCCATCTTCCCGTCCATTTCGGCAACGCGGGTATTGATATAAGAGTAGAGGGTATCCGTGCGCTGCTCGCATAGCGTAAGATTCTCAAAGATAGCGGCATTGTCCCCGGATAATTCTTCTTCGAAATCGTAGAAATGCATCCCCGCCATGATGCATTTGGCCAGGAAAGGGGCATCATCGGGGCGGGCGTCGCGGATATGTATTTGTTCCAGCAAGTTCAAGACCGTTCTAAAAACGCCCAAATTTACACATTTTCCACGATATTGGCCAGCCTGACGCGGTTTATCGGCTTTGAGAGACTATTGGTTATCTACCAAAATATCAGTACCTTCGTATGATTATATTAACCAGCTATGACAGAGTTAGAAGCAATCAAAGCACGGCATTCAGTGCGCAAATACACAGACGCGCCGATAGAGGCCGCCAAAGCCGGAAGTCTCAAGGCTGCTATCGAGAGCATCAATGCCGAGAGCGGACTGAACATCCAGTTGGTGCTGGATGAGCCGAAGGCCTTCTCGTCCGGCATGTGGAAGTACGGCCAGTTCTCCGGAGTAAAGAATTATTTCGTCATGGCAGGACCGAAAGGCAACGAAGCAGAAGAGAAAATCGGCTATTACGGCGAGAAGCTCGTTTTGCTGGCGCAGACTCTGGGTATGAACACATGCTGGGTGGGTCTCACCTACAAGAAAATTCCCGGCGCTTTCACACTGAGGAACGGAGACATCGTCCACTGCGTCATCGCTTTGGGCTATGGCACCATTCCCGGCGTACAGCATCCCCAAAAGCCGGTAGAGAACTTCTATGAAGCCGACGGGGCTCTTCCTCAGTGGTTTAAAGACGGCTTAGAGGCGGCTCTTCTGGCTCCTACCGCCATCAACCAGCAGAAGTTCAAGTTCATCTTGCATGAGGGCAACAAGGTTGAAACTAAGACGCTCTTTTCCATGGCAGGCTACACCAATATCGACTTGGGTATTGTGAAATATCATTTTGAAGTAGCTGCAGGAAAGGATAATTTTACTTGGTTATAAATAACTCACACTCAAATTTCTTCGCACAGCTTTTCCCTGGCCTGCCGGCCCATCCCTTTGCCGGGACGGAACATATCGAAAGCATGAACGTCCCCACGGTAAACATCTAGGGATGCTTCCACACCCGCCTCCTGCAGATTCCGGACATACGTGAGCGTCTCCTCATAAAAGGGCTCCCCGTCACATGAGAGAGCAAGGTATATGAACAGGAGGCGATTCACTGTAAAGATCAGCTATTTAACCTCGGACAATTCACCGGTGGCCGAATCGATGATGAAGCCGCGCACGGTGACATCCGAAGGGATCAACGGATGGTTCACAATTGTGGCGACAGTGCTCCGGACAGATGTGGCATCTGTTTGATTCTACAAAGATATAAGATTTGGCGAAGAGCTGTATGAGCGCACATTCCATAACCACCGGGAGGCCATCCTGGACACATTCGGAATCGAGATCAAGTGCGACCGTTCGCTGGGATACTACATCGCCAATTCAGAGGACTTGGAGGGCGACGGGTACGACTCCCTATGGATCTATGCCCTGGATGAGCGGATGCAGAATGTAACTCCAAATAAGAAGGCCCTGAAGATGCCTGCAAGGTTCAATGCGCAGGAGTTTTTCGGAAAGTATTACGGCATCATCGCCGAAGGTGATGAAAAACCATGGACCGTGGAGCTGAAGGTAGCGGCCAGCCAGGTCAAGTATATTGAGAGCCTGCCACTGCACAAGTCTCAGATTCGAATCCAGGAGACTCCGGAGTACAACATATATCAGTATCATCTGGTGCCGAAATTCGACTTCCGCCAGGAAATCTTGCGATGGGGGCCTGATGTCGAAGTACTCGGTCCCGAGTGGTTCAGGGACGAAGTAAAGGCCGACATCGCCCAGATGTACAAAAACTACGGTCTATGATATTGCAGTTTTTTTGCTTACCTTTATGCCTGTTATGGTCATACGCTTGTCGAAACTAATAACCCCGCTGTTTGTGATTGCCGTCATTTCTTGCGGCAAGGAACCCGTTCCTGCGCCCGTACCCGTCACGGAACCGTCAGAGAGCGAGATTTTGGCAATGGTGCGCACGGACGTCCAGAATACAGCATATTATAAAGACATCTTCCTTGACGGCGGTTGCGAACTGAATCCAGGCATAAAACAAAACGGCAAAGTCATTAACGGGCGTCTCCCCTACGCTCTCGACAAAGCGAACATCAAAGAACGTGAGTATTTCCTGGCCACAGTAAACGACGTCAGCGAAGGCTGGAGCGAGGGCGACCGGCAGATCCAGAAGAACCTGATCAGCGGCAACCCCGACGACATCAACGGCGTACTGCTCTACCCCGACGGGGAGCCTCGTTTCAGGATGTTTTATTCCTTCGGCGGCCACTCCGACCCCCACGGATCGACCCTCTACAACAGCGGCCGCGCCAACGTCAAGACTTTTTATGAGAAAGGCGGAAGTTTTGTCGGTTCATGCGCAGGCGCATTCCTTGCCGGCGCTTATGCCAACGGGAGAACACGAAATTATTTCAACATCTGGGAGGGCGGCAACATGATATCCACCGGAGTAAGCAGTTCCAGCATCGACATGCACATGGAGAGCGATGTTTTCGCATCCTACTTCGGTCCGGGCAAGGGCAGCACAATCTCCGGCATACGCCACAACGGAGGCGGGTACATGGACACCAGGGACGCTCCGGCCGGCACGGAGATCATCGCCATCTTCAAGAATGAGGCCGGACAGAATTCATCGTCCCGGAAATTCTATGACCAGCCATCGGTATGGGCGTACAAGGCTTCGCCGTCTTCCGGGAGGCTGGTAGTGACCGGATCTCACCCCGAGGACGCCCCGTCGGGAAACATCCTCAACCTCACTGCCTCCATGTTCGGTTATGCATGGGACGGATCCGGGAATGCCAAAATAAAGGGCGTGCTGGCCAACGGGGACCTTTTCCCCATCGAGCCTGGAATAGGTGACCTACAGTGCCATCATTTCGTACTTTGCCCCGGGGCCGACGTCAGCTCTCTGTCCCTTAGCGTATCGTATCAGGGAGACTATGACATGGAACTCTACCTCAAAAAGGATTCTTTCGCATTCCCCGATGCAGAACCTGATTATTCATCCACCGCATCAGCGGACGGCAAAGTCACCCTGACCACCGGGCCGCTCGAAAAAGGGCTGTGGTATGTGACTGTACGCTGCGCCACGACGGTGGAATCAAAGGAGATTATCATCGACCCGGAGGCTGGCCTCGGCCGTTACTTCGAGTACTCGGGACCCATAGGCGTGCTCAACGGCGTTCCTTACAGCATCAAAGCTGAGTGGACATACTAGAGCTTCACGGCGCCTTCAAGCTGCTTTCCGATCTCCTCTTTATCAAGAAAATAGACTTTTAACGCCGAAGAATTGGGAAAACGGCCGAAGAAAACGTTGTCGCTCAGGTAAAAATCGACAGATGCCACCTTTCCGCTGAGCATCAGGCCGTTGCGATAGGCTCTCATACGGCTTGCATTGCGCGGGACGACCTTCACTCCGCTCCTGCCGTCCCGCAATTCGACTACGGCCACAACACGCAGGCCGGGACGCCCCTCACGCAACGTACGCGCCTGCTCCGGCGAGCTCTTGTGCGAAACGCTTACATGCCTGCCATAGTTGGAGTTGAGGGCGTCCATGATCTTCCGAAACACCTTGCCGTGTGTGGATGTGTCCTTGATGCCTTTCAGCCCAATGTAGTAGTGAATCATCTCATGGATGATAGTATCTTCCCACTCTTCTTCCGGCAGATCGAAGCGAGAGCTGAAACATAGCCTGAAGTCGTACAGTTGCACACGTCCGAACAGCGTGCGGCTGCGTTTAAACCTGCATATTCCAACATAGCTCACCGCTTTGCCAATGCTGATCGGTATCTCAGGCAAAGAGGAATCAAATAAGAGCTTGTTAAACTCGTCGAATTTCTGACGGGCGTATGTCTGGGTAATCGTCACCCGGCGAAAACGATCTTGCAGATAAAGCTCTGGGCTCCTTCGAACAGACCTTCCACGAACCAAGCGCCGTCCGCTCCCTGTGCGCGCACCAGCTGTACGTTGCTGCCCAGACGGACCTCGCGGTTGTAGTTGATGTAGAAATCCGAGACGCGTTTGTTCATGGTCTCGCTCTCCGGCAGGCAGTCCATGGCCCAGGCAGGGTACTTGGCATTGTTGGCGTGCAGGTTGTAGTCGATATCGGTATATTTCACGATATGGACTCCGGCATCTTCTTTAACTGCATCTTTTGGGAAAATCACCTTGGGCGCATCCGGCTGCAGGGCCCTCTCGCTGCACTGGGCCTCCATCGGGAACACATCGGCAATGCTGTCGGGCTTGGCTATGCTGCGGGTCGCAATGTCCATCAGCACCCATGAACTCGTGGCCCTGACCATGCTCTTGCCGTCTTTGGAGACCATGCGGTAGTCCCTCGTGAAATACGGGCCCCTTACGCCACTGTGCCAAGTCTCGAGCTTGACGGGTTCCGATATGGTCGGGTATGCATCAAAATGGATGGCATTGCGGACAAGTATCCATCCAAGCCCCCTTTCATGTAGCACGAAATCGGAGGCTCCGAGCTCCGTGGCACCCCTCACAGCCAGCTGCTGGGCTAAATCGAAAAAGGATGACGGACGCAGCATGTAGCTGTTGTCGATGAAGTAGCAGGGGACAATATAGTCGTCGCGGAATTTATCGGACATAATAGCAAATGGGATTGGTGTTGATAGCTGTAGGAATCACGGACAGGCCGGGGCAAGCGCTTTCGACTATGCTGCCGAGCAGATCTACCGTGTACTGTTCGCTCTGGTAGTGGCCCAGTTCGGCCAGCAGCATCCCGTCATTCTCAAAGTAATCGTGATAATGGAACTCGCCGGTCACGAAGCAATCGGCGCCTTTCTTTATGGCCTCACGCATCAGGAAGGCTCCGGCACCGCCGCAGAGAGCCACCTTTTGAACTGCTTTCCCGCTACATTCGGAATGGCGGAGGCAGTCAACAAGGAAAGTATCTTTCAGACGCGCCAGGAACTTCCTGTCGGTTTCAGGTTCAGGCAGCAAGCCTATCAGACCGGAACCGGACTCCCCTCCCTCTTTGGGCTGGAGCCATTCCAAGTCCAGCAGGCCTATACGCTCTGCAATTTCGAAGTTAACTCCGCCGGGAGCATTGTCCAGGCTGGTGTGCGCCGAATAAACGGCAATCCCCTCCTTGAGCGCTTTGCACACGCAGCGCTGCTGGTACGTGGCATCGCCGACCTGCTTAAGCGCATGAAACAGAAGAGGATGATGAGACACGATCATATCGCAGCCCTTGGCCGCAGCCTCATCCACAACAGCCTCGGTCACATCCAGGCAGACCAAGACCTTACCCACCTCTGCTCCAGGGAATCCCACCTGCAAGCCCGAATTGTCAAAATCGTCCTGGAATCGCAGAGGAGCAACACGCTCAATCGCAGAAATAATATCTTTAACGGTCATAGGTTACAAATATACTATTTTCCATCGTGTTCGCAAACATGGACAAAAGTTGTTTCTCGCTTTTCGCCACAAAGGCATTGAAGAATCACTTAAAATTCGTAATTTTGAAAATTGCATATTTAGTTCATATAACTACTAACTTAACATAACCGATTAATTATGAGTGCTTTATTCTATACCCCCCCCAACTCAGGGTGGTCTTTGTATCGGCACCTTGTCAGGTGCTTAACGAATCTGGCAACAGGAACAGAGTTCCCGTTGACTATGATGACACTGAAATTGAACTTTCCTAAACCTTTGCCCTATGAAAAAGTTATACTTCTTCGTAGCCCTCTGTGCTACTGCCATGGTTTCCTGCACATCAAAGGAACTTGCCATTGATTCTCCCTCTGAGGAGCAATCCGACATTAAGTTAATCCCTATTACTATTACCGCCGACTTTGGCAACGTCAAATCCGATATGGTGGATGCAACCTGGACCTGGAAATCAGGAGATCGGTTGGCTGTCTATGACGGCACTGCCAAGCGTGAGTTTACTCTTGATGAGTCTGCCGCCGGTTCAGCAGTCGCCAAATTTACAGGCGAGGTGGCAGCAGGCTTCTCTTCTTTGAAGGCTGTATTCCCCTTCACCGCGGCGGGAGAGGTATTCGGCACTCCGGCGGTACCGGCTGAGCAGGCAATAGCCCCGGACGGGACAATTGATCCTGATGCAATGATCGCCGTAGCAGACAATGCAGAGCAGGTATCTGACTCGGAATATAATTTCTACTTCACCAGCGGCATCAGTCTTCTCCGTTTCACCCCTCCCGCAGGTGCCACTAAAGTTATCCTCCTCACTGCTGCGGATGGTGAAACCATCGCAGGTGAATCCACATCGGTCTCTATTGATCTCGGATCATCAGCAGACGGCACAAAACGCTTCTGGGCGGCCGTGAATCCGGCAGTATTACATGGTCTTAAGGTTTTTACTCGCACCGAAAATGGCGACAAAATGCTCAGTACAACTGCAAGCATCGACTTAAGTACCCCGGGAAAAGGAAAGAACCTCGGCTCTCTTTCCGGTGGCAGCAAAGTCGGCATAATCGAAAACGCCGATGACTATATTGCTTTTGCTAAAGCCTTCAAAGCCGGTAATTACGATATTACGAGCGATGTATATGTACTAGCCGATCTGGACTTTTCCGGTAAAGCATTTACTACGGTTGACAATGGCACCTATAAGTACGGTGGTTCGTGGTACGGCAACGGTCATTCCATGAAGAATATTACAGCCACAAATGTTCCTATGTTCTATACTCCTGCAGGAGCGATTCTTAATGACATAATCATAGATGAATCCTGTACATTTAAAAAAGACGTTAATGCTGCCGGACATTGGGGTATCATCGCCCGTACACTCGAGCCCGGAGGAGAAATGAACAATTGCATAGTGAATTGTGACTGGAATTTTGAATACATAGCCACATCAGCTGTTGGTTACGGCGGTTTGGTCGGGCGTACAAGCGCAACGCTAACCAATTGCATCATGAACGGAGATATTGTTTATAATCGCACTCGTACTGAGAAAGAGACTGAAGCGGCATATATCGGAGGGCTAGTTGGCTACCTCAACACAAACGACTCAGCTTCCAGCAAAATGGAAGGCTGCAAAATGAACGGAAAAGTTATTTTTAATTGTCCTTCAGAAGAGAACTGTCCAACTGCACAAACTGACAATAAATTCTTTCAGATAGGTGGTGTTGTCGGTTATTCTAAAGGCACAGTAAAGGAATGCCACATGTATGGTGATATCAAGTACTACGACCATACGTGGAATACTTTCCTTGGTGGGGTCGTAGGTAACCAGGAGGGTTCTTCAGATGTAGATGGTTGCACCATGCACGGAAACATTACTGCAGAACAACAATATGCGACAGCCTCATATCAACGGCTTTTTGTCGGAGGCGTTGTAGGCCGGGCGGCAGCCGACGCAAAGGTAAAAAACTGTACGAATATAGCCGGCAAGACATTAACTGTTGGATCCAAGACTAATAACCTTGCCGTGGGCGGAATCATAGGTTCAATTCTTGGATCAGCCGCCGTATCATCCTGCGTGAATAATATGGCAATCGTACAATCTAATTACGGATCTAAGATGATGTATATTGGTGGCGTCAATGGTGTCATTTCTGCAGGGACAATATCAGATGTTCAGAACCATGGCGCCATAACTGTCGATCAGTTTAGTTCAGAAAGCGGCGGGACGGTACGCGTAGGCGGTGTTATTGGCTCATGCGCAGTCAATCTTGACGGCGGTACAATTGCATCCAACATTTCCAGCATTCACAACACAGCCCAGGTGTACACCCACGCCGATGAAACCAGTTTAGGCTATAGTCATGCAAACTTTGGAGGAGTCGTTGGAGTGATGACTGGGAATGCTACGAATCTGACGAATTCCGGCAAAGTGTATATCAATTTCGGTGACAACAAAGATGACAACAATATGCTTAAGTTCGTAGCAGCAGGCGGAATAATCGGCAGGCTAAGCGCAGCAAAAACCGTTTCAGGCTGCATAAACACGGCTGAAGTACAATTCCGCTACTGGGGAAATGCTGCGAACGATGCCCGCGTTGAATACGTCGGAGGAATTGTCGGATGCGCAATGACTGGTCAGCATGGTGGAGGTATTGCTTCTACTATCCAAAATTGCACATTCTCCGGGAGGATTAATGAATCTATTAATAATGCCAGCTATATCAGCACAGACTACTTGAAAGGGAAATGCGTTGGTGGCATCGTAGGTGTCATTATCGGGACAGCTGATTCAAGGGCTATCGTGAGTGATTGTTTGTGTAATTCCGCCACACAACATGCTTCTTCTGCCGGATACTTCGAAGGCATGGTTGGTGCTGGGGACTATATTAACATAACAAATTGTTCAACAACTGTTTCAATCAAGGCTAAGCGTATAGGTGGTATTGCTGCAATGCCAAGGAATACCACAATATCTAACTGTATTATCCAAAACTGCACATTGAATAATTTTGATCAATGCGGAGGCATCGTGAATGCGAGCAACAATGATTATCTTATCATTCAGGATAATTTTGTCAAGAACGTGACCTTCGAATCTCAGGGAACAATAGCTGTAGCATTCTTCGGCGCAGTTGCCAGAAATCCGAATCAAGCTACAACAATACAGCACAACGGTATCAGCGGCTCCTATAAGAACGGAGGAACAACCACGGTCTTCTCTGATGAATATGCTCCATATACGGGTAACAATACATTTACTTGTGCGGAAGGATTTGAGAACTTTATAATTACAGAATAACCAGCACTCAATCTAATCCATGGTGGCGGGCAAGTACCTGCCACTTAATTACTTACGAGATTTGCCTGCATTAAAAAACATGCAGGCAAATTTTGTAAGGGGCTGAAAGACAAGGGGCTACGCGCCACCGACTGATCCGCCTAATGCAGGGAGGCTGAGAATCAGGTCCTTCCGTAACTCCATGATATACAACAAAGAGAGGGTAAACTACACTGGCAGTTTACCCTCTCCATCAATCTATGGGTCAGAGATTATTCTCCGCTCTGCAGTACGCGGCAGCGCAGGTTGTGCGCCTGTGAACTGAAGGGCTGGTTATCGTTCTTGAATTGGTTATTGTCCTCATTCATGAAAGCTCTGCGGAATAAGTGGGCCATGTCCTGTTCTTTGTTAAGGAAGAGAGTCCAATATACCACGCGGCTGTTCACTAAGGCATATTTTCCAGTGCCCAAGTAACCGGCTGCAGGGAAATATTCAAAATGACCGCTGAGGTCCACGTTGTACTTACCATAGATCTTGCCTCCAATCTTATGGGTCGAGCACTCTATGTTAAGCGTAGAATGGTACAGATGAGTGGCTGTAACGAAACAGTAGCCCTGAGGACAAGGGTCGTAGTCGCTCATCTTCTCAGTGTTTGAATTATTCACTTCCCAGATGCTCATGCCATCCCCTGTAGGGCCACCCTTCAGGACCTCCTGAGTCCAGACTGTCTCTTGAGAGGCGCCGGTAGTGCCTTTTGGTACTATAACCCCACCTTTATAATAAACACCTGTCCCCTTGTGATACTCATAATTAGGGTAGCGTTCCTGCTCAGCAAGAGTGGCCTTGGCCGAGCTGCTGTTTGCAAACCTCTGGCAGTAATTGCTGAAGCCATACATAACCCCTACCCGTATATTGTCCCAAGTAGCGGTGGAATTCTTCGCCTCCTTGATACGAGGATACGGGATATGGTTGCCATACTGATAGTATGTACCCACAGTCTCGAGCCACTGCTCTTCCGTCATGGCATTAACTTCAGCTTCATCCTCGGGCGTCCAAGTGGCGCCGACGTTGCGGTCGAGCATTGCTTGAGGCATTTCAGTCTCATCCATGATCACGTTATTCGGCTGGTCAGTAACCCAGATATGATAGTTCCACAGAAGTGTAGCAGAGTCGCCGAGATCATTCTTGTCGAGAGCAATCACGGCATTGCCTTCCTCACCGCCGCCCCCATAAAGGAAAGTGACAACGTGCGTATTGGCATTGTAGGTCATGCTCTTGACCAAAGTATTGGATTCGGACCAGAGAAGACTTGCCACCTTTGCCTCATCAAAGAATTGTTCTGTAACGATGGTCTGGGCTGTGAAGCTGTAATGCTGAGGCTCGGAGCCTGCAATCACCATGTAGCAGTTGGAACGGCCTCCTTCGTCAAGGGCAATAGGAGCCTCGGGGAAGAGAGCATCTACATTGATAGGCTTGATTTTCTTGACCTTGTTACGCTCGACCACTATGTCGTTGGTTGCAAGAACCGCCGCAGAAGTGCCGTCGGTGAACTCAAGAACGAGTTCGCTGTTCTTGTATGTCGCCGGGGGAACAACCACAAAGACGCTCGTGGGAGTGGAGCTGAGGGCTATTTCCCTGTCAGAAACAGTGATGTACCCGTGCTTGCTCACGCCGCTCGTGCTTACCTCGCTTAAGACAGGATAGGAAAGTACCGGCTTTACTCCAGTGGTGTCGATTGTAGCATCTCCCGAGATTGCGGGCGAGGACAAATTATCGACCTTGAACGCAAGCTTGCTGAGGGTCTTGGTTCCGGTGAGCTGGAACTGGATGTATCCGCACAGGTTAGTGAACTTGAGCACTCCGTCTTCGAGCTTACCGAACATGGGGTTGGCGCCGTCGGGAATCAGCTCGCTGCCGTCTGCCGACAAGTGGTGATTATAAGAGCGGCTCCAGGTGCCCTTGCCGTCCGCAACTGTGAGTTTACGGGAAGGATAAATCACCCACTTGGTTCCCTCAGGCACTACGAAAGTAGCAACGCCGTTGTCGTCGATATTGGAGATTGCACACTCTTGAGTCGCTTCAGTACCGTTCCATGCAACTACCTGGTCGGTTTCGTTCCAGTGGAACGAGGGTGAGCCCTCATCAAGAGTGGTTTTGGTAAGCTCGCCGTCTGCGATGACAGCACGGACTTCTATCATTTTCTGATTGGCCGGAGACTCTATGTTCTCTTTGACCTGGCAGGCGGAAAACACCGCGGCAAGCACGAATGCTGCAAAAATCAAATTCTTTTTCATTGCTTATCCTCCTGCTTAAAAGTCGATGCCTTCACTGTCGTCCAGTACGATGTCTTCCAGCTGTCCGGAGCTTTGACATAGCAAGCCCTCAAGCCCCAGCTTCCAGCTGTCAATGTCCGGGGCCACATAATAGAGTGTCTTTTTCTTCATCATAAAAATGTATTATTTATTATATCTGATAGCAAAATACTCAATGGCGCTGGCATGAGCCGCATCACCCTTGGGCTGGTTGATAAGTATATCGTTGGCATAGTCAGAACCGTTGCTGCAGACATCGCTCACTGGGGCCAGACGAATGTACACATTGGGCTTACCCAGGATGTCGAGCGGCAGTTCGAAGTCAATGCTCTTGAATCCAACTATCGACGAATACAAAGTGTTGGCCCATACGGAGACATCAGGGATGGTATATTCTCCGATGAGGTGCCACTTGCTGTCGTCTTTAGGATCCATGCTGTCCACTTCGGACCACTCAGCCTTCCAGAAACGGGGAGAATACCAGTCCTGCTGGGTATTGAGCACCGAAATCTGCATCGAGATATGGTTGGTGCTGATACCCTCGGTGGAGAAATTGAACATCCAGGCGTAAGGACGGGAAGTGTCGTAATCCCACCAGTAGTGAGACGCCCACCCGGTAAAGCAGGCTCCATAGACATTGCTCTTGCCATACATGCTGGACGACTGGTTGTTGATGCCGCCGCCGCCCATTGCGGTGCCCACAGCATCGGCGCTCTTGGCATTCGGGCCACACCACTCGATAGTGCCGTCGGGATTGTAGCTCAAAAGGTTAGCAAGGGCTGCATGCTCGGTGTCGAAGTGCTCCTTGGTGGGATCGATGACGATACCCAGACCGTTTTTATTACCCCAGTTGAGACCGAACATACGTGTTTCGCTGTTACCCATGGGGCCCAGATATGTGTATGTTCCAGCGCCCCACATGTGCTGCATGTAGGTCTTCTGGGTGTATTCCTTGACCTCGGAGCCGGTGTACTTACGCTGATAGGTATGAGTCATCCAGCCGTTCTCGCCGTAGGTAGGAAGGCAGACCTCGTTGACCACGTCGGGATTCCAGTAACGGTACTCCGTGAGAAGCGCCGAGAAACTGTCTTCTACGCTGTCTTTCATCTCTCCCCATACATCCTCTTTGCACTGGTGACGGATCTGATAACGCCCGATATTTCCGAGGGTTACGTCATCATCCATCTCGCCGGGGTCGGCACCGTCGCGCCACTCGAAACGAGGGAAGCGCTCGTGCACCACCACACCGCTGATCTTTCCGGAACCGTAAGGAAGGCGGGTGCCGTCGTTGCGGTACACGCACACGGTATTGGTGTACATGTAGATGTGGTTGGCGTTGATGTCACGGAGCAAGAGGGGGTACTTGGACAGACGGTGTGCACCGGTGCCTATGGCGTAGCCCTCGTTGACAGGAGTAAGGGCACCTTTACGCATGGGGATTTCTACGTCCTTCAGGGTCACGTAGGTGTAGAGATCAGCGTCGGTGAGTTCGCCTATGTATTTTTCCTTGACGGGGATAGAGCTCTTGGTTCCAGCCACCTGGGAGACCACCATGTTCTTGGTGACGTTCTTGATGGAAACCCTGTCAGGCTGCTCGAGCAAGTCTGCCACGGCTCCATGGAGCAGGATCTGAACCCTGTCGAACTGCTTGAAGATATTGTCGGCGGAGTCGTTGAGCAGTATCTGCACTCCCCTGCTTCCATCGGGCGCCTCAAGGTAGATGGTGCGCTGGCTGCCGGTATAGTCGATGCTGGAAGTGGTAATCTGCTCGTTCTCTCCGGAGTTGCCGGATGCGGGGTTGCTCACCACGAATCCATCCAGGATAATGTAATCCTCGATGGCCTTGCCGGTGGCGTAAACTCCCATAAGGTCGGAGAACGAAACCTCCACGCCAATGCCTTCCTTGGCATTGCGCTGAACAAGGTTCAAGAGAACCGACACTTCATCTCCCCAACCGTCGGTATAGGAGATATTAATGGTAGCCGTACGGGGCACGGTAGCATCGGGATTGGCCTCTGAAGATATGCTCAGGGTATGTGAGCCGTCGGCAAGAGGGGTGTCGTCAATGTTTACACTGCTCACCCATCCCGAAGGAGCACCTTCGGGATACTCTACATCGACAGTCATGTAGGAGAACGGCACATTGGTGTTCACGCTCTCCGTCACGGTGCCGCCGGCTCCGGGAAGCACGATGGAGGTGTTTTCCTTGGTGAGCGCAGCCACCAGCGCGCCCTGCTGCTTGATGGCTATGGTGTCACGCCTGGAATCCACATCGCTGCACAGAACTATGCGGCTCATGCGCTTGAACTCCTCGTTCATAGTGGCGGTAACTTTGAGGGAATCGTCCCCATCGCCCGACGTGCGGTCGAGCGAGAGCCAGGGAGAATCGTCCAAAGTGTCGATATGGTAGGCGCCGTTGGAGTAAACAGCAATTTTGACGGAGCCTCCATCCTCATTGATAATATACTCTTTCTGGGTCGCGCCAAGTTCCACAAGCGAGACCGGAGTCGCGTCGTCGTACCGGCAGGCCGAAAGGACCGCAAGGGCAGAGAGCAACGCAAGACTTTGAGGTATAATATTTTTCATGTTCATAGCTAATTATAACGAACAGTAATGGTTCCGATACGGATATTCGTAGCCTTGTCGGTAAGAGTAGCCTGCTCTATTCCGAGGTTGGTCAGATAGGTGGAAGCGCCGGTTGCCGGAGCTTTGTCGGTAACCTTGTCGGCTACCTGCATGCGCAGGATCACTTTGTCCTTGCCGAAGCACTCCGCAGGAAGCTTTCTCATGTGGTCTTTGAAACCGGGACATGCATCCTGAGAGGTAGTGGACCACCATACGATTGAGCGGTTCTTGATCATATCGGCACCGGGAACAGCCTTGAAGCTCGCTCCGTCGTCGATAGAATAAAGCAGATTCCAGTGAGCCGGAGAATCGAGAGTCGTATTATTCATCTGTCCGTGGTTCCAAACGATTCCGAACACAAGGTTGGATCCGGAAATGCCTGCGGTGGAGAAGCTGATATCGAAATACTCGCCCCTGTCCTCACCGAAGTTCCACCATTTGCGGGTAGCGATCAAAGCTGCGCTCGGGACCAGTCCGGCCTGACCCTTCTTGTCATACTCGTGGCTCATCATGCTGTTGAAGTCGGAGTTGGCCGCAAGGGTCGCGCCATAAAGATTCAGCTCGCCGGTTCCTATTTCAGGCTTGACGTCGGTCAGCTTGTCGTTCCAGTTCCATTCGACGATGGTCTTGGAGAAGGCTTCATTGTTGAGCTGAATATCGTTCTGGTCCATAGCACGGATCTTGTAGCGTCCGAGCTCGCCGTAGCGCACCAGTTCCTCGGGGGTGATGATGCCCCTGAATGTACCCGAACCCTGGGCCACGACTTCGGAGCCGTTGCCGTAGAAGGTTCCGTTGCGCCTCCAGGGCACCATGGCGTTGGTGAGCATGTAGATGACATTGCCGGAAGTATCGCTCATAAGCAGAGGGGCTACATCCCAGCGGGGAGCCGAACCGGTGCCGGAGTAGGGATTCACCACTTCATGTTTGATTGAATATCCGTCAGTACAGTTGGTATAAGCACCGTCTTTGCACATGATTTCCATGTTCTGCAGAGAGACCATCGTATAAATGTCGTCGTCTGTGAGCTCGGATACCGCCTTCTTCTTGGCAGGCACGTTGAACTCGTCGGGGGCGGATACCGTCTCAATTATGCTGGCAGCGGTAAGGCCTTCCAGCGAATAGCACAAAGGCTCGGCCTGGCGGGACAGGGTGAGACCGTTGATGTTGACTCTGACCCTCGACCAGCGTTCAGTCACATTGTCTTCGATGGTGGCGAAGACCAAACGGAAGCCATACTTGCCGTCAACGCTTTCGATGTAAGCCGTCTTGTAGTTCTGGTCGAAATCGAACTTGAACTGTGCCGTCTGGGGGCTCTGGCAAACATTGGCGCTAGCCTTGTCGCTCACGATGTAGCCCTCGATGTACTTGTCTTCCGAAATAACGCCGGGGGCCATGCCGCGGACCTGCTCGAAGCTCACAGCTCCGGGATAAGAGAGCTGGGTCACCTTGTACTTGGCAGTAAGGGTCGTCCCGGCACCGTCGTTGAACGTAATGTTCACATCGGCAGTCCTGGGTGCTCCGGAATCGTTGCGGCTCACAGTGAATTCAAGTCCGTTGGCAGTCAGTCGGGCCTTGGAGATCCAGTCGGCGTCGGTAGAAGTGGTAATGAACTGGGTGTAAGGATACACGTTGTTCGTATTAGCCGTCACGACATAGGCTCCGCTGAAGCCGCTGTACTCTCCTGCTGCTTCGGAAAGCTCAAGTGCCGGAGACTCGATGCCCTGAGTGATGGTCTGCTTGGAAGAGTAAACCGTGCCGTCGGCAGCAGTTACTACAACAGACATTTCAGCAAAACGGGCGGCGCCTGTGGTGTTCTCCTCAACATCGTAGTCCAGATGCAGGCCGCCCTCGGAAGAAAGGGCCATGTTGGTGATCCAAGGAGTAACGTGGAGGGTGTCAGGAGCTGCCTGACCGGCAATCACTACGCCCTGGGACACGCCTTCGGAATCGAAGAATTCCACCTGAGGCACAATCATGTCCGTGCTGTAAATCAAAGAAGTGCTGACCGGAGTCTGTACGCTGTAGCCGGCCTTGAGGAGGCTCAGAGCGGGGCTCTTGAACGAGAGCGCCACATCGTCACCCGCCGACATTCCTTTCTGGACCAAAAGGATAGTGTCGCGGAGTTCGCCTTTTGCGAGAATGAGTTCAACGCTGCGCGCCACTCCGTAATTGGCTGAATAGGAGAATTCCAAGTCACTGTTGCCCTGGCCCTCAAGCTTATTGAGGGAGCCCCAGTTGATCTCGCGGCCGAACGAAGCTGTCCACAGGCCGTCGGACCAGACAAGGATATGCGTAGATCCGGCAGTCTCGTTTAAACTCAGCTTATGTGAATTCACTGCCAGCGGCAGGTTCATTTCGAAAGGCTTGTCGCAGGCGAAAAGCAGCATGGAGGCAAGGCACAGGCCCACGGCCATCCTGAATATACTGTTATGCTTTTTCATAAACTTGCGCAATTATTAAAGTCCGTACTTTTCGTATTCCTTGTTGTCCAAGGCATTCTTGGACTTGATAACTTCCTGCTCAGGAATAGGATAATAGCGATGGCAAGGAAGGATGTTGTCCTTGAGTGCCTGATAGTCACTGTTGGCGAGGGTCTCTTCGTACCATATGCCCCAGCGGACAAGGTCGAACTTGCGGTGGAACTCTCCGAAGAGTTCGCGGGCGCGCTCGTTGCGAATCTCGTCCTGCAGACGCACGTGGCTGCGATAGACATACTCGGACAGGCCGGCACGCACACGGGTCTTGTTGAGATATTCAACGGCTTCGGGATCCATATTCTTCTCGCAAAGGCACTCTGCCTTCATGAGTATGGCATCGGCATAGCGTAAAAGCTTGTAATTGTTGCCGTCGTTGGTCTGGTACATGTTGGGGCACCAGAATTTGGGACCCGGCCAGGGGCGTGTGTTGACACTCTTGAAATCGTGTCCGTCGTAGTTCCATGCCATGTTGTAGTTCTTGCGGATGTCTTTGCTCATCTTGGACTGCAAGCCCTGGCAGAAGATCACGTTAGGCCTCATGGGGCTCCAGGCGGTAGCCTGGTCGCCGAGCTCGGCAACCTGGATGCCGTCGTAGTAATCGCTTCCAGCAGAACGGGGATAAGGCATGCAGATAGCTGCCACATTGGATGTGTAAACCGTTCCGCCCTGGGTGTAGGTGTGCTGAAGCTCGAGAATAGACTCCGGCGTGTTCTTGTTACGGAACATCACGTTCTCGGCGTAGTCGTACTGCGAGAAGTCGCCGTAGATTTCCTCGATATGGCCTATGGCATCAAGTGCAGTGTCCCAGTCTTTGTTCCACATGGCCATTTTGGCAATGAGCATGTAGGCAGCGGCTGCTCCAACGCGGTGCTCCTTGTTGTCGGAAGTCCTGGTCTGGGATGCCAGAGGTGCTATGGACTGAAGGTCCTTGATGCATTCCTCGCGGGTCTTTGTGGCATCCATCCTCGGCAACAGGGCCAGGCGGTCCATGGTTTCGAGATCCTCTACGTCATCGAAGTAGAAAGGAACATCGCCGAAGAAGCTTGTGAGCGTATAATAATAGTACGCGCGCAGGACCTTGGCTTCGCACAGCAGACGGATGCGGTCGGCATTGGTTTCGTCAATCTCCTTGGTATCCTTGTTAACGAAAGCACGGGACTTTTCGATTCCGTTGATCGCAAAGTTGCAACGCTGTACACCGATGTAGCACTGGGTCCAGACGGTCTGTCCGTGACGAGGGGTTGCCGGCGAGATGTCCAGGCGGGCATCGAGAGTACCGGAAGCGCAGTACGAAAGGTCCGTGCAGCACTCGGTGGCCAGCATGTAGGTGTAATTTATGTAATTCTTCATCGGAATGTAGCAGCCGTTGACGACTGACTCGCACTCTGCCTTGGACCTGAAATAATTGTCCGGAGTGGAGATGGGAGAGAGGTCCTCCTCAAGCGAACAAGCCTGCAGAAGGGCGACTGCGCCGACGATGGAAAGTATAATGTTGAATCTTGTTTTCATGGCCATTCAGTTTAATATCTAACCTGGACACTGAAAGTGATGGTGCGGGCCTTGGGGTATGCGCCAAGGTCAACACGACGCAAAGTAGAGGAAGTTCCTTCCGACGACACGTCGGGATCGTAACCGTTGTAGTTCTTCCAGAGGAAGAGGTTTTCGCCGATGGCGCTGAAGGTCACGTCACGAAGGAATGTGGTGTGCTTGAGAGGAAGCGTGTAGGAGATGGAAATGTTCTTGAGCCTGAGGAACGAGGCGTCATGAATCATGAAGTCGCTCGGCAAAGCGGCATCGGACTTGGCTGCAGCCCTGGGAATATCAGAATAAGGGTTGCGCTCAGGGTGCCATGCGTTGAGCATGTAACGATACTGGTTGCCGAAGATGGAACCTGCCATGTAGAACTCGGAGTAGTTGTAGATCTTGCCGCCGAGGGAGTATGCGAAGAATACGCCCAGGCGCAGGTTCTTGTAGTGGAAGGTGTTCTGCAAGCCTCCATAGAGGTAAGGATCGGCGTTGCCCATGTACACAAGGTCGTCCTGCGAGAGGATGCCGTCGTGGTTGATGTCATAGTAGCGGGGGCCGCCGTTGGTGTTGCTAAGCGATGCGTAGGCGTGGGTGACCTTGTTGCGCTCGCGCTCTTCCGCGCTCTTCCAGGTACCGCCGTACTTGAATCCCCAAAGGGAGTTCAGAGGATAGCCGGCCACATAACCGTACATCATGTACTTGTTGTTACCCGGACTGTCATAGGCGGACACGAATTCCTCGCCGCCGATGTCGTCCACCATCTGCTCGTTGTGCGAGAAGGTGAATGAAGTGGTCCAGCTGAAGTCCTTCTTGACTATGTTGCGGGTCTCGACGGAAAGCTCGATACCGCGGTTGGATGTCTTACCGATATTGATAAACTTGGAGCTGTAACCTACCTGGGTAGGAGTAGGAACGTTCAGCAGCAGGTCAGAGGTACGTGAGTCATAGAGTTCCAAAGTCACAGACAGACGCTCCTTGAATGCCGAGAAGTCCAAACCGAGGTTGTAGGCTGCCGTCTTCTCCCATTTCAGTTCCGGTGAATCCAGACGGCTCCTGTATGCGGCAGCCGGCTGTTTGCCGTCGAAAAGATAGCCGCCGGTGGTGGTGCTGATGGCAGCATGGGAACGGTAGGCCGAGATGGCGTCGTTGCCGGAAAGACCGGCGCTCAGACGCAGAGAGAGTTCATCGAGCCATGTGGCACCCTTCATCCACGGTTCGTTGGCGATGTTCCATTTGAAAGCGCCTGAAGGGAAGGTTGCGTACTTGTGATTCTCGGCGAAGTTGGATGCACCGTCACGGCGTACTGTAGCTGTGAGATAGAAGCGGGAATCGTAGTTCCAGTTGGCGCGGGCGAATACGGAGAACTTGCGGGTCGCAGATGCTGAAGTGCCGGCAGAGTATGTCTCCTTGTCCTGAACAGCGTTCATGTTGTTCCACATCACCTCGTCGTCCATGTAACCGCTTCCGCTCAGGGTGAAGTTGTTCGATCCGAACTTATAGGCGGACAGACCGGCCATGACATCGATATGATGCTTTCCGAACTTCATTTTGTAGGTAGCGGTATTCTCCGTGGAGAGAGAATTCTCGTCATATTCGGCCCTGTATGCATCGCCGCCCTGGTTCTCGCCCTTGGTGGGGAGGTTGCTGGGATAGTAGCGGTATGTATGCCTCTGGTACAGATAATAAGAGAACACGCTGCGGATTTCCAGATTCTTGATCGGGGTCACCACGGCGGAGAAGTTGTTGGTCATGGAGTGACGCTCAAGATAGTGGGTATTCAAATCGATGAGCGAGCGCGGCGTATTGATCCATGCACCGGAATAGTAGTAATCGTTGAAGGTTTCCTGAGGCTTCATGTTCGGGTTCAGGTAAACGGCGCCCTGGTACCACGACGTACCGCCGAGAGTGGCTTTGTTCTCGTCGTTGTGACGCCATGTATAAGAACCGTTGTAACCGAGCTTGAGCCATTTGAAAACCTGCCTGTCGAGGTTGATACGGCCGGTGATACGTTTCTGACCGCTGTCCTGGATGATACCCTGGGTGTCGTTGTAGGAAAGCGAAACATAGTAGTTGTGCTTGCCTTCAGAACCGTTGAGGGTGAGGGCGTAATTCTGCACAAGGGCCGTACGCGTGATTTCATCCACCCAGTCGGTACTTTCGGTCACATGATAAGGATCCTTGTAGATAAGTCCCGACAGAGGGGTGTCGAGGCCCATTCCCTGATGGTTGGCATCTGCACCGAAGGAGGCAACCTCGTTGCGGTACATCTGGAACTCAGATGCGTTCATGATGTCAAGTTTCCTGGGGAGCCTGGAGAAGCCAAGGTCGGCCTTGAACGTGATGCCGGTCTGGCCCTTGCGGCCTGTACCCTTCTTGGTGGTGATGATGATAACGCCGTTGGCGCCGCGGCTTCCGTAAATAGCTGTGGATGAAGCATCCTTAAGCACGGAGATGCTGGCGATATCGTCGGCGTTCAGGTCATTGAGGTCGTGGATTGCATCGATGATGCCGTCCACGACGAACAAAGGTTCGTTGGAAGCAGTGATGGAACGGGTTCCGCGGATACGGATGGTGGTGGTGGAACCCGGGGCGCCGTCGGTGGACATAAAGTCCGCACCTGCGATACGGCCCTGCAGGGCATGGTCTGCAGAAAGTACGGGAGCGCTCTGGATATCCTGCATCTTGACGTTGGTTACAGATCCCGTAAGGTCTTGTTTCTTGACGGAACCGTATCCGATCATAACCACTTCTTCGAGCATGTTGCTGTCCTCTTCGAGAGTGAAATTATAAACGCTGCGCTCACCTGAAATGCGGGCGGAAGCGGTTTTATAGCCCATGAAGAGGACCTCGATCGTGTCTCCGCGGTTGACCTTGAGAGTGTAGGAACCATCGGTGCCAGCGACTGCACCCCTGGTGGTACCTTGAATCCTGATGGTAGCGCTGGGGAGCGGAGCCCCTTCGGAATCTACCACCTTACCGGTGATGGTCACCGTCCTGTCCTGCGCCAGGATCTCAGACTGGCCGGAAACGGCCAGAAGAGCACAGAGCGCTGCTACGGACAATAATATTTTATGGAACAAATTACTCATCTTCGTAAGGATTATTCGTTAGACACTTCGGCTGCCGGACCGAGCAGATTGTCCTTTCCGCTCCCTCCATTGGCAATCCAGAGGTCCTCGTCGCCGTTTTTCTCGACAATCCTGCGCATGTAGAAATTGTCTATGAAAATGCGGTTAGGAGCGCCTGCAGACGCCGAAGGATTACCCGCCGTGATGCGGATACGGGTATTTCCGGTGAAAGGATTGCTGTCGGAAGAAATGATTCCCAGGAGGAATTCAGAGCCCTTCCAGAAATCCGAAGGATAAAACTCCGAGGCGGTGTCGGCATAGGGAGCTTCAAGCTCCATGCTGGTAGCCCCGTTGTCGCGGAACACTCCGCCGTCCAGGATTTCCACCTTGAGTTTATTTGCATCGCGCACACCGTCTATGTCGGTATAGGCCACGGCGCGGAATGACACCACTACGAGAGAGTCGCTGCGGATTGCTTCATAATAAGGAGAATAAATGCTTGCTCCGCGACCGGTCTCGTCGCCCAGCATGAGGAAGCCGTTCTTGCCGTAAACCGCAGCGTCGTCTTCCTGTACCCAGCCGCGGGTCTTGTCGTTGTTGATCCACTGTGAGTACACGGTGCCGTCGATCTTGCGGGGATCGGATGTACCGTACTTACTCCAAGAGAAATCGCTTGCGACAGGGGTAAGAAGTCCCTGGTGCACTGTAATGAATGCGCCCAGCTGCAGGCTTGGTGCGGTGAGCATCAGCGTCCCGGTCCTTCTGGTATAATAACCATAGGTAGAACGGGGCCGGAAATTAAGAGTAAGCGAATACAAATCATCGCCTTTCTTTTCCACGCTGGCCACAGATGCCCAAGGAGTGCTTTGGTCATCTTGCCACTGAGCCTGGAATTCCACGTTTGAACGCACCGTGAAGGTGGCGCTGCCACCGACCACGGGGACGCTCACCAGCGTGGTTGGTTCTTCGTCGTCGGCATTGATATAAAAATCAATATACTCCTTGCGGAAGACTTCGCCTGAGTCTTTATTGCAAGATAAAAGACACAGGCAAGTCAGAGCCAGGAGCAAACCGACAGCTTTTGTTTTAGTCATAATGATAAATTTATATGGTTAAAGATTAAAATCGATCAAAATCGGCCTGTGGTCCGATGGATCATAAAATGAAGGTACATAAGTACTTGGGCTCTGCGTCATCCATTTATCGCCAAGCACCAGGGCATTCACCACTTTGTCCATCAGCGGAGTGGAAACATACACATAGTCGATCCTCGACGCTCCGCCTGTGGTGGAAACGTAGTTTTTGGTAGGAGGATAGCATTCATAAATGACGTCGTGAAGAGACGTGGTGTTGAGGATTTCATCCTGGGCGAGAAGCCTTGTGTCGTTGGCCGGATATTTCAAATACCAATTGTCCAGCCTGGAGCGGGAATTAAGGTCTCCGAGAAGTATCCAGTCGGTCACGCCCGAGTAATCCGGGGAATTAACCGTGCGGGAGAGGATATACCGCATCTCAAACTGGCGGTAATAGTCGCCTTCATGGGCTTCGGTGCTCTTCTCACGGTAGGCCGAAGTGACCCCGTATCCGTAGGACTGAGGCCAGAGGTGGCCGGTGACAAAACTCAGGACCTTTCCGTTGACATCCACCTGATGCAAAGCTGCGCCGTGGGAAACAGGGTTGTTGGCCACATTGGAATTGGTGATCTTCAGCACCGTGGTGATAGGATACTTGGAAGTAATTTCCTGAGGATAGTTGTCCCTGAAGCCTCCCAATGCGGAGTAATTGTGTCCGTACCTGGCAGCGAGAGAGGCCCATCCGGAAGGCAGGAAACGCAGGGCTGTACTCTGCGAAGTGTTGGTGTTGTCCTTGTAGATGGAGGATGCCTCGCACCATACGCAGATGTCGGGATCGTACTTCTTCACGAAGGCCACGAAGTTGTTGTAGTTGTTGGCCTGGTCGGACCACATACCGTTCTGGATATTCCAGTACAGGAGCCTCAGGTTGCCTTTGCGGACTGCATCTGCGGTGTGGCGTACGGTGATGTCGTCAAGATAGAAGCCATGGACGGTAGCAGTGTTTGGATCTGCCCCCGCGAAATAAAGATACGTGCCGTCGGTGGCGTTGGAGGCGGTAAGCTTGGCGGTGTGCCAGGTCTTTTCCACAACGGCCGAAGAAGGAATGGTGACTTTGGTCCTGCCTATCGTAACCAGCGACGAACTGGCGGAATAGGTGATCTCGGCGCCGATGTCCTGACCATCCACCTGCAGGGAAGTGATATAACCGGCATTTACGAGTTCGAAGAGAAGATCGTCTCCGGCGCCGTTCTGGAAACAGAACTTGAACTCCACGGTTATGTCCGCAAGTCCGTTCACATTTGTAATGGCTCCCGTCTGCATGACCCCGCGGGACTTGTTGCCCTCGCCGGAGCCGACCGCCATGACGCCCTGGTATTCCTGGCAGCGGAATAAATAGCGCCAGGAGCTGAAATTGCGGCTGGCAATGTAGGAGTCTGACATGACATGGGAAGTACCGACCCATTTGCCGCTCACGTCGGCCCATGTGTTGGACTGGATAAAGCCGGTTCCCGGCATGTCGCACGGAACGGAAGCAAATGCATCGGAATAACCGTTTCGCTGCGTTCCGCCATTGGGGTCGATCTTGGAGGCGTCGGGAGCATATCCCTTGGTCCTTTCGCCGCCCATGATATTACCTCCCCAGACACAGTTGTCAAAGCCTTCGTACCACACCAGATCGGCATCGGGAGCATATTCGAAATCTATGCTGACAGGTTTGCCGGGGGTGAGGGTTCCGGGCGTGACAGTCTTGCGGGCCATGCGGTGATCGGAACCGCACACAGTTATTTCCAGGCCCTTCGACAGTCCCGAAGGTGCCAGTATCACGGGAACGGTCACCCCTTCCTGGCTCAAAGCCACGAAATTGCCGTTTTCCGTACAATTCACCACCGCGAAGTCAACCCCCTCAGTCATCTGCAAGGAAGCCTTGGAGGGCGAATAAACTGCCTTTCCTGCAAGCACTTCCCCGCCAAGCGACCTGACTTTTACGGAAGATATCTTGCCTGTCCCCTTGACCTTGATGGCCAGCATAGATGCCGCCTCCTTGAAGACAAGCACGTTGCCGTTCGATTCGCTGTAGGAAGCATAGCGCGGATAGTCTTTGAAAGATGACTTGGTGCCGGACCAAAACTGCGAATGAGGCACCACGAGATCCTTGTAGGCACTGCTGCCAAACCATTTGGCAGAGTTGCGGGTAAGCAAAACAGCATTATACACGTTATTCGACACCGCAGCCACGTCGGCATACCAGTTTCCGGCATCGTCGGGATAGAGTGTATAATCGGAGCCGTTGACGTTCACCTTGCATCCGGTAAAGTCGGAAGTTGGAAGGCCCAGCTGTTCCCGTATCGAAGAGGTGGACTCATAGTCCATATAGAAACGGACTTTCCCGTCCGTTTCGCTTATGGGAGCGCCTTTCCGGGATTCCTGTTCTTTTGCCGGATTATCCTTACCTGCAGGATCTTTGTCGCAGCAGACGGCAAGGAGAGATAGGGCAAGGATAAAAAAAAGCTTTTGCATTGTTAATTGGTTATTCTTTGGTTAATATGCAAAGCTAACCAAAAAACAGCAAAAAAGCAAAGCTTTTATAAGTTAAAATCAACCACGATCGGACGGTGGTCAGAGGGCATTCTGAAAGAATCTACATAGGGGCTCTTGTCGCCCTGATAGTTCCACTGGTCCGCCAGGATAAAGGCGTTCACCACTTTGTCCATGAGGGCCGGAGACACGTAAACATAGTCTATTCTGCTGGTTCCGTAAGTGCTGGCCATGAAATTATCGGGGCCGGGATACAGTTCGGCGATGACATCTTTCATGTCTGTCTGCTGCAGTATCACATCCTGGGTCAGGAAAGCGGTGTTGTTGGCAGCATAGCCGTAGGTTCCGTTGTCCAGGCGGGAACGCGAATTCATATCTCCGAGCAATATCCAGTCTTCGGAAGAATAGCTGGAGTTATTGATTGTCTTGTCGATAATGTACTGCATTTCAAACTGGCGATAATAGTCACCCTCGTGGGCCGAAGTACTGGCCGCCTGATTTGCAGAAGGCACCCCGTATCCATACGACTGCGGCCACATGTGACATGTGACGAAACGCAGATTGTGCCCGTTCACAGCTATTTGCTGTATTGCCGCCCCGTGGGCTACAGGTTTGCCGGAGACATCGGTATTGGTGATTTTAAGCAGTGTAGAGACTGGATATTTAGATGTTATTTCCTGAGGGAAATTGTCTCTGTGTCCCCCGAGTGCTGAATAATTGTGGCCGTAACGCTTTGCCAGTGCGGGCCAGTTACCAGGCAGATACCTGTCGGAACTGGGAGCTGAAGTATAAGTGTTGTCCTTGTAGATGGAAGATGCCTCGCACCACACGCACACATCGGGATCGTATTTTTTCACAAACGCCACGAAACTGTCGTAATTGTACGGCTGGTCATACCACATGCCGTTCTGGATATTCCAGTACATCACCCGCAGGTTCCCTTTGCGGGAAGTGCCGGGCACGGCCCGTATGGTCAGATCGTCGATCCAGAATCCGCGCACTCCGTAGGAGGAACTTGCCGACCTGAGGTCCAACAGAGTAGCGTCAGTGGCATTGCTGACGCTAAGTTGCACGCTGTGCCACTCCTTGGCCGACGCCACCGACGCAGGTATGCTGAACAAGCTTCTGGAGTATTTGGCTTCGCAGTAATTGGACTTGTAGGTAAGGGTGAGCGGCGGCACGTCTTCTCCGTCCAGTTTGCAGCCGGTCACGTAGCCTGCATTGAGCAGCTGCACTATCAGACCGGAGTCATTGTAACCCGGCTGGAGGCAGAATCTGAACGAAACCGTAAGGTCGGTGACGCTGGGGATATTCCTCAGGAACGGGGTGCGCAATACACCCCGGTAATTATTGCCGGTGCCCACGGAAAGGTAGCCCGGACGCTCCTGGCAACGTGTCATATAAGTCCAGTCAGCAATGTTGCGGCTGGCCACGTATGAGTCGCTGACGGCATGCACGTCACCCACCACGGTGCCATCTGCAGTGCCGGTCTGGATGAACCCGATACCGGGGTTGGAATAGGCCACCGGAACGGCCGAATCTTCATAGCCGCTGCGTGTCAGGCCGCCGGAACTGTTGATCACGGCATCGTCCGGAGCAAAGCCCACGGAGCCCTCTCCGGCCATGATATCGCCGCCCCAGACGAAATTGTCGAAGCCCTCGTAGAACAGAAGGTTCCCGTCCGGCGCCCAGTTCAAGGGAACACTAAACACCTGACCGGCTTTTACCGACGCGGAGGTGAGACTCACTCGCACCATCTTATGGGTGGAATCGCATACCGTAATTTCCAAGCCTTCGGAATAGTTTCCCGGGCTTATCAACACGGGCACGGATACTGTGCCGCCCCCAAGAGGCACGAAGTTTCCCTGGTCGGTGCAATTCACAACTGCCCAGTCGAACCCCTCCGAAAGCGAGAGCCCGTTTTCTGCGCCGAACGAAGCCAGGCCGCCCAGCTTTTCGCCGCCTTTGGCTCTTACCTTAACGGAACTGATGGATGCATCTCCGCTGATTTTCACGTTTACAACCGCAAGACAGTCGGAAAAATCGAGCACATTGCCCATTTCGGGGCTCCAGTTCAGATATCTGGGATATGAAGCATAAGCGCCAGATGTAGTCTTCCAGAATTGGGAATACGGGACAACAATATCATCGAATACGTCTTCGCCGTACCAACGTTCGGAAGAAGGAGGGATGAGGGCCGCCGTGTAGCGTCCGTCAGCAGATGAAGGGACCTCGACATAGAGGCGTCCTTCCCCGTCTTCCATGACGTCGCAGTCCGAGCCGTTAATGTTGACTCTGCATGCTCCGGGATCGATTTCTCCGGCGCCCAGCACAGAGGCCAAAGCATTGCTTGCAGATACGTAGAAGCGCACTTTTCCGTCCGACGGAGTCACGGAATTCAAACCGTCGAACACTCCGAAGGTGCCTCTTTTGATTGTCCTGGCCCGGCTGGAAACAAGCTTTGAATCCGGCACGGCCCCCTGGTGGCGCAAGGTCACGCTCATGCCTTCCGAAAGGCTTACGGGATAGAGTAGTGCGTAATAGTATTTTCCGGGCACGAAACCACCCGACGGCGCATTCAGCACAATCTCTCCGAAACCATCTGTAACTTCCTGAAGCACAGGGACTCCGTCTTGGAGTACGAATGCAGCCTTGCCGGCCAGTTGCTCTCCTGCCTGTCCTTTAATGATTATCGAAGTCACCCCCTCTTCGGCTATCGAAAACCGGATACCTCCAGCCACGTTGCGGAAGTGCATAATATTCCCTTCCGCCACTGCTATCGTCGGGCTCAAATCGGTATCGAAAGTGCCTTCGACAGCTTGCTGCTCTGCCGGGAGGAAAGTCGTGAAAACGCCATCCTGCGACACCGCAGCATATTCGCTTGCCGGATAAATGCCATAGTAGGTCCCGGCTTCGGCAGCAACACCACGGAACACGGCGACAGGGCCCGGTTCCGTTTCCTGACTCACGAACTCAGCCGCCTGTGAGCCTGCGCCGGCAAAAACGGAAATCTTGTCTCCTACAAGCCACCATACTCCCTTTCCATCGGGCTGCAGTGCTGTTTTTGACGCAGGAACGGAGCCTTCCCGTTCCGCCCTAAAAGACAATTCCACAATGGCTGGAGCATCTTTCTCCGCTTCTTTCCGACAAGCGGAAAAAGCGATGGCAGACACCATGGCCAGGCTAAAGAACACAGTCAGTTTTTTCATTTCGCAAGGCGCATTTTTGCATATTTAAGCAGCAGGAGTTTTTCTCCCAAGTCATCGAAACGGACCCTGGCTTTCAGTTCAGGGACCTTGCCGGTAATCTCCAGTATTTCACCGAAGCCGAAGCGGTTGTGTTCTATCCGCTGGCCGGTGCGGAACTCGGTCATGGGCAGCGGGACGAAGTTCGGATCAACAGCCGCGGGAGCATGAGCCGCGGCGGCGGAGGGAGCAGGGACGCCCTGATGGGCGTGGCCGCCCGTGGCCGCGTGAACGGGAGGGGTCCATCGTTCGCGATGGGAGGGATTGGAGCGAAGCGGAAACCCGTTCAAGGCGTCCCTGCTCCCTCCGAAGCCCTCATTTTCTTCCTCAATAGGACGCTCAAGGTAGCGGCTGTCAATCTCCCGCAGGAACCTCGACGGCGAATTGCTCTCGTGACGTCCGTTCCTCATGCGGGTACCGGCATAAGACAGGGTCACCGCCTTGCCGGCGCGCGTGATTGCCACGTAAAAGAGCCGGCGCTCTTCTTCTATATCTCTCTGGCTGAGCAACATAGACTGGCTTGGAAAAAGGTTCTCTTCCATTCCTGTCACGAAAACGTAGGGGAACTCCAGGCCCTTGGCCGAGTGTACCGTCATCAGGGCCACTTTGTTGTTGGTGTCCTCATCGTCGGTAATGTCCACGTTGCTCAGAAGGGACACATTCTCCAGGAAATCGTCAAGCGTGAACAGGTCCTCGGCGCCTTCGGCTTCGTCCCGCCTCTCTTCTTCGAATGCCGCCACGGAATTCACAAGCTCCTCGACATTGGCAAAACGGGTCATGCCTTCGATGGAAGTATCTGATTTATAGAGCTCATAGAGACCGCTCCGGTCTGCGATCTGGCGGGCCAGGTCGAATGCCCCCATGGTCTTGACCAACTGGTTGAGCGAATCGATCATGGCGCAGAAAGTGCGTATCTTCTGAACCGCGGCGGTCCTGAGCCCGTAGCCTTCCAGACCATCTGCAAATGCCGCCCGGAACAGCGTCGTACCCAGTTCCCTGGCAGCCTGTTCGAGGGCTTTTACAGACGTATCACCAATGGCTCTCGCCGGCTTGTTGACCACACGCTTGAAAGACTCGTCGTCGAGCGGATTCACCACTAGCTTGAAGTAGGCCATCATATCTTTGACCTCCGCCCTTTCGAAGAAAGAATTGCCGGAGTAGATGATGTACGGAATGTTGCGGCGCCTCAGCTGTTCCTCCAGCGCACGCGACTGGGCGTTGGTACGGTAGAGGATGGCAAAATCCTGATATGCAGCGCCATCGGTGCGCATGCGTTTCTGAATGGAGGACACAATCTCCACCGCTTCATCCTGTTCCGTATATGCCTGTATAAGGTGCAGTTTCTCGCCGGGGTCGCCGTCTGCAAAACACTTCTTGGGGATGCGCCCGGCATTGTGCTCTATCACGGAATTGGCCGCTTCCACTATGGTGGGCGTACTGCGATAGTTGCGTTCGAGACGGAACAATTTGCATTCGGGATAATCTTTCCTGAAGTTCAGGATATTCTGTATCTGGGCGCCACGGAAGGCGTAGATGGACTGGGAATCGTCCCCCACGACGCAGATATTGTGATGCCCGGAAGAAAGTTTCTTGATTATGATGTACTGAGCCACATTGGTGTCCTGGTACTCATCTACCATAATGTAGGAGAAACGGGATGAGATGTCCCGGAGGGCCTGCGGATTGTCCCGCAGCAGGATGTTCATGTTGACCAGAATGTCGTCGAAGTCCATCACCCCGGACTGCTTGAGACGCTGCTGATAACGCTCATACACATCCACAAGGCGCGGACGTCGTGAATGGGTGTCGGCAATAATCGCATTTCTGTCGGCCTTGTACGCACTCACCGTAATGAGGTTGTTCTTGGCATTGGAAATGCGGGACAGCACGTCCCTTGGCTTATAGACGGAATCGTCCAGGTTCAACTCTTTCACCACGGCTTTCACCGCAGAGACGGAGTCGCTCTGGTCGTATATGGTAAACTCCCGGGGGTAGCCCAGGCTTTCAGAATAATCCCGCAGGAATCGGATGAATACAGAGTGGAACGTTCCCATCACCAGCTTCCTGGCCTTGTATGCCCCCACCATGAGCCCTATCCTCTCCTTCATCTCCCCCGCTGCTTTTTTGGTGAATGTCAGGGCCAGGACCCTTGAAGGATCCACCCCTCCGGCCAAAAGATAGGCTACCCGGCTGGTAAGCACCCGGGTTTTGCCCGAACCGGCGCCGGCAACAATCAACACAGGACCTTCAACACACTGGACCGCCTTGCTCTGCTCCTCATTCAGTCCGTCCAGAATAGCACGCACATTGTTCTCCATAATGGTGCGAAAATACAAAAAAAAGTGGTATCTTCGCACCGCATTTACGTAAATTATTATAACCAACCATAAAATGTCAAAAAACATCGTTTTGAAGAGGGGCTTGGACATTCCGGTAAGCGGTTGTGCAGCCCTTAATGTCAGCAAATCGATGGTACCGGCAATGATCGCCGTCCAGCCGGACGGCGTGAAGGGGCTTCTCCCCCGCCTGCTGGTAAAAGAAGGAGACCGCGTCCTGTGCGGCTCCCCCGTCATTGCCGACAAGAAAAACCCGGACATTTTACTCACATCCCCCGCAAGCGGTACCGTAAAGGAAGTAGTCAGGGGCGAGAAACGTAAGCTCCTCGCTATCCTGATACAGACCGATGCGCAGCAGGAGTATGCCCGGTTCGATACCACAGACGTCAAATCTGCGCTCCTCCAGAGCGGATTGTGGACACTGCTCACCCAAAGGCCTTACGGCGTTCTTGCAGACCCTGCAGTAACTCCCAAGGCCATTTTCGTTTCTGCATTCCACACCGCACCTCTGGCCGCCGACCTGGAATTCACCCTCGGCTCCGAGACAAAGGCCATCCAGAAGGGTATAGACGCACTGGCCACCCTGGCTCCCGTGCATGTGTCCATCGACGGCTCGCTCAAAGAAAGCGCTTTCGCATCCCTGTCCGGATGCACCCTCCACAAGTTCGAGGGCAAGCACCCCGCAGGCAACGTCGGAGTACAGATCAGCCACATCAGCCCCATCCTTAAGGGCGAGACTGTCTGGACTGTTTCCCTCAACGGACTTGCTGCAATAGGCCGCCTGTTCCTTGACGGATGCGTGAACCTCCGCCGCAAAGTCGCCGTGTGCGGCCCTGCAGCGCTTCAGCCTTCTTATGTAGAGACCCTTCCCGGCACGCCCATCAAGGATTTCGCTCCTTTCTACGGCAACGGTGCAGAAGAAGTCCGTATCATCAGCGGAGACATCCTCAGCGGCCTCAACGCAGGCGTCTGCGGATATCTCGGACGCGACGACGACCAGGTAACCATCATCCGCGAGGGCACCGACAAGGAGCTCCTCGGATGGCTTCGTCCTATTCGTTACAAGCAGTTCAGCAACGACCACAGCTACTTCAGCTGGCTCATGTGCGGACGCAAATACGACATGGACACCAACCTCCACGGAGGTCCTCGTCCGTTCCTCATGAACGACAACTATTACTCCAAAGTCCTCCCCATGGACATCTATCCCGTGTATCTGGCCAAGGCCTGCCTCGCCGGAGACATTGAGAAGATGGAGAAGTTCGGCATTTACGAAGTTCTTCCCGAAGATCTCGCCCTGTGCGAATTCGTAGATCCGAGCAAGAACTACATTCAGGACATAATCGCTAAGGGTATAGACCTGATGCTTAAAGAAATGGCTTAAAAGATATGAACAAGATATTTGAAAAAGGCGGCAAGCTTTACTGGCTTCACAGCACCGTCGATGCTTTTGAGACATTCCTGCACGTCCCGGGCACGGTCACCCTTAAAGGTGCACACGTGCGCGACGCAATAGACCTCAAGCGCATACTCATTCTCGTAGTTATAGCAGCCGCCCCCGCAGCCCTGTTCGGCATGTGGAACGTCGGCTATCAGCACGGACTGGCAATGGGCCAGACCGGAGTGCACATCCTTGAGTACTTCTGGTTCGGTTTCCTGAAGGTCCTTCCCCTCTATCTGGTTTCCTACATCGTGGGCCTGGGTATAGAATTCGCTTCCAGCCAGATCCGCGGCGAAGAAGTGAGCGAGGGTTACCTCGTGAGCGGTTTCTTCATTCCTCTGATCGTACCGGTGGACATCCCTCTCTGGATGCTTGCCCTCGCCGTGGCCTTCGCGGTCATTTTCGGCAAGGAGGTATTCGGCGGCACCGGCATGAACATCTGGAACCCCGCCCTGCTCACCCGCGCCTTCCTTTTCTTCTCCTATCCTAATTATATGTCCGGCTCCGAGTGCTGGATAGCCTTCAAGAAGGGCGAGACCGCTGTCGCCGACGCATTCACCGGCGCGACTCCCCTCGCTCTCGACGGCGCTTCCGCCCAATACGGCACCGGCTTCTGGGATCTGTTTATAGGCACCGTGCCCGGATCGGTCGGCGAGACATCCGTCATTGCCATCCTGCTCGGCGCATGCCTCCTGCTCTGGACCGGAATAGCAAGCTGGAAGATTATGTGCGGCAGTATCGCCGGCGCCCTTCTGGTCGGCTTCATCGGCCAGGTTGCAGGCATCACCGACATTCCCTGCTACATGCAGCTTCTCTACGGCGGTTTCGCATTCGGTACCGTTTTCATGGCCACCGACCCTGTGACTTCATGCCAGACCGAAACCGGCAAGTGGATCTACGGTCTCCTCATCGGTATGCTTTGCATCATGGTGCGTTTGTTCAACCCCGGTTACGCCGAGGGAATGATGCTCGCCATCCTGCTCATGAATACCTTCGCTCCGCTCATCGACCACTGTGTCACCAGCGTACATATCTCCCGCAGGGTTAAACGAATTAAAGCCGCATAGCTATGAACACAAACAGTAACGTTTACACAGTAGTGTACACTACGGTCATAGTAGTGATCGTAGCCGCGGTGCTGGCTTTCGTGGCCGGCAAGCTCGGTCCCGCACAGAACGCCAACGCCAAGGCGGAAACCCTCCGCCAGATGATGAGCGCCGCAGGGATCAAGCCCACCGAAGAACTTTATTCCACAAAGAACGCCGGCATACTTCAGCTCTATGCCGACAATATCGAGGAAGCCTACACAATAGGTCTTGACGGCCAGAAGAACGGCGAGCTCACCACAGACAAGGACAACATCCAGCTCGTGGACAAGCTCAAGCCGCAGAACAAAGCCATCAAGGCCGGCGGAGATGCCACCCTTCCTGTATATATCTTCAAGAGCGGCGTCATCGTCATCCCTGTTTACGGCGCAGGCCTCTGGGGCCCCATCTGGGGGTACATCGCCTTCGAACCCGACTGCCGCACCATTGCAGGCGCCTACTTCGACCATGAATCCGAGACTCCCGGACTGGGTGCCAAGATTAAGGACGAGGCATGGTTCCGCGAGAAATTTGCAGGCAAGGTAGTGGAATGGGGCGCTACCCCGGCCTTCCGTCTCGAAAAGAACGCGGAAGCTACGGGAGCTGCCAACGCAGTGGACGCCATCACCGGCGCCACCATGACTTCCAAGGGTCTCAATGATGCCATGAACGTATGGTTCAAGGCATACGAAGACCACCTGGGACTTGCAAGCGCCATGCATGCCATCGCCGAACCTGAAACCAACAAAGCAGAGGAGGAATAATCATGGACAAGAAACTTAAAGAAACCATCCTCAACCCTATACTTAAGGGCAATCCGATCACCGTCCTGGTGCTTGGTATCTGCTCCTCACTCGCTGTTACAGTACAGCTCAAGGGAGCCCTTGTTATGGCAATCTCCGTGACTTTGGTCACAGGTCTTTCAAGCCTGGTGTGCTCACTGCTGCGCAACACCATCCCCATGCGCGTGCGTATTATAGTACAATTGGTAGTCGTCGCCTTGATGGTGATCCTGGTCGATCAGATACTGAAAGCAGGCGAAGGCACTTATGCAATAGACAAGCAGCTCAGCGTCTATATAGGCCTTATCATCACCAACTGCATCGTGATGGGCCGCATCGAGGCTTTCGCCCTCGGCAACAAGCCTCTCCCTTCGCTGCTTGACGGTCTCGCCAACGGTGTCGGCTACGGTCTGATCCTGGTCATCGTGGCCTTCTTCCGCGAGCTTTTCGGCAGCGGTACGCTGTTCGGACTGCAGGTCCTTCCCGCCGGCTACATCCCCAACAATCTCGTCATCCTGCCTCCGTTTGCGCTCATCTTGCTGGGCTGCATAATCTGGGTTCAGAGGGCGTTTGACAAAGATCTTCAGGAAAAATAAAACGCGAGCCTTATGGAATACATCAGCTTATTCGTAAAGTCAATCTTCGTTGACAATATGATCTTCGCATACTTCCTGGGTATGTGCTCATACCTGGCAGTATCGAAGAACGTCAAGACAGCCAACGGCCTGGGCCTCGCTGTTATTTTCGTGCTCTTGTTCACACTCCCCATAAACTGGCTGCTGAACACCTACGTGCTCCAGCCCGGCGCCCTCAAGTGGCTCGGCCCCCAGTTTGCAGACGTGGACCTGAGTTTCCTCAGCTTCATCATCTTCATCGCGGTCATCGCGGCTTTCGTTCAGATAGTCGAGATGTTCGTCGAGAAGTTCCTCCCGTCACTCTATTCTTCGCTCGGCATCTTCCTGCCCCTGATTGCCGTGAACTGCTCCATCCTTGGAGGTTCACTCTTCATGCAGCAGAGGGATTTCACGAGTTTTGGCGAAAGTGCCGTATATGCCCTCGGATCGGGTATAGGCTGGTATCTGGCTATTGTCGCCCTCGCCGCAATACGTGAGAAGATGGCCTACTGCAACGTTCCCAAGCCCCTCAAGGGCATAGGCATCACATTCATAACCGTGGGCCTCATGGGCATGGCGTTTATGATCTTTATGGGCATTCAACTGTAGAAGGATATGAGTCAGACAATTATAGCATCAATTGCGGTCATCGTCATTGTGACGCTGCTTCTGGTGGCTCTGCTCCTTTTCGTCAAGGCCAAAGTCACCCCGAAAGGGACCGTAAAAATCGATATCAACAACGGAAAGAAGACCCTGGACGTTCAGCCCGGCGGAAACCTCATGGGTACGTTGGCGGAGCAGAAGATATTCCTCCCCTCCGCTTGCGGCGGTAAAGCCAACTGCGGCCAGTGCAAAGTTCAGGTGTTCGAGGGCGGCGGAGAGATTCTCCCCACCGAAACCGGTTTCTTCAACCGTAAGCAGATCAAGGACGGCTGGCGTCTCGGCTGCCAGGTCAAGGTAAAGGACAACCTCAAGATCCAGGTTGCAGAGAGCGCGCTCAGCGTCAAGAAGCTCGAATGCGAGGTCATCTCCAACAAGAACGTGGCAACCTTCATCAAGGAATTTACCGTGAAGCTGCCGGAGGGCGAGCACCTCGAGTTCAAGAGCGGTGAATACATACAGATAGACATCCCCGCCTACCACGTGTTCTACAAAGACATCGAAGTGGAGCCCGAGTACAGGGGTGACTGGGAAAAGTATGGATTCTTCAACCTCGAGTGCACAAACCCCGAGCCCACCGTGCGTGCCTACTCCATGGCTTCCTATCCTGGAGAGAAGGGCATCATCAAGCTCAACGTGCGTATCGCCACTCCCCCGTTCGACCGCAGCGTCCCCAGGGAGCAGGGTCCCAAGCTTCTGCCTGTGAGCCCCGGTATCGCTTCTTCTTATGTGTTTACACGTAAGCCCGGCGACAAGGTCACGATCAGCGGTCCCTTCGGCGAGTTCCTCCTTCCAAAGAACGATCCCGACGACATGGAATACATCTTCGTGGGAGGCGGCGCCGGAATGGCTCCTCTGCGCAGCCATATCATGCAGCTCTTCAAGACTTTACGCACCACCCGCAAGGTTCACTTCTTCTATGGTGCACGTGCACTTGTCGAAGCTTTCTATCTTGAGGACTTTGCTGAACTTGAGAAGGAATTCCCTAACTTCAAGTTCCACTTGGCCCTGGACCGTCCTGATCCGGCAGCAGATGCAGCCGGCGTCAAGTACACCGCAGGCTTTGTGCACAATGTGATGAACGAGACCTATCTCAAGGACCACGAGGCTCCTGAAGACATTAAATACTTCATGTGCGGCCCGCCTATGATGGTGTCGTCGGTCAATCAGCTCCTCGACTCACTTGGAGTTGCCCCTGAGAACATCCTCTACGACAACTTCGGCGCATAATACACGGCAAGCTGCGACAGACATGTTGCAGCTTGCTTTTTTGCCGGGGCAGCGCCCTCCCCACGGCAGACTATGGCCTTCGGCCTATCCCTCCCTTCGCAGGCGATGGGCCCCTCCCACTCACGGCTGCGTGGGCGCAGACGGTCTGCCGTGGGGAGGGCACTGCCCCGGCAAAACAAAAGTGACGACACAATGAAAATCTGCTGTATGATAGCATCTCTACGTATGGGCGGGGCCGAAAGGCAGCTCGCCGGGCTTGCCGCGCTTATGAAGCAGGAGGGCCACGACGTAGAGGTTCTGACATACAGGGACGGAGATTTCTACGAGGCCGGCCTGATTCAGGCCGGGGTTCCCCACCGAAGGGTGGTACAGGACGGAAGCGAAGCTAAACTTATACGAGACATAGCCGCAGGCCTCAAAAGCCGCGGCGTAGAAGTGCTCATCTCATTTCTGGCAGGAACCAACATAAAAGCGTGTCTGGTGCGGCGGCTCTATCCTGAGCTTCGCCTGATAGTGTCGGAGAGGAACTCCAATACATCATACTTGCTCCACGACCGCCTGCGCTTCGCTATTTACCGGCGCTTCGCCAGCCAGGTCGTAAGCAATAATTACTCTCAGACAGAATTTATACGGCGCCACGCTCCGGCGCTGCAGGGCCGCCTTTACACGATCCCAAATTTCACCGAACTCGACCGCTTCTGCCCCAATACGGCGAAACCGCCACGCCACGACGGCCTTTTCAGATTTGTCGTCACTGCGCGTCTCTCGCCCAGAAAAAATGCCATCGGGCTCATCAAGGCAGCGGCCCGCTGTCCCGAGATCCGCATCGACTGGTTCGGGTCCGCAAAACAAGACGCATACTATAAAAGATGCCTCCGGGCCATCTCTGCTCATGGTCTGAACGAACGATTCTTTATTCATCCGGGCAGCGACTGTCCTGAGAACTTGTACAGACAGGCGGATGCATTCTGCCTTCCCAGCTTTTATGAAGGCACGTCAAATTCGCTCGCCGAAGCCCTTGCCTGCGGACTTCCTGCAGCATGCAGCAATGTTAGCGACAACCCGCGTTACGTGACCGAGGGCCGCAACGGGGTATTATTCGACCCGTCCGGCACCGATTCGATTGCCGGTGCGCTGAAACGAATGTCATCATTAAGCCCGGAAGAGCTTGCCGGCGAGGGTGAGCGGAGCCGTGAAACCGCCCTTTCATCTTTCTCCAAAGAAGCATTTATAAGCAGGTATGAGGACCTTCTGAGAGGTCCGAAAGGGGGTACAAAAAGCCATTCTTAAAGAATCAGCAAAATCTCATTGCTGATTTTTTTGATTCCATTGAGTTTCCAGAATGCCATTGTAGCTTTGCGGCACTATGAGAACGAATTGGATTCAAACAGGCCGGCGCATTACCCCTCTCTTCTACCGGCGACCGTCGGGGAGCAGTCTGCTCCACCTAATACTCTTGTTCAGCTTGCTTATACCGCTTCCGGCCTGTTTGTTCCCATCGTGCAGGAAGATTGACGACGGCTCGGGACTGGACCTGGTAGAATTGCAGCCGGACAGCTGCAAGATATGCCTGCATTTTTCTCTGGACAACAGGATATGCGACACGCAGCAAAGCGCTGGCAGCCTCGATGTACTTGTCTATCAAGAGGAAGGTCTCAAGCCCCTCAGAGACAAAAGGCACTACGATTTTATGCCGGACAGTATTATTATTTACGGTCCCAAGGAAGGCCTGGTTGCAGTGGCTCTGGCCAATTACCCGCTTGAATTGTTTTCCTGCCCTCCGCAGCGCTTTGAAGAGGCTGAAGCCTTGGTGTGTGAATTCGATTCCGACTCTCCCTCGCATCCGCTGATGAGCGCCTGCCGCAGTTTGGAGCCGGGAGAATCGGGCTCCTTGAAGCTCGTTCCTCTCATGTCCAAGGTCAAGCTTGGAGAAATCCGGAATAATCAGAAGGATTACATCCGGCTCGAAGATCCAAGGGTTTTTCTGGAAAACGCCAACTTCGGGGCTGAGATTCTGAGGGATGGAGGTTTCCGCCCGTCGGAGCTATTAAAAACTCCAAGCGTGCAGTTGCCATACGATATAGGAGTTTTCGCCCAGTGGCCGGGCACTGAATTATTCTGCTACCCAAATGACTCGCCGGAGGCGACAATAGGCACCCCTTCCACGGTCCTTGTGCTTGAGTGTGAAATAAAGAATCAGACCCGTCAGTTCAGGGTTCCTTTACCTTCTGTGAGGCGGAATACGGTAATTTACGTAGATATAAGCGTGGACGGCCCCGATGCGTTCGAAAGCAAAGTTTATTAGACTACCGAAGAGAAGCGCTCGGGAACGTGGACACGGATCTTGAGGTTGAGCATAGCCGGCTTGTTCCAAGTGTAAGGAAGCCGCAGCGTGGACTGGAGTTTACGGGCCTTGCGGGTCCATTCGTCCCAGTCGCGGAAAGGCACCCCCGGAAGCGAATCTATAAGACGGCGGCGCTTGAGCAGATGCCTGTTCCACCCGCGCGAAACGAGATCCTTGTCCTGCATCTTCTGCCCTATGATCGACGGATCCGCACACCCGAAATGGAAAAGATATAATCCTTCACAAATATGGAAATCTCCCCTGCGGGTACGATGGAAACCGCTTCCCCACTGCACCGGAGCGCAAAGCACAGAAGTCTTGGTGTAGCGAGTGGAAAGGAGCGCGGAGCGACGTTGGGAAAGCAAAGATGCGGTCCTGTCGAAAGGAGCATCGCTGTCGGGATCGAAAATGATGTCGCAGCCCAGACCTGAAAGGGAATTGCGCCCTTTTCTGTCTTGTCTTGAAAGATAATCGGGCAAGCTCTCGCCAAGAGAGGGATCCACCACCAAAAACTCGTCCACATCGGTCCCTATGACCATATCATAGCTTTTCAGCAGTTCTTGGGCACGGGCGGAAAGAATATTGATGCGCTGCTTGTCCGACACCCTCACATCTCCGTCAACTCTCGGTATCACAGTCACGTTGCAGCCCTTGGCGAAGGATGGGACCGTCTGGTCCTCTCCATCGAAATAAATGAAAAGATTCTCCTTCCCAAGCAGTCGGCCATAGTAGTCGGCCCACCTGCCCAGGAAAAAATCATCATTCCTGACCATCGTCAGCGCTGCAATCTTACTCATTCAAAATAAACCTTCAAAGATACTGCTAAAAGACACAATTTCCAAATCACAAAAGTTTTGGAAATAAATAAATCTTGATTATCTTTGCAGTCCCTCCATGGGAGATTAGCTCAGCTGGTTTAGAGCACCTGCCTTACAAGCAGGGGGTCAATGGTTCGAGTCCGTTATCTCCCACGCACTTAAAAGTCTAAACATCAGCGGCTTAGCTCCATTAGCTAAGCCGCTTTCTTTATTTTGCGCCTATACAGGAAAGGATTATCTCGATGGCTTCTTCTTCGCTAAGATTGTCAACATTCAGCGTAAGATCGTAATTACGTGCATCGTAGCGGCTGGTATCAGTATAACGCTTCACGTAATTGTCGCGCATCTTATCCACCTCATCTACGATAATTTCGGCTGTGGCCTTGGTCAGATGCTGCTTCTCCATAACCCTGGCGATGCGCTTATCGCGCGAGGCGGTGATGAAAATATTGAACTTGTTGGGGAAATCACTCAACACGAAGAAACCGGAACGTCCGGCAATGACGCAGGAAGACTCTGCAGCCAAGCCTCTAAGGATCTCTTTCTCCGCCTTAAAAATATCGTCAGTAGTCACCTGCTCACGGATATTCTGGAGATATGAGCTTTCCGGCTCATTCATCAGGGCCGGATTGGGCACCGAAGAAAACTTGCCGAACAAATCGGCGAGCCAGCTCTTCTTCTCGCCTTTCAACTTCTCGATTTCATAGGCCGACAAGTTGAATTTCTGACGCAGTGAGTCGATCAGATATTTATCGTAATAACGGACGCCAAGGGCCTCGGCAAGCTTTGCACCGATAGTATGACCGCCGGATCCTATCTCCCGACTCACAGTAATGACAAATTGTTCTTTTATGTTCATCTGACTTAATTTGTTAAAGTTCAAAGGTAATAATTTTTCTCCAAAGTCGTATCGTTCAGTTGCCACTCCTAAACGCCGGAAGGCCGGCCCAAAGGCCAGCCTTCCGTACAGGTCAGGTAACTGACTAGTACCTGTCTTCGGAGGAAACGGTGAGTTTCTTCCTGCCGTGACTGCGGCGTGCCGCGAGGACGCGACGGCCGTTGGGAGTGCTCATGCGCTCACGGAAGCCGTGCTTGTTGACTCTCTTGCGGTTTGAGGGTTGGTATGTACGTTTCATATCTAAATTATTTTAATTAATCAGATTTGGGAGGGCAAAGGTAAGATTTTCCAATTTCAATTACAAATTTTTCTTTGAAATATTCATCATTAAGCCATTCTTCTATACTCCACAGCCTTACTCGCCCGGGATCGACACCCCATTTACGGCTCAATTCCGATATTTCCTGAAGGACCTGTCCCCCTTTCAGGCACAAAACGCTGCGGCGGAACCTCCCTTTCACCCAAGGATAAAGATCGGCCAGAGAAGCCACGGCCCGGGTGACCACCCAGTCGAAAGTCTGTCCCAGGGATTCGGCACGGGCATTTACGCAGTGCACATTTTTCAGGCCGAGCCCGTCGGCCACAGCCTGCGCCACACGGATTTTTTTGCCTATCGAATCACAAAGTGTAAATCCGGTTTCCGGATACTCTACCGCCAACGGAATACCGGGAAAACCGCCGCCGGTGCCAAGGTCAAGCACCGACGCGCCTTCCAATACCCCGGCAGGATAGTTCAGTTCCAGATAGCGCGCTATAGCGAGGGAGTGCAGTATATGGTGCTGGTAAAGATTGTCTATGTCCTTGCGTGACACGACGTTTATACGCTCGTTCCATTCCCTGTAGAGCTCCAGCGCAGGGGCAAAATCCGATTCCGAACTTCTCATTGGCGTTCAAGCAAAATCACAGTACTCTGATAGGGCTTGTACAGGCTGAAATTCAGGCCGAAGTTCATGAGGTAATCTCCGCCGAACACCATTCCGTCCCCCCAGAAGGACTTGCGCACAGGCGCAACCTCAGTCACCTTGTACCTTGCTGCAGGATCGAGTCCGCCTGCCCTGAACTTGGGGCAGAATCCCCTGCCGTTGTACTGCAGGCAGAAGGCGAACAGCACGGCCTTCGACTTGTCTTTGCTGGCATACATAAGAGCGTAATGGTCAGAGTTTTCAGGAGAACTGATACGGTACAGGTCACCGTCGAACACCACGTCACGGAACTGTTTGTACTCCTTGAGATACTGCTTGATGTACGTCTTTTCTTCATCACTCATCTGCTTGGGCTGGATTTCCATGCCGAGACGGGCGGTTGCTGCCATGTCGCAGCGGAACTTGAGAGGGATAGCGCGCCCGGTCTGGTGGTTCGGGCTGGCAGAAATATGCGATCCGAGTATCTGAACCGGGTAAATCAGGCTGGCTCCATACAGCATGAAAGCCCGGCTGTGCGCATCGGTGTTATCGCTGGTCCAGACTTCGTTGGCCCAGTTCAGGACGCCGTAATCCATGCGGCCGCCGCCGGACGAGCAAGACTGAAGGAACACCTTGGGATACTTGGCACGGACGCGGTCCAAAACGCTGTACAGGCCCTTGATGTAATCTACCCAAAAGTTGGCCTGATTGCTCTCGTAGGTTGAACCGACATTGTACACATGGCGGTTGCAGTCCCATTTGATATAATCGATATCCCCGAGCTGCATGGTGCGGTCGAAAACGTCGAACACGAAGTCCTGCACCTTGGGATTGCTCAGGTCGAGAAGCAACTGGTTACGGGCGGGATAGGCTTCGCGGCCCTTTTCGTTCACCACCCAGTCGGGATGCTTGAGGTAGAGATTGGAACGGGGATTAACCATCTCAGGCTCAATCCATATTCCGAATTTAAGGCCCTTCGAATGGGCATAATCGGCCAGATAACCAATTCCTTCGGGGATCTTGGCCGTGTTGAGCTCCCAGTCGCCAAGGCCGGCTTTGTCGTTGTTGCGTGCAAACTCGCCGTTTCCGAACCAGCCGTCGTCGAGTACGAACATCTCGAGTCCCATGGCAGCCGCATCGTCGATCATGTCGGTGAGGGTCTTGGTGTTGAAATCAAAGTACGCCCCTTCCCAGCTGTTCAGCAACATGGGACAATGCATCGTGGCATCGTACATGCCATAGTTGCGGGCCCAGTCATGCAGGTTGCGGCTCGCCTGTCCTGCACCGGCGGTGCTGTAGGTGAACACCATTTCGGGGGTGACGAAAGTACTGTCGCCCGCAAGGGTGTATTCGGCTCCCGTCGGATGGATTCCGGACAGAATATACAAGCGGCCGGCTTCGTCCATATGGAAACTTATCTTGTAGTTACCGCTCCAACGGAGGGCACCGGCGATGACTTCTCCGTGAGTTTCGTCCAGGGTATCGGAATCGAGACTCAGGAGGAAAGACGGGTTGGAGCGCTGGGTCGTGCGCACGCCGTCCCGGCATTCAACCACCTTTGTACCATGGGTAAGACGCTCTGTCTCAATGCGGTTCTCGTTGGCCCAGGCACCGTTGAAATGGGTGAGGGTGTATTTCGGAGACCACAGGGGGATGCTGGCCGAATAATAATTGCGCAGCACCACGCTCTTCTTGCCCTGGTTGGATATCTCGGAATGCATGATGATTACGTTTTCCGCCCAGTAAGCATCGAACACCAAATCGACAAGCAAGGGCTGCCTGGAGTCACTCAGGTGCACCGTAGTTCGTACCACATCGGGGCCCAGGGTCTTTTGCTCCCAGCTTTGATATACGAGTTCTGTATTCAAGCCCCCGTCAGGATAGGTGACAGCCAGGGCGGGTTCGAACACGAATTTACCTCCGGCAGTAGGATACATAGGGATATCACCGGCAGAGTGAGAATCAGCATATGCCGAATAGTTGGTGAAATCTGCAGGATTGGAAACGGACGGTCCATAATGCCTGTAGTTCAACGGTCCACCCACCTTGCCCACCATGACGATGGAGCTTCGGGCGGTGTTGACAGAGATGTAATGATAGTCGGCGGCAAGGGCCTGCAGCGAAAGCCCGAGCATGGCAAAAACTACGATAATAAGGTTCTTCATTTTGTCTAACATTTGTTTAGCGCGTCGGATACGGGTGCGGACTGTATTCAGTTCCAGACCCGTTTCTTCTGCTATTTCTTTATATTGCATTCCTTCTATAAGGCGCCTGCGGGCTATGTCGCGGTAGAGTTCCGGGAGGCCGTCCACCAGCGACTCAGTCTCCTGGCGCGCTTCTGTTTTAATAATCTCCTCCAGGGCGTCTTCCTCTTCCCCTCCCATGGCGTCAACCGCATTCAAGGTCCGGGGGTCGTCGTCGAATGATATATAGCCGCGCTGACGGCGCTTCTCCTGGTCTATCACATCCAGGGCCGTGTTATGGGCGATACGCCCCAGCCAGGCTTCGAAAGTGCCCAGCCCGGGGTCGAAGCTGTGTATCTGCCGGAAGGCCTTTTCGAATGTCTTGCAGCACACGTCTTCGATGTAAAAATGATCCAGCTGCGTCATGGTCTTGCGCAGGTAGGAACGTACGGATGCAATGTTTGCATCCCACAGAGCGGTGAAAGCGGTGCCGTCGCCTATGATGGCCCGCCGGACCAGTTCATCAGTGTGCTTCGAGCCAGTTGGAGCCATAGTTACATTCTACAGTGAGTGGTACATTAAGTTTAATCACGCCTTGCATGGATTCAGTGACGAGGTCTTTGACTGTCTGGATTTCGTTTTTGGGGACCTCGAGCAGCAGTTCGTCGTGGATTTGCAGCACCATGCGGGAGGCCAGTGACTGCTCTCCCAGCCTGCGGTCCACATCGACCATGGCCAACTTGATGATATCGGCGCTGGTGCCCTGGATGGGTGCGTTTACGGCGTTTCGCTCTGCGAACGAGCGTACGGTTGCGTTACCGCTGGCGATGTCCGGAACGTAGCGCCGGCGCCCGAACAGAGTCTGCACATAGCCGTCCCGACGTGCAGCGGCAAGGGTGGAGTCGATCCACTCCCTGATGCTGGGGAAAGATTTGAAGTAGTCTTCGATGAGTTTTGCCGCCTCGCTGCGGGAGCAGGAAAGGTTTTGGCTGAGTCCGAAAGCTGATATTCCGTACATGATGCCGAAATTGGCGGTCTTGGCTATGCGGCGCTGATCTGCGCTTACCTCCCCTACCGGCACTCGGAATATCTTGGCGGCAGTAGCCGAATGGACGTCGATTCCGTCCCTGAAAGCCGCGCAGAGGTGTTCGTCACCGCTCAGATGCGCCATGATGCGAAGCTCGATCTGGGAATAGTCGGCGCTCATTATCACTGAAGAACTGTCCTGGGGCACGAAGGCCTTGCGTATCTCACGCCCCTGCTCGGTTCTGATGGGGATATTTTGCAGGTTAGGGTTTGAGCTGGACAGACGACCTGTAGCGGTAAGTGCCTGATTGAAAGTGGTGTGCACCCTGCCGTCGCGTTCGCTCACATAAGACGGGAAAGGTTCGATATAGGTTCCCAGCAGCTTGCGAAGCCCCCTGAAGTCCAGTATGGCTCCGATGATGGGGCTGCGGTCCGCAAGTTCCTGAAGTGTCTTTTCGTCGGTGGGCCAGTTGCCTTTTTTGGGCTTGCGGGCTTTGGGATCGAGTTTTAGCTTTTCGAACAGCACCTCTCCTATCTGCTTGGGAGAATTTACGTTTAGCGAAGGCTCGCCGGAAAGTTCGCGCACCTGGGCTTCCCGTTCGGAAGCCTGCCGACGCAAACCGTCAGCATAAGAGCGGAGCGCGTCCAGATCCACTTTCACGCCTGCCAGTTCCATGCGTGCAAGTACCTTGAGCAGAGGTTCTTCTATGCTGTCGTAGAGTTCTCGGAGGCGCGGATCGGTGGCGTCCATTTCGGAAAGGAGGGCATCGGCAAGCGGCAGCAGGACAGAAGCCTCGCGGCTGTAGTCGGGGCCTGCGGGGTCGGCGTCAAAAAGTGAGCCCTGTTCCAGCGTGGCACCGGCTTCGAGCTCGACGCCCAGGAAACTCTGGGCCAGAGCGTCAAGCCTGTGGCTGCTCTCCGGATTGAGCAGATAGTGCAGGATTTCGATGTCTTCCAGGCGGCCTTGCATGTTGATGCCGAGCAGCGAGAGAGCTTCCAGCTGAGCTTTGAGGGCTATGCCGGCCTTGGTTATGGCAGGATTCTCAAGAATTGCCTTGAACTGCCCGGGAGCGCCCGAGGCAACTCCATGACTGTCGGCGACATACATGGTCCCGTCACAGTAGTGGACTGCTACCCTGCCGTCGGTTATGGCTTCGGGGGCTACGGCTTTTGCTGCTGCCGGTGCCTCTGCTGGCTCCTGTTCGTAAGGGCCAAAGTCGCCCGCAGAGGCACCAGCAGCAAAGGCCCCGGCATGCTCGCCTGATGCGCCGATACTGCCGGATATCTTTCGCACCAGGCGGATGAGGGACGGGAACTCATAGAGTTTGAAAAGAGCCTCTACGTCGGGGGTCCATGCCAGGTCGAGGACCATGTCTTCCGCCGTGGTTTCCAGCGGAATGTCGGTCTTGATGGTCACTAGTTCGCGGGACAGGGCGATATGGTCGCGGGCGGCTTGGAAAAGACCGCGCTGACGGGGCGTCAGTTCGTCCAGATGCTCATATACGGCATCGACGGAGCCATATTTGAGCAGCAGCTTCGATGCGCCCACGGGACCGACCCCCTGTACGCCGGGCACGTTGTCGGAGCTGTCTCCGCATATCGTGAGTATGTCTATCACCTGTGAGGGGCGCTCTATACCCCATTTCTCGCATATCTGGGCCTCGCCTAGTATCTCGTTGTCGGTTCCGGACTTGCCCGGCTTGTATTGGTAGATGTGAGGTGCCACCAACTGCCCGTAGTCCTTGTCGGGCGTGACCATATACACGTCGAAGCCTTCCGAGGCACTGCGCTGCGCCATTGAGCCAATGACGTCGTCGGCCTCGAACCCTTTAATCATAAGCACCGGAATATCAAGCGCTTTGACTATGGATGTCAGAGGCTCCAGGGCGTCGATTACCAGCTGCGGCGTTTCGCTGCGGTTCGCTTTGTATTCAGGATAGAGCTGATTGCGGAAAGTGCCTCCCGGCGGGTCGAAACTCACCGCAATGTGGGAGGGCTTTTCCCTCTCTATCAATTCGAGAAGGTACTTTGTGAATCCGAAAAGAATTGATGTATCGACCCCCTTGGAATTCACCATAGGGCGTCCCAGGAAGGCGTAATACATCTTGAATACAAGCGCGTGGCCGTCTATCAGAAAAAGTTTCATATTGAAACACAAAAATAGAATTTTTCAAGAAAGTTTCAAATATCTTGCGTATATTTGGACTTATGAAAAAGATTATCGTTGTTTTATTCGCGCTCGGCCTTGCAGCCTGCGCATTCGCACAGAATCAGACAATACGTGCTTTCTCTCACCGCGGGGGCCGTCTCGAAAGGGACGAGAACACTGCTAAGGCCTTCCAGGACAGCTGGGATGCAGGGTACACAGGATTTGAGACCGACATCCGCCGCACCGCCGACGGAGTGCTCTACCTCACCCACGACCACACGCTGGAACGCACCACCAACGGCACCGGCATCTTCGAGCAGAAGACCTCTGCAGAGATTGAGCAACTGCGCACCAAACAGGGAAACAAAATAATGAAATTCGACGAATTCATAGAATTCCTGCAAGACAAAGACAATCTTTACGTCGAGTTCGAGCTCAAGACCAAACCGGTGGAGCTTTATCCCCAGGAGCTTGTGGAAGAAGTTGCGGAAAGGGTGTACCAGGCCGCCAAGACCATCCGGACCAAGAATTCGGTGCTGCGCTTCACTTCTTCCGACATCCGCGGCCTGCGCTACCTCAAGAAGGCTCACCCGGATATGATTTCCAAGGGCCCCAAGTCCGAGTTGCTGATCATTTTCACAACCGGAGTCACCGACGAGGCCATCGAGACCTGCAAGAAGGAAGATATATGGGTGATGGGATGCAAAACCGACGGAACCACCCGCGCCATGGTCCAAAAGGCCCACAATGAAGGCATGATAGTGAGCCTGTGGCCTACGCACAAGATTGCCGACTTCATGCTGGCGGCCTACCTTGGTTCCGACGCCATGTGCACCGACATCCCCTTCACCATGAAGCCCTGGCTCGAGAAAAACGCTCCCTGGCTCCACGTGATCTACTAATGGACCAGGACGAGCTCTACATGCGCGAAGCGCTGAGAGAAGCGCAGGCGGCTTTCGACGAGGGCGAAGTGCCCATCGGAGCGGTAGTGGTTGCCCGCGGACGCATCATCGCCCGAGGGCACAACATGACTGAACGCCTGCACGACCCGAGCGCCCACGCAGAGATGATAGCACTGACCGCCGCCACCGAGACGCTTGGAGGCAAGTACCTGAGCGGCTGCACATTATATGTCACGGTGGAGCCGTGCCCCATGTGCGCCGCCGCCCTTAACTGGGCCCAGGTGGGACGTATAGTCTATGGAGCCGCCGACCCCAAAAGAGGCTACAGCCTCTACTCTCCTTCCCTGCTTCATCCCAAGACGGAAATAAAATCAGGCGTCCTCACAGAAGAGTGCGGACGCCTGATGCTTCAATTCTTCAAGGATAAGCGCTAGCCTATATTGCCAACTGCATAGTTGTAATCCTCGCAGGCCACACGCACGGCGTCCTTGACAAGGGCGCGCGGCTCGAGCGCGAGTCGTCCGTCACGTACCTCCACGTACTGCAGAGGCATGTACTGATGCAGCATTCCCATAGGTATATCCACGCTGCGGATATTAGCAAAAAGCTTCTCCATCGCCGCTTCGATGCGGGGATCCGGCATATAGTAACGGCTGCGGTCGGAGTAGCTGTACGCCCTCTTGAGGGCCTGCTCCTTGGGCGTTCCGTGATAATACTTCTGCCAGTTCTTGGGATTCTCGAGCATCACCTGCTCCAGCACTGCGATGTAATTGGAACGCTGTGAAGGATCGTCGATAATCTCATCCTCGATGTGGCTGAGGGCGAACAGGGCCTCGCGTGCGGCGAACGTAAGTGCCGGACCAACCTTGAGTATCCCCACTCCGTCCTCGACCATCTGCCTGAGAGCCCGGGGGCTCTGGTAGTCGGTGGAATGGCCTTCGAACATCAATTCAGGGAAATCCTTCAGGCGGGCGCAGAGAGCTGCGGCCTCGGTGCGGTTGTACATGTGCACATCGGCGTCGCCAAACTCCACTCCGGGCTGGACCACGACGGCGATTATGTACTGCCACTTGTCGGACAGGCCCTCCTGGGCGAACACTTCCTTGTAGGCCTTTACGGTAGCTGCGAATGCCTCAGGATCGGTCACTCGCATTTCCTCCTTCTCTTGGGCGCCTCCGGGAATAGGAACCTCGCTTCCTATGATGTAAACGGGGTGCACCGCAGAGGGATTCTGGCTGTGCAGCTCCTCCCATGCCTTTTCGGCCACCTTGAGCAGAGCGGCACCGCGACGGGCCACGGTGTAGTCGCTCAGGGGCTGGTTGCGGTCGTCGTCTGCCACGCGCATGCTGGTGTCGAGGTGTATCTTGGTGTAGCCTGCAGCAGCATACTGACGCACCATTTCCTTGGCGTTTTCCATGGCTTCAGCCTCAGGCTGATTCTGGAAAGGCTGGGGACCAAGATGGTCGCCGGCGAGAATAATCTTGCTGCGGTCGAAGCCTATGCGGTCGGCAATGCGCCACACGTAGTCGCGGTAATCGGCAGGCTTCATGCCTGTATAACCGCCGAACTGGTTCACCTGGTTGCTGGTGGCCTCGATGAGCACCTGGCCGGGAAAACGTTTCGCCTGCTCAAGTACGCCCTCGAGCACAATCTCGTTGGCGGTACAATAAGACGGAATGCCGCGGGGTATTATTTGATTTCCCATACTCCCCCCTTTCCAAACACTTTGTCCATGAGTTCATCGTAGAAACATCCGCGCTTGGCAAGGTCGAGAAGGTTGATGCGCCAGCGCATAAGCTGCACATAATCAGTAATCTTGCGGAGGTCTGCCCTGGTCACGCCAATCTCTTCCGGAGTGGTGGGGGCGCCGGCACGGCGGAACATATCGCGCATCTTCTCGAAAGGCCATACCTGGGCCTGGAGCTTCTTCTTGAACTCGGGCCAGGTGTCCTTGACCTTCTGGAGCTGCTTGCGCACTTCCTCCTTGGGCTGCCACTTCTTGGTGATTTCTTCATATCCGAGAGTGGGCACCGGGAAATCGGCGTAGATACGCTTGGCCCTCTCCTGCTCCTCTTCGAGGCTGGGCCATGCTTCTACGCACTTGTCCACGTCGAGCTTGCTCAGATCCATCTCGAACAAGGCGTCGAAGAATGCGCACAGGGTAAGTTCACCTATTGCTACCTGGAAACCGTGGGAGACCGGGCGTCCGTTGTTGGTATGATGGGTCATGTCCCAGTAGTGACCGTAGAGGTGCTCGGCGCAGGATGCAGGACGGCTGGAGCCAGCCACCTCCATACCTATTCCGGCGAGGGTCAGACCGAGGAAAAGCTTCTCCACGGACTCCGGCTTGCCAGTCTTGATGCCGTCGGGATCGTCAAGCATTTCCTTGAGGGAATCCTGGGTGATGTGCCAGCTGGGCTTGTCGATGGGTTCGGTGCCGAAGAGGTCCGCTATCATCCACTCTGCACCGGCAGTCACCTTTGCAGCCAGGTCGGCATAGCCTGCCGCAGTGAGGAACCAAGGTGCGGAGGCCAGGACTTTGGAGTCGGCCACGATGACCAGAGGGGCGTTGGACTTAATGTTGATCTTGGCTCCGCGCTCGTCGTTGACAATTGCTGAAGAAGATGTATATCCGTCAACGGAAGCAGTGGTGGCAACGCAGATGTACTGACGGTCGTGCCTGAAAGAGCCGAGCTTGGCGAGGTCGTTGATGACGCCGGCACCGACTGCTACGAAAATGCCGTCGGGTTCCGACTCCAGAACTTTGTCAACCTGCTCTACATACTTCCAGTCAGGATGGAAGTGGTCGTCGGTGATAAGAAATGTCGTGGCAGGGACTCCGGCTTTGGCAAGCTCATAGAAGGTGCGCTCGCCGGCTACTTTCCATGTGATCTTATCGGCAAAAACGATTGCCTTTTTGCCAGGGAAAAACTTGTTGAACAGACCGGGAATCCTGTCCAGAATGTCCTCTCCGAATTCCAGGGCCTTGGTTGCCACAGAAACTTCGAGGGCTTGATCGATTACTTTTTGTGTATCCATATTGTTGCTTGAGGTAAGTTATTTTCCAAACCTTAAAATTAGCAATTATTCTCGTTTTATGCAAAATTATCGTATCTTTGTGGCCGGAATTGAGGTATGGTGTAATGGTAGCACTACAGATTTTGGTTCTGTCTGCCCAGGTTCGAATCCTGGTACCTCAACATAATCAAAAATAATCGCTATATTTATGGCGATTATGGACAGAAGAACATTTTTCGGAATCAGTGCAGCCGGAGCATTGGCGGCGGCAAGCACCACGCTGGAGGGCAAGGTCCCCGAAGCAATAAAAGACTTCGTAAAAGACAAATCCCTGAAAATAAAGTTTATGGGCACAGGCTCCGCAGGCGGAATAGGCAAGAACGGCCTGGGCCGCAGGCACAGCAGCATCCTGGTGAACGATGACTTCATCATCGACTTCACCGACGACTCCCTGGACATGATACCGGCCGGCGTGCACCCCGAAACCATCTTCTATACCCATTCGCACAAAGACCATTTCCAGCCCTCGGCGGCACTTAAAATTGGCATCAAAAAAGTGTACCTGAGCCACAGCTGGTACGATATAGCCGTCAAGGCATTCCGCCAGGCGGCAACTGAAGCCGGTGCAGCCATGCCCGAAATCATCCCAACGTATTTCGGAATGGATGTAAAAGTCGGCGATGTCACCGTCACGCCGCTTCTGGCCAACCACCCTACCGATTACATTTACGAAGAAGCTCAGATTTACCTCATCGAGAAGGACGGAGTACGACTGCTCTACGCTACCGACACCAGCGGCATACCCGGCAAGTCGGCCCGCCACATTGGCATTGACAAGCACCGCGAGGGCTACGGCATAAACGCACTCATCATGGAGGCGACTTCTTCCGACCCCGACGATTTCCGCCTGTACTGCCATTCATCTACAGACATAGTGGAAAAGACGGTGAGGGTGCTGCTCAAAACCGACCGTCTGCACATGCCCGAAGGCCAGAAGGTATATATCACCCACATGTCCAGGAAATTGCACCCCAAGAACATAAACGAGACCCTTCCCGAGCCGTTGAGAGCTGCGGAAGATGGACTTGAGGTGATTTTCAGGGCTCCTTAAGGTCTGCTATTTCTGCCCGGCGATGGCAGTAATGTCGTAGTCGTAGTAGGTTCCGACAGTTTCCAGGAATTCCTTTTTCATGCTCTCCAGCCGCTCAGGCTCGGAGGCTGCGAGGTCTGCGTCTTGATGAGGGTCGGAAACGAGATTGAAAAGCTGCCAGCTATCTACATTCCCGAGTTCAGTGCCGGTGGTTTTGCGCACTGCCGGTCCCTTGTAAGGAGGCAGCAGGACCCAGTCGCCGCGCCTCATGACAAGACGGCTCTTGGCCTCCAGAATCATGCTCTCACGTGAAGGTCCTTTACGTCCGAGCAGGGTCTTGGAATAAGCCTGACCGTCAACGCCGGAGGGCACAGGGGCGCCGATAAGCTCGGCTATCGAAGAGAAGAGGTCCAGCTGAGACACGAGAGCCTCCGACACTTCCGCCCGCGTGTGCCCTTTCCAGAACACAATGAACGGAACATGCGTTCCACCGTCGTAGAGGCTGTATTTTCCGCCACGGTACACACCCGCAGGCGTGTGGTCGGCAATTAGTGAATCGGCATAATCCTCATAGCCGTCCTGCAGCACAGGGCCATTGTCCGAGGTGAAGATAATCAGTGTGTTATCCAGCCGTCCGCTGCGTTCCAGATGCCTCAGCACCTCTCCGACGCACCAGTCCGCCTCCACAATGGCATCGCCTCGCGAGCCATAAGGAGTGGCGCCCTGGAAACGGGCATGAGGCAGTCTGGGCACATGCGGCTCGTGCAGTCCATAGTAGATGAATTGGGGACGTCCGTCCTTGGAATCCAGCTGCTTTTTAACCAGAGAGCAGAAAAAGTCTGCCATTTCTTCGTCCACCCACCTGGCGGAAGACCCTCCCTTCATGTACCCTATACGAGGCACGCCGTTCACTATAGAGCAGTTGTGCCCATGATGCCAGCGGAGCCGCAGCATTTCGGGGTTGGACAGTGCCGTAGGTTCGCCCGGGAAGTTATTCTCATAATCCACATATATAGGATCTTCTGCCTCGAGTCCAAGCACGCGCCCGTTCTCTACATATACTGTGGGCACGCGGTCGTTGGTGGCTGCGATAAGGCACGAATAATCAAAACCTATATCATTGGCACAGGGGCTTATGGGAGCGTTCCAGTCTATGTTGCCATCGCCCATCCCGAGGTGCCATTTGCCTATGGCTGCCGTACTGTAGCCGGCCTCCTGCAACATTTTGGGGAGAGTCGGGATGTCGGTGGGAATGAGCAGCGGAGCATCTCCCGGCAGAATCCTGGCATTGGGGTTTGTCCAGGGGTAGAGTCCCGTAAAAAGGGCGTAACGGCTGGGAGTAGAAGTCGCCGAAGTTGCATAAGCATTGGTGAAGCGGACCCCGTTTCGCGCCAGCGAATCGATGTTGGGAGTAGGGATACGGCCCATCCCATAGCAGCTGACGTCGCCTATGCCGAGATCATCGGCCACTATCAGCAAGATATCAGGAAGTTCTTTCTGCGGGGCGTCGCAAGAAAAGGCCACAGGCAGCAGAGCCCCTGCAGCTAACATGGTCAATCGGGGTCTGCCGGAGTATCTCATGCCTTACAAGCTTTATGGAACATATCAATTAAAGCAGCTATTGACTTATGAATATCATAGGTGTCCATCAATTCTGCATATTTCGGGCCCATGGCGATACGCTCTTCAGGATGCTCAATCCAGTAGTCCAGGCGATCTGCCAGCGCACGGGCGTCGCCTGCCGGGAACAGGCTCCGGGAGTCGAGTGCAAACTGGGCCGTCGCCGTGAGTTCGCCTTGGGCGATGACGGGCACAGGGCCCTGCTGAAGCGCCTCCAGAGCCGATAAGCCCTCCACTTCCACATTGGCGCAGTGCACATATATATCCGAAGCTGCCGCCAGCTCGCGAAGCTGCTCTCGGTCACAGAAACCGAACTCGGGAGCATACTTGACCACTCCGTCGCTGTAGAGTTTCGCCGCAGCGCGCTTCATCTTTTCCGCCTCCGGACCGCGCCCGGCAAAGAAAAGCTTCACCTTGTCGGCATGACGCGAATAGAGCATCGCCCTCATGAGCGTGTACTGGTCTTTTTCGACGGCAAGCCGGCCAACGCACAGCACCTTGACGGGGGCATCTGCCGGCGGGACTTCCCTCTTGACCAAGCAAGTGTCCGGAACGATGCCGTTGGAAATCTCATGGAGCTCCGACTTGAAATGGAAACGCTGCAGCCTCTCCATAACATTGCGCGTAGGGCACTGTATGTGCGAACAATTGTTGAACACGTAGTCGCGCCAAAGACGCAATGTGGTGTTGTTCAGGAACTTCCAGCCACCGAGATGGACCGAAGAGAACATGTTCTCGGGATGGAGATGATAGGTCGCCGTGCACGGCACTCCCATTTCTTTAGCCATCCTGCCGGCCACCATCTCTATAATGAAAGGCTCCTCCAAGTGCACCAGGTCGGCCCATTCAAGGGCCTCGCGTATGACAGCCTTGTCTGTTCCCGCAAAGCAATAGCCATGCGACCTGATGAGTCCGTCAAATATAGGTATCTTTATGACTTTCAGCAAATAATCAGGCTGGGGCTCATCTTGCTCCAGATTAGGACCGGACAGAATCCGGACCTCCTGACCGGCCTCTCTCAGGTACTGCACAGTACGGCGGGCGGAAGCAGAAAGTCCGTTGCCGGGAGCGTAATAATTATTGACTACAAAAAGGATTTTCATCACTAGTAATTAAGCTTGAATTCATCTACGTACAGCACGCTCTTACTGCTTCCCGTGAAGAATTCACCGTACAAGCTTGTTGAAATAGATATCAATATGTAATTGGGGACCCGGTTGTTGAGATACTCGATTGGAATCTCGAAATGAACATAGCCGGGAGTCCGCTTGTCCAGCACAAGGGTACCCTTCCCGATAATGTGCGAGTCTTTTTCCTGACCTTGACCTTCGCCTTTGACCTCCAGATGGTGTGGAGAACTCCAGTCGGCAAGGGTAATGTCTATACTTCCCTTGTCGAGAGTCCCTTTACGGTCTTTATAATCTCCTTTGGCACAGTCAATTATACCAGGTTGATAGTGAAAATAACCGGAGAGGCTCACCGGACGTCCCTTAAACGGCGTTCCCAGGTATATGTCGGCCGAAGAAAATTTAACCACTTTGACGAAATGGCCAGTGTACAAGTTTCCTGGGCAGAAAGTGCCTGCCACTTTCTTGCCGGACAGCTTGGCCGCCGCCTTTCCGGAGCCTTTGACCGCCACGTGTCCGTACTCCGGTTCAGTGCCGTTGATGCCAAGTATGCTGAGGCCTTTGTTGGCTGTATCCCAGACTCTCTCAGATGCTTCGGCATCCTTTGGAAAAGGATTCCAGCAACTGCCTTTCTTGCTCCATATGTCAAAGTCCAGGTTGTAAACTTGCGGCTGGGCAGAAAGATCAAACCAAATTGCCATCACCGCAAGAATCAATGTTATTCTTTTCATTTAAAAACGTTCTTATAAAAATCATTAAGATACGAGCGCCAATTGTACCACGCATGTCCCCCGCCGCTTACTGTAAAGTCATGCTCGAATCCTTTCTTGTCCAACTTCCGAACAAAACGCATTATATGGGGCAGGAAAAAATCGTTCCTGCCTATATAGATGCTGTACATTTCCGGAGGATCGGCAAACTGACGCTCAAGTTTAGGCCAAAGACGCCCGTACACATCGTCATGTCCCCATGCGGCGAAAGTTGGCCTGGTGTAAGGCGAGAAAAGAGCCACATAGTCGAAATGCTCCGGACTGGCGGCGGCAAGGTGCAGAGCCTGCAGACCGCCGCTGGACATGCCGGCAATGGCCCTGGCAGACTTATCATCTATTGTTCGGTACAGACTGTCAACCCTTTCCACCACATCGCGGATGAAATACCTCTCTGTCTCGCCGCTTACAAGCCAGAAAGCCCTCATGGCCTTCAAAGGCCTGCCGAACTGATAGTCTTCGTCGCTGTAGTAATTGTTGGTATTCGGAAGGACCAATATAAACTCTTCCGCCAGATTCTCGCTGCGGAGCGAATCAAGTTGCCGGAAGGCATCGCCCCTTTCGAACCATGTCACTTCGTTGCCGCGTGCACCGTGAAGCAGATACATGACCGGATAGCTCCGAAGGCTGTCGGAATAGTAGCTAGGCGGGAGGTACACCACCATACGCTTCTCGCTCAGAGCCGGCTCGCTGCTGGGATAATTAACCACTTCCACCGTACCTTCACAGCTGCCAATAGCCTCTATTTCAGAGTCATAAGGCCCTGAAGCATAACGTCCGGCAGCGCAGGACACGGCCAGCCAAAGGATGGCAGAAAAAGCTAATAATCGGCGTGCGCTCATTTCGAGCGGCAAAGATACAGTAAATTATCGACAAAACGACCGGCGGCGGCGAAACAGATTCAGCCAGTCATAGAAGATACTGTAGGAGAGCAGAAAATACAGCAGCACTGTCAGGGCGGCCCACCAGGGCAGCAGCACAAAACCAAGCACGCCCCACACCAGCAACATCAGCGGAGTCCCGACAAGTTTCAGGAGATAACGCACTGAATTGCTGAACGCTTTGTCGGAGAGCCTGTATCGGCATATGTACTCAGCCACGCCCCACATAGGCAGCGTCAGCGCGGCCGAAAGGGCAAAAAAAGGAGCCGTCACCACCCCAAGGAGAATGTTTATCCACCCGGGCTGCTCCATGGGACGGGCTTCTTCGAGCCTTTGTTCATAAGTTTCATTGTCCGGAAGACACAGGAACAGCTCCGACAGGTTTTGGGTCAGCTTACTGCTCAAGCCCTCATAAAGGGCTGTTTTGAGCAGGTCCCCGTGTTCTTCAAGATAGGCGTTAACATCGATAGGATCCCCTATCCGCACCCGGCATCGGCCGCGATAATGGAAAAAGTCGCTGTAATCCAGCCCCACAGGAACGATGCAAGTAGGCTGCATCGCGGCTGAACCGACGGCCACCCTAACTACCCCTTTACGTATGGGCAGCAGCGAATACATGGGCCTGTGACGTCCCTCCGGGAAAGCGCAGAAAGGCACATTGTGTCCTAATGTATCGAAAATCTCGGGCATGATGTCCAGGTTCTTGGCTACGGCCTGCAAGCCGTCCCTGCGCCGGGCTATCGGCAGGATTTTAAGGAAACGGAGGGCGCGCGCCGCCGCTGCTTTGCGGAAAATGTCCGCCCGGGCGCCGAAAACCGTGCCTTCGCGCCGGCACTGCAGCACCACAAGGGCATCCATCAAGGTATTGGAGTGATTGGGAGCTATAATTATGGCACGGCCGTCATCGGGCAGCTTGCCTTCTACCTCTAATTTCGAAAAACTCTTTCTGGTACACCAGTCCACATATGGACGTAAATAATCGTAGAGCCTATCTCTCTCCCAAATCGCAGACATTACAGTATTAATGGTTTAGCGCACCAAAATTAGCAAAAATTCTTATATTAGCATCCATTATGAAAGCATTCTCTCTTATGGCCGCAGCGGCCGTATGCGCAGCTGTCAGTTTTAGCGCGTCTGCAAAGGAGGAAGCCCCCCTGCTCCGTTTCCCCGCTACAAATGGCGAGCAAATAGTATTCACCTATGCCGGAGACCTCTGGAGCGTACCCTCAGTCGGAGGACAGGCTGTACGCCTCACCTCACACCTTGGATTGCCGCAACTTCCGTAATTTTTTGCTATCTTAGTGCCCCTTTTTGATTATTTAACTCACATACGCCGATGAAACGAATCGCTATCCTAGCCGTTCTGCTGTGGGCGGCATCTACCACCGTGCCGGCCCAGCCAAAAGCTTACTTCTGCACAACCGAAGGAATGACCCTGCGGTATGAACGCCACGACCCCGACGGGAACAGGCACTGGTGGACACAGACCACCAAAGTAAATGATATTCAGAAGCAGAGCGACGGAAGCTACATAATCAATTTTACGGCAAATGTTAAAGGCGTAAAGGTCAAATCTCCGGTAAAGGGAGATGTGAATTCAACTGCGTTCATACACCCAGACGGCACTGTTGACATAAACATCTCGGAAGCTGTTTCCATAGCTGCAAAGCAACGTTTCTCGGCCTTCGACTTCACTGCATCAGGAGGTACCTCCTCACTGAAAAGCACCATACAGCCCGGTGAGAAACTGGACGAAATCCATGGAGCGGTGGAATGGAGCGGCATCAAATACCGCATCGACTACACCGCACGCTCGGTCACCAAACGCGAGACCATTACGGTACCCGCCGGCACCTTCGACTGTATCGTGGTAAAGGAGCACAAACTGGAAAAAGCTCCCCTGCTCAAGCGCGACCGTATCACCTACACCTGGTACGCCCTGGGCTACGGGCTCATAAGGCACGATACCTTCTTCACCGACGGCCGTCAGGAATGCACGGAACAGCTAACCGAAATCATTACACATAATTAAGTTATGAGATCACAGCTCATCGCAGTTATAGTCCTTGCCGCTCTGTGCTCATGCAGCACAGGACACGGCCCCATCAAGACTGAAGTTCCGCCACGCCCCGCCGGGCAGCAGGACATGATTCAATTTGCCGCAGACCCCATTCCCGATGTGGGCATCGGCGTAGTCGGCTTGGGGATGCGTGGAAGCGACGCGGTCGAGAGGCTCAGCCTCGTGCCGGGATGCCATGTGGCAGCAGTTTGCGACGTGGAGCCGGACAGAGCGGCTGCAAGCTATAAATTCTTATCAGACAAAGGCCTGAAAGCCACCGCCTACAGCGGGGACGAACGCTCCTACGAAGCCCTTTGCGAAGACCCGGCAGTTGACCTTGTGTACATATGCACAGACTGGCTGCACCACGTTCCGGTTGCCCTGTACGCCATGGGACACGGCAAACATGTGGCAATTGAGGTGCCGTCGGCAGAGACGCTCCAGGACTGCTGGGACCTGGTGAACACCTCCGAGCGCACACGCCGCCACTGCATGATACTGGAGAACTGCTGCTACGATTTCTTTGAGCTCACGGCGCTCGAAATGGCCCGCCAAGGAGTTTTCGGCGAAATAATACATGCCGAGGGAGCCTACCTGCACAATCTCGACCCGTTCTGGAAACTCTATTGGAACAACTGGAGGCTGGACTTCAACAAAAAGCACCGGGGCGACCTCTACCCCACACACGGTCTTGGACCTGTGTGTCAGGCACTTAACATCCACAGGGGCGACCGTTTCGAAACTCTCGTTTCTATGGACACCGCTCCCTTCAACGGCCCCAAGCACGAAGCGGCCCGTACAGGCGAGCCTTGCACCGAGTTTGCAAACGGCGATGTGACCACCACTATGATACGCACCGCCAAGGGAAAGACCATACTCGTGGAGCACGATGTCATGACGCCCCGTCCGTATAGCCGCATGTACCAACTTGTGGGCACTGAAGGCTACGCCGGCAAATACCCTGTGCAGCAGGTCTGCCTTAGGCCCGAAGGATCCGAAAACGTTGACTATCAGAATCTCGGGCGCGAGAAAGTGTATTCCGGAGAGGCGCTCAAAGAACTCATGGCCCAATATCGCAGTCCCATACTTACCGAAGAACTCGAAACCTTGGCGAAAGAGGTCGGAGGACACGGCGGGATGGATTACATTATGGACTACAGGCTCATATACTGCCTCAACCGTGGTCTGCCCCTGGATATGGATGTATATGATCTCGCCGAATGGTGCTGCATCACCGAACTCTCCAGGATAAGCCTCGAAAACGGCAGCACCCCGGTAGAAGTACCAGACTTCACCCGGGGCGCGTGGAATAAGACTCAAGGATTCAGCTACGCCCTTTAAAAAACTGGGATTTTTGGGCGCGTTTGCGCTCGGGGTCCCTCTCTACGAACACCGGTTTCATGGTGCGGGGGTCTATGCCGCTGTAGAACATAACGCTGGAAGTGGTCATGGGGGTGGGCATAAAATCCTGCACCTGGTCCATCCAGATGCCTTTGAGGGCAGGATGGTTCGCAAGCTCCTGCATGTCCCGCATCGTACAGCCCGGGTGGGACGATATGAAATACGGAACCAATTCCACGTGCGTGCCGGCGCGCCGGTTCACATCGTCGAATTCCTTGCGCAGACGCTCGAAAAGGCGGAATGAGGGTTTGGCCATATAGCCCAGCACCTTGTCTGATGTATGCTCCGGGGCGACTTTCATGCGCCCGGAGGTATGTTTGAGCACAACCGTCTCCAAATAAGGCCGTGAACTGCTGTCCACGAAGCCGTTCTCGCTGAGGAAAAGGTCGTAGCGTATGCCGCTGCCTATGTAGGAATGGCGTACGCCCTTAACAGAATCTATACGTTCATAGAGCTTCAGCAGGCGCTCGTGCGAGCGGTCCAGATTGATGCATGGAGCAGGATACAGGCATGATTTGCGACGGCATTTCTCGCATCGCGACAGGTCCATTCCGGTCATACCGTACATATTGGCTGTAGGAGCTCCTACATCGGAAATATTGCCGTGGAATTCCGGCATGGCCGCAAGGAGGCGGACTTCTTTGAGTATGCTTTCTTCGCTGCGGCTCTGTATGAATTTGCCCTGATGGGCCGCTATAGTGCAGAAGTTGCAGCCCCCGAAACAGCCGCGGTGCGTAATGATGCTGTCTTTGATCATGTCGTAGGCAGGGATACGCTTGCCTTTGTAGCGGGGGTGAGGGAGTTTGGTAAAGGGCAGGTCCCAGTAGGAGTCCATTTCGGCCGTGGTCGAAGGCTCACAGGTGGGGTTAATCTGCACGTAACCGTCGCCGACGGGCTCTACCAGCACCGGCGGATGCAGCATGTTGGCGTAGATTTCGATTTGATGGAAATTCTCTGCGAACGCTTGCTTGCTCTTGCAGCATTCCTCATACGAATGCAGCACGAATGACTCCGCCGGCATTTTACCGTGCCGGTAAAAAGCGATCTGCTGGAGCTTTTCGATCTGGTGACGGCTCCAGCCCTTCTCTATGGCCTGTGTGAGGGCAAGCATGGGTTTTTCTCCCATGCCGTAGCAGAGCCAGTCGGCACCGCTGTCCACAAGTATGGAAGGCATGAGACGGTCGTCCCAGTAGTCGTAGTGAGTGAGGCGCCTGAGCGAAGCCTCAACGCCCCCGATAACCACCGGTACATCAGGCCACAACTGCTTAAGAATCTTTGTATAGACAGTGACGGCGCGGTCGGGACGGGCTCCTGCACGGCCCTCCGGCGTGTAGGCGTCATCGTGGCGCAGGCGCTTGGCCGCCGTGTAATGGTTGACCATGGAGTCCATGGCGCCGGCATTGACGGCAAAGTACAGGCGCGGGGCGCCTAATTTGCGAAAATCGCGCAGGTCGTCCTTCCAGTTGGGCTGGGGCACCACGGCCACCCTGTAGCCGGCCTTCTGCAGCCAGCGAGAAATGCAGGCAGTGCCGAAACTCGGATGGTCCACAAAGGCGTCGCCGGTGAAAAAGATGACGTCTATGTAGTCCCATCCGAGCCTCTGGACCTCCTTGGCGGAGGTGGGAAACATATATGTGTCCTGCGTTGTCACATCCTTTCGGGAAGTTCGATTCCGAGTATGCCCATGGCACTGCGGAGCGTGCGGGCAAGCGTAGAAATCAGCGCCAGGCGCATGCTCAGAAGGTCCTTGTCGGGTTCTTTGAGCACCGGCGTATCATGGTAATACTGATTGAATTCCTTGGCCAGATCGTAGCTGTAGTTGGCAAGTACGGCAGGCGAAAGAGCCTCGGCCGCCTCCGCCACTTTCTGGGGATAGGAAGCAATCAGTTTCACGAGACGTATCTCCTTCGGACTCAGCGAAGCGTTGTCGGACACGCTGGCAGGAATGCCGGCTTCGGCGGCCTTGCGCAATATGCTGCAGATACGTGCGTGGGTGTACTGGATGAAGGGGCCGGTATTTCCGTTGAAATCGATAGACTCCTTGGGGTCGAAGAGCATGGTCTTCTTGGGGTCCACCTTGAGTATGAAATACTTAAGGGCTCCGAGTCCGATCATGTGGAACAAGCGCTCCTTCTCTTCTTCGGGCACGCCTTCCAGTTTGCCGGAAGCCTCGCTGGTGGCTTTGGCCTCCTGGTACATCTTCTCTATGAGGTCGTCGGCGTCAACCACAGTGCCCTCACGGCTCTTCATCTTGCCCTCCGGCAGTTCCACCATGCCGTAGCTCAGATGGTAGATCTGGCTTGCCCAGTCGAAGCCGAGTTTGGCAAGCACGAGCTTGAGCACCTTGAAATGATAGTCCTGCTCGTTGCCGACCACGTAGATGTGGGAGTCGAGCTTATATTCAGCGAAACGGCGTTCTGCTGTGCCCAGGTCCTGAGTCATATAGACAGAAGTGCCGTCGGAACGCAGCAGGAGCTTGCGGTCCAGGCCGTCAGCTGTAAGGTCGCACCAAACTGAACCGTCGGGGTCCTTGACAAAAACGCCCATGTCCAGTCCCTTCTGCACAAGTTCTTTGCCCAGAAGGTAAGTTTCGTGCTCGTAGTAGGTGCGGTCGAAAGATATGCCCAGAGCCTTGTATGTCTGCTCGAAACCGGCAAACACCCAACTGTTCATCATCTCCCAGAGCTGGCGCACGTGCGGATCGCCTTCTTCCCACTGTACCAACATCTTGTGCACATCATCGAGCACCTCGGGATGTTCTTTCTCGAGTTTGGCATAAGCCACATAGCAGTCGCCCACCAGGTGGTCGCCCTTGATCCCGGTGCTTTCCGGAGTGGCTCCGTTAAAGAGCTTCTCCCATGCGTACATGCTCTTGCAGATGTGCACGCCTCGGTCGTTGACCAGAGTGGACTTGATGACCTCGTTTCCGGCCGCCTTGAGCAGTTCGGACACGCTTGCACCGAGGAGATTGTTGCGGATATGGCCCAGGTGAAGGGGCTTGTTGGTATTGGGGGAGGAAAATTCCACCATCACGCGGCGTCCGGTGGAAGGCAGACGTCCTAAGTCTTCCTGCGATACGGCTTCCTGCAGCGCCTCGCGCCAATATACATTGCTGAGGCACAGGTTGAGAAAGCCCTGTACAGCATTGAAGCTGCTGATTTCCGGGCAATTGGCAGTAAGCCACTCCCCTATTGCCTGTGCCGTTGCCACAGGAGCCTGGCGGGAGACCCGGAGAAGCGGGAACACTACCAGAGTATAGTCACCTTCAAAATCTTTGCGCGTAACCTGGACCTGCATCGCGCTTTCGGCCACGTCGGCTCCGTAGAGTGCCTTGACGGCAAGCACCGACTTGGCGGCAATGAATTGTTCGGTCGTCATCAGCCCAGGTACGATTTAAGGAGTTTGCTTGCAGAGGGTTTCTTGAGCTTGCGTATAGCCTTTTCCTTAATCTGACGCACCCTCTCACGGGTCAGATCCAGCCTTTCGCCAATTTCTTCGAGGGTCATCTCCTGGCAGCCTATGCCGAAGAAGCTCTTGATGATTTCGCGCTCACGCGGAGTGAGTATCTGGAGGGCACGTTCGATTTCCGTGCTGAGGGATTCATTGGTCAGGCCCTTGTCGGCGCTCGGGGAGTCGTCGTTGGGGAGCACGTCGAGAAGAGAGTTGTCTTCGCCCTCGACGAAAGGATCGTCCACGCTCACGTGGCGTCCGGAGACCCGAAGAGTATCAGCGATTTTGTCCTTGGGAACATCTATCATCTCGGAGAGCTCCTCCGCTGACGGCTGACGCTCGTTCTCCTGCTCAAACTTACCGAGAGCCTTGTTGATTTTATTGAGGGAGCCTACCTGGTTGAGAGGGAGGCGCACTATTCGGCTTTGCTCAGCCAGCGCCTGAAGAATGCTCTGGCGTATCCACCATACGGCGTAGGAAATGAATTTGAAACCTCTGGTTTCGTCGAATTTCTCGGCTGCTTTGATGAGTCCGAGATTGCCTTCGTTAATAAGGTCAGGAAGGCTGAGGCCCTGGTTTTGGTACTGCTTGGCAACTGAAACCACGAAACGCAGGTTGGCGCGGGTAAGCTTCTCGAGGGCTGCCTGGTCGCCTTTGCGTATGCGCTGGGCGAGTTCCACCTCTTCTTCGGGACTGACGAGTTCCTCGCGTCCGATTTCCTGAAGGTATTTGTCAAGGGAAGCGCTTTCGCGGTTTGTGATTGATTTTGTAATCTTTAATTGTCTCATACTTTAGACTTTTGTACCTTTAATACGGAAAAAATCCGCACAAGTTTCACACTTGCGCGGATTTTTTCAATACCAAAAAACTTATTCATCTTTGCCGAAGGCGAAATAGCCCTGTCGTCCGGTAGAAGTTACGCCCTCGATGACTATGCTTCTACGGGCCTTCTTGGCTATTTCAATCACATCCTGAGGCTTGTTCACCTTCTGGTCGTTGACGAACTGGATCACGAATCCGTCCTCGCCTCCGGCCTGAGCCAGCTTGCCGCTGCCAGCCGAGACAATCTCCACGCCCTTGTCGGTCTGTCCGATGCGAGCTCCGTAGAATGCCACGGTTCCGTCTTCACCCACAGTGCCTGTAGCCTCCACAGTGCCCTGGAACTGAACTTCGAGATCTTTCTGACGCCCATCGCGGATAATGGAGAGAATGGCTTTGTCGCCGGGATGGAACTCATTCACAGCAACCTGAAGGTCGGAAGGAGTCTTGATCTGCAGAGAATCAACTTTGACCAGGACATCTCCCTTCTTGACACCGGCCTTGTCGGCGGCGCTGCCCTTGGTGACCTCGTTGATGTAAACTCCGTCCAGCGAAGGCAGGTTGGCATCCTTGGCAATCTTGTCGGTCACTGGCGACATAGACACGCCGAGCTTTGCTCTCTTGACCGAACCGAAATCGATGAGGTCGCTGACAATCTTGCTTACGATATTTGAAGGCACGGCAAATGAGTAGCCGGTGTAAGATCCTGTCGTAGAAATAATTGCAGTGTTGATGCCCACGAGTTCGCCGCTCTTGTTCACAAGTGCGCCGCCGGAGTTACCGGGATTCACGGCCGCATCGGTCTGGATAAAGGACTCAATCTTGAATTCTCCGTTGTAGTGGGGCATGGAACGGCCCTTTGCACTCACGATACCTGCGGTGATGGTGGAACGGAGCTCCTCGCCGAGCGGGGATCCGATGGCCAGCACCCATTCTCCGAGGCGGAGTTTGTCGGAATCGGCGAACTGCAGCGTAGGCAGTCCGGCAGCGTCTATCTTAATCAGAGCCACGTCGGTAGCCGGGTCGGTACCGATGACCGTGGCCTCATAGGTCTTGTTGTTATTGAGCGTGACCTCGATCTTGGTGGCATTCTGCACCACGTGATTGTTGGTCACGATGTAGCCGTCAGGCCTGATGATAACGCCGGAGCCGCTTCCCTGACGCTCCTGCTCACGGGTCTGGGGCTGTCCTTCATCGCCGAAGAAGAAGCGGAAGAACGGGTCGATCATATACTGCTGCTGATACTTTACCGTCACTTTCACATAGACCACAGCTTCCACTGCATGTTCTGCCGCATATGTAAAATCGGGATAATCAGATACTGACAAATTGACAGTGCTGGGCTTCTGACCCTCTGCCGAATAAACTACGCCCTGCTGCTGAGGAGTAGCAGCCTTGACGATACCGAATGCCGTCAGTCCGCTCAAAACGACCGACGCTACAACTGTGAAAAAACCTTTTGCCATATATGTTTTGTTTTTATTTGTTTATCTACAATCTATTGCTTGTTTTTACAATCTATTGCTTGCTTTCACAATCTATTGTTTGCTTTTACAATCTGCTGCTGTCTTTGTATACAAGTATTTGTCTTTTGTCTTTTGTCTTTTGTTCCCTTCCTGCAGGGGTACTGTCCTCTGGGGCCCGTTAAGCATGGGGAAAAGGGCCCCGGAGGACAGTACCCCTGCAGGAGGCAAATACAAAAAGTCAAAAGCTGTGCCAAATGTCACGATATTTTATTATTTTTGCATGGATAATAACAAAAATAAAGATATGGAATTCATTGTATCTAGCGCAGAACTTCTGAAGGGAGTATTGAACGTGTCAAAGGCCATTCCCGCCAAGACATCCCTCCCCATCTTGGAAAACTTCCTCTTCGTACTCGGAGACGGCCGTCTGGAGATTACCGCTTCCGACCAAGAGCTCACGCTGCGCACCTCAGTACCGGTGGACGTCAAGACTCCCGGACAGATGGCAGTGCCTGCCCGTCAGCTTACCGACCTGTTAAAAGCTCTCCCGGACCAGCCTCTAACCATAAAAGTTAAGTCTGAAGGATCGTTCGAGTGCATATGGAGCAACGGAAACTCATCGCTCCCCTTCTTCCCTGCATCGGACTATCCCGCCATCAAGGGCGTCGGAGAGGATGCGGAGACCATAATCTTCCCCGCCCAGTCGCTTGCCGACGGCATCAGCGGCACCATCTACGCCACTGCAGACGACGAGATGAGGCCCGCAATGAATGGTATCTTCTTCGACATAGACACCACCAGCACTACCCTGGTAGCATCCGATTCACACAAACTTATCTGCTACACCACCACAGACGTGAAGGCGGAGCAGAAGTCTTCGTTCATCCTGCACAAGAAGCCGGCAGCAGTGCTGCGTTCACTCCTGGACCGCGGAGAAGAGGATGTAGAAGTGAAGTTCGACGCATCAAACGTGCTCTTCACCTACGGCCCCACCACCATGGTGTGCCGTCTCATCGTGGGCAAATACCCCAAATACAGGGACGTCATCCCCCAGAATAACTCCAACGTGCTGAGGATAGACCGCGTACAGCTGCTCAACACAGTGCGCCGCGTGTCCGTATGTGCGAACAAGGCCTCCAACCACGTCAAGTTCAATCTTTCTCCCGGACAGCTGGAAATCACAGCCCAGGACCTCGGATTCGCCCTTGCGGCATACGAGAAGCTCGAGTGCGACTACGCCGGCGAGAATCTGGCCATCGGATTCAAGTCCTCTTTCCTGGTGGATATACTGAACAACATGAGCTGCGAGAACCTGGTCATGAAATTCATGGACGCAAGGCGCGCGGCCCTCATCATTCCTTCCGAAGAAGAAGAATCCAGCGAGAAGATTTGCGGCATCCTCATGCCGATCATGATTTCTTAGGCAAATGGAACTGAATCTACAGAAGCCCCTCCTCTTCTTCGACATAGAGAGCACGGGCTTGGATATTCCTGTGAACTCAATCATAGAGTTGAGTTTCGTCAAAGTCTTCCCCGGTGGCGAAGAGCGCATAAAGACCTGGAAGATAAAGCCTTGGGACTACATCAACAAGTGTCAGAGGCGCATCGAACCGGCTGCTTCGGCAGTTAACGGAGTGACAGACGACATGCTGGTGGACTGTCCTACATTCTATGAACTCGCAGAGGAGATTGCCTCTTGGATCAAGGGCAGCGACCTGGCAGGTTTCAACTCCTGGAAATTCGACCTCCCCATGCTGGCGGAAGAATTCGAGCGCGCCGCCCTGGCCGGCAAGAAACTGGACGTGGACCTTCATGCACCGCGAATGGTGGATGTGCAGAACATCTTCCACGCCATGGAGCCGCGCAACCTCAAGGCCGCCTACCGTTTCTACTGCGGCGGGCAGGATTTCGACAATGCCCACACTGCAGAAGCCGATACTGTTGCGACCTACGAAGTGCTCAAGGCCCAGCTGGACCGCTACCCCGACCAGCTTCGCAACGACGTGGAGCAGCTCTCATCTTTCGTGAGCCGCAAGGCTGTGGATTTCTCCGCGCACCTCATTTACAATGACGCAGGAGAAGCTGTGATCAACTTCGGAAAGCACAAGGGCAAGACCGCCCGCATGGTCTATATGACAGAGCCTTCATACTTTGCCTGGATCCAGCAGGGCAGCTTCACCCTCGACACCAAACGACAATTCGAAAAACTGGAAGAACAGTTCAAGCTTGAGAAGCTTGCTGAAAAATTCAAACGTAACTAAATGGCACTCATACCTATTTACACCTGGAACAAAAGCATTCTGGCAATTAATAAACGCAGTAAAAGACTGTCGCGCCAGCCATGGTTCCAGGGTGTCCTCCTGTTGGCTTGTGTGGTGATAGCCATGCTTCTGGCCAACCTGCCGCTGACCAGCCACTACTACCACTCGCTCCTTGAGACAGAAATCCAAGTCCACTTCGCCAGTCCAAACGGCACAGTGGATTTTATGTTCCCCAAGGACATGACGGTGGAGAAATTCATCAACGACATACTGATGGTGGTTTTCTTCTTTACCGTCGGGCTCGAGATAAAGCGGGAGATTGCGCGAGGAGAGCTTTCTTCCGTCAAAAAAGCCCTTCTGCCGGTCATAGCTGCATTCGGCGGCGTGATCATGCCGGCCGTGATATTCACCATCGTCAACCACGGCACCGCTGCAGCCAGCGGATGGGGCATCCCGACTGCCACCGACATAGCCTTCGCCGTGTGCATTCTGTCTGTGCTTTCCGACAAGGTTCCTGTGTCGCTCAAGGTTTTCCTGACCGCCCTTGCCATTGCCGACGACCTGATAGCCATACTGGTGGTGGCGTTTTTCTATGGCGGTAAAATCAACCTGGCGCTGCTTTCCGTGGCGCTTGTGGTCATCCTGTTCACCTTCCTGCTGCGCAAACTCGGAGAGAAGAAGATGTTCCCCTATTTCTTCTTGTCGGTTGTTGTGTGGATTTTATTCTACTACAGCGGAATACATGCCACAATGTCCGGCGTGGTCATGGCCTTCCTCATCCCTTCGAAGCCCCGTTACAACAAGGCAATGTACTTCCATAAACGCAACCGCTACATCGCCAAGGTGGACGCATACGACGGCATAGACGATGAGCCCTTCCCTAACGGAGCCCAGCGCCACTGCCTGCGGAAACTGCAGAATATAGCCCATGATTCCATGGACATGAGCTACCGTGTGGAGCATTCTCTCGGTCCCTGGGTCAACTTCCTCATCATGCCTGTATTCGCACTGGCCAACGCCGGAGTACAGATAAACGACCCGTCCATGTTCAATGTCTTCACCTTCGATCCGGCCATGGGCGGAGTCGGACTGGGTATATTCCTGGGACTGCTGCTTGGCAAGCCCCTGGGCATTACACTCTTCAGTTGGCTGGCGATTAAGCTTAAAGTGTGCACCATGCCTAAGGATTCCACATGGCCCCTGTTCTTTGCCGTGGCCTGCCTGGGCGGTATAGGATTTACCATGAGTATTTTCGTGGACACCCTATCGTTCAGCGATCAGGCACCTGCTGTCATGGAGCACCTGCGCGACGCGGGCAAAATTGCAGTCCTTCTCGGTTCCGTCTGCGCCGGAGCATTTGGAAGCCTGCTCATCAATATAGTCAGTCGCCTAAAAAAATAGGTTCATTATCAGCCACTTATGAACAGACCCCTGGGATAATTTCCCAGGGGTCTGTTCATAAACGATTGATCTACAGTTAGTTTCCGAAAGTGACTCCGGACAAATCTACAGATTCGCCGTTGCCGACAATCAGTCCTGCAAAGTTCTCTGCAGTTATCTCAGTGACTTCACCGCCCTTTGAGATCTGGCCTGCCACTTTACCGGTAACAGCCGTTTCGAGTTCTGCCACATTGCCGAACGCAATGCCGAGCTTGGAAGTTGCGCCACCCTCAACAGAGCTCTTGGAAGACACGGTGATGTTGGTAAACAACGAGGACTTGCTGCAGCGCATGCCGAGTATGCCGCCCACGGCGCCATTGCCGGCAGAATACACGCGGCCGTTGTTGGTACAGCCGTCGCACACAATCTTCGCTGACACCTCGCTGTAGCCGAGTATGCCTCCGATGTGGTTGTTGCCAGTGGTGGAGGTTGCGGAAACCTCGCCGTTGTTGGTGCAGTTCTTATAAGTATAGGTGAACAATCCGTCATCGGAATTGGAACGACCTGCATGACCGGCGATACCGCCGCAACGGGTCTTGGTCTTGGCGTCGGTCACGTTGCACTTGATGTTGCCGTTATTGACGCAGTTCTCGTACAGCACCTTGCTGCCGTCGGTAGGAGTGCCGAAGTAACCGGTGATACCACCTACATAAGACCAGGAAGATGCAGTGTAATCTCCTTCGTTCCATTCAACGGTGCCGTCGTTGACGCAGTCCTTGAAGGTGACATCGACAAGGTTGTTCACATATCCGGTGATACCGCCCATTCGGGGAGTTCCGGTGCCTTCGTAGGTCACTTTACCGGAATTCGTACATGATGACACTACACCGTTGGCTTCAAGATGGCCGATGATACCGCCGACCTGCGAAGCATTAGCGGCGCCCTTGGCAGGGATTATCATGCCCACGGGACCCTTGTTGCGGCAATTGTTCACGGTCACGCCAGGTGCGGAATAACCGATGATACCACCTATGTGATGAGTACATTTGGTGGTGGCCACGATCTCCATAGAACTCTCGCAGTTGTCGAACGATGCCGTCTCGGCCGCATAACCTGCCACACCGCCGATATGGTACGTTCCGGAGCCGGCCTCGGCCGAATGAGTCAGGGTGCCGGCGACCTTGAGGTCTTTCACTGCTCCGTAAACCATGCGGAACACACCTACATGGGCGAACATGGGATCGACATCGGAAATGGTTTCGGTAGTCTCCAACTCGAGGGTTATAGTGTGGTTCTTGCCGTCGAAAGAGCACAGCAGCTGGTCGGCCGGCGCCTTGATGGTAATGTCGGCATCGAGGGTGACTGTCTCGTCTGCAGCATATTCAGACGCAGCGAACGCTGCAAAGTCTTCGGCGCTCTTGATAGACAGAACCTTGGTAGGTGTAGGAGGCACATCGGGCCCGTCAGGGGCCTTGGCTGCCGCCTGCACCACTTTCACGGAGCGGCGATGGGCGGGAGCGTTGAAATACAACACGTCCTCCCTTGCCGATGTGGCCTCGTTCTTGGCCACGGTAACGGTAACCGTGGCGTTGCCGCTGCCGGAAGCAGGATCTACAGTAATCCAGTCCGCCTTGGTGCTGGCGGCCCAATTGTCGGCACAAGTAACGTCTATACTGACGGTACTTCCGTCGGCCTCTGCACTGATCTCAGTCTGGGACAGCGTGAGATCGGAGAAGACCGGATCTTTCTTGCCGCAGGCAATTACTGCCACTGCTGCAAATGCTAAAAAAATATACTTCTTCATAATTCTATCGTATTTAAAATCACCAACCTGCATTCTGGTCCAGATTTTCGTTCAGCGTCACGCTGGATGCCGGGACTGGATACAAATATTTCTTTTCGCTCCAGTTGTACTGGGCGCGGTTGGCCTGGTACGGCAGGATATATCCGTGGTCGCCCTCGGACAGCCTGTGGTCTGTTCCGGAAAGAGTGGAACCGTTGTAGTTGATCGTGAGCACCTTGATACCGGCTTTCTCGGTCAGTTTGGCAGAAACCATGTTATCGGCCACGCCGTCTTCGTCCAGATCGAGCTCAGTCTCAATCGCAGGAATCCACATGCCGGTCTTCTGCTTCACGAGCAGCTCACCCATGTGCCAGCGCCTGATATCTTGCTGGCGCAGATTCTCCATGGTAAACTCAATGCCGCGTTCGCGCCTGATTTCCAGGATCTTGGGATCTGTGACGCCGGGGAAATAAGCCATCATGTAAGGATCGGCCGTGGTGGGATATATGCTCTTCACTCCGGCCCTCTCGCGCACCAGTTTCACAGAGGCGTTCCAAACCTCTTCGGTGCACTGTCCCAGCTCGGCCTTCGCCTCTGCATAGCTAAGAAGCACCTCGGCATAACGCATCAGAGGAACGTCGGTATAAGTGGCGGAATTGATTTCATCGAGATCGACGCGGTCGTAGAGCCATTTGATAGGCTGGTAACCGGTCTTGGAATACACCAGGTCGGGGGCATAATGCACCTTGCCGCCGTTTCTGGTGAAGCCAGGGGTACGCATGGTCTGCGCAAGGCGCAGGTCGCGGCCCGTGCACTCCTCCCTAAAAGTAGCCTTGTAATAATCGGTGCCCGAGTACTTGGAAGTGAAGGGCGTTCCGTCGAGCATCAGGTATGTCATCACGAAGTCGCGGTTGAACGCATACTGGGCATGCTGGGCATTCAGCATGTAGTCGTTGATGGAGTACTTGGTGTTGTTGACCTGATAGGTGGCATCGTAATCGCGGGCCCAGATGAACTCTTTGGTGAGGTTGGCGCAGCCGTCCTCATTGGTGAACAGGTCGCGATACTGAGTGCTCCTCTTGGCGGGATTGTCGATGAGGCCATAGACGCCGGATTTCATAATCTCCTCGCAAGCCTTGACACACTCCTGCAGGTACATGTTGCCTTCTTCCTTTTCGGCGGCCGTCCAGGCCTTGCCGGTGGAAGGATCCACATCGTGATACTTGCGGTATGTTCCTTCGAAGAGGCAGAAACGCGCCTTGTATGCAAGCGCCACATACTTATTGACATAGGTGGAGCGGGTGCGGTACTTGGCGTCACCGGAGCAGTTCTCGCAAGCGAAGTTAAGGTCTTCCAGAATCTTGGAGCACACGAACGAACGGGCATCGCGCGCCTTGTACAGATCTTCTTTGTTCTTCGGATCTATCACATGGTCGTAATACGGGCAGGCACCTATCTGCTGCACCTTGCCTATATAGAACATGGCACGGAAGAAATGGCCTACGCCTTCGTAGTGCTTGTGCGTTTCCTCATCAACTTCTGCCTCGCCCATATGCTCGAGGTAGTAATTGACGGTGCGCAGGAAGCTCCAGCTCCAGCTCGTCATGTCTCCCACATCGTACTTGTCGGTGTAGAAATTGTAGAGCCCGTCCCATCCGTGGGTATCGGTGTAGCGGTCACCGTTCACAAAATCTATGATTTCCGGCACCCAGGAGCGGGTCATGGTGTTTGTGTAGATGACAAGGGACGTCTCGTCTTTGAAGAAATACTCACTCTCGATGGAGTTGGGATTCTCTCTGGTCAGAAAGTCGTTGCAAGACACGGCAAGCAGACAGACTGAAAGCAATGCTATTGTATATCTTTTCATCGTTGTTTCCTCCCTTTTAGAATGTTACGTTTACACCCACTGCCAGCGACATGAAGGTCGGATAGGCAGTTCCGTTGAGGGTATTGGAAGAGAAATCGGTGTCGCCTCCGTCGATTCCTTCAGGATCGAGGTTGGGCGCCCATTTATGGAGAGGCGTCATGGTGAGAAGATTCTCGCCGTTCAGGAAGAGCTTGAGTCCCTGGAGTCCGAGAGTCTTGCAGACCTTTTCATTGAAAGAGTAGCTAAGTTCCACATTCTTCAGACGCAGATAAGCAGCATTCTGCATGTAGCGGGTATTCGGCGTGGAAAGCACGGTCTTCTTGTCGGTGCTGTTGGTCTGATAGGTAGTGGGGCGGGGCCAGTAGGCAGTGTCCCAGTTGGTACAGTTGCCTTCGGCGTCGAACTGGGCCACGGTGGGATTGCTGAGCCTGTGGATAGAAGGTGTGAAGTAGAAGAAAGGACGTGCGTACCTTCCCCAGAAGTAACCGGAATCGTAACCGGGATACCAGTCTCTCTTGCCGACTCCCTGGAAGAAGAGGTTGAGACCTATTCCGTTCCAGCTGGCGTTGAAGTTAAGACCGAAGCGGTAACGCGGCAGGCTGTTTCCTATGACGCTCAAGTCTCCGTGGTCCTCAAGGGTGAGGCCGTTATACTCAATCTCGCCGTTCAGGTCCAGGTCGGCGAACTTGACCTGACCGGGATATACCGCATTGTTGACTGTCTGCTTGAAGTTCTGGGTGGCTGAGTTTGCCACATCGTCCCAGTCTTTGTAAAGGCCCACCACGGTGTAGCCCCACATTTCGCCGAGTTCCATGCCCTCATAGTAATCGGGCTGACCCATATTGGTGATAAGGTTAGCGATCGTGCCGAACTTCTTGCCGTCGTTGCCGTTGAACTTGGTCACAAAGGAGCGGCTGTCCCAGAGGGAGCCCTTGACGCTGTAGCTGAATGGCTTGCCGCCAAGGTTGAACTGGTCTCTCCACTGAAGCGAGAGTTCCCAGCCGTCGGTACGGAGCTCTGCATTGTTGCCCTTCGGAACCGATGCACCGAACACTCCCGGGAGGGTTTCACCCGCCGTGTACATGTTGGTGGTCATGCGACGGTAGATATCGAAAGTAGCCGACAGACGGTTCTGCAGGATATCCAAATCGAGGCCCACATCATAAGTGGTGGAAGTCTCCCAGGTGAGCGATTCAGGCACCGTACTGGCAACACTGGTGACTATCGGAAGGTCGCCTCCGAGGGTGATGTCGGTAGCCTTGGAGAGGGTCATCTCGGAAGTATATTTGTACGGGGACACGCTGCCGTTGCCCATAGAGCCGGCGGAGACGCGTATCTTGAGATTGTCCAGGAAATTGCGGGACCACTTCATCCAGGGCTCGTCGGATACCCTCCAGCCGAGAGAGAACGAAGGGAAGAAGCCCCAGCGGCTGTAGGTCGGGAACTTGGAAGAACCGTCGTAGCGTCCGCTCACTTCGAAGAGATAGCGGCTCAGAAGATTGTAATTAACCCTGAAGAAGGCGCCCATGTAGGCCCACTCGTTACCGGCCTGGGTAATGGTGGCCTCACCGTCCATAAGGGCGAATGAAGGCTTGTCGGTGGTGAATCCGACGCGAGTTGCATTCAAGGTGCTGTATGTACTCCATTCCACGTTGTAACCCAGAAGGGCCGTGAGAGAATGGTTCTTGCCCAGCTTCGGCGTCCAGGTGGCATAGGCGTTGGCGCTCTGATAGAGAGTATGGTAATCTATCTTCTGGAGCTTCTCGCCCGCGGTTGCACTTTCGGACACGAATACTCCGGGATACTTGGAGTAGTCCACCATCTTCTGTACCAGCATATACTGACGCTCGGTGATATTGAACGAATAGTCAGCCTGGAACTTCAGGACATCTTTCCAAAGGTCAATGTCCAACGCTGTCTTGTTCCTGAGGTACAAATAGTTGTCCTTGCGGTAGTTCTTGCCTTCGGCGTAGGCTGCATAACCGGTACCCACCGCTGCAGGAGTCCAAGAACCGTCGGGGTTGGTGAGTCCAACCATAGGGTTGGCCCAGTGTTCCATGATTCGCATGACGCTCTGGCCTGCCTGCTGACGAGGCAGGTAGGTGTCGTCGATGGAAATGCTCATGTTGTCGGAGAGCTTGAGCCAGGGACGGATCTTGAGGGTGCCTTTTGCCCTGAGATTGTACTTTTTGTAATCCTCGTTACCCACTTTGAACACACCCTGCGAATCGTAGAAACGGCCGGAAATGTAGTAGTCGGCATTCTCGTTTCCTCCAGAGACGGACAGATTGTGCTCCGTTGAATAATGGAAGTCACGATAGAATGCTCCGAGCCAGTCGAAGTTGTCGTAGTAGGCATAACCGAAGCCGGACACATCGTAATTCTCTTCCACCTTGGGGAGGCTGGGATCCAGTTTGCGGCGGGCGATCTCGTCGTAGATAGCCTGCGAATAAGGAGCCTTGTTGTCGAGGTGGTTGAGCCTGGACTTGGATCCGTTGTAGTATCCGTCGTACACGGCGATCCAGATGTCCAGCCACTCGTTGGAGTCGTGAATGTCATCGGGAATGACTGTCCTGCGGTTCACGATGAACGATCCATTATAGTTGACCACGGGACGGCCCTTGGTGGCGTTCTTGGTTGTGATGAGAATCACACCGAAGGCTCCCCTTGCTCCGTAAACGGCGGTGGAGGAAGCGTCCTTAAGCACGGATACGCTCTCAACGTCCTGAGGGTTGACCATTGCCAGGCTGCCTTCCACGCCGTCGATCAGCACCAGCGACGAACCGCCTGCGCCAATCGATCCAGTGCCACGCACATTGTAAGAACCGCCGTGCGACGGCTTGGAGTCGTTGAAGGTGATATTCAGACCGGCAATCTCGCCCTGCAGCGCACGGCTGAGGTTGGACGAAGCGCGGTTGGCAATGACTTCGGTGCCCACGGCATCGACGGCGCCCACAAGGTCGCGCTTTTTCATGGTGGCGTAACCTACAACCACCACGTCATCGAGAAGCTCTCGGTCTTCCTTAAATGTGATGTTGATAAGGCTTCGGCCTCCGACCGCAAGCTCCTGCGTCTCGTATCCGAGGCAGGAAAATACAATCGTGGCGTCCGCCGGAGCCTGCAGCTGCCAGGAGCCGTCGGCGGCAGTAAGCGTTCCGTTGGTAGTGCCTTTCACAAACACTCCGGCCCCTTCCACAGGGGCGCCGTTTGCGTCAAGCACCTTTCCGCCTATTGCCGTCTGGGCGCTAAGCTGCACTCCCGCAAAAACCAGCAATGCGGAAAGCAAGGTAAGAATTCGTTTTGACATAAGTAGTATTGGTTGAGTTGTTAGTGTCGTTAATATTCCTAAAGATAGGGAAAAAAACGAGACAATGCAAACACAAGCACAAAAAAAGGCCGCCGGAAAGGCGACCTGTTGCTTTGGAGCCACTCATCAGGCTCGAACTGACGACCTGCGCGTTACGAATGCGCTGCTCTACCGACTGAGCTAAAGTGGCATTTGGACTGCAAATATAATTCTTTTTAGAGGAATCTGCAAATTAACGTTCAGAGAGAAATCCTACCGGGACCTTTTCTCATGTTTTACGGTCCCGGTAGGATTTCTCTCTGAACCATCATTATTGAGACAATAATGCTTTCAGCTTTTTCATTCCCGCCGTGGCCACGTCGTTTATGAAAGTAACGCCCGGGACCTGAAGACCGAGATGTGAATCCGGGTCTATGAGGAAGATTCTGCAGCCGTCCGGGGCATAATGGTAGAGACTGGCCGCCGGATACACCTGCAGGGAGGTTCCCACAATGACAAGAATGTCGGCTACGCTCACCAGCCGGGCTGCTGTCTCGAGGTTTGGCACCGCCTCTCCGAACCACACGATGTGCGGGCGCAGCTGCCTTGAATGAGGCCCTCCCTGCTCGCCGAGAGCCACAGGCCGGTAGCCGATATCCTGTACATACTTCAGGGAATAACCGTCGGCGTCGGTATAGCAGTCCTCGGGACGCACCTTGGTGAGCTCTCCATGAAGATGCAGCACCCGGGTGCTGCCGGCCCTCTCGTGGAGGTTGTCCACATTCTGGGTAATGACGCAGACATTGTAGTCTTTCTCAAGCTCCGCCACTATGCGATGGGCTTCGTTAGGTTCGACCTCCGGGAGCTGCGCCCTGCGTTCGTTATAGAACTTAAGAACTTTTGCAGGATTCCGTCTCCAGCCCTCCGGAGTGCATATTTCCTCTACCGGGACATTGTCCCAAAGCCCGTTACCTCCTCTGAATGTGGAGATTCCGCTTTCTGCGCTGATTCCGGAGCCGCTCAGCACCACAAGATTATTTTTCTTCATAATGTTCAAAGTTAAAAACAATTTTTTGTTTGATTGAAATATTTGGCTTATTATTGCACCCGAATAAGCCAGATATAGCAAATGAACTCAGATACCAAGCACAGACACGTAATAAGCCAGGAGAACCTTCCGGCCGAAATTGCTTCACTGTTCAACGAGAAATATCCCAAAGGTTTCAGCGACTTGCTGCCAGACCTGGTCAAGTACTCTCCGGGAGTCAATCCCCGCACGGGAAAGACCATCGACCCGTTTTACGCAGTGACCATCGAGACCGACTCCGACATCTACCTGGTGAAGATCAAAGTGGATATCGACAATCCCGAAGACGTGGAGCGCTGGCTTGAAGGCGAAGAAGAAGCCGAGGCCGAAGAGGTGGCCGGAACCAACGGTACTCCCGACGGCGACACTCCGCTGCCAGACGACAATATTTCCCAGTACGGCGGGGATGACGACTCCTCAGACGCATAAGCAAGGTTTTTTCCATCCGTCCGAGCGCAGCCTTCTGCTGCTGCTCAGTTTCTTGGTGGGCATATGTTCTGGACTTGCCGCCGTGCTGCTGACAAGTTGCATAGACGGCATCAAGCATCTGCTGGACAACACCTTAAGTCTTAGTTACAACATCCAGTACCTGCTGCTTCCAGGCGCAGGAATGCTGATTAGCCTGCTGCTCCTCCGCTTTGTAATCAAAGACAACATAAGCCACGGCGTGACCAAAGTGCTGCTGGCCGTCAGCCGGGGCGAGTCCAAAATCAAGCCGCACAACATGTGGTCGTCTATGCTCACCTCCTCCGTGACCATAGGCTTCGGCGGCTCGGTTGGAGCGGAGGCTCCAATAGTGTACACGGGAGCCGCAATCGGCAGCAACTTGGGCCGCAGTTTCGGCCTGTCTTACAGAAACGTAACCATTCTGCTGGGCTGCGGCGCCGCCGGGGCCATCTCGGGAATATTCAAGGCTCCGCTCGCGGGAGTGCTTTTCACCATGGAGATACTTCTTTTCAATATCTCCTTGTCTTCAATGCTTCCGCTGCTCATTTCCACCATTTCGGCAACCGTAGTATCATATATCTTCCGAGGCCAGACGCCCATGTTCGCCTGCTCGCTCACACCTTTCGCGATGGGCAATATCCCCTTCTACATCCTCATGGGTGTGGTCCTGGGGTTCGGGTCGCTGTATTTTACCAACACCACGCTGTGGCTGGAAGACAAAATCGCCAAGATAGGCAACCAGTACTTCAGATGGCTCATCTGCGCCGTGGGGCTCGGCCTCACCATTTTCTTGTTTCCGCAGCTTTACGGCGAAGGGTACGGAGTGCTGTCCGACCTGCTCAACGGGCGTGAGATAGAAGCTGAAGGCCGTTCCATATTGTCTTTCATGATGCAGTCCGGCTGGGGCGTCATCGCGTTTTTCGCCCTGGTGTTCTTCATTAAAGTGCTGGCCATGACAGCCACCAACGCCGGTGGAGGCAACGGCGGTACATTCGGTCCCACACTGTTCTGCGGGGCCATTGCAGGCTTTGTGGTGGCACGGTGCTTTAACATGCTGGGGGCAGGAGTTCCCGAACAGAACTTCGTGCTGGTGGGCATGGCAGCCTTGATGGCCGGAGTCATGCAGGCCCCGATGACCGCCATCTTCCTTATCGCCGAAATCTCCGGAGGATACGAGCTGCTTATTCCGCTAATTCTCACCGCAACAGTCTCTTACGGCACTGTACGCCTGTTCCAGAAATATTCTATCTATTCCAAGCGCATTGCCCAGAGCGGCGACCTGCTCACCCACGACAACGACCAGGCGGTGCTCACTCTGCTGCACACGTCCGACCTCATCAGGGACAAATATCCGCGCCTGCGCATTGAGCAGCGCCTCCGCGACGTAGTTGCCGCCGTAAAAGACAGCACCGCAGCCGTGATCGCAGTGGTCGATACCGACGGCCGCTTCCAAGGGCTCATCGACATAGGCAACGTGCGCAAGTACCTGCTACGTACCGACTTATACGACAAGCTCAAGGTGGAGAACCTCATGGAGACCGCTCCTGCCCTCATTCGAGAGGACGAGAAAATGGAAAGCGTGATGCGTAAGTTCGACTCCACCGGGGCCTGGCGTCTGCCGGTGGTCGATGCCGAATCAAGGTACCTCGGTTTCATATCCCGGTCGCGCCTGCTCACAGCTTACCGCCGGGAGCTCAAAGAGATTTCCAACGAAGACTAGTCAGGCCGGCGGGGCCTCCGACAACAGGCCGCCGGGCATGATAGCCGCGCTTATGGGTGCCGGCAAGCGTACCCACAAGCACAGTCGGACACGGGGGTTACAACAACTTCAGTCCTATGCGGCGACGGTCGAGGTCGATGGAAAGGACTTGGACGCGGACTTGCTGATGGAGCTTGACCACACGCGAAGGGTCGGTGCCGCGGGGGCCCATCTGCGACACGTGCACGAGGCCATTGTCGTGCAGGCCTATGTCCACGAAGGCTCCGAACGCAGTGATGTTGGTGACTATGCCCGGAAGTTCCATGCCGGTCTTGAGGTCCTCAAGCTCATGAATATCATCTGAAAAGGCAAATTCGGATGCCTGCTCCCGAGGGTCCAGCCCGGGCTTTGCAAGCTCTTTCAGGATGTCCCGGACAGTCGGAAGACCGACATCTCCGCTGACAAAGTCCTCAGCCTTGATGCGTGCGCACAATTCTGCATTTCCAACCAAGTCGCGAGTGCTGACGCCCAGGGACCGGGCCATCGCATCCACCACATGGTAAGATTCGGGATGCACAGCCGAAGCGTCCAGGGGATTGTCGGCGCCGGGAATCCGGAGAAATCCAGCGCACTGCTCAAACGCCTTCGGACCGAGGCGCGGAACTTTGAGCAGCTGGGAACGACTGCTGAAAGCACCGTTCTGCGCCCTCCACGTAACGATATTCCGAGCAAGCACCGGCCCGATGCCGGCCACGTACGATAGCAGGTAGGGCGATGCCGTGTTGAGATTGACACCGACGCTGTTGACGCAAGACTCTACAGTGTTGTCCAATTTCTCCTTAAGGAGGGCCTGGTCCACATCGTGCTGATACTGACCGATTCCGAGATTCTTGGGGTCTATCTTCACAAGTTCGGAAAGAGGGTCCATCAAGCGCCGGCCGATGCTCACGGCCCCGCGCACCGTCACATCTTCATCGGGAAACTCTTCCCGAGCAATCTCTGAGGCGCTGTATATCGAGGCTCCGTCTTCACTGACCGTCCACAGCTTGCAGCCGGCCGGAAGCTGAATCTTGCGGAAGAATTCCTCCGTCTCGCGCGACGCGGTTCCATTGCCTATAGCAACTGCCTGGATATGGTACTTATCCAGCATGGACTGCACAGACATGAGCGCCTTGACCTTCTCGTTCTGAGGAGGATGGGGATAAATGATCGTGTGATACAAAAGGCCTCCCTGTTCGTCCAGACAGGCGATTTTGCAGCCGTTACGGAAGCCCGGGTCCACCGCCATGGTGCGTTTCTCGCCCACGGGGGCCTGCAGGAGCAGCTGGCGCAGATTCTCTCCGAATACGCGAATCGATTCTATGTCGGCCTTTTGTTTGGCCTCGCGTATAACTTCTCCGCTTATGGAGGGTTCAAGCAGACGTTTGAAGGAATCGGCGACTGCCTCTTTTATCTGGTCTGCAAGGGCTCCGCCGGGATAACCCTGAGCCTGGCAGAAGTCATAGTAAACCTTGTTTCCGCATTTTTCGGCATCTGTATCCAGTCCCACGGACAAGAAGCCTTCGTTCTGGGCCCTCAAGATGGCCAGCAGGTTATGGGACGACATGCGATCCAGCGGCATCTTGAAGTCGAAATAATTGCGGTACTTGCCGGCCTCTGGATTGTCTTTGGCGGCTTTGGTGGCCTTGGACTCAAGCCTGCGGGTGCGGAAGATATTCCTGAGGTCCTGCCTTATGACAGCAGTCTCCGACAAGCGTTCGGCGATGATGTCTCTGGCTCCCGAAAGAGCGGCCTCAGTGCTTTCCGCCCCCGTTTTTCCCTTCAAAGAGGGAGAGCCGGAGGTGAAAGCCCGGGCGCTTTGATGAGGGTCGCGGGTTTTGAGGTTCCACATAAGGTCGGCGAGAGGTTCAAGGCCAAGTTCTTTGGCTATTGTAGCCTTGGTGCGGCGCTTGGGACGCCATGGGAGGTAGATGTCTTCCAGTTCGGCGGCATCGGTGCATCCCTCTATCCGGGACTTCAATTCTTCGGTCAAGGCTCCGGCTTCTTCGATGGTGGCCAGGATGGTCTCCTTGCGCTTCTCCATCTGGTCGAAGACATCTATCCAATGCTTGACCTCCGCCACGGTGGCGTCGTCCATGCCGCCGGTCTTTTCCTTGCGGTAACGGCTTATGAAGGGGATGGTGTCGCCGTCGGCGAACATGTCGGCGCAATTCTCTATCTGCCAGACCTTTGCGCCAACCGTGGAGGCTATCTGCCTAAGGTATATCTCTTTCATTAGAACTTCCGGAATCGAAGTTTGATGACGCCCCAGAATGCCTCTCCGAAAATGCCTCCTGACATTTTGGATGTGCCTTCTTTGCGGTTGACGAAGATAACAGGCACTTCGGCAATACGTAAGCCTTTCTTGTAGGCGGTGTATTTCATCTCTATCTGGAAACCGTACCCCTTCATCTGCACCGCGTCCAAATCAATGGTTTCGAGGGCCTTGCGGCTGTAGCAGACAAAGCCGGCTGTGCTGTCGTAGATCTTGAATCCCAGCATTGTACGCACATAGACGGAGGCGAAATAGGAAATAAGGATGCGGCCGATGGGCCAGTTGACTACGCTCACGCCGTTGCAGTAGCGCGAGCCTATCGACATGTCCGCACCGTTCTGACATGCTTCCAAAAGCCTCGGAAGGTCCGCGGGAGCGTGGGAGAAATCGGCATCCATCTCAAAGACAAAGTCGTAGCCTCTTTCGAGCGCCCACTTGAAACCGGTCAGATATGCGGTTCCGAGGCCAAGTTTTCCCTCCCTTTCGATAAGGTGGAGCCGGCCGTCGAACTCTGCCTGCAAACCCTTCACCACGCCGGCGGTTCCGTCGGGAGAACCATCGTCAATGATAAGTATTTCAAACCCCTCGGGCAGGCCAAGCACTGCGCGGATAATCTTTTCAGCATTCTCAACCTCGTTGTAGGTCGGTATAATCACCAGATTCTTCATATGAATGCAAATATAAAAAATATCACGGAAAATATTCAGTCCCGGCACCCATTACCCTATTATCATTCGGATGTTCCCGCCTTCTCCGTCAGCGAGCCCGATCCGTACCTATGGGTACACTTGCCGGCACCTATAAGCACAGTTTCGATTATTGGAAAAATTGCCTATCTTTGACAATCACCAGCAATTCTATCTATGGCAGACGAAAAAATCATATTCTCGATGAACGGGGTGAGCAAGATCCTTCCCCACAACAACAAAACCATCCTCAAAGACATTTACCTCGGCTTTTTCTACGGCGCCAAAATAGGCATCATAGGTCTCAACGGAGCCGGTAAGTCAACCCTTCTGAAAATCATTGCAGGGGTAGAAAAGCCTACCCGCGGCGAGGTGGTCTGGGCTCCCGGCTACAGTGTCGGCTACCTGGAGCAGGAGCCGCAGATGGATGCGTCAAAAACAGTGCTGGAGGTAGTCCAGGAAGGGGTGCAAGAAGTGATGGACATGCTCACCGAGTACAACGAGATAGGCATGAAGTTCGCCGACCCCATGACCGATGACGAGATGAATGCCCTTATCGAGCGTCAGGGCGAACTCACCGAACTCATAGAGCATCACGACGGTTGGGAAATCGATGCCAAACTAGAGCGCGCCATGGACGCCCTGCAGTGTCCCTCGCCAGATGCCAGCGTCGCCACCCTGTCCGGAGGTGAGCGCCGCAGAGTAGCCCTGTGCCGCCTGCTGCTGCGCGAGCCCGACGTGTTACTGCTCGACGAGCCCACCAACCACCTCGATACAGAGAGTATCCAATGGCTGGAAGCCCACCTGCAGCAGTACAAAGGCACCGTCATCGCCGTTACCCACGACCGCTATTTCCTTGACAACGTTGCCGGATGGATACTTGAGCTGGACCGCGGCGAAGGCATCCCATGGAAAGGCAACTATTCCGGCTGGCTGGAGCAGAAGAGCAAGCGCCTCGCCATGGAGGAGAAGCAGGAGAGCAAACGTCGGAAGACTCTCGAGCGCGAGCTGGAATGGGTCAGGATGGCACCAAAGGCCCGTCAAGCCAAGCAGAAGGCACGTCTGGGGGCGTACGAAAAAATGGCTTCTGCCGACGCAAAAGAAAAGGAAGCGAACTTGGAAATCTACATACCCAACGGCCCGCACCTTGGCAACAAGGTCATCAATTTCAATGATGTCAGCAAGGCCTATGGAGACAAACTGCTGTTCGAACATCTCAGCTTCGAACTTCCGCCGGCAGGAATCGTGGGCGTCATAGGCCCCAACGGTGCAGGCAAGACCACGCTGTTCCGACTCATCATGGGCATAGAGCAACCCGATTCCGGAACCATCGAGATCGGCGACACGGTCAAGCTCTCCTACGTTGACCAGCAGCACAAGAGCATCAACCCGGACCTCACGGTTTACGAAACCATAGCTGGCGGCCTGGACTGGATACGCATGGGCGGACGCGACGTCAATGCACGCAGCTGGGTGAGCAGGTTCAACTTCAGCGGAGCCGACCAGGAAAAGCTCTGCGGCGTGCTGTCCGGAGGCGAACGCAACCGCCTGCACCTTGCCCTGACCCTCAAGGACGAAGGCAATGTGCTGCTGCTCGACGAGCCGACCAACGATGTGGATGTCAATACAATACGCGCATTGGAAGAAGGCCTTGACGGCTTCGCGGGATGCGCTGTAGTGGTGAGTCACGACCGCTGGTTCCTGGACCGCATCGCCACCCACATCCTGGCCTTTGAAGGAGACTCTCAGGTCTATTTCTTCGAAGGCAGCTACTCCGAATACGAGGAGAACAAAAAGAAGCGCCTGGGCTCCGAAGAACCCAAACGCTTCAAATATAAGAAGTTGATGGATTAGCCAGCTTACAACGTACGCTTGATTTCCACGATCTGGAAGGCTTCGATCACGTCGCCTTCTTTGATATCGTTATAGCCGGCTATACTCATACCACATTCCTTGCCTGCAGGGACTTCCTTGACTGAGTCTTTGCCGATCTGCAGAGAACCGAGTTCGCCGGTGTAGATGACGATACCGTCGCGGATCAGGCGCACCTTGGACTTCTGGACCATCTTTCCGTCGCGCATGATGCAACCTGCTATGGTGCCCACTTTGCTGATACGGAAGATCTGCTTGACCTCGGCGGTGGCGATGACCTCCTCCTTCTTCTCGGGTTCGAGCATACCCTCTATACCGTCTTTGACCTCATTGATACAGTCGTAGATGACGGAGTAAAGACGTATTTCGATACCTTCGCGGTCGGCGCTCTTGCGGGCTTCGGGGGTAGGACGTACCTGGAAACCTACGATAACGGCATCGGACGCTTCGGCCAGCAAGACGTCAGATTCGGAAATGGCACCCACGGCCTTGTGGATTACATTCACGCGAACCTCCTCGGTGCTGAGCTTGATGAGAGAATCGGACAGGGCCTCTACGGAACCGTCCACATCGCCCTTGACGATGATGTTGAGCTCCTTGAAGTTGCCGATCGCAATGCGGCGGCCGATTTCCTCGAGGGTCATGTGCTTCTGGGTCTTGATGCCCTGGATGCGGATGAGCTGTTCACGCTTGGCTGCAATGCTCTTGGCTTCCTTCTCGTCTGCCATGACATTGAACTTCTCGCCTGCTGCAGGAGCCCCATTCAAGCCAAGCACTGACACAGGTGTGGAAGGGCCGGCATCCTGCACCTTCTGTCCACGTTCATTGAACATGCTCCTGATGCGTCCGTAATAACTTCCGCAAAGCACCACGTCGCCCTGATGCAAGGTTCCGTCCTGAACCAGAACGGTGGCCAGGTAGCCACGCCCCTTGTCGAGCGAAGACTCGATGACGGCGCCGCTGGCAAGCTTGTTGGGATTGGCCTTGAGCTCGAGCAAGTCTGTCTCGAGAAGCACCTTCTCCAACAGTTTGTCCACATTGATTCCCTTCTTGGCGGAAATCTCCTGGCACTGGTACTTACCGCCCCAGTCTTCTACCAGAATATTCATCTCCGACAGCTGGCGGCGAATCTTATCAGGATCTGCGCCAGGCTTATCTATCTTATTGATAGCGAATACCATGGGCACGTTGGCCGCCTGGGCATGATTGATTGCCTCAACAGTCTGCGGCATCACTGCATCGTCTGCTGCGATGATGATAATTGCAAGGTCGGTCATCTGGGCACCACGGGCACGCATGGCGGTAAACGCCTCGTGACCAGGGGTATCCAGGAATGTTATCTTGCGGCCGTCCTCCAGCTTCACGCTGTAAGCTCCGATGTGCTGGGTAATACCGCCGGCCTCGCCTGCAATCACATTGGTCTTGCGGATATAGTCGAGCAGCGAGGTCTTGCCATGGTCAACATGTCCCATGACTGTAATGATGGGCTCACGCGGCTTGAGATCTTCGGGACGGTCGGGCTGCTCATTGGAATTGATTTCATTGGTCAGTTCCGCAGTCACGAATTCAACTTTATAGCCGAACTCTTCTGCCACCAGGACAAGTGTCTCAGCATCGAGACGCTGGTTGATGGACACCATAAGGCCAAGGCTCATACATGCGCCGATAACCTTCACGACAGGTGTATTGTTCATGAGTGTGGCCAGGTCGTTGACAGTCACGAACTCGGTCACTTTCAGAACCTTCTTCTCGGCGTCCAGCTCCATCTGCTCCTCCTGGCTGCGCTGGGCAGCCGCTTCCCTCTTCTCTTTACGGTACTTCGCGCCGAAGTTGTTCTTCTTGCCCTCGTTCATGCGGGCGTAAGTCTCCTTGACCTGCTTCTGTATCTCCTTCTGCATCTCTTCCTGCTGCGCCTCGGTCATGGCTGGCTTAAGACGGTCGCGGTCACGGTCGCGCTTACGCTTACCCTGTCCCGGAGCGGGCTGGGAAGGTGCATTCTTGGGCTTATCCTTTTTGCCTGCGTTTCGGTCGATATTGGCTCCGGCCTTGGCAACGTCCACCTTCTGCGCGCCCTTGCCGATGCGTTCACGCTTGGCAGGTTTGCGGTCGAACTGGCTGAGGTCCACCTTGCCGACAACCTTGAACGGAGAAGAGTTGTCCTGCTTGGGGGCGGGTTCGGCGACAGGAGCCGGGGCAGGCTCGGGTGCAGGCGCAGGTTCCGGTGCAGGTGCAGGTTCCGGCTGAGGCTCGGGCACGGGCTCCGGCTCAGGTGCTGGAGCGGGCTGGGGCTCAGGTACGGGTTCCGGCTCGGGTGCAGGAGCGGGCTGAGGCTCGGGCTCCGGTTCCGGGGCAGGCTCCGGCTGAGGTTCGGGCACGGGCTCCGGCTCAGGTGCCGGTTCCGGCTCGGGTGCAGGAGCGGGCTGAGGTTCGGGCTCCGGTTCCGGGGCAGGCTCCGGCTTGGGCGAAGGTTTAGCCTTGCGCTCGAAGGTCGTGGACTTGATGGTCAATTCCTGCTCCTCTTCCTCTTCATCTTGACGTGAAAGCTTGCGGTTGGTTTTCTCAAGTATCTCTTTCACCTTGATATCAACCTGCTGGGCCTGTTCCAGAGCCTCTTTGTCTTTTCCGAACTGCTTCTGCAGGTCGGGCAGACATTCATCTGAAACTTTGGCGTTCGGGTTCTCTTCGACCTCGAAGCCCTTTTTCTGCAAAAAGGCCACAAGGTCGCTGAGACCGATGTTGAATTGCTTTAGTAATTTATTTATTCTTATTTCTGCCATTAGTCTTCAAATTCAGCTTTAAGTATCCGGAGTACATCTTCCACAGTCTCGTCGTCGAGGTCAGCGCGCTTTGCGATGTCCTCGGGATCGATAGCAAGTACGCTCTTGGCAGTGTCACATCCGATGCTCTTGAGCTTATCGATGACCCAGCCGTCGATTTCGTTGTCGAATTCGTCGAGAAGCACATCTTCTTCTCCGTCTTCGACCTCTGCCTTGGAAAGCTCCCTCCAGACCTCGATCTCGCGGCCTATGAGCTTACCGGCCAGCAGCACGTTCACACCGCCGCGGCCAATACCCTTCTTGACTTCGTCGGGCAGCATGTACACCTTGACCTTGTCTTCGGGGCTCTTGCCCATGTCGATGCTGGACACCATACCGGGAGAGAGGGCCCTCTGGATCATGAGCGAAGGATTTGCAGACCAGGGGATGACGTCGATGTTCTCGTTGCGGAGCTCGCGGACGATGCCCAGTATCCTGCTTCCCTTCACACCGATGCAGGCGCCGATAGGATCCACACGGTCGTCGTATGACTCTACAGCCACCTTGGCGCGGTCGCCTGGCACGCGGACCACCTTCTTGACGGTGATAAGACCGTCGGCGATTTCGGGCACTTCCTGCTCGAAAAGGCGCTCCAGGAACTCGTCGCTTGTACGGCTCAGGGTAATGTAAGGAGTGGTGTTGTTGCGCATCTCGACGCTCTTGATGATGGCGCGCACGGATTCGCTCTTCTTGAAGTGCTCACCGGGAATCTGCTCGGACTTGGGGATGTGGAGCTCGTTGCCGTCCTCGTCGAGAATCAGGACTTCCTTGCTCCATGTCTGATACACTTCGCCGACGAAAATCTCACCCACCTTCTCGGAGTACTTCTTGTACACATTGGCCTTTTCGATGTCCATAATGCGTCCCTGAAGGTTCTGGCGGATGTTCAGGATGCCGCGGCGGCCGAATGACGACAGGGGGAAGAGCTTGGCGTAGGAGTCGCCCACCTCGTAGTCGTCGTCGCCACTATCCTCGCGCACCTGCTCAAGGGTCATCTCGGCGTTGGGATTCTCGACTTCTTCTACGATTTCGAAGTTCTGATAAATCTCGCACGTACCCTTGTCAACGTTCACAATCACGTCAAAGTTGTCGGAACTGCCGAAGGTCTTGGCAATCTGTGTAAGGAATACATCCTTCAGAACGCCCATCATGACTGAGCGGTCGATGTTCTTTTCCTCCTTGAAGTCCTTGAAGGCATCAATGAGGGTGATAACTTTCTCTTTTTCCATTATTCTTGTATAGTTTTCAATATTTCATCTGCTTCTTCGGCTCCTATGCCAAGAGAGCCCACTGTGAGGGCGTAGTCCTCGATGTTGCGGTCGAATGCAGCAAGGACCGCCCTGTGCACGTATTCGCAGTCTTCGAGATCCACCGGTGCGGAGTCCTTGTCGAGGGTAACTTCAAACACATTGTCATCGTCGTTAAAATCAACGGCGACCACGGTGCAGCCCCGCTCCTGCGCAGCCTTCAGCACCACTTTGTCAAATTCTTCTCTTTGCATACTGTCCGGATAACAAAAATAGAAGCCCTTCGGCCTCTATCTTCAACACATCCGCAAATATAGTAATTTTGGGGCAAACAACCAAATTTTTCAGAGGGCCCATTGCCTCCGGTGCCCTTTTCCCATGTTTTATGGGCACCGGAGGCAATGGGCCCTCTGAAAAATGATTATATTTGCAAGGTGGACAACAAGACATTCAACAAGTACTTTTCTGCGTTCATCCTGATAGGGATGACTGTCGTAACCATTCTCGCAACCGCCCTCAAATTCGGCCCCGCCGACACCCATGCCCGCTGGCTCCTGGTATTTGCGGCCTTCGGATCGCTCATGGGAGTGGCCGCCACCGTGGCTTCGGCAAGCGGCAAGATAATCACCTTCCTGTTCGGACTGCTGGACGTAAGCATCTACGGAGCCATGTGCCTGATTAATTGGAAAAACGGCAGTTCCGGGCTTGGCAACGCAGTGCTACATTTCATCTACTTCGTGCCCATGCAGTTCGTGGGTTTCTTCCAGTGGAAGCGGAGGGGCAACACCTCGGAGGGCAGCGTCAAGGCCCGAAGGCTGACGCCGAAGCAGCGATGGCTTGCATGCCTGGTGTTCCTCGCAGGGTCGGTGGTCACATACTTCATCATAGCCCACTTCGACAAATCCGCCGCCGACGCATTCATAAAAACGGCGGTAGTGCTCGACGTCCTGCCGCTGATGTGCAACATTATAGGCCAGGCACTGATGAGCACTGCCTACATGGAGCAATGGATTTTCTGGATAGGAGTCAATATTTTCTCGATAACCATGTGGGCGGTCACCCTGCACGGAGCGCCGGATTCCTCGTATGCCCTGATTTACATCATCAAGTACTCTTTCTACCTGCTCAACTCCGTCAACGGCCTCCGCAACTGGCTGAGGCTCTCGGGACCCTCGTTGAACAGCAGGTCCATCACCGACAGTCCGCCCACGAAGCCGTAGCGTTCCCGAAAAACCTGCCAATAGGGGCGCACCTTAATCGGGCTCGGGCGCTTGGGGCTGAGGACGTCGCGCCAATCGTCCTGAACATCAGCGACATAGTCCACCGTAGGAAGTATCTGCGGAGCGATGCCTATCTTGCGGCAGAAGAACTCGATAAGGTCCATATTCATGTCCCACAGGAACTCCCGCCTGCGCTCGAGGACAGCGAACAGCTCGTCCCTGTAGTATTCGAAAAAAGGTGAGCTATAGTAGGCACTGTCAATAGCATAGCAGTTCTGCCGCAGCCATGGGGTGCTCCAGTCAACACGGATTCGCGTAATGAGCCGCTCCCCGTCATGCGCCACCGGCACCCGCAGGTCCATGGGGCCGTTGGCTGTCAGGATTCTGCACCGGTTACGCCAGGTCTGCTTGCGGTAGCTCTCGCAAGCCTCGATATACACAATCGGATTCTCCGCCAGCAAGACAAAGAATCCGACAGGAGGAAACCAGGCTGTAGATAAGGTCACTACTCTACTCCGCCCTTGTCGTGAGAATCACCGGCGCGCACTATGCCGCGTTTGGAATTCTCAATAAAATTCAAGATTGTATCGCGCTCCAGCGATGCCGGGAAGCCTTCGCGCACGCGGGCCAGGGCATCTGAAAAATTGTAGCCCTGATAGTAAAGGACATCGTAGATATCCTTGATGGTGCGGATAGTATCCGAATCGAATCCCCTGCGACGCAGGCCGACCAGGTTGACTCCGGCATAGCAGATGGGAACGCGCCCGCAGATGGAATAAGGAGGAATATCCTTATTGACCGCAGTGCCGCCGCCGACCATGGCGTGAGTGCCTATCTTGGAGAACTGATGCACTTTCGTACCGCCTCCGATAATGGCCCAGTCGTCCACGTCGGTCTCTCCGGCTATACCCACGTAACTCACCAGGATGCAGTGATTTCCGACCTTACAGTCATGTGCCACATGGACATAAGACATAATGAGGGTGTCACTTCCTATACGAGTCACGCCTTTTCCGCTGGCCTTGGTGCCACGGTTGATGGTAGCGCATTCGCGAATGTTGACCCTGTCGCCAATTTCGACCCACGTCACTTCGCCATCGAATTTAAGGTCCTGAGGGATGGCACCCACAACGGCTCCGGGGAACACATTGCAGTCACGGCCCATCTTGACGTACGAGAAGATGGTAGCATGAGGGAGTATCTTGGTGCCTTCGCCTATTTCTACATTATCGTCTATAAAAGCATAAGGCCCCACCTCGACATTTTCTGCCAGACGGGCGCCGGGATGTACTGTGGCTAAAGGATGAATGATTGCCATATCGTTAAATATTACTTAAAACTTGTTTTGCGGCAAGCGTATTGAGGGCATGCCCGGGCTTGAAGGCCTCGATCCGGGCCTTCAGAAAGCCTCCGCACAGACGCAGGTCTCCAAGTATGTCCAGAAGCTTGTGCCGAGCGCATTCGTCGGGGAAACGGAGCGCCGGGTCACATACATAGCCGTGATCGGGTAAATCAACGGCCTTCTTGCCAAGTACGCGGGCCATCAGACGCGCCTGCCAGCGCCGGACGGGTTTTTCCACAACCACTATTGCATTGCCCACCTCTCCGCCACGGGCGAGACCGAGGCAAAGCAAAGGCAAAACTTCATGGAAAAAGCAGAAAGTGCGGCACGGAGCGATGTCGGCACGGTAATCGGACTCAGAGTCATAACGGACTGTCTGAACGCCAATTACTTTGGAATTAAAATCTATCGTAACCTCAACGGAAGGATTCTCGGAAGGGACGATTTTAATCCAGGCCCCGCTCTTCTCGTTCCGCACTATGATTTCGTGGTCTATCTCTATCCACTGCCTGGGGGCATCCTGTTCCTGCAAGCCGTCCGGGGCAATGGCCTCCATGTAAGGAGCGGCACTGCCGTCGAGGATGGGCATTTCGCACGTATCGATATCTATGAAGGCATTATCGACGCCCAGACCGGTGAGGGCCGAAAGCAAATGCTCCACTGTGCCCACCTTGGCACAACCATTTACGAGAATGGTGCTTCGGCGAGTCCTGCCCACATTGGAAGCCACGGCAGGAATCTGCACGCCACCTTTGTCGGTGCGTACAAAAACGATTCCTGTTCCAGCCGGAGCCGGGCGTAAAACGGCCCGTGAATACTTACCGGTGTGCAGCCCCTTGCCCTCGAATATATATTCTTTTTTAAGAGTTCGCTGATTCATTATCGCGGCAAAGATAGGGATTATTTCCCGATTTGCCTAATCCTATGTACTTACTCTCCGGACTGCTTGAATTTTGCGTAGGCTCGGAGATAAGTCTTATGGGCTATTCCGGGGTTGCCGTAGAAGGTCTGTCCTCCCTGACGGACATTGCCTATAATGGCGGATTTGGCGCAGACAGTGGTATTGTCGGCAATACTGATGTGTCCCACAACGCCCACCTGGCCGCCAAGGATACAGGCCTCCCCTATCTTGGCGGAGCCTGCAATACCGCACTGGGCCGCCATTGCCGTGTTTTTACCGACAACCACATTGTGCGCAATCTGGCAGAGGTTGTCGATGCGGACTCCGTCGGCAATAATGGTAGATTCCATGGGCGCCTTGTCGATGGTGGTGTTGGATCCGATCTCGACGTCGTTGCCTATTATCACATTGCCCATGTGTTCAATCTTCTCCCAACTGCCGTCGGGCCGGCGGGAATTGCCGAAGCCGTCGTCTCCAATCACGCATCCTGCATGGAGTATGACCCTGTCTCCTATAACCATTCCCGGGAAGATATGGACTCCCTGATAGATAATGCAGTCCTTGCCTATCACGGTACCCTCGCCTATGGTCACGTTGTCGTAGATTTTTGTCCTGTCGCCCACGCGGCAGTGCTTGCCAATAACCACGAAATTGCCCACCCAGACCTTTTTTCCGAGTTTAGCGCTCCAGGCTACTCTGCTGAGCAGACTCCTGTGGCGACGGTGCTTGCGCTTATGCTCAGTGACTATCTTTAAGAGCTGAGCCACAGCCGCATACGCATCTTGCACCCGTATCATGGTAGCCTGCACCGGCTGCTTGGGCTCAAAAGTGGAATTAACCAGCAAGACCGAAGCCTTGCTGGTATATACATATTGTTCGTATTTAGGATTTGCAAAGAAACACAGCTGTCCAGGTTTCCCATGCTCTATCTTTGCGAAAGAAGTGACCACCACTTCGGGATTGCCCTCAACGGTACCGCCAAGGGCGGCCGCGAGTTCTTTAGCTGTCATCTCCATATCAGAATCTCCATCCGAGTGTCAGCAACACATCAAACATTTTTTTATCCAAACGCTCCAGCGGAGCCCCGATATTCAAGGATACCCCGTTTTTGTCTTTAGCGTCATAAGCTCCGTAATAATAAGGAGCATAATATGACACCGGGTATGAGGTCATGCGCACGGCAAAGTCGGCGAAGAATGAACCTGGAGATGAATAACCGGCGCCCAAAGACACACCGTGGGTCAGGTTGTCGAAGTGACGGGAGCTGATCAGCTGCTGCTTGAAAGCTTCCGAGTTACCGAGGAACTCCACTGTTTCGGCTGTCACTCTGTTACCCTTCTCGTCTGTCCAGTATTTCTCCGGATCGGTGGTCAGAGAGTAGCCAGCACGCAGGGAGATGAACGGAAGGGGCTTTACCTCCACGCCCATGCGCACAGAGTGTGAAGACCCGCAGAAGGTTCTGTTGACCATGTTGACAGAAGCCCATGAATCGTCGTAGAAATGGTCTCCCGCATCGCTGTACTTCATGACGCTGTAGTCTGTGAGTTCATAATCGATGCTGAAAAGACCCACTCCCGGAAGAGTATAAGCGATACCTGCATTCACCACATAGGGCGTACGGAGGTAATAATTGGCTTCTCCGACAGTTGATGTGCTGTTGCCGTCGAACTTCGAGTTCTCGTACTGGCTGGATGCCGAATATGCCCAGCGCTCCGATACTGCGAACTTAGTAGGGGTCTGGATGGCCGCGCCGATGCGGAGATGATCCGTAGGCAGGGCTATGAAACCGAACTTGGCATACACACCGTTGGCGTCGGTATTCAACGCGTAGGTATTGGTGGAGCTCACGTAGTTGGTAGTCTCCGTCTGAGTGTCGCTGACGAAAAAGGTCGTAGGGAACAGCTCAGGCTGCTGCGCGGCTTCGCCGAAGGTCTCGCTGCGGCGGTACTTTATCATGGGCAAGCCGATATTGAAACCGAAGTAGAACACATCCTGCACATTGAAGGCCAGGTTGAAGGCCATGTCGGTCTTGGTGCCGAAGGTGTTGTACACAGCCCTCTGCGAAAGAGCGCCGGGAACGTAGTGATAGGCCTCAGAAGGATCCAGCCTTTCGTTGGAACCCACGTAAATGTTGGAGCCGACAGGTCCGTACTCCCCGAACTGGTTGGCGTTGTAAGCAGCGTGCAGGTCGCGCGGGAGGCTGTTGTAGTCAAGTCCCCTGGCTCCGGAGGCAAGGCTTCCGAGGAAAGAGGTAGATGAGTTGGACCCCTGGCCGGTTGTGTAATTCAAATACGAATTGGTTGTATTGGCCACAAACCCCATGCTCACGCTCTTGACCCAGCTGGCCGGCCCGTTGAAATAAGTAAAACTGAGCCCGATATTAGGCATGTTGAACTTGGTATGGTCGGTCTTGAGGGGGCTGCCGAAGTTCTCCGATCCGTCCGGAGCATAGGAAGCCCCGGTCGAAGAGAACAGCAGGCCCGGAGTGATGGTGAACTGGCTGTATGGCGACACAGCCGATCCTGCAGGATTGATGGTAACCGAACCGAGGTCTCCGCCAAGGGCTGTCATGGCATTGCCAAGGCCCATGGAGCGCGCCGTACCGTAATAGTGGTTGCGGCTCAGCATCTCGGCATAGTACATATCCTGGGCCCCGGCCGTAAGTGACAGGCCGACCGCTGCTATAGCTATAACGAAAAATCTTCTCATAATGCAAAAGTATTAATGGTCAATACACTACCTGCGGCCGCCGCCACCGCCGCCACTACCTCCGGAATGGCTTCCGCCGCCGGAATAGCCGCCACCGCCGCCACCTGAATAACCGCCGCCGGAATAGCTGCTGCTACTGCTGCGGGAAGAGGAGCTGCTGTAGGACGAGCTGCTGTAGGACGAGCTGCTGGGAGCAGAACTGCGGGAGTAATTGTAGCTGTCGCTGCCGCTTCTGCTGCTGCCCGAACGCCGGTAATTGGAAGAACCAGATGTCTGACGCACGCCCGAAGAAGAGCTGCCGACAGAAGAGGCCCTTACGCTGCGGGAACCAGAGCTCAGGCCGCCGGACCTGCGGAAATTATTGCCGCCGGTAAGATAGTTGCCCGGGTTGGCATAGCCAGTATTGGGCACAGGACGATAGTAGCCGGCATAGCCGTGATAATAAGGATAATAGTAGCTGTACGGGGAATAATACCCGTAATAACCTATCCGGCCGTATCCCCACCAAGGGTCCCAATAAGGATCCCAGAACGGATCGCCCCAAGGGCCCCATGCATAGCTGCGATATCCCCAGTAGGGACTGTAATAACCCCAATAAGGGCTATAGCCCCAGTAAGGACCGTAGTAAGAATAAGGACTGCTGTAATTATAGCTGTAACCATAGTCATCGCTGCCGTACTGCTTGGTTTTCAAGCTGTCGGCCGCAATGTTCCTGGCCGCCATATCGCGGAAATCTTCCTCGCTGTACAGCTCTACCGGCGGTTGCGGCCGGTAATAGATCCCATCCGGGAAGCGCTGCTGCGAGGCATATTGAGCGGCAGTCCCGCAAGATGCCAATGCCAATATGGCAGGCAATAAAATAATCAGGCTCCGTTTCATTATGTTACCTCCTTTGATAAAAGTTTGTATCTTTGCATCGCAACATTCGTGCCGCATAAAAGGCCGATGTTGCAGTCATCCGGCCTGTGCCTTGCCTGTGGTCCATAAAACCTGGGCATAAGGACCACAGGCAAGGCACAGGCCGGACGGCAGAGCCGGTTCACGATACAAATTTGGCAAAAAAAACTAAATATGGCAAAAGAGGTTACAAAACGATCCGAAAATTATTCGCAGTGGTATAACGACCTGGCCCTGAAAGCCGACCTGGCCGAACAGTCCGCAGTACGCGGATGCATGGTGATAAAGCCCTATGGCTATGCCATTTGGGAGAAGATGCAGTCCATCCTGGACAGCATGTTCAAGAAAACGGGAGTACAGAACGCATACTTCCCTCTTTTCATTCCCAAGTCTTTCTTCAGCCGTGAGGCCGAACACGTGGCAGGATTCGCCAAAGAGTGCGCGGTGGTCACGCATCACCGTCTCATGAACGCTCCCGACGGCAGCGGAGTGGTGGTAGATCCTTCGGCAAAACTCGAAGAAGAGTTGATAGTGCGTCCCACTTCCGAGACCATCATCTGGAACACATACAAAAACTGGATCACATCATGGAGGGATCTCCCTCTGCTGTGCAACCAGTGGTGCAATGTAGTGCGCTGGGAGATGCGCACCAGGCTTTTCCTGCGCACAGCAGAATTCCTGTGGCAGGAGGGACACACCGCCCACGCCACAGCCGAAGAGGCCCAGGCCAAAGCGGAAGAGATGGTGCATGTGTATGCCGATTTTGCCCGTAACGTGATGGCCCTGCCGGTGATCATCGGGCACAAGAGTCCCAACGAGCGCTTCGCAGGGGCCATTGACACGCTCACGATTGAAGCCATGATGCAGGACGGAAAGGCACTGCAGGCCGGCACGTCCCACTTCCTGGGCCAGAATTTCGCAAAGAGTTTCGACGTTCAGTTCACCAACAAAGAAGGAAAGCAGGAGTATGTATGGGCCACATCCTGGGGCGTGAGTACCCGTCTGATGGGCGCCCTGATCATGGCTCACGGCGACGACAACGGCCTGGTACTGCCTCCCGCACTCGCTCCTATACAGGTTGTCATGGTGCCCATCTACCGCACCGACGAGGAGCTCTCTGCAGTGATGGCCGAATTCGAAAAAATCAAGGCCGGTCTGGAGGCCCTTGGCGTGAGCGTCAAGATCGACTCCCGCGACACCTTGCGTCCCGGCTTCAAATTTGCTGAATGGGAGCTCAAAGGTGTTCCCGTGCGCCTTGCCATGGGCGCCCGCGACCTTGCGGCAGGCACCGTGGAAGTTGCACGCCGCGACACGCTTACGAAAGAGACCATGCAGCTGGAGGGCATAGAATCTCACATCAAGAGCCTGCTCGACGACATCCAGCAGAGCATCTACAACAAGGCACTTGCCTTCCGCGACGCCAACGTGGAAAAGTGCGACGACTGGGAGGAGTTCAAGGTCAAGATCCAGCAGGGCAAGTTCCTGCTCTGCCACTGGGACGGCACCACCGAGACCGAACAGGCCATAAAGGACGCCACCAAGGCAACGATACGTTGTATCCCCGTGGACAGCTATGTATGCAAGGAAGAAGGGAAGGATATTTTCTCCGGAAAACCTTCCTCTCAAAGGGTAGTATTTGCAATTTCTTATTGATATGAAGAAGTTTGTTATTATAGCGGGACTGCTTGTCCTGAGTGCCTGGGCATATGCTCAGGACGATGCCCAGAAAGCCGCCGCCGAGGCTGCGGCAGCATTGGTCGGAGCACCCAAGGAAGAGGCCCCCGTGGCCAAGCCCAAGTACTGGACCACATCTTCCGTATTCGACCTCAGCCTCAACCAGACCTCCCTTACCAACTGGGCGGCGGGAGGATTCAACACTGTGACTCTCAGCGCCGGAATCGACGCCAAGGCCGGATACGCTAAGGAACTGTTGAGCTGGAACAACCGGCTTCAGCTGCAGTACGGATTCATCTGGTCCCAGGACAAGGCGAACGTGCTCCAGAAGAGCAACGACCGTATCTACCTTGAAAGTAAGCTGGCGTACAAAACCGGCAAGGACAGCAAGTGGAACTATACCGCCAGCTATGACTTCCGTTCTCAGTTTACCAACACTTTCGGCAAATATATAGAGAAAGAAAGCGGCTCAGGCCAGTGGGAGGCCACAAATCTTAAATCCGGATGGGTTTCACCCGCCTACAACAATATCGCAATAGGTATGGAGTGGAAGCCCAACGAGTGGTTCGACGTGAACATTTCGCCTCTCACCGGGAGCTTGACCATTTGTAACATACCAGAGCTCCGCAAGGGATACGGTATGCCTCTGATAGACGGAACCGAAGCCGACTACCGCAACCTGCTGTTCCAGTTCGGTGCTTCCGTGAAGGCCAATGCCAAGTTCGCCATCAACGACGTGTTCACCTATGAGACTCAGTTGGTTCTCTTCACCGACTACCTCAATAAGCCTTTCCTTCAGAACAGGGTCAACTGGGACAACAAGATCAGCTGGCAGATTGCCAAGTTCTTCAAGATCGGATTCAACACCTGGCTGATCTACGACCCTATCGTGCAAATAGACGGAGTGGCGAGTAAGGTCCAGTTCAAGGACTTCCTTGCTTTCAACTTCACCTACACCCTGGGCGGCAAGAAATGAGAGTACTTCTTGCAGTCAGCGGCGGCATAGATTCAATGTATATGTTGCATAGAGCCCCCGAGCTTTTCCCGGGGGCTTCTTTTGCTGTCGCGCACTGCAATTTCTGCCTTCGCGGGGCTGAATCCGACGGAGATGAAGCCTTCGTTCGGGAGCAGTGCCGCGAACTCGGGTTTAAGTGCCTGGTTAAACGGTTTGACACAAGATCACACGCTGCCGCCAATGGGATTTCCATTGAGATGGCGGCCCGCGAGCTCCGCTATGCCTGGTTCAGGGAATTGTGCCTTTCCGAAGGTTTTGAGGCCCTGGCCACGGCCCACAATGCCAACGACAATGCCGAAACGCTCATTCTAAACCTTCTGAGAGGTACCGGCACCAAGGGGCTCCGGGGAATTCCTGACGCTCTCTCAGGAGAGGCCATGACGGTGCTACGGCCACTGCTAGGAACCGGCAGGGACGATATTCAGCAATGGATGAAAGCCCATGGGCACAGCTGGCGCGAAGACAGCACCAACGCAGAGAATGACGCACGGCGGAATAAGATCCGCAATCAGGTCTTTCCTGTATTCAAAGAAATCAACCCTTCGTTCATAAAGACTCTTGGCGAAGACATGGCCAGAATTCGCCAGACAGACGACATTGCAGAAGATTACTTTCGGCAGGCAGCGAAAACGATTGTCAAAGAAAACGGCAAGACGCTGGAAATCAGCGTAGTTCCTCTCATCGGCCTAAAACACTGGCGCTACGTACTATGGCGCATCCTCGAAGACTGCGCCTTCAGTGCAGAGACCTTCGGCAAACTCTGCGCCCTTCTGGAGCGCTACCGCACCGAACCCATGGGCACTGTCACCTTGAGCGGAAAGACCTTTCAGTCTCCGGATTACATTCTCAAAGGCCGCAGGAAGCTCCTCGTCCTTGAAAAAAGAGATATATAATTATGATTAATAAGATCTGCAGAATCATGCTGTTCACAGTCTGCCTCGCGTGTCTCTTTTCTTCTTGCGACCCGGTAGCTCCCAGTAAACAGCTCGACCGAATCAAGTCACTCATTGATGAGCATCCCGACAGCGCACTCGCCGCACTGCGATCCTTAGATACACTTCAATTTTCATCTGCCTGTTCACAGGCAAAGTATGCATTATTGTCTGCCATTGCTTTTGACAAGAATTATATTGATACGACTAATATCCGGGTCATAGAGCCTGCCCTAAAGTATTACTCTCAGGTTAATGACAAAGAGCACTTGGCCAAAGCTTATTATTACAAAGGAAAGATGCTCGAAGTGGCTGGAGACAGGGACATGGCCGCAAACTGTTATTCTTTTGCTTACGATCTGGCCGAATCTACTAATAATTACAATATCAAAGGCTTAGTATGCGCCGCTTTATCCCGCATATACTCATATAATAGGAACTCCAAACAGGAGTTATTGTTTGCCCAAAAAGCAGAGGAATGCTTCCGTCTGAATGGTGACGAGAAGAATGCCTGGATCATGCAAAGCATTATCCCAATGTGCTACGCCAATACTTACCAATGGGAGATTTCAGACAGTCTCTACACTGTTTTCTTTGAACAGGAAATACTTGACACAACAATATTCGCAAACGCCTTGTTCAAAGCCGGTAAGACCAAAGTAAGGAAGGGTAGGCCGGAGCCCGACGTTGCTTGCGAATTGTTCGAGAAGGCGATTAAAATGGGCAAGAGTCCGACAGTAGACGACTTCTCCGTTTATGTTTATGCTTTGGAACTGACCGGCAACAAAGATGGCGTGAATTCTTACCTTCCTGCACTCGAGCAACTGAAACACAACCCCAAGAACGCCGGGACTGTAAATTTATGGGAATACAGATTATTCAAGCACAGAAAAGAATTCGAAAATGCCCTGTCGTGTTTCGAAGGGAGTATCGCAGCACAAGATTCTATGCTGATAGCAATTCTCGGTCATTCTCTTGAAAAGGTTCAAAAAGACTACTACGCCGAAAAATCGTCCAGATTAAGTGCTGAAAACAAAACCCAGAGAGTAACAATCATTTTGTTCATTATCATTGGCGCTCTTATATCGTCATTACTCATATGGATGATTTACAGAAGCCGTAACAAGTGGATAGAGAAAGCTGAGGAAGCGGCAAGCCTGAAGAATGATTTGGCTTTAATGGCGGCCGACAATGCAGAATCTAACAGTTCTTTGGCAAAACTCCGAAAAGATTATATTCAAACATTCAAAGAACAGTTTACTATATTTGACGACCTGAGTTCAGCATATTGGTCCCCATCTAAACGGCACACTAAGGAAAGAACATTGAAAGTGGCTGTCAATGCCTTGGCTAAATTTTCAGAAGCCGGAAAGCTTGAACATATTATAAATTCCCACTTCGACAATGTCATGTCTAAGATTAGAGCCGATTTGCCAAATTTAAGCGAAAACTCATACAGAATCACTTGCTACTTGATTATCGGCTTCAGTCCCAAGACCATCGCAATTCTCATGAACATGAGCGTCGGATCTATCTATACAGCGAAGAATCGCATTAAAATCAGATTTGAGAACCTGAGTTCTTTCAATAAAGCTCAGTATCTTGAGCTAATCTAAAAAGCAACCTTCTAACAATCAATACATTATTAGCGCCGTGTTAAGAACTATTCGGCGCTTGCCGTTCTATCATATTGATTATCAGCGCATTATATTTTAGAGTGTTAAAACAGTTTTGCTGGCTTTATCAAAATCTCTGCAATAACTTTGCACAAAAACGTATGATGAAAAGATTATTTTTATTTGCATTGCTTTTGTGCGCGTGTTACACTGCTGCCGCACAGCAACAGATCAATGTTCCAATTACAGAGCAAAGTGAACAAGATCATACCGTAGGTCCCCGTTCACCAGCAATCATTCCAATTATGTAAATTTTGCTCTTGGAGATGCAACTTTTAAATAGTAAAAAACATCTACTAATTGTGATGTCTAATTAGCAAGCTTTTGTTATGAATCGTTTTGGACTTATAAAGATATTTTTTATAATAATCAGCTCAAGTTCTGTATTGTGCTCTTGTGATTACGAGGCCTACCGTTTTGAGCAATTCTCCCGGGAGTCATTGGCTAATTCAGTATGGAGCGCAGGTGAATCAAATTGCGACTGTACAATCGACGGAGAAAGTGTAAAACATGCAAGATTTGAAGTGCTGCAAGGTAATGACGGGGATCATGTCAGACTCTCACTTTCCATCTTAGATACTGACAAGCCGTTTTGTTTCCCCGCTGCAGGAGAGTGGGTACTCTCCGCGCAGGACATTGCACTGAGTGGAGCCATTTATGACGTTTCCTTTGAGCAGAGTACTTCCCTGAATTTTGCGGACCGCAGCGGGTCTGCTGAATCCTATAGCGAAAACGCCAAGGTGTCGGGTAACTTAAAGAACCTCACATTCACCAAGTTCTCTCCTTCGCCCATTATTGTCGGAAACATCAGCTATGAATGGACAAAGGACAACAAGGCGCACAAAATACTTGTCAGCCTAAAAGACCCAAGGTAGGGCTACACTGGGATATAACAGCTACAACACGCCGTATTTACGGCCATAGTCGAGCATCTGCCCAAGGTAGTCGTCGGTGTAGCGGATCTCGTAATCGGTGATCACGCCACCTTTCTCGACAGGGACTATTTCGGGATTGATGAAGCCTCCATAAGGTTTGAGATCCAGCGCGGCATAACGCTCCTTCACTTCGCGGTGAAGTGCCGGATCGATATTGACGGCATACGTCTCAACCAGCGCCTTGCCGGCGGCATAATCGCCCTCGGACTTGATACGCTGGATCTCTGCCAGGAGCCTTCCGAACAATCCGCGGAGAGCCTCATAATCAGTCACGACGAAGTAAGTCTTGCCGTCACGCACCCGCTTTTCGATGGCACCGCCGCCATTGTCAAAACACCACTCGGCTATCAGCTTGCGGTCCTGCATGTGGGCCTCAGTATTAGGACGCCCGAGCTCTACGCGGTTGAACTGAACCATCAGGCCATTGCGAATAAAGGCATCGTATTCAGCCTTGTAGGCCTCTGCATCGGGCATAATACCCAGTTCGACAAGCTTAGGGTCGGCAGAATAATAGAGCCCGAACAAATCGGCACGTGCTTCCTCCAGAGTAGACGAAAACTCTCCCATGGCCGTGCTCGACACCCCCTTGAGCAACTGCCCGGAGCCATGTCCCAGACACTCGTGGAGGTCGGTATGAATCTCGGAGGCATAGGAGCCGTATTTTTTGGAACGTGCTATTTCTGCCTCGTCCCATGCAAACTCGTTGAGCACACTGCGCGGCGACTCGTCTGCCGAGAAATCGTAGGCATGGGAAATATTGGCAATGGTCACGCTCTTGGAGCCGTAGTCGCAGCGTATCCAGTCGGCATTAGGCAGGTTGATGCCTATAGGGGTGGAAGGATATGAATCCCCCGCCAGGCATACAGCATTGATAACCTTGGCGCTTATACCCTTCACCTTAGCCTTCTTGAAACGCGGGTCAACGGGAGAATTGTCCTCAAACCACTGGGCATTGGCGCTAAGTATGGCGGAACGCTCCGAAGCCTTGGCATCCTTGATATTAACATGTCCTTCCCATGACCCTTTGCGCCCCAGAGGGTCGTTATAATCCTCGACGAAACCATTCACGAAGTCAACAGTGCCAAGCGTATCCCTCACCCACTCAATATTGAATTCATCCCACTTGCGCAGGTCGCCAGTCTTGTAATACTCTATCAGCAAGCCAAGAGCATTCTTCTGGATGTCATTCTCAGCAACTTTGCGGGCCAGTTCCAGCTCGGCGCATATCTTTTCGATAGCGGGGCCGTAGATTCCACCCACCTTCCATGGCTTCTCTACTATCTGTCCGTCTTCCTTGACCACTTTCGTATTGAGGCCGTAAGATACCGGACGGTGATCGGCAGGATCCTCTATTGAAGCATAATACGCCTCTACCTCGTCCCGTGTCACGCCATCGTAGAAATTGACTGAAGATAGCTCTACAATATCTCCCTCGGAAGCAATACTCCGGCGCTGCGGGCATATTTCGGGCTTATATGCATAATCCAGCAAGAAATCAGCCTCAGAGGAACGCCCGACTGCATCCAGAAGCTTAGCAAAATAAGACCGCTCGCAAGCGGGGAAAAACTTGTCCTCGGCATAATGATGATGGATGCCGTTGCTGAAGAAAAGCCTCTTGGCGTATTCGGTAAAAGCTTCGAACTCACTGCATTTGCGGTCGCCGGCATAATTCTCCAGAACATCCTCTACAGCATGCCTGAGCGGCAGGTTATACTGGCAGTTCTGGTCCCACAAAATATCACGTCCCCACTTTGCAGCCTCTGCCAAGTGGTATGCGTACTCTTTCTGCTGAAGGCTGAGTTCGTCCCAGCCGGGCACCTGATAACGGATAACTTTTACATCAGCGAACTGATCTACCGTGTATTTAAAATTGGGGTCTTTCTGGCCGCACCCCGCCACCAACACAGCGGCCGAAACATACATTGTCATTTTCAGAAACTTCATATCAAAGTAAACAGTTTTTTCAAGCTTTCATCGCTGCCGGAAGCATACAGCTCAACTCCCGGGTCAGAATCGGAAAGGTCTGTGCCATTTTGTGACAAGACATCTTTCAGACGCCTTGCCACAGCAGGCGCAGGGTCTATGAAGTTCACGCCGGAAGGGGCCATGCGCTTCATCAGAGGGAGCAAAAAAGGATAATGAGTGCAACCGAGCACTATTGTGTCCGCTCCTGCCGCCAGAAGCGGCTCAAGGCTGGAGCGCACCACCGCCTCGGCGTGCGGACCCTCAAGTTCCAGGTTCTCCACAAGTTCGACGAAGCCCCGTCCCACCTGCTCTTCGATACGTATGTGGCTCCCATACTTGCCTCTGGTATCCAGATACTTAGGCGCCTTCAGAGTACCGGCGGTGGCCAGAACACCAACCACTCCGGACTTGGTGCCCGTAGCAGCAGGCTTCACTGCAGGTTCCATTCCCACAAAAGGAATGCTGTATTCAGCCCTGAGCGTAGAGATGGCGGCGGCAGTAGCCGTATTGCACGCCACCACAACCGCACTCACGCCTTTGGACAGCATAAAATCGCTTATGACCCTGGCACGGTCTATAATGTATTGCGGAGACTTTTCTCCATAGGGACAATGGGCATTGTCGGACCAGTAAATATAACGTTCATCAGGGAGAATCTTCCGAATCTCCCTGAGAACTGAAAGTCCGCCCGAACCCGAGTCGAATATCCCTATACGAGCCATCCGTTATGAGATCAACTGACCTAGTACCTCAAAGCATGCAGTGCCTTCGGCGCTGATTGTCATGCGATAGACGGTATCGTCAACTTTGTAGTAGGTATTGCCGCCAAGCTCAATGATTTCGAAATCTTCGGGCAGTCTGTCCACTATGGCTCCGGCAGGAGGGACAATAACCGTGTACTGTCCGCCGGCACCCTTGGTGTAGAACACGCCGTCGTTGTAGAAATATTCGAGGCCTGCATCGGCATAGCTCTGCACGAGCCCGAGGCTCTGCGCCAGCGAACTTGATGCCGCTGCCATGTTGGCATTCATCGCAATGGTCTGGTTCTGCTGGGCAATCAGGGCATTGTTAGCAGCAATGGTGCTGTTCTGCTCCTGGATTGTGCGTGCATTGTCGTTAATCGTATTGTAGTAATACAGATTATCGAAATAGTATGCAAAGCGGCAGGCGGTATAGACTGCATCGGCAAGAGGGGTAAAGATGTAGCCGAAAGGAGGACGGCACACCCAGTATCTGCCAGAGTAATACCTGTACCAGATATCGTTGTAGAAGTAGTAGTCGCGGCCCCAGAAGTGGCGAAGCTCGTAGTGAGGAGGAGGCGCGGGCAGATAGTGCCCGTAGTGATGATGTCCTGCCATGTGGAAGTGAGCGGGGTTGCCTCTGAGGGCCATGGGCTCACGATGATGGTGATACATCGCACGGCCGGGGCTGGGGTTCACATGGACGCGTCCTGCACCGGGCACCATTCCGGTATGCTGGCCGGGCGAAGGCCTTACTGCGCTGTGGCTGCGGGGACGGTCGGAACGGGTGCCGTACACACCGTCAGCATAGCTGCGGGTGGACGGGCGTACCGCCGAACGTCTGGCACCATCAAGGCTGCTGCCGGAACGAACAGCGCTGCCGGAACGAACAGCACTACCGGAACGGACCGGGGCGCCGGATGCCACATGTGCACCGGAATTAACGGCGCTGCCGGAACGGACGGCACTGCCGGAACGAACAGGAGCGCCGGATGCCACATGTGCGCCGGACGAGACACGTGCGCCGCGGTCACGGACGTCGCTCATGCGGGTAGAACCGCCGCTCACGCTGCCGGCCGATGAACGGACTCCTGCGCTGGGTCTGCTGACGCTGCTGCTACCACTGTAGCTGCCGCTGGAACGGCTGCTTATGTGACTTCCGCCTGAAGGGCGGCTATAAGAACCTGAAGAACGGCTGAAAGATCCACCGCTGCTGCGGTTTGATCCGCCGTGATATGAAGAACCGCTGCTGTGCGAATGTGATCCGCCGCTGCGGGATTGGCCACAAACCTGGGCACCGGGAAGGAAAGCGAAGATGGCGGCTGCCGTCATCATTGCTGCAAATCTTGTCAAGTGTTTCATAAGGCAGTGGTATTAATTGTAAATCCAATACTTTTGAGCCAGTGACCTGAAGGCCGGGATGTCTGCGTTCCAATAAGGAAGGATATCATCAACCTTGAATCGCTTGCTGAATTCCTTACTGACAAAATCCGTTCCACAAACTTTGTTGAACATCCCGACACGTCCCTCAGACAGCTCAAAGGGATTTTTTTTGTACAATTCATACACCGCCTGCATCACGTAGAACTGAATCAAAGTGAGCGGCGCCGCCTCGTAATCAGTGAAATAATACTGCACCCCATGTATGAGCTTCTTGGCGCTGCTGCCATAGAAGGGTGTGTAATGCACCGCCCTCCATGCCACGCCGGGCACACGGTAGCTGTCAAGACGCTCTTTAAGGGCCTCTGCATCAATCCATTCGGCAGCAAATGCGTCGAAGGGTATGGTGTATCCTATTCCAATATTCAGGTAATTGTTGAATTCTCCCACCAGACCGGCGCAGGGATAGCATATCGCACTGCGCGGATAAGGGATGTTCGGCGAAGGCATGACCCATGGAAGCCCCGTCTGCTCGTAAGTCATGCTGCGGTGCCACCCCTCCATGGGGATGACTATCAGATTGCACTTTAGAGGCAGCTGGTCTCCCTTCTGCCCGCAGTTTAGCCCCTCTTCGTTGATCATCACCGCCAGCTCGCCGACCGTGAGGCCGTATATATACGGAATCCGGTACTGGCTCACATACGAATGGAAGCCTTTGCGCACCAGGTTGCCTTCCATCTTGAGGCCGCCGAGCGGGTTGGGCCGGTCGAGCACCATGACAGTGATGCCAAGGGACGCGCAAGTGCGCATGGCAAGGCCCAGGCAGCTTATGAAAGTATAGGACCTGGAGCCCACGTCTTGAATGTCGTACACAAGTACATCTATCCCCTTCATCATCTCGGGAGTGGCCTGTCTCGTGGCTCCGTAGAGCGAGTGCACCGGAAGACCGGTAGCATCGTCTTTGCCCGACTCCACCTTGCCGCCTGCCCAGATGTCGCCGCGTACCCCATGTTCCGGTGCGAACAGAGCCACCAGGTTGACGTTTTCACGGAGTATGTCTATGGTGGAGCGCATCTGGGAATCAACGCCGCTGGGATTGGTGAGAAGCCCCACGCGCTTCCCTTTCAGGCCTTCAAAATCCCGCTCGCGCAGAACTTCTATTCCAGGTTTGACACGTGCAAAAGTTGCAACGCTTATTGCAAGCGCCGCCGCACAAAGAAAGTAACGAAGAAGGTTGCGAGACAGCATAGCATTACAAGTATGAAAAATCCAACATATCCCAAAGCCTCCTGCAAGTATCCGGCCACAAGTCCGGGAAGCATCATGGACAGTGCCATGAAAGCCGTGCAAATGGCATAGTGGGAGGTCTTGAGGGGTCCCTCCGAGAAATGCATCATATAGAGCATGTAGGCCGAGAATCCATAGCCGTAGCCGAACTGGTCAAGCACCACGCACGCTCCGACGATCCATATATTCGAAGGCTGGAAAATGCTCATGAACAGATAGACAGAGCACGGCAATGCCAGCGACAAAGCCATTGGCCACAGGCACTTGCGAAGGCCGCTCCGGGCCACTGACAGTCCACCCAGGATGCCCCCGGCCAGCAGGGCGATGACGCCGAAAGTGCCATAGACCAGGCCGAACATGTCGGTACTCAGGCCCAGCCCCCCAGCCTCGACCGGGTCTTTGAAGAAGGGGAATAGCATCTTCACGGAGAAGGCCTCCGGGAGCCTGTAGAGAAGCATGAATGCTATGGCAAGCCAGACACCCTTTTTGCGGAAGAACGAACTGAACGCCGCTCCGAACTCACGTGCGACGTCGGCGGCATTGCGCACCTCGCCAGCACTTCTGTCATCATCCGGCTTGGGCAGGATAAAAGCGTGATACAGGGCAAGCAGCAGCAATATTCCGGCAGATACCAACATAGTCACCGACCAGGCCGAAGGGATATTGCCCATACGTTTTTCCAGAATTCCGGCCATGACCACCAGCACCCCTTGTCCGAACACTGAAGCGATTCTGTAGAAGGTGCTTCTGATGCCCACAAACGCCGACTGACGTTTCGCATCAAGTGCCAGCATGTAGAATCCATCCGCTGCGATATCGTGTGTCGCCGAAGCGAAAGCGGCTATGATGAACAGTATCAGGGTGACGGTAAACGTGGTCATCTGCACCGAAGCAGCCACAAGACCTATGGCCGCAAGCATGATGAACTGCATGGTCACAATCCACCAGCGTTTGCTGCGAAATATATCTACGAACGGACTCCAGAGGGGCTTAACGACCCATGGAATGCTTATGAGGCTGGTGAGGAGAGCAAGGGTTCCGTTGTCCATGCCCATATCTTTGAACATGATCAAGGATATGGTATTCACTATAAAATACGGGATGCCCTCTACGAAATAAAGCGTAGGAACCCAAAGCCACGGAGTTTTATTCTGAGATTTCTGCACCCCTGTAATAAAAATTTAAGATTTGTTTGTAGTCAAAGCCCTTCTCGGCCATCACAGCGGCGCCAATCTGGCACAGTCCCACGCCGTGGCCCCATCCGCGCCCTCGAAGGACAAAATCTCCATGGTCCATGGCGACTTCGAAGTTGGAACTCTTTAGATGCGAACTGCTGAGAGCGCGCCTTATCGCAAGCTCTTTGCCTATCGTGCGGGACTGCTTGGACCCGGTGATTTTCAGATACTTGATCCTTCCGGAGGCCCCACGTTCGACTGGTTCCAGAGATTCAATCAGTCCAAAATCTACACCTGTACGTTCTTTGACCAGCGCAGACAACGCATCGGGAGTGTAACGCTGTTCCCACTCGTAGAAATCTTCAGTCTCCAGGTCGTAATCATTGAGCACTTTGGCGAGCAGGGATTTGTCGCTGCAATTGCAATACGGATCTTCGACACTCTGCAGGTAAGGATAGTCGCGGTCTTCCCAGCAAGTGCTGAAAAGCTCGGTGCGCCCTCCGCAGCATTTGGAGAAACGAGTGTCGCATATCTTGCCGCCGAAGCGCAGCACCTGCCCCCATGTCTGGTCTATCGCTTTGCGGACGGTCTCCCCCACCGCAAGCGTAAGCCCTTGGTAGCGCTGGCAATGGTCGTCGGCGCAAACGTCGTAATTGCTGTGCGGAACTGCAGACTCCGCCAGTTCCGGGTGGCGGCGTCCTTCCATCCGGGCCAGAGCCCAGCTGCGGGATATCACCGCATGGGCTTTGAGGAATTCCAGCGACGCCCCGGCGCTCATCTCCGAAGAAATGACGCTCAGCAGATAGTCTTCGAGCCCCAAGCGGTTGATTGCAGTCACGTTGTCGCCTTCGGCGATGAACTTCAGGGATCCGGCAAACTTTTGATTCTGAGTTCTTTGCCAGTGGAAGTCGATGCCGATGGGAACGTTGTACAAAATAAAGGTGGGCTCGGCGAACAGCGTGGACCTGGTGATGGAGTCGAAATACAGTTCATCGTACAGGGTGCCGTTGTAGTTTATTCGCCCGTCTTTGACGCTTACCTGCTGGGGACCCGCGCCGTCCGAAATGATCTCAAACTCAATCTGCGGGGCCGAGAGTATTCCGATTTCAATTTCCGGCTGCCGCCTGGTGAGCCTGAAATGAATCATCTTTTCATCTTCTTCGCTGATACTGACTTCGGAGAGCATCTCTTCCAGCATAGACGGGGTGGCTTTCTCGTAGTCCTCTTGCCTGGGTGCCACAAACACTCCGGCCATCTCGGCTGCGCCGGGACCTATGGTCAGGTGATCGGGACCGTCGGAATAATAATGATGCGAACGCAATTCGCTGCGCATCACAACCATAAGCCTATATTCCTTCTCCGCCGCCCTGTACCATGCATACAGATTGAAACGGGGCTCAAGACCCGGATCCTTCACGGGGCAGCAGTCCAGGAACTGATAGAACAGTTTGGCCAGCGACTTGGTGGTCTGCGCCTTTATGCAATATACTCCGCGTGTAAAATGAGGATAATGGTACAGCTTGGCATCTTTCACCTCTGAAAGGGCAGCATCGGGAGCGTCAAGGAACTGATCTACAGCAACTTCAAGCGGCAGTGACTTGCGCGGGACAGCCTGGAAATGAAGGTGGTCGGGAGCAGAGGCGCCGCTTTTGGGACCATTGTAATAAACTGTATAGGTCTGGTACTTGAATGCAAAATCGAGCATATCCGGCAGATGATGCCAGATAGCTTGCGGCAGATGCTCCTCGCGGGCTATTACCAGGTGTTTGCGGAAAATAGGGAAAGGATTGATCTGTATATTGTACTTGCGGCCTTTGCGTCCCTCGAATTTCAAATGGAACTGCTCCGGCGGCCGGTTTTCCACACACAGGAAGCAAGGGCGCGCGGCAAGTGCCGCTTCGTCTATATTGGCGGTGCTGGAGGCTATGCGCTCAGGGTTGAACTGTATTTTGGACTGCAGTCCGCCTATATTCAACGAACGGCTCTGCATGGTCTTGAGAGCCCTGAAATTCGCAGCAGCCAGAGGCCACACGGACAACTGGTCTTGAATGAATTTGTTCAGTTCATCCATATCAAAGAAGAGCTAACAAACTTTGTTTGATTTTCGAGAACTCATATTCGAAGTTTGGGGTGAGCACGTCCTTCCCATAGGCGTCTTCGATTTCTTTCAGGCTCCACCACTTGCCATCGCACACCTCGTTCCCGTCGGGCTTGAGATCGAAGTTCCCCACCGTTCCAAAAGTGTTCACGAGTTCTTTTTCCGTGGGTGATTCATAAATATATGTTGCCAGCAGGACAGGATTGAAGTCATAGAACCCCAATTCTTCTCCGGCTTCCCGGAAAAGAGCCTCCTGCAGGTATTCTCCGTATGTCACATGTCCGCCGACTGCCGTATCCCAGTATAAAGGAAGGAGTGTTTTCGAAGCTGCACGCCTCTGCAGATATACCCGCCCGTACCGGTCGATGATATGCAGGTGCACCACCGGATGGAGCAATTTGGTTCCGGAATGGCAGGATGATCTGGACGCCCTCCCGATGACCGTCCCCATAGGTTCAACCACAGGGACCATTTCCCGGGAGCCTTTGTCGCTAGAAGCCAGCGGGGCTATATTAACGGGGTAAACTAAGTCCATCTTCAGGGTAGTTGATTATTGCAAGTTCTTCCTGGTTGTAGAGTATCCGGTCTGTTGAGCCGGGAGCAAGCCGCGACACAAGCACAAATGCCAGCAGCAGTGCAAACAAGACTCCTGCGGCGCCTGCCGTCCAGGCCAGGACCCTGTTCTTGCGGCGCTTCGGGGCGGCAGTTTCGGCCGGCTGGGGCGCTTCGGCTGGTTTTGTCGGTTCGGTCGTCTCTGGCGTTGGCGTCGTTTCGACAGTTTCGGTTGCTTCGGCAGTTGTATTGGCAGTGGCCGCCTCCACTGAAGGGCCGGCAGGCAAAATATCCGGCAGAGAAATATGAACGTGAGACTTCAGCGACACGGGAGCCAACCCGCACGCCTCCGGAGAAATATCCAAATCTTCATCGGCGACGAAAAAGAGATAGTTCTCCTTTGTGGCCCTCAAACGTCCCAGTCCCGGAAGCTCGAGCACTTTTTCTCGGCGAAGAGTGTCCGCCAAATCGCTCAAGTATGCACTGATAATGGCATCGGCCTGGCCCTCCTCAATCTGAGGATTACTGCCTGCATAAAGAGCGGCGAGAAGCCCGTCGCTGGTCTCAGTGCCGGAAAACGTGAGCCTCCTGTAAGGCGGATTAATAGTATATCCACGGTCGGAAAAAGATGCCGGCATATCCTCGGCCACAAAGGTCCCCAGCCCCGGAAGGGCCAAGGAATCATGGTCAAGGATAAGTTCCTTAATCATTCCGGACAAAATAGACACATCCATAACAAGGCAAATTTAACAATAATCTACGATACCCACAAATCAAAAAAAACAACAAAAAAATTTGCATTTCCAAAAATTCAGAGTAACTTTGCAATCCCGTTAGGAATAACGGTACAAATATTCCTCCTTAGCTCAGTTGGTTAGAGCACCTGACTGTTAATCAGGGGGTCCTGGGTTCAAGTCCCCGAGGGGGAGCAAAAGCGGACAAATTGCTAAAATCAGCAGTTTGTCCGCTTTCTTTTATGAGCGATCATTTTGCTCCGGCCAGAGTCTCATCTGGTCAAAGCTGTTCTGTAAGGGTGCGTGTTATCTTGTCGCAGGTGTAAACCTTCGTCTCTCCGCTGCCAGGGAACCTGGATCTCGCAACGACCTTCCAACCGCTGAGTTCAGAGGCGGGGTGGTCAAGTTTGATGTACCACCAGTTCTCGGAACGGTCCCAATGGTATTTCCAGTTGGTACGGATGCCCGGGATGTTGTCATTTGCAAGATGGCTGTGGGCGCAATAATCATAGATACGTTTATTGGCAAAACTCATCGTGCGGGTAGTGCCTCCCTGCTCCAAAGTCACTTCCCAATCTTCGTTGCCGTCGTAGATGTGGGCCAACAAATAATAGCCGTCAGCGAAAAGGGATTCGTTCTCCCATGCATACTGACGGGACCAGTCGCCGGGTTTGTCATAGACGTCCTTGGAATCATATACACGCATCTGATCCTCGGCGTCATGGACACAGACGTACTTCCACGAGGAAAAATCATTGCCTTTGACCTGATAGACGTAGAAGCCGGCCGGAGAACTGTCGGGGCCGTACATTGAGTACCAGAAGTTACCCATCGGGACGCCATGGATGCGCTCTACTACAGGATTACCGTTCTTGGACTTGACCTTGGTGTACTTGTACGTTTCGCAGATATGGGCATGTCCCGACAGGATATACGCACTGTGGAAAGCAGCCATCTGATCGAGCATGTCTTCCCTGTGGGGAATATTCTCGAAGCCCCTTATGTGGCAATGCTCACATACGACTATCATCTTGGAAGCCTTGTCTTTAACAAATGACAGGTCCTTCATGAACCATTTCCATACATCATCCGAAAGACCGCTCTGGCCCTGCCCGGAAAGGGCTGTGCCGGAGTTCGACGGTTGCTTCTGGGAGATATAGTTGTCGAGAACGACGAAGTGGACGGCTCCGACATTGAAGGAATAGCAGACAGGTCCGAAAGTGTTTGTAAAATCGAGGCCGGTGCCCAAATCGAATCCGTCCGTTCCGCTCTGAGCGCTGTTGCCCAGACGGGCATTGTGGTCATGGTTCCCTATGACGGTGAAAAAAGGCAGCCGTTGTCCGTTCCCGCAGTCGGCACTTCCAAGAGCATCCTTGGCATAGCCGAAAGTCTCGGGATCCTTGGCGTTGTTGATTATGTCGCCCAGACTGATGCCGAATGCAGGCCCGGCAGGGGCGTTGTCTTTGAAATACTGCCCGATACGTGCCATGGCTCCCTTTTTGAACTGCGCAGCGGTTGCAGCATCACGAATATGAATATCCCCCAGCACGGCAAAGGAAAAAGCGGATGAAGAGGCGCTTAACTTCTTTAGCTTGAAGTCGTTTCTAATATCCGAGGCCGAAGGGTCAATCTTTCGGTAGAAGGCGGGCAGACCGGAAGATTTGTCCTGCTCTATCGCGTACCCGGCCGGGAGGCTGTAAAAGACATGCGTAGCACGAGTATCCGCTTTGGTCTGATACACACCGTTTTCGTCTGTCAGCACGTAACGGTAACCGTCAGATACAGGAACATTCCCCAAAGGATGTCCATCGGTGTCACAGATCAAGCCGTACAAATTGTGGCCTTCCAGGATTTTCGTTCCGTTCACGACCCTGGAGTCCGTCTCCACGTCTGGTTTACCGGTCTCGGAACCTGTCTCCGAGCCCAGTACATTGTCACAAGAGCAAAGTGCCGCCAGAGCGACTACAAGGCTGAAAATAAAACGTCTGTTCATACTTTTAAGTTTATAAAAGCCCATCCCCCACCGACAGGCGGCGCTGGGATGGGCTTAACTGCTACTAAGTACTAAAAATTAAAAGTTGTAGTACAAGCCTGTCGATATCGTATTGTCGATGCCTAAGGTGAAGACGTTGCCGGAATTGTAGGACAACTCACCGACGTGAGCGACAAGCGAAAGTTTCTCGTTGAGCGGAAGGCTCAAGCCGGGATATATGCCTATCTCCCACACCGCGTCAACGTTCTTTGTCTTGCTGAACATGAACGAGCCGTCGGCAAATATAGACACCTTGCCTATTTTCAGGAAGTTGTAACGTGCATAAGGAGCAAATCCTATGGTATTGCCTCCGGTGAAGGCCGTCAGCTCGAGGGTAGCACCTACCGCAAACTGATCGTTGATAACATATCCAACTTCAGGTTGGAAACTGAACACCGATGACTTGGAATTGCCATTGCTTGAGAAGCCAAGGCTTCCTCCGGCATAGAACTGGGCGTGAGCCGCTGTTGCCATCATGATGGCGAACAAAACAATAAATAACTTTTTCATATCACAAAATAATAATTATCAAATCTGTTGTTGTTTACGCTTCCAGTTGAAAATGGGAAGCAGGAATGAAATCACGGCCGATCCAAGCCAGAACCAACTTACATACGTAAAATCATGGACACCGTTTACAATGTTGTTGTCAAGCAGCAGACCGGTCACCACGTTCTGAAGGCCGGCGGCGGCATAGGAAGCCATGCCGACGATACCGAGTGCAGCACCGGTAGCCTTACGGGGCACCAGATCCACCGCCATGAGTCCGCCAATGAAGCTGATAAGGACACCGATGGCAATTCCGAACAGCACCATGGCAAGGATGTTCACCCACTTGGCCGGACCGCCGAACAGGAACAATGCCAGGGCAATGGACTCGAGGATACCGGCTACGAAAGCGGGATACTTCCTGTCACCTTTGAACAGCACGTCGGAAAGCCACCCGGACACCACTGTTCCTATGATTCCGAAGATAGGGTTCACGCCGATTATGGCAGCGGCTCCGGCAAGGTCGTAGCCCTTAGCTTCCTGCAGGAAGATGGTTCCCCACTCGTTGATAGCATAACGGCTCATGTACATGAATGCACTGGACAGGGCCAGAATCCACACTCCGGGGTTCTTTATGACAGCTTTCTGAAGCCGCCTGGTCTCTTTCTGAGCAGCCTGGCGGGCATCGGCAGCATTGGCGAGAATAGTCTCACGGTCCCTTTCATAGTCCTCGGCGCTCTTCTCGCCGGACAGCACTTCCACTGGAGGGAGTCCGTTGCTTTCGGTAGTATCATGCAGCAGCAGGATCACCAGCAGCACGCCCAGCGCACCGGCCAGGGCAGCGCCGAAGAAGCCCCACTTCCAGCCGAAAGACGCGACAATGGCTCCGACGAAAATGAACGACAGGCCTTCGCCGATATTGTGCGACGAGCTGAATATGCCATAGTAGGTTCCACGGACCTTCAGCGGGAACCAGCGGGACAGCGAAATGATGGCAGGGGGCGCGCCCATGGACTGAGCCCACCCGTTGATAGCCCAGAAGATGCAGAAGGATACAAAGAGCACAGTATTGGCAATGGTGCCGTTAAGTGCGCTGACCCCAAGGACGCCCATTATCAAGTTCATGGTGGCCGATATAATCAGACCTGTGGCCATGAAGCGCTTGATATTGGACCCGTCGGCGAGGAAGCCGTTCACCAGCTTGCCCACGGCATAGGTCCAATAAAGACATGCACCTATTATACCCAACTGAGTAGCATTCAGCAGGCCCGCATCGATAAGCGGCTGCTTCATTACGCCCATCGAAAGACGGCAGACGTAATAGAGGGCATAGCCCAGCGTGGCGGCTATGAAAGTCTGAAGGCGCTTGCTTTTATAGACTTTATCAACCTTCTCTGCAGGGACTTTCTGAGCTGCAGGTTCACTTATTCTATAAAAATCCAGCAAGGCCATAGGTTACAGGGTATGACGGCCCTTCTTGGTGAGCCAGTTAATTAGGAGCTCGGGACGGTCGGTCTGGATCATGGACACGCCTTTGTCGAGGTACTGCTGATACACATCACCCGGATCTTTGGCTACGAAAGCAGCGTCGTCGTCATTACCATAGCCGCCGCACAATGAGGCCCAAATGGTGTTCACCCATATCTTGGATCCCTGGTCGAGTATCTTGCGGCAGGCATCATCGAAGGCTCCGTCGTCGTTGTTCTGCCAGCACACCTCATAGGCCAGAGGAACAACTCCCTGCTCCAGATAAGAATTGAACAGGGCGATGCCGGCGGGACGCTGGATGTCCACTATAGGCATGTACATCATATTGTGCTCATAGGCTGCTTCGTGGGCCGCCACTACCTCTATCGGCTTCTTGCCTTTTATGAGGATCTGGTCGGTCACGCCAAGCTCTTCGGTGAGCTCAAGCACCTGGTCGTAAAACTCATAACCCTGGTCCACATTGACACAGATCCTGTCTTTGCAGCACAGAAGCGCCTCGCGCAGAGTCGGCATGCGAAGGGTATCGATAACCACATTGTGTGCCCTCTTGAGGCTCAGTTTCTTAATCTCTTCGAGCGTCAGGTCCTTCACTTTTGCGCTCTTGCCGGGTTCGTTCTTGAACACGCTGCTGAAATTGGTACAGCGGCTGACCGTAGCATCGTGGCTGAGCACCAGCACGGAGTCGGCGGTCATCTTGAGGTCCAGCTCCATGATGTCGGCGCCCATGCGGATAATACTCTCTATGGCCGGGATGGAATTCTCGGGGAAGTTGCGCCAGTCGCCGCGGTGGCATGTAACCACGACGTATTTGGAGTTTGGATCATGAATCTGTGCTGCAATAGCTTCAGCTCGGTTTGCATACTTGGTAGTGCTGCCGGTACAAGACATAAAAACGGCAGCTACTAAAGACAGAACAAGAAATGAATGATACTTCATAATAATTCAAGATTAGATTACAAAGTTACTGTTTTTTTTAATACAATTGAGCATGGCTCATTTTTTTGCACATAACACGAGCCAGGGGGTGCTGCGAACGGCACCCCCTGGCTCAACAACAGATTCTGTCCTACATCAGAAAGAACCAGGTATAACACCTGAGAACTTATTTCCGAAATAATCCTCTATTATAACTTCGCCAGATCGCAAGGGTTTTCTTAATCCATTTTCGTCTTCTTTCACTTCTATATTAATTCCCTCATTTATCGAATTATCGTATGTTGTATCGTATGGCGGCTCATTGCCCGGATAGTAATCAACAAGCATTATGCCCCCATATTCTTCTATTTTATCCAATGGAATTTCGATATAGTTTTCTTTATAATAAAAACAAGCTAATACAACATCATTTAATGATGATCCGGCAGGGTGGTCTTTGTCAAAATCTTCTAGCGTAACCACATCTATTTTCTTAATACGCCAATCTATCAGGGACCAATGATTATACCGCATCTTTATATGTAATCCCCTTTTATGAAACCAACCTTTGATTGCCAAGGTTGAATCCAAGCCGCTGTAGTATTCCCGACTCAAAAAGTCAAACGAAGGATCAAACTCTACTTCCGGCTTAATCGTACTTTCTATTGTCGTTACCGACTTTACTTTATACACCTTATAACACTCATCGTTACGATATTCTTCCTTATAGTGGCATGATGTCGCCACCATTGAAAAGAGCACGATGGCAAATAATACTTTGCTTCTCATATGTATAAATGTTTTAATTATTTATAGGTTTTTCTATTGTCATATAATTTATGAATCTCCTTATTAGGCGTCATTTTAGCCATGCAAAGATGAGGCGGGCTTAATTATTTTGCAAATTAATCTTGGTGAACACGACATTTTAGGGGTTGAACACGACATTTTGGAGGTTGAAGCCTCGACACATAACACGAGCCAGGGGGTGCTGCGAACGGCACCCCCTGGCTCGAATAAGGCTCAAAACGCTCCAAGGGGTGCACAATCCGGCACCCCTTGGAACGAGTACGTCAATCTTAATTGGCTACAAGCTCCACTCTCAGAACCTCCGAGACCGGAGATTCGGGAAGGGTGACCACTGTCCGCCCACCTCCGGAACACACGGCGGAGGCTTCCAGCGGCTTGCCGTTCACCAGCACCTTGTGCGGGGCATGGTTCACGCCCTCCAGCACGAGGCTCAGCCGGCGGCTTTCCGGAGCGCCTTTCCAACTTCCTTTCCTGGAACCGATGGTCAGCAAAGTCTTCTTGCCCGACACGCTCTTCTCTATCTGGGTAGAAGCAAATTCACTGTCGTAGGCCTGCGAAATGCCGTCGTCTTCGTAGTGGATTATCTTGCAAGAGGTCTTGCCGGGAACGATCAGCAAGCGAAGCTCGTTATTCTTCTCCTGCAGGTTGGTAATTCCCTCGGGAGCCATGGGGATAACGGCACCTGCTTTTACGAACCAGGGATTCTGGTCCAATGAATAGCGGAGCGAATGCACCTTGCCACCGCCAAGCAGATTGCCGTGCGCCATATCGTACCACTCACCCTTGGGGAGCCAGACTTTGCGGGGTGCGGTTCCGTCGGCTCCCACAGGTTCCATGATTGCGGTAGCCAGAATATTGTCTCCGAAGTAGTATTCTTCGTTCCATTCATAAGCCTCCGAAATCTCGGGATGATAGTAATAGAGCGGACGGCACATGGAGACTCCGCTTTGATGTGCCTGACGTGCAGCATCATAGATGTATGGAGTCAGATCGTAACGGAGCTTGATCGCCGCCTTCAGATACTCATAATGATCGGGATAGATCCAGATACGGCAGTCCAGGTCGGCACTCTGGGTGGAATGTGTCTTGAAAATGGGCGTAAAAACGCCGAACTGCATCCAGCGGGTGTAGAGCTCAGGGTCGCGCGGGCCCTTCTTTTCTTTGTGCTGCATGTGCCCGCCGATATCGTGGCCCCAGTAGCCATAGCCCACATTGGAGGCCGTGGATGTGAAATAAGGCAGGAACTTGAGCACTGACCATTCCGTGTATGTATCTCCCGAGAAACCAAGTTGGTAGCGGTGACTGCCCAAGCCGCCCCAACGGTGGTAAATGAGCGGACGCGGGGCATCAAGGCCCAGCGAGCGGGTCTGGCGCAGCTTGTCGTTCCAGAAGCTGTAGTTGCACCAGAAAGTATTCGAAAGGTCCTTCACATAACGGCTCTGGCGCCACTGCTGCCAGTCGAGCCACCAGAAATCAACTCCCTGACGTTCAAGCGGATGGATAACCGAATTGAAATAGGCGTCGGCCCATGCCTGCTGGTCCAGACGGAATGGAACGGGAGCGCGCCAGCCGGGGCGTCCGACAGCTTCTTTGAGGCCGGCGAACTGGTAGCCGCCCTCCGGGTAAATATAGTCCTTGGGGCCGTCATAGTCGTCGGTACGTGACAGATAGTCCTCCACAAAGCGCGAATAGCAATCCTCGTAGGGACGTATGCCCGATGCAGGGTGAAGATTGAGGGCTGTCTTGAAGCCCTTAGAGTGCAGTTCCGCAAGGAGCCCTTCCGGATCGGGGATGAGGTCCCTGTTCCAAGTGTAACCGGTCCAGCCGCGACGCTGGTCGAATTCGTCGCGTCCAAGGCGTTCGTTCATGGGCTTCCAGGTCTCGTGCCAGTCCATATCGATGATGAACACGTCGGCGGGGATGCCGCGAGAACGCATGTCATCGGCCAGCTGGATTATTTCCTGGTCGGTGTATATCCAATATCGGCTCCACCAGTAGCCGAACACATATTTCGGAGGCATGGGAATGTCGCCGGCGACCTTGGTAAAATCTTTCAGGGCAGCGAGATAGTCGTGGCCGTAAGCGAAGATGTACCAGTCGTAGCGCTCCCCTTCCGGCCTTTCACACACCCATTCGCCCCAGTCGGAAGAGTCCGTCTGAAGCAGATGGCGCGAACTTTCATCCACTATGGCCCATCCGTCGCGGGAGAGGATGCCGTTCTCCAACTCCTTCTCATGATGGCTCAGGCGGTCCCATCCATTGCAGCCGTCAAGCGTACGGGTGGTGCCTTTGAGATTGCCTGACGGTTCGTCGCCGGGATGCCAGGCCACGGTCTTGCCGTTTAGCTTGAAGCTTACGGTCAGGTTGTCCGGAGCGAACTTGCCGCCTTTGTAGGTCAGTGTAAGCTTGTCCGTTTTGATGGTTATGCCATTGCCAGCGGCCTGCGACTTGAAGGCCGGAACAGGCAGGCGGCGGTTTATGATGGCAAGGCTGGCCCGATCTTCGAACTGCCCATCTGCAGACCATTCCATGCGGATGAGGCGGTCGGTAAGGACTGTGAAGCGGGCGTTGCCGTAAATCACTGTTGCTTCGGGGTCAGCTTGCGGATCCTGAGGCGTAAGCGATTCAGCATACACATTATTCAATGAAATGGTGGCGAGGATGGCCACTATAAACAAAGAGAACTTTTTCATTGGTAATCAGTTTTCACAAATATAGTAATTATTCTGCATTTCTCTGCCGCCGTCACCCCGTCGGGAAAGAAATCCGAATTATCTGTCCAGCTGACAGAAACACGCAGAAGGATAAAGGTAGCTTCCGGCGATACCTGAAGATCAGGGAGAGAGTCTTTCCGCTGCTCTGGGGGCTTGTCTTTCAAAAGAGTTTTGTACCTTTGGGCCTGTATTCCGTCAGGAGTGCCCCAAATACAACCCGCACACATGCCCAAATACATAGAAGTCAGGGGCGCAAAAGCCCACAATCTCAAAAACATAGACGTTGACATCCCCCTCGGGAAAATCGTAGGCATTGCCGGAGTCTCCGGTTCCGGCAAATCATCACTGGCCCTGGGAGTGCTGTACGCCGAAGGTTCAAGGCGCTATCTGGAGTCACTTTCGACCTACACGCGCCGCCGCATGACACAGGCCTCCCGCGCCATGGTGGACGAAGTGCGCTACGTCCCGGCGTCTCTGGCCCTTCACCAACGGCCGGGCGTACCTGGCATACGCAGCACATTCGGCACCATGTCCGAACTCCTCAACAGCCTCAGGCTCATGTTCTCGCGTCTCGCCAACCACCGCTGCCCCAACGGGCACTACCTGGAGCCTACCCTGGACGTGGCGGCAGAGCAGCCCATTTTCTGCCCAGTGTGCGGAGAGAGGGTCTATCCCCCTGGAGCAGAGCAGCTTGCCTTCAACAGCGAAGGGGCCTGCCGCACCTGCTCCGGCACCGGAATAATACGCACAGTGGACGAATCCACCCTGGTTCCCGATGACTCCCTCACGATTGACCAGGGAGCCGTGGCCCCATGGGGTTCGCTCATGTGGTCCCTCATGAAAGACATAGCCCGCGAGATGGGCGTACGCACCGACGTCCCGTTCAGGGACCTTACGCCCGAAGAAAAAGAAATCGTGTACCACGGGCCCGCCGAGAAACGTCACATCATCTACAAAAACGAGAAAACCAACGGTTTTGCAGAGATGGACTTCACCTACTACAGCGCCGTGTACTCCGTGCAGAACGCCCTTGCCAAGGTCAAAGACGAGGCGGGAATGAAGCGCCTGGAGAAGTTTCTCAAAGAAGATGTCTGTCCCGACTGCGGAGGCACCCGCCTGTCCGAGGCTGCAAGGGCTCCCCGCCTTAGGGGCATCAGCCTTGCCGACGCCTGCAAGATGACGTTGTCTGAACTCATCGAGTGGGTGGCGGGAGTGCCGGCTTCGCTCCCCGAGCCCATGAGGCCGATGGCAGAACGCATCTGCGAGTCTTTCAACGACACGGCACGGCGGCTCGTAGATCTGGGCCTGAGTTACCTGTCGCTGGACAGGGCGGCATCGACTTTGAGCACCGGAGAACGCCAGAGGGTACAGCTCGCAAGGGCCGTACGCAACCGCACCACCGGAGTGCTGTACGTTCTGGACGAGCCCTCCATAGGCCTGCATCCTTCTAACATTGAAGGACTTACAGGAGTCATGGACGACCTTGTAGCCGACGGCAACACAGTGGTGCTGGTGGATCATGATACACAGGTACTCGAGCACGCCGACTGGATAATCGAACTGGGGCCGGAGGCAGGAGCCGGCGGAGGAAAGCTCATCGCGCAGGGCACCCCTGAGTCGCTCAAGTCGATGCCCGGCTCACGCATCGCACCCTTCCTGAGCGCAGGCGTGCCCGTGAAGGAACGCGCCGCCGACCTGTTTGCAGAAGGTTCAATTTCCATGCGCACAGGCGCCATACACACCGTACATCCGCTGGACGTCAGTTTCCCCAAGGGACGCCTGAGCGTCGTCACCGGCGTATCGGGGTCAGGCAAGACCACCATGATACTGGAGAGCCTCGTGCCAGGGGTGGCAGCATGGGCGGAAGGACGCAAAATGCCTGCGCACGTGCTGGAAGTAAGCGCCCCCGGCATCAAGCATATCAAACTGATAGACGCCACCCCAATAGGCATCAATGTGCGCTCTACAGTAGCCACTTACGCCGGCATCCACGACGAACTCCGCAAAGTGTACGCACGCGCCGACGGCGCCAAGGCAGGAGGCTGGAAGGCGGGCGACTTTTCCTACAACACCGGACGCCTCCGCTGCCCCGTATGCGACGGCACCGGCAGCATAAGCCTGGACGTACAGTTCCTGCCCGACGTGGACATCCCCTGTCCCGACTGCCACGGCTCACGCTATTCCCGCGAGGCATTCGAGATTCGCCGCAACGGCGGCAACTCGCTCCCGGAATTGATGGAAATGAGCGTAGATGAAGCACTTGAGGCATGCGCGGACCTCCCACTGGTACGCAGCCGCCTGCAGGTCCTGCACGACCTCGGACTTGGCTACCTAACCCTAGGCGAAGCCACGCCCAGCCTTTCGGGAGGCGAAGCGCAGAGGCTCAAGCTTGCAAGCGAAATGGGGCGCGGGCAGGCCGACAGCGTGTTCGTTTTCGACGAACCCACAATCGGCTTGCACCCACTTGATGTACAGACACTTATGGAAGTGTTCAGACACCTCATCGGCAACGGCGCGACGGTCATTGTCATAGAACATGACCTCGACGTGATACGCAGCGCCGATTACGTCGTGGACATGGGGCCCGGCGGAGGTGTGCAAGGCGGACGCATAGTCGCCTGCGGTGCACCTTCGGAGATCGCAAAAAACCAGGACAGCGTCACGGGACGCTATCTGGTCTAACGGTCTTCGGCCTGATGGCCTGTACGGTCAACCTGGTGGTAGAACTGTGTATAAGGCACGTCGGTACGGCCTGCTCCCTTCTTCATGAGAGCCACAAGGTCCTCGAAGTTAGTTTTGTAGATGTCGCGGGGAAGCAACTTCTTGCCCACGCACACGCTGGCGGCCAGGCCCACCACTTCGCCCATCATGGCGCAGGTACGCATCACACGCACTGATCCAAGGGCGATGTGAGTAACGCTTATATCGCGTCCGGCCATGAACATATTGGGTATGTCGGCGCTGTACAGGCAGCGGTAAGGTATTGCATAGGGATCGATGGGGACAAGCTTACCAATGCTCATCCATTCCTCTCCGGGATACTTGCCGGCATTGCGCGGGTCGGGATAATGCTGGTCGATGCGCCAGGTCGTGGTGCAGGTGCCGTCGGGATAAGGGATGGGACGGGTGAGATCCTGCTCGCGAAGTATCAGGTCGCCCACGATGCGGCGGCTTTCCCTCTTGCCGCTCACGTGGCTTACCCAAGTGAGGTGGGTGCACTCCCAATCTTCCTTCTTGGCCAGACGGTTCTTGCAATAAGAGAAAGTGCTGTAAGCCACGTACATACCGTAGTCGCGTATCTTCTCGGCATCGGCAATCTGGTCGTCGTTCATGCCCACTTCCCAATACCAGTTGGCACGGTGCACAGGTTCCACCGTCTCCTCGTCTAGCTTGAGGCCCCAGTCGAGGCTGTCGGGGAAGGTGCATGGGGTATTCCAGTCTTCGCAGTACCACTCAATGCTCACGCCCATGGTGTAGCCGTCCGCTTTCTCGGGAGCAAGGCTCTCGCCAAATTCGCTGCGGGCCTCACGTCCCATCATGGTGCGGGCTCCGGCAAGTACGGCCAAGTGGGCGTCGCCGGTGCAGTCGGAGAACACATAGCCGCTCACGCGGATGCGGTTCTGGCGGGTAGCCTCGACAGCCTCTACCGCCTTGATGCAACCATTCTCCATCTCCACTTTATCGACGGTAAAACCTGCAAACAAAGTGATGTTGGGCTCCGCAGCTATCACGTCCCATTTCTTCCAATCTTGATAGTGATGAGCACCGCGGGCATTTCCTATGCGGTCCGGGCCTATTTCGTTAAGTATATATCCCAGAGAAGGATACGGAGGCATGTTGATCTGCCCGCCAAGGCCGACTCGGACTTCGGAACTGTTGTTGCCGCCCAGGATATAGCGGTCCTGCAGAAGGGCCACTTTGCTGCCGTTGCGGGCGGCGGCTATGGCTGCACAAAGTCCCGACATGCCCGCTCCGACGATAACGAAATCGAAGTTTCCCTTGTCTTCCACGGGGCTGGGCAGCAGTTCGGCACGCAAGGCCTTATAGTCTTTCAGGCTGCGCCCGGGAGTCTCGGAAGTGGTGGTGAGCAGAATGGCGTCGCAGCGGCCGTCCAGGCCGGTCTGGTCGTGAAGGGCAAGAGTATGCTCTCCGGCAGACAGAAAATAAGTACCGCCTTTCTGCCAATACCATGCTGCGCGTTGGGCACGTGTGTCGCCGGGACAGCCGATACCGAATTCGGAATCATCGGGGGCTCCGTCAAGCTTCACCTGGAAGATGCCGGGGGTTTTGCCCTCGCTCCAGAAAGCCGTCCAGTTCTTGGTACGCACCCAAAGGGTATAGTTTCCATCTGCTGGAATCTGTATCCGGGTGATTGCATCTTTCTTGAGAGGCTCACCTATACCGTGGGCCAGCAGGTAGCTGGATCCCATCTGAAGCACAAACTGTTGTTCTACTGTCCAGTCGCCAAGGTCGTCAAAAGTGGTGGCGAGGACCATCAGGGAATTAGATTTATCCATTATAGAAATGCATATTTAACTATCAACCAAGCCATGACTCCGGATGCCATAAGCTTAAGGCCGGTACCGAGCATGAAACCTATGAATGCACCAATGCCTGCCTTGAATGCAGGCCACATGCCTTTGTTGTTTACCATAAGCTCACCCAGGAAAGCTCCGAGCAAGGAACCGAGTATTATGCCGATCGGGGGCACCAGCATGCCGACGATAAGGCCTATCAAAGCACCGGTGGAGGCCGCTTTGTGACCACCGGTCATGGCCGTAGTCTTGACCGGTATAATGTAGTCGAGGATACTCACCACAATGGTAATACCCAACCATATGAGGAGCGTTGTAATGGTCATGGGATCGGGTCTCTCACCAACTTTGTCGGCGAAAAAGACCAGCAGCATGCCCACCCAGCTGAGCGGCGGGCCCGGAAGCCCGGGCATAATGCTTCCGATTATACCAACGATGGCGCAAATAACTGCAAAAACAATAAGCACAACCATAACGCGAAATTAGTAATTATTTCTTATTTTTGTGAATTAGTACAATGGATTTTTTTTGCTATAACAAACACATACCCGTCGCAGGCAATTACGACGTGGTAGTCTGCGGTGGCGGGCCTGCCGGATTCATAGCGGCCATTGCGGCCGCACGCAGCGGTGCACACACCGCCCTGATCGAACAATACGGATTCCTTGGCGGTATGGCCACTTCAGGTCTGGTGGCACCGCTGAGCGTCTTTACCTACAACGGTGAGAAAGTCATCGGGGGCATACCCTGGGAGTTCTGCGAACGTCTGCAGGCCATGGGCGGCGGCCTCATCGAGAAGCCTCTGGGCAACGTGGCCTTCGAACCAGAGCTATACAAACTATGCTGCCAGCGCATGGCAATTGAGGCCGGAGTCAAGCTGCACCTCCATTCTTACCTCTGCGGCTGCGAATGCCGGGAAGGCCGCATCGAAGCCATATTCATAGACAACAAAAACGGCACCGAGGCCATCAGAGCCAAGGTTTTTATAGATGCCACCGGAGATGCCGACCTCGCGCATTTCGCCCTCGTGCCCATGCAGCCCTCCGAGGGCCGTCCTTTGCAGCCCATGTCCACTTACTTCGTACTCAGCGGCGTAGATACATCGACGCCCCGTATGCAGCAGGCCATGCACCACAACCGCCAGGGAGTCAACTGCCATTGCGAGGAAATCCGCTCCGAGCTCATCTCCCATAAAGACGAATGGGGCATCCCGGAATTCGGCGGCCCCTGGTTCTGCACCACCCTGCAGCCCGGCGTAGTGACGGTCAACATGACGCGCACTGCCGCCGACGCCACATCGGCCGGCGACCTTACCCGGGCCGAATGCGAGCTGCGCGAACAGGTTTTCAAGATGGCCGGTGTGCTGAAAGAGCATTTCCAGGAGTTCAAGAACAGCTACGTGAGCGCCGTCGCCGTGCAGGCCGGAATAAGGGAAACAAGGCGCATCTGCGGAGCCCACACAATCACCGGAGAGGAATACGTGAGCGCCTTCCGTTATCCCGACAGTGTCAGTCGCGGGGCGCACCCGATCGACATACACGTGGCAAACGGCCCTGCGCAGAACGTCACCTTCCTCAAGACTCCGGCATACGTTCCCTACCGGGCGCTGTATGCACCGGGATTCCCGAACCTGCTCGTAGCCGGCAGGTGCATTAGCGCCGACAAGACAGCTTTCGCATCGCTCCGGGTACAGGCTTCCTGCATGGGCACCGGACAGGCCGCAGGCGAAGCGGCGGCAATGGCTGCAGAAGGCGGCCTCAGCGTGGACGGCATTGATGTGAGCAGGCTGCAAGAGCGCCTCCGCCGGCTCGGTGCTGTAATAGGTGGCGCGCAACCCCCTCATTAACAGACACATCCACAATTTGCCTGCAAGGAAAAAGATGCAGGCAAATCACGTAATCCACTGACAGATAATACATTACACGCCACCGTATATGAAAAAGTTTTTCTTCTTTCTGCTATTGTGCACGATTCTTGTTCCGGCAAGCGCCGCTAAACAGCATCTGCCCAAGGGCACAACAATATGGGGACAAGTTATCAGAGACGGCGTTCCCATGGCCGGAGTGGTCATTTCCGACGGCGTGGAACTCACCACTACCGACAAAAAGGGGTTCTACTATCTTAAATCCGAGAAAAAAGAGGGCAGCGTATTTGTCAGCATCCCCTCCTGCACGGAAGTGGAGACAATAAACGGCATGCCGAAGTTCTGGCAGAGACTTTCGGAACCGGCCGCCAGCCCCGAAAGGCACGACTTCACACTGAAGAGCGTTGACAATACCAACTACACGCTCATTGCAGTGTCCGACCTCCATCTGGCCGGAGTATTCGACGACTTCATCCAGTTCCGCCAGATATTCATGCCCCGTTTCATGGAAGAATACGACAAGGCCAAGGCAAAAGGCCCTGTTTATTGCATCAACGGCGGCGACAGCACCTACGACCGTTACTGGTACGAATACGGCTTCCCCATCGAGGAGTTTCCAAAGGTGTTGGCAGACAATAATTTCCCGGTGCCCATGTTCCACGTGATGGGTAATCACGACAACGACGGCGGCATCCCGCGCGAAGGCGACCACGATTTTACTGCTGCAGAACGCTACCGCCGCACCATGGGGCCCACACACTATTCTTTCAATCTCGGAAACCACCATTACGTAGTTCTCGACAATGTGGTGTACCTCAACAGCAAAGGGCGCATCGACACCTACGAGGGCATAACCGGCAAGCGCGACCACGAGCACTACTTCACCAAGGAACAGCTGGACTGGCTGGTAAAAGACCTAGCCACGGTCAAGGACAAGACCGCACCGCTGTTCGTGAGCTTCCATGTGCCTACCATGCGTTACAAGGGAGGTCTCACCGGCAAGCCCATCGAGAGCCGTTTCAAGAAGGAAGGAGCAGATCCTGACGAACTCCTGCGCGAATTCACCGCACTGTTCAGAGGTTTCTCCGAGGTTCATTTCATCTCCGGCCACGCACATCAGAACCTGCCGTGCAAAGGATCTGACGACACGTCCAAATTCCCCGACATTGCCAATATCTTCGAGCACAACATTTCGGGTGCCTGCGGCTGCTGGTGGCAGACTCACGCCCACAGCGGCCTGTCGCTTGGACCTGACGGAGCCCCTGCAGGTTTCGAAGTGTTCCCTGTAAACGGAAACAATGTGGAATGGTACTTCGTGTCCAACGACGACGGCGCCGAAAAGCAGTTCCGGGTGTTCGACATGAACTCTGTACGCGAGTACTACCGAAGCGACTACGCACTCAGGACCATGATGCGGCACTACCCCAACCGCATCGACTATTCCAATATCGAAGACAACATGCTGCTGATAGGAGTATGGGCATGGCAGAGCGACTGGACGCTGAGCGTCTCAGAAAACGGAGTGGAACTGCCTGTGGAGCACCGCAAGAGCGAAAATCCACAGTTCACGCTGGACTACCATCTACCCAAGGCATCATGGGACGACAACGGCAAGGCCCGCTGGCCTGCAAAATATGACAATGCAGCCCTGCACCCCAACTACTTCTGGGCTAAAGCCAGTTCGCCTGAGTCAACTATCATCGTAAAGGTTACCGACAGTTTCGGCCGGCAGTACACCGAGGTCGTGGAACGTCCCAAGGCATTCGGGAAGTTAATGCGCTAAAGACACATGGGGACTCTTGACCTGGTAGTACTTTTGCTGTATTTTGCCGGCCTGGTGGCGGTGAGCTTGATGCTCGGAAGAAGCATCAAGAATTCGGAAGACATGTTCATCGCCGGGCGCAACTCATCGTGGTGGCTGTCCGGCGTGTCATCATACATGACTATTTTCTCCGCCAGCACCTTCGTGGTCTGGGGCGGCGTGGCCTACAAGTCCGGGCTCACAGCAGTCATGGTCGCCATCATGCTGGGCTTTTCGTCGCTCATCGTAAGCCGCTGGATTGCAGGACGTTGGCGCCGCCTGTCAATAAAATCGCCCGGAGAGTATCTGACCATACGCTTCGGACATGGCACGCTCAGGTTCTACACCGTGGCGGGTATTGTGGGCCGCGGCATCCATACGGCCGTCGCCTTATACGCCGTGGCCGTGATCACCTGCGCCTTGATCCAGGTGCCCGAAGGGAGCATTTTCGCATCTACCGGCATGCCGGGCGATTCGGCGCCGGGGGGCCTAAGCATATGGTGGGCGCTGGCGGCACTGGGCAGCATCACCCTGCTCTACACCATCGCAGGCGGCTTCCCTGCCGTCCTCATGACCGACTTCATACAGTTCGGAGTGCTGCTCGCGGTAGTGGTTTTCATGGTGCCGCTGTCCCTCCATGCCGCCGGCGGCGCGGAAGCTTTCCTACAGAAGGCAGGTGACATTCCCGGCTTCTTCTCCCCAACTTCCCCCACATACAGCTGGATATGGCTTGTGTTGTGGATGTGCCTGCATGTGGCAATGATAGGCGGCGACTGGCCCTTCGTACAGCGTTACATCAGCGTGCCCACCGTATCTGACGCCCGCAAAAGCACTGCGCTCATAGGTGTGCTGTATCTGCTTACCCCGCTCATCTGGTACCTGCCCACCATGGCGTACCGTACCATTGAGCCCGGTCCAGGGATGGATGTAGATCCGGCAGCAATGACACGCCTCGGAGAAAGCGCCTACGTGAACATGAGCAAGATGGTGCTGATGACGGGCATGGTGGGAATGATGCTGGCGGCGATGCTTTCGGCCACCCTGAGCAATGTGTCCGGCACTCTGAACGTATATGCAAATGTGTACACCTACGAAATCTGGGGAAGCCGCCACAAGGGGGCAACGGAGAAGCAGCGCATTCGCGCGGGACGCCTCTTCACACTTGTCTTTGGTCTGATTATCATCGGTATAGCCATGCTCGTACCGCTTGCCGGCGGTGCTGAAAAGGTGGTGGTGATGGTCATTACCATGGTGCTCTGCCCGCTGTACATTCCATCCATCTGGGGTCTTTTCAGCAAGCGCCTGAGCGGTGGACGGCTGGTGCTCGCCATGTTTGTTTCATGGGCGCTGGGATTCACTGCCCGGTTCAGCATTCCCGAATCCGTGATGAGCCCCAGCCTGATTGAGTCGGTGTCCGGCTGCGTGATTCCAGTGCTGATCCTGGCCATAATGGAGCTTTGGTGCAAGGCGCACGGGATCGACTCGCGCGGGTACGAGGCTCTGGAGGCCCACATAGGCCCTAAGGCCGAGCAGGAACCGGGCCCGGAGGTCAAGGCGGCCACAAGGCAGTATTCAGATCTGGCCATGAAGTGCTTCCTGTCCACTCTCGGAGCCATTGCCCTGCTACTTTGCGGCCTGCTAATCGCGGGCGATACCAAAGTATTGGCAGTCAAGGGCATAGTCATTGCTTTCATTGCGGCAATCGCATTGTTTATAACAGGATATATAGTTTTCAGAATCAAACGAAAATGAAACGAGTCTTTTTAGCTGCCTTTATGCTCTGTTTTGGCCTGGCGGCAGCGGCGCAGAGCTTCGGCGGACTTCAGATGGAGCCCGATTGTTCGGAGTTTATTGTCAAGAAGGGCCGCGGACGCGCCCAGCAGGGCATGGAGATCTACAAGCGTTATATTTTCTCGCTGGAAGATGGCGGACACGTAAACGTCTATGACTTCAAGAAGGCGGGCGGCGTGCCCATCGCAGGATTCGAACTGGGCTCGGCGTGCAAGGACAACCATGCCAACAATGCCGAATTCGGCATAGAGAAAAAACGCGGAGCGTCTTTCCCCCTGCTCTATGTGTCGGTGGGAAAGGTTGGATGCGACATCGAATGGACATGTTTTGTGGAAAGCATAAAGCGCTGCGGCAAGAAGTTCACAAGCGAACTGGTGCAGAAAATCACCCTGGACGTCAGCGGATTTGCCGCCAAGGGCTACGAGCCGATTTTCGGCAGCCCAAGCTGGCTGATAGACCGGGAGCGCAAGTCTCTCTGGGTGTTCTCCGCCCACCAAAGGACCATACGTAGCGTAACCCTGCGGGCCGAAGACAATTTCTACATTGCCTACAGATTCCGCATTCCCTCGCTCTCCGAGGGCCCGGAGGTCGTGCTCACCGTGGATGACCTTCTGCAGCAGGTGATTTTCCCGTATGAGACATGGTTCACCCAGTCCGGATGCATGCAGGACGGCAAGATATTCTACTGCTTCGGGGTAGGAGAAATCGACCCTGAGGGACGCCCGTCCCGAATCAGGGTTTACGACACCGACAGCGGCACCATAGTCGCCAAATATGACCTCAACGCCGAAATACCTCTGGAGATGGAAGATCTGGTGATCCGTGACGGCTGGATTTACGTCAACACCAATTCCAGCCCCAAGCGCGGCCAGGGCGACCCTATCATCTACAAACTTTCTATGCCGAAGTAGAAAAAATAGTTTGGTAGTCTCAAAATTAATTTATACCTTTGCAGTCCCTATTCCGTAGTGCGGATTGGGGTTGTGTCTGGTGGGTTCGTATAACGGCTAGTACTCAAGATTTTCATTCTTGCAATAGGAGTTCGATTCTCCTACCCACTACCAAATATTAAAAATAAAGACAATGGCAAATACAGCATCCGCTAAGAAGGCCGATCGCCAAAGCGAAAGGCACCGCCTGCATAATAGGTATTATGCTCGCACCACACGTAACGCAATTCGCGATATTCGCAACACTACAGACAAGGCTGAGGCCGAAAAGAATGCCCCCAAGGTGTATGCAATGATCGACAAGCTCGCAAAGATCGGAGTCATCCACAAGAACAAGGCTTCCAATCTCAAGAGCGGAATTCAGGTTTACATCAACAAACTTTCATAGTTCCCGAAGACGCGTTCCCGACGCGTCTTATTTTTCTGACGAAGACGGGATGTAGCGCAGTTGGCTAGCGCACCACGTTCGGGACGTGGGGGTCGTCCGTTCGAGTCGGATCATCCCGACAGAAAAAGCTCCAGGTGACTGGAGCTTTTTCTGTCGGGATAATCGACTATCCCCCTGCTCCCCCAGGGGACTGGAGCTTTTTTCCGCTGCCCCCGGCAGCATTTCACCCTGCTTTTTGACGCCGGAGGCTCTTTTCCGCTGCCCCCGGCAGCATTTCACCATGCTTTTTGACGCCGGAGGCAACAACGGGTACGGAAATAATGACTATCTTTACGGCTGTATGAAAAGAATCAACTCTACCATAGCCATAGCGGCGCTGCTACTCATCTCCATGACTGTCTGGGCGCAGGACCTCAAGCCCGCCAAGGACAAGGCCACCAAACTTTTTGGTTATCAAGATAAAAGCAAAAACTGGGTCATAGAACCCACATTCAACGCCGCGAAGCGCTTCATAGGTGGCTTTGCCATCGTGGAACAAAACGGGCGCAAAGGCCTCATCGACACCGAGGGCGCCTGGGTCTTGAAGCCGGAATACGACGATATAGATAAATTCGACAAGGCAGGCCTGTGCGAAGTCATGCGCAAAGACGGCAAGACCAAGCTGCGCGGCGTCGCCAACACCAGCGGAGAGCTTGTAATCCCCGTAGAATGCCTCGCTGTGAATATCAACCGTTCCGAGAGCCTGATCACGGCGCAGCGCTACGTAGAAGTGCCCAGAATAGGGAACAAGCCCATGTGGGGAGTGTACGACTTTGAAGGAAACGAGATATTCGCCCCGGCATTTTCTTCTTCCCCATCGTTCCGCAACGGCAAAGGCATTGCTAAATCGGCCTACGACGGCCTTATGGGAATCATAGGGAACGACGGACAGACGCTGTTGCCCTTCGAGAATCTCGCCGTTTCCTACTCTGGAGGCGGGTTCAACGTGCTGACCTCCGAATTTGTGGCCTGCTACTACGACTCCCGGATGTTCAAGAATTCCGAATTCGCATATCCAGGCTACGTTGCCCCGTACGACCCGGCCTCAGACCCGGTACGTCTTGCCGCCTGGGGGAACGGGGTCATTGGCATGCGCCTGCACCGCAACACCCTAAAAGCCATAAATATAGGTCAGGACAGCAGAGGCCGCAGCGCCTTGTGCAGCGACCTGCGCCTGGACTGGAACTACGGCCGCTTCGTGCGTCTGGAACCTTGCCGTGACCAGGAAGACAGACCTGGCGCCATGCTGAACCCTGAGGACGGGCTGTTCTACACAGTTAAAGCAATCTTGTACGAAGCCGACGGGCGCTTCGTCGAAGAAGTGTCGCGCTGGGGCTGGCTGGAGGCAGAGTGTGCCGACGGCATCATCTACAACGCAGAAGGCGCAGAAACCTGGATCGCGATGAAAGACATCAACTGCTCCGCCAGGCCGTCGTTCTCCATTCAGCTAACAGGATACCGCCAGATAGACCACAGCGACGTGCTCGGTGGCCTGGGACTGCACAGCTACGACATTAGCCGCATGCTCGACCCCGGCTACGCAGCAAGGCGCTGCAGCGAAATACGTCAGGCCGAGAACGTGGGTATCAGCTCATATCTGCCTCGCCCCGCCCCGGACCTCAAAAATATCCGCATAATAGACAACGCCATGCGTCTGCCGTTATTCAGACATCACTTCGGCATGGGCGAAGTCGTAAACTGCAAGGTAAAGGCTTCGGAGAACGGTGCCGACCTGGAGCTTTCCGACCGTCTGATACTGCCGTTCGAAGACTCTTTCTCGGACACCGGCTTCTCCATGAAGGGTGAAGAGGAGATTTACTGGGGGCCCAACAACGCCCGCACCGTCATGCTGAGCCTTGAGCCAGCAGAAGGCGGAAAGAATGCCCCCGGCACAAGCGACGATGTGTTCGGGAGCGAGCGCAACTTTGTGATAGTGATTGCATTATACGAAGAGGACGGCAGCTACCTGCGCACCCTTGGAGTCGTTCCATACGTAGATTATGCGTCAAGCGATGCCCTCGTATTCGACAGGCTCGGAATAGCTCTTGTGAACAGACCCGGCCAGAGAAGCATAAGGAACATCCCCGCCGTGCCTGCCAACCTTTCGGCGCTAAAGAACCTGACGCCCGACTTCCGTCACAGGCGCTAGAGTCAGGGAACCAGACGGCAGAAAAGCGTAGCCTGGGTGCAATCCAGCACCTCGACTTGCACGAAATCACCCGCCTTGTGGGCGGTGTCGGGCCATATGCACATCTTGCTGTTGCCGGCGCGGCCGCAAAGCTCTTCCGGATTACGTTTGGAAGGGCCTTCCACCAAAACCGTGAACACTTTTCCCACATCTTTGCGGTTGCTTTCCAGCGACAGGCGGTTCTGGAGGGCGATAATCTCTTCCAGGCGGCGGTTCTTCACTTCCTGCGGCACATCGTCGGGATATTTGCGCGCCGCCAGAGTGCCCGGACGTTCGGAATAATAGAACATGTAGGCGGCGTCGAAGCCAACTTCTTCGAAGAGGCTCAGGGTATCGCGGTGGTCTTCCTCTGTTTCTGAGCAGAATCCAGCAATGACATCGGTAGATATGGCACAGTCCGGCATGTATCTGCGGATTGCGGCAACACGGTCGAGATACCACTCCCTGGTATAGCGCCGGCGCATTTTCTCGAGCATACGGTCGGAACCCGACTGAACTGGTAGATGGATATGATGGCAGATATTGTCGTGAGAAGCCATGACCTGCAGCACTTCGTCGGAAATATCCTGCGGATTGGACGTCGAAAAGCGCACCCGCATTCCGGGGCAGGCTTCGGCGACCATCTTCAGAAGACCGGCGAAATTGCAATCCTGATAATTGTACGAATCGACATTCTGTCCCAGCAGGGTCACTTCTTTATAGCCGCCGGCAGCGCACTCGCATGCTTCCCGGACTATGGAATGATAGTCCCTGCTGCGTTCTGCTCCGCGCGTATAAGGCACTACACAGTAAGAACATACGTTATTGCATCCCCTCATGATGGAAATAAACGCAGACACACCGTTGCGGTCGAGGCGCACCGGCTTGATGTCGGCATAGGTCTCCTCTCGCGAGAGTTCCACATTGACCTGGGGCATGCCGGGACCGGCGTTCTGTATGAGCAACGGGAGGGAGCGGTAGGCGTCGGGACCGGCCACGATGTCCACTTTGCCGGTATCGGTCAGTTGCTCTTTGAGGCGTTCCGCCATGCAGCCGAGTATGCCCACAAGCACTCCCGGCCGCTGGCGCTTCTGCTGCCAGAACACCTCGATACGGCCCAGGATACGCTGCTCGGCATTGTCGCGCACGGAGCAGGTATTGGCCATGATGATGTCGGCCTCGGACATATCTTCGGTGCGTTCGTAACCGTGCTTTCCAAGCAGGGAGAATATGACTTCGGTGTCAGCTACATTCATCTGACAACCGTAGGTCTCTATATATACTTTCTTCTTCATCGATTTTTTCAGCCGGCCGGCAGTGTGCCCCGAGCCCCATAAAACTTGGGTAAAAGGGGCTCGGGGCACACTGCCGGCCGACCTGACAATTATTTGACACGGATCTTGCGGCCGAGGCTCAAAATGGTAGTGGGCTTGAGGCCGCTGTTGAGAGAGCAGATCTTGGACACTGTGGTACCGTACTTCTTGGCGATTCCGGAAAGCGTATCTCCGGAACGGATGGTATGATACTTCATGGCTGCGCGCTCCTTGGCGATACGCTCCTCTTCGGCCTTGATTTGCTCTTCGGTCATGTACAGCTCTTCCTCGTCGTCTATGGAGTCCGGCACGTAGCTGCTGTAGGGAGAAAGGTAGCTGCGCTTAAGCACAAACACGTTCTTGCGGAGCTCTCCCCTCTCAAAGTCCACTATCCACTCGGGATCGAAAGCATGGCCGCAGTAACGGGTCTCGAAATGGAGATGCGGGCCGCTGCTGCGCCCAGTGGAGCCGCCCAGACCGAGCAGGTCGCCGGCGTGGACCCACTGCCCTGGAATCACATCCATACGTGACAGGTGGCCGTAGAGGGTCTCCAGCCCGTTTTCGTGGCGCACCACTATGCACAGGCCGTAACCCTTGTGCCGCTCAGCCAGACGCACCCGTCCGTCGAAAGCACAATAGACCGGAGTCCCTGTAGGATAGGGCACATCGCAGCCGGTATGCCTGCGTCCGCGGCGCAGTCCGAATTTAGAAAAGACCTTGCCTTTGTGGGGGCAGACAAAACGGCTCACCGAGTCCACCAGGCAGATGGTCACACGGTAAGGAATGCTGTCAAGGGGCGTCCCTACATAGGGATTCACTATATGCTCACGCCAGTCCTCGGTGAACAGGTCGTCCTCGGCAAGAGCCTCGACATTCTTTATCAGATACCAAGTGTTGTCGTCGCGAAGGACTATCTGCACACGGCCGTCGCCCACATCGAGGGTATCGACCGCCGCCCCTTTGCCTTTGGCAAAAAGGGTAAAATCAGGAGTTATATCGTCCGGACGGGTGAGGGTATCGGGAGGCGCGGTGGCCAGGCTGTCGGTCTGGGCCACTGCGAACTTACATAGTATCAGGCTAAGGATCAGTACACAAAAACGTTTCATCAGGCTCTCACTCCTCCGAATTGTTTCTCAATGATTTCCTGGACTTTGGCAATCTTTTCCTGAAGCACCTCGTCTTTGGTAGCTTCGCAGATGAAACGAAGATAAGGCTCGGTATTGGACGGCCTGATGTTGAACCACCAGTCGGGAAATTCGGCCCTGTAGCCGTCAAAGTCCATGAACGCCTCGGCCTTCTCCTGTCCCAGGAAATAATCGCGCACGGCGTCCATTGCGCCCTTCTTGTCATCTACCCGGAAATTGATTTCTCCGGAATTCTTGTAACGGGCTATCTTGTCTATTTCTCCGCTCAGCGTGAGGCCCTTGGCCTTGAGTGCAGACACGATGCGCAGCACTATGATGGAGGCCAGCATGCCGCTGTCGGAATAGAAGAAATCTTTGAAATAGTAGTGGCCGGCAAGTTCTCCGCCCCACAGTCCGTCGATTTCGCGAAGTTTGGGAGCAGCGAAGGCACGGCCCACCCTCCAGGTGTGCATCTCGGCACCGTAGGCCGAAAGGAACTCCCCTACAGCCTTGGAACTGCGGATCTCCTGCAACACTCGGGGGTTCTTTGCTCCGCGTTCGTCGCAGAAATAGTAGGCCATGAGGGCGATGATAAGGTCGGGAGCCACAAAACGGGCCTTTTCGTCCACGAACATCACCCTGTCGGCGTCGCCGTCATAGATGACGCCCACGTCTGCCCCGACCTTGCGGACCAGCTGCTTGAGAGGTTCTACATTCTTGGGGATGAGAGGATTGGGCTCATGGTTGGGGAAGCGCCCGTCCAGGGTATCGAACAAATATGAAGGCTGGTCGCCGTAAATTTGCTTCACGTAGAGGCTGGACATGCCGTTGGAGCAGTCCATGGCAATATTCAGGTTGCTGTAGTCTCCCTTGAACTTGAGCAGGAAGTCTATATAGTCCTGGCGGATGTCACGCTCGTGCACGCGTCCGGGCACATCGGCCACAGGCGTGGGGCGTCCTTCGTCTATCCACTGTTTGATCTGGCCCAGGCCGGTGTCCAGACCGACCGGGAGCGCATTCTCACGGGACACTTTCATGCCGTTGTACTCAGCGGGATTGTGCGAGGCCGTGATCTGCACAGAAGCCTTGAAACCGTAGTTGGCAGTGCCGAAATAGACCATGGGAGTACTGCTCAGACCTACGTCGTAAACGTCTGCTCCTGCATCGGTTATGCCCTTTAGCAGATAGTCGTGAATCTCCTGTGATGAAGTTCTGCAGTCTCTTCCTACAAGTACTTCCTTTGCACCGAGAAGCCCGGGGAGAAAGTAGCCCACCTTGTAGGCCGTCTCCTTGTCGAAATCTACGTTATAGATTCCGCGTATGTCATAAGCGTGAAATGCTCCCATAATATTAAAACTTTACGTATCCAACAAATGTAAGAAAAAAAATTCACAGTTCCGCAATGTACGGATAATAAACTGCTACGCTACGGAGCCCTTTTGTCTATGTTTTACGGGCTCCGTAGCGCAGCAGTTTATTATCCGCCTATTGCCTGGCCTTGAAGCAGCGGATTGTGTTTTTCATCAGCATGGCGATGGTCATGGGCCCCACTCCTCCGGGGACAGGGGTTATCCAGGAGGCCTTTTCGGCGCAGGAAGCAAAGTCCACGTCCCCGCAAAGCTTCCCTTCTGCAGTGCGGTTGATGCCCACGTCTATCACTATTGCGCCCGGCTTGAGCATCTCGCCCGTGATGAGACCGGGCCTGCCCACCGCAGCCACCAGAATGTCGGCCTGACGGGTTACCGAAGCAAGATCTGCCGTACGGGAATGCGCTATGACCACCGTGGCATTACGGTCCAGAAGCAATTTGGCTACTGGCTTCCCCACAATATTGCTGCGTCCCACGACCACTGCGGTTTTACCGCAGATTTCCGTTTCCGTGCTGTCGAGGAGCCGCATCACTCCGGCAGGAGTGCACGGAACGATGCAGTCTTTCCCGAGCCACAGGCCGGACACGTTGGACGGATGGAAGCCGTCCACATCCTTCTCGGGCGCTATGGCATAAATCACTTTTTCTTCATCGATATGCTTCGGGAGCGGCAGCTGGACCAGGATTCCGTCCACTGCATCATCGGCATTCAGTTCCGCGATGCGCTCCAGAAGCGCAGCTTCGGAGACATCCGCCGGAAGCTCGATAAGCCGCGATTCCATTCCTGTGTAGGCGGCCGCCTTCACCTTGTTGCGGACATACACCTGACTGGCGGGGTTTTCGCCCACAATGATCACGCACAGGCATGGCTTGCGGCCATACTTTGCCTCAAGTTCTATAACTTCCGAGCGCACTTCGTCCTTGACGACGGCACTCAGTGCCTTTCCATCCAGTATCTCTGCCATATTACTCATCCAGCGCACAATGCGCTATGTCTTTTCGGTAAAACAAATTGTCGCACTTCACCTTCTCCACTTCACGATACACATTTTCTCGTGCCCGGGCCACGTCTTCCCCGCTGCCGACAACCATCAGGACGCGGCCGCCTGCCGTGACAAGGCGTCCGTCACGCAAGGCGGTTCCCATGTGGTAAACCTTGGTTCCTACGCCCTCCAGGCCAATTTCGAAGCCTTTTTCATACTTGCCGGGGTATCCTTTGGACGCGAGCACCACGCCGAGGGTCACCCCATCCCTCCAGACCGGCTGCGATGCGGGACGGCCCGATGCCACCGCATCAAAGATATCGAAAATATCACTTTCCAACAAAGGAAGCACCACTTCGGTCTCGGGATCGCCGAACCTGGCGTTGAACTCAATGACCTTTATGCCGTCTGGCGTTTTCATGAGGCCTCCATAGAGCACTCCGCTCAGCGGGCAGCCTTTTGCAGCCATTGCCGCGGCGGTCTTGCACATTATGTTCTTGAAAGCAAACTCCCTGTCCTCTTCGGTGATAAACGGAAGGCCGGTATAAGCGCCCATCCCGCCGGTGTTGGGACCTTCGTCACCGTCGAAAGCCCTCTTATGGTCTTGAGAAAGAGGCATGGGATAGACCCTGTCGCCGTCCACGAAGCAGAGAAATGAAAACTCCGGCCCGGACAGATAGTCCTCGATCACTACCTTTCCCTTGCCGAAGGTGGCATCGAGCAGCATATCGGAAAGCGCGGCACGGGCCTGGGCGGAATCCTGCGCAATGACTACCCCTTTGCCGGCAGCCAGCCCGTCATACTTGATGACAGCCGGGAAAGGCCGGCCGCACACATACTCAAGGGCCTCATCATAGGAATCGAAGCTCTTGTACGCAGCGGTGGGAATGCCATATTCGGCCATAAGTTCCTTAGCGAATTCCTTGGAGCTCTCGATACGGGTAGCAGCTTTCGTGTGTCCGAATATCTTGAGCCCGGACGCGCGGAAAGCATCCACTATGCCTGCGGCCAGCGAAGCTTCCGGTCCCACTACCGTGAGGTCGATCCGATTTTCGAGCGCGAAAGCCTTCAGGCCTTCCACATCGGTATCCTTAAGGCCCACGTTTACGGCCTGCTCCCCTATTCCGGCGTTGCCAGGAGCACAATAGATTGTGTCCACCTGCGGGCTGCGGCTCAGCGCATCCACTATTGCATGCTCACGGCCTCCGGAGCCTACTACAAGTACTTTCATATTATCAGTGTTTAAAATGGCGTACGCCTGTGAACAGCATGACAATACCGAGCTCATCGGCCTTGGCTATGGCTTCGGCGTCGCGTATGCTGCCTCCGGGCTGCACAATGGCACATACACCGTACTGTGCGGCGAGGGCTACCGTGTCGTCAAACGGCAGGAAACCGTCCGAGGCCAGAATGAGGCCTTCGGTGAAGCCGGCTGCACGGGCCTCTTCCAGAGCTATATGGGCGGACCCCACACGGTTTGTCTGGCCGGCGCCTATGCCTATGGTGTGGCCGTCGCGCACAACCGCTATCGCATTGGATTTGACGTGCTTGACTATCTTCCAGCCGAACTCCAGGTCTTTCATCATCGCTTCTGTCGGACGCTTTTGGGTGACGCACATTTGGGCGGACACAGCCTCAACCTGAGTGTCAAGCTGCTGCACCAGCAGACCGCCGGCAACTCCGACATACTGCGGAACGGGTGCGTCCGAAGGGGTCATATCCACCTTGAGCACGCGAAGGTTCTTTTTGGCGGAAAGTATTTCCAGGGCCTCGGGGGTGTATGAAGGAGCAATCACAATCTCCAGGAATATGGGTTTCATGCCCAGAGCCACCTCTGCGGTAAGTTCCCTGTTCACTCCCACGATGCCTCCGTAAATGCTCACTTTGTCTGCCTCGTAAGCCGCCTGCCAGGCCTCTTCTATAGTGGCTCCAACCGCAGCGCCGCAGGGATTCATGTGCTTGAGCGCGAGGCAGAAAGGCTCGCTGAAATCGCGGAGCACGTTAAGGGCCGCGTTGGCATCCTGTATGTTATTATAAGACAGCTCCTTGCCCTGTATCTGCTCGGCAAATGCAAGAGAATAAGGCACAGGCTTCATGTCCGAATAGAAGGCTGCCTGCTGATGGGGGTTCTCTCCATAGCGGAGGCTCTGCTTGAAGTCGAATTCCAGGAACAGCTTTTCGGGAAGCCCGGCCTGGGCACGCATATAAGTAGCAATGCAGCTGTCGTATTCGGCCGTGTGGGTATATGCCTTGGCGGACAGCTTAAGGCGGGTTGCGTCTGAAGTCTTGCCGCTGACGCGGAGTTCCGAAAGCACTGCGTCGTAATCGGACGGATCGCAGACGATGGTGACATCTTTCCAGTTCTTGGCCGCCGAACGCACCATGGACGGACCGCCGATGTCGATGTTCTCTATCGCATCTTCAAGTGTCACGCCCTCCTTGGCTATGGTCTGGCGGAACGGGTACAGGTTCACGCACACAAGGTCGATTGTCTCTATACCGTTCTCGGCAAGGGTTTCCATGTGCGCAGGTATGTCCCTGCGGGCCAGGATGCCGCCGTGCACCTTGGGGTGCAAGGTCTTGACTCGGCCGTCCAGAATCTCCGGGAAGCCGGTGACTTCACTGATGCCTATGGTCTTCACGCCTTCGCTCTCAAGAAGCTTCTGAGTGCCTCCAGTTGCTATTATTTCCCATCCAAGTTCAGCAAGGCCCTTCACGAAGGGCACCAGGCCTGTCTTGTCGCTTACGCTTACTAACGCTCTCATTTTATCAATTTTGCTATTGTTTCAACGTATAACTGATGTTCTATCTTCTGTCCTATCCGGTGGACCTCTTCCGGGTCGTCGCCATCGTACTCAAAAGCCTTCTGGGCTATAATCTTGCCGCCGTCGAGGTCGGAATTCACCCAATGGATGCTGATGCCGTACACCTTGACACCATATTCTACCGCCTGCTCCACCGCGTGGGCGCCCTTGAAGGCAGGAAGCAGGGACGGATGAATATTGATAATGCGTCCTTCATATGCTCCCAGCAGCACATCCCCCACTATCCTCATGTAGCCGGCAAGGCAGACAAGATCCACTCCGGCCTCATCCAGCAGACGAACTATTTCGGTCTCGAATGCCGCTTTCGAAGGGTAGTCTTTAGGCGAAAAAACGAATGACGGTATGCCTCTGTCCGCAGCCTTTCCAACCACTGCGGCAGAAGGCTTGTCGCACACCATCAGCACAACGGAGGCATCCAGCCTGCCGTCGGCACAAGCATCGGCTATGGCCTCGAAATTACTGCCTGTCCCGCTTGCGAATACTGCCAGTTTCTTCATGAAGCTCAACTACTTAATGACAACTCCAGGGCAATCTGTGACACGTCCTATGACAGAGGCTTTCTCGCCGCATGCTTGGAGAATCGATATCGCTTTATCTGCTTCCGCCTCATCCAGCACGGCCACCATTCCTATGCCCATGTTGAAGATGTTGAACATTTCGCGGTGAGGCACCGCCCCCCATTTCTCAAGCATGCGGAAAACCGGTAGTATTTCCCAGCTACCTTCCTGAATCTCAAGGCCTTGGCCTTCATGCAGGACCCGTGGGATATTCTCGTCGAATCCGCCTCCGGTAATGTGACAGATACCATGCACGTCGCATTCGCGTATGACCTGCAGCATCTGCCTAACATAGATTTTGGTAGGGGTCAGGAGTACGTCGCCGAGCAGCCTTCCTCCGAACTCGGGTATGACATCGGTATAGGACAGGCCGGCATCGGCAACAATCTTGCGCACAAGGCTGAAGCCGTTGGAGTGCACACCGCTGGAGGCAACACCCACCAGCACATCTCCGGTCCGGACTTTGGAACCATCTATAAGCTTGGACTTTTCGACCACTCCCGTGGTGTAGCCGGCGATGTCATATTCCCCGTCAGCGTACATTCCGGGCATCTCGGCCGTCTCTCCTCCCACCAGGGCACATCCGGCCTGGCGGCAACCTTCCGCCACTCCGGCAACGATGGCCTCAACCTTCGAAGGCACATTGTGTCCGAGGGCCACATAATCCAGGAAGATGAGCGGCTCCGCGCCCTGCGCCAGCACGTCGTTCACGCACATAGCCACGGCATCGATACCTATCGTGTCGTGCTTGTCCATGGCAAAGGCTATTTTGAGCTTGGTGCCCACTCCGTCGGTGCCGCTGACAAGCACAGGTTCTTTGATATTCAGGGCGGAGAGGTCGAACATGCCTCCGAAAGAGCCGATGTTTCCCATGGAGCCGGGGCGCACCGTAGATGCGACATGCTGCTTTATCCTCCTTACAACCTCATAGCCGGCTTCGAGGTTCACGCCGGCCTTTTCGTAAGACTGTGCCATGATTATTCTTTGATGATATTATCGTCGTACAACAATGTAGGGTATTCTCCGGTAAAACATGCCTGGCATGGATCGGCGCAGCCGAAGCAGGAGTCACGGGTAGATTCCGGACTCAGGTAGCCCAGCGAATCGGCCTCTATGGCCTTGCAGGCCTCCTCGAGGGTGCGGTGCGAACAGAGCAGTTCCTCGGGTGTGGAGGTGTCCACTCCATAATGGCAGGTAAAACGCATCATGGGACTTGCAATTCGCACATGCACCTGCGCGGCTCCGGCTTCGCGGAGAAGCTTCACTATCTTCAGGCAGGTGGTGCCGCGCACGATGGAATCATCCACAAGGGCGATGCGCTTGCCGTTCACAATGCTGCGCACGGGCGAGAGCTTCATCTTGACACCGAGCTCGCGCATGCTCTGGACGGGCTGGATGAAGGTCCTTCCCACATATTTATGTTTGACCAGGCCCATTTCGAAGGGAATCCCGCTCTCCTCGGCATAGCCGATTGCGGCGCTCAGTCCCGACTCGGGTACGCCCACAACTATATCCGCATCCGCCGGACACTCCCGGTACAGGCGGCGCCCCGCTTCTTTGCGGTAGGCATGCACATTACAGCCGTCGATATCGCTGTCGGGGCGTGCGAAATAGATATAATCCATAGCACACATGCGGTGGCGCGAGAAACGGGAGTAAAGGGTGCTGCGCAGTCCGTTTTCATCGAACGACACTATCTCGCCGGGCTGAACGTCACGGATAAATTCAGCCCCCATGATGCCGAATGCGCAGGACTCGCTGCTCACCACGTAGCCGTCGCCCAAGCGTCCGATGCAGAGCGGCTTGATGCCGTATTTGTCGCGGCAAGCGTAAACGCGGCTGCGGGTCATGATGACGAAGGAAAAACCTCCCTCCATCATGTTAAGCGCCTTTACGATGCGTTCTATGCGGTCTTCGTTGTAGTTTTTCTTGATAAGGTGCGCAAGCAGTTCACTGTCGGTATCGGTCTGGAAGATTGTCCCATGCTTCTCGAGATAATCGGCGATCTGCCTGGAGTTCACCAGATTTCCTTCGCCGGCGACGACGAAGTTCCCGCTCTTGTGGCGGAAAAACAGAGGCTCCACATTCTCGGGTCCGGCGCTGGAGGCATTTGCATACTTCACGCTGCCGACCCCCATATAGCCCTTGAGGCCGGATACCTGCCCGTTCGTAAAAATTTCGCTCAGCAGGCCCTGGCCACGATAGCGGTAAGACTTCCCGTTTTCGTCGAAGGTGGCTATTCCGCCGCCTTCCTGTCCCCGGTGCTGCAGATTGTGGAGACCGTAATAAATGTAGGTAGAAGCGTCTTTGACGCCATATACTGCAAGTACACCCATATCTACTTTGTCAAAATGTTTTCCAGTCTTTCAAGAACAGTGCGGTACGATGCCACCACGTCGCTGAGGTCCAGGCGGAAACGGTCTTTGTCCAGCCTGTCGCCCGTAGTCTCGTCCCAAAGGCGGCATGTGTCCGGACTGATTTCGTCCGAGAGGATGAGCTCTCCGGTGTCGGAAGTGCGCCCAAACTCCAGCTTCATGTCCACCAGTTCTATACCAGCCTCATGGAAGAGCCGCTCAAGGAGAGATCCCGCCTTGCGCGCCACAGCGACCATGATGTCCAGTTCTTCGTATGAAGCCAGCCCCAACGCCACCGCATGGTGCTTATTGATGATTGGATTGTCCAGGGCGTCATCGTTATACTGCAGATCGACGATGGTATTTCCAGGACAGAATCCATCCTCTACTCCCAAGCGTACTGCAAGGGTCCCTGCAATCCTTTTGCGCCAGAACACTTCGATAGGAATCACCTCTATCTTGCGGCAAAGCTGCTCACGCTCGCCGGCCTGCTCTATGAAGTGCGTACGCACGCCGTTCTGATTCAGATACCCCAGCAGCAAGGCGGAAATGCGGTTCGTGATGATGCCTTTCCCCTCAAAACGGGCGCGCTTGATGCTGTTGTAGGCAAGGGTCACATCCTTGTAGTGGAAGATGACCTTATGTGGATCTTCGGTCGCAAAGACTTGCTTTTCGTTTCCGTCAAATACCAATTCTTTTTTTATCATATCTTTCTGAAATAATTCACGGCGTTATCAAATATAGGCTGGCTGCAATTGCCGGAGATGTTCTTGAACAGATTGCGCTCATAGCGCTCGCTGTGCCCCATCTTGCCGAGGATATGTCCGTCGGGGCTCAGTATGCCTTCTATGTCGAAGTCGGAGCCGTTGGGATTGTCCACGTAGCGGAAGGCCACCTGGCCCTTTGCGAACAGCTCGCGGGCGAGTTCCGCATTCACCACGAACTTGCCCTCGCCATGGCTGAAAGCGACAGAATGCCTCTCCCCAGCTTTGAAAGAAGACAGCCATGGGGAGTCCGTTGACACCACTTCCGTCGAAGCTATCAGCGAGACATGACGGTTTATGTCGTTGCGGAAGAGCGTTGGAGAATCTTCCGTGACACACCCGGGCTTGCCGTAAGGAAGCAGTCCGCTCTTAACCAGGGCCTGGAAACCGTTGCAGATTCCGAGGATCAAGCCGCCGCGGGCGAGCAGCCCGGTGATGGCCTCGCTCACCTTGGCATTCGCAATGACGTCCGCGATGAACTTTCCGCTGCCGTCAGGTTCGTCGCCGGAAGAAAAACCGCCGCTGAAGACAAGTATATGGCTGGCGGAAATCCTTTCTGCAAGGCCGTCGATGGAACGCATCACATCTTCGGGCGTGAGGTTTCTGAAAATGAACGGCTGCACCTGCGCGCCGGCAGTGCGGAATGCCTTGGCCGTGTCGAAGTCGCAGTTTGTCCCCGGGAAAACGGGAAGGCACACCACCGGATGCTCTACCGGATCTCCCGGATAGGATGCCGCGGCCTTGCCGCTCGCCGGTGCTTCTATTTCGATCCTGGCGCCGGCGCCATTCACGCGAGGAGGATATAACTTGAAATAACGCGACTCGTATGCCTCTTCGAGCACTTCGAGCGCCATTTTGCTTCCATTAATGCAGATTCCGCCGTCGGTCACTTCGCCAAGCAGCTGAGCAGAAGGGAAATCCAGCTGCTCCGTACTCTCCACAAGCACAGAACCGTAGCCCAGCGAGAAAAGTGTCTCTTCGGGACATTCGACTTTGACCCCGAGAGCATTTCCAAGGCTCATCTTCACAAGGCCCTCGGCCACGCCGCCGTAAGACAGCGACCATGCGCTCACAATGGCGCCGGAACTGATTTTTGAATGAATATAATTCCAGTTCTGTTTGAGGGCCTCCGTGTCGGGCATGTAATTGTCCAGAGGCGTATGACGTATCAGCCAGATGCTGTTTCCGGCCTTCTTGAATTCTGGAGATATGACCTCCCGCGCATCCACGGTGGTAATGCCGAAGGCTACCAGGGTGGGAGGAACATGAATGTGCTCAAACGTTCCGCTCATGGAGTCTTTCCCGCCTATGGAAGGCAAGCCCAGGGCCGCCTGCATCTTCAAGGTACCCAGAAGAGAGGCAAGAGGCTTGCCCCAGCTGTGAGGATCGGAAGTCATCCTTTCGAAATACTCCTGATACGAGAAGCGCATCCCGGACCAGTCTGCGCCCGAACAAACGACTTTGGTACAAGCTTCTACCACCGAATATGCCGCAGCATGATAGGGACTCCAGAGAGCCAGGTCGGGATTATAGCCCCAGGCCATTACGCTGGCGGTATCTGTATATCCGTTTACCGGCAGTTTCTGGACGGAGACCTGAGTTTCGGTGGCCTGACGGCGCCCGCCGTAGGGCATGAGCACGGTGGAACGGCCGATAGTGGAATCGAACATTTCCACAAGGCCCTTTTGCGACGCTACGTTTGCCGAGCCCATCAGCCGGGTCATCTTTTCCTCGAGCGCAACGCCTTCATATTCACGCCTGAAGGGGTTGCATTCCGCTACTGCGGCAACGGCGGCGCGGGCATAGTGCTTGGCTCCGGCGCTGTCGATAAACTCACGGGACAGATCGCAGACCAGGCTTCCGCCATTATACATGCGCATGCGGCCGGTGCCGGTCACATCCGCCACATGAGTCACTTCTACATTGTCGGCGGCGCACAAGCTGCAGAATTCATCTACATCTTTCGCCTCGACCACCACGGCCATTCTCTCCTGCGATTCGCTGATGGCCAGCTCGGTGGCATTCAGGCCGGCATACTTGACCGGGACCCTGTCCAGGTGTATGTCCAGACCGCCGGCCAGCTCTCCAATCGCCACGCTCACGCCGCCGGCGCCGAAGTCGTTGCTCTTCTTGATGAGGCGCGTAACTTCCGGACGGCGGAAAAGTCTCTGGAGCTGGCGCTCTTCGGGAGCATTTCCCTTCTGGACCTCGCTGCCGCAGGTTTCGAGCGAGGACTCCGTGTGTTCTTTCGACGAGCCGGTGGCTCCGCCAATGCCGTCACGGCCTGTACGTCCTCCTAGCAGCAGCACGGCATCGCCTGATGCGGGACTCTCCCTCCTAACGTCGGAGGCCTTTACCGCTCCAACTACCGCTCCGATTTCCATTCTCTTGGCGGTATAGCCCTCGGAGTAGATTTCGCGCACGTGCGTAGTTGCAAGCCCTATTTGGTTGCCGTAGCTGGAATAGCCTCCGGCGGCCTTGCGGCTGATGAGCCTCTGGGGAAGCTTGCCGGGAATGGTATCGGCAACCGGCGTGAGTATGTCTCCGGCTCCGGTGACACGCATCGCCTGATATACATACGCCCTGCCGGACAAGGGGTCGCGTATAGCGCCTCCCAGGCAGGTCGCCGCTCCGCCGAAAGGTTCGATTTCGGTAGGATGGTTGTGTGTTTCGTTCTTGAACTGCAGCAGCCATTTCTGCTTCTGACCGTCAACATCGACGTTCACGAAGATGCTGCATGCATTATTCTCTTCGCTCTGCTCGAGGTCGTCGAGCTTTCCCTGCTTCTTAAGCCATCTGGCACCTATGGTGGCAAGCTCCATAAGGCAGACCGGCTTGCTGCCGCGTCCCAGGTCGTCTCGCATCTTGCGGAAAAGGCCCAGGGAATCCTGCAGTTCCTTTTTTATAAAGGAATCATCGATGGTTATCTCTTCCAGTTCGGAGGTAAAGGTAGTATGGCGGCAGTGGTCGCTCCAGTAGGTATCCAGGATGCGGAGTTCGGTCTCGGTGGGCACACGGCCTTCGCGCCTGAAATACTTCACCACCTCCCGGAGGTCATCGACGTTCATGGCAAGGCCATGGGAACGGCAGAAGGGGGCATATTCTTCTTCCGGCATGGAAGTAAAACCGGAGAGGTCTTCCAGCGGCTTCACGTCTGCCTGCTCGGCAATCACGAGCTTGCCCAAATCTTTGCGACGGCTTTCCACCGGATTGATAAAATAATGCGCCACCTTTTCGACTGCCTCGTCAGGAGTGTCGTCATCGAAAAGCAGAAGCTTCGAACTCTTTATTACGATTTCCGCCGAGGGATCGATCAGATGCACACAGTCCACTGCGGAGGAGGCGCGCTGGTCGAACTGCCCGGGAATATACTCTACGGCGAGATACTTTTTGCCGGTAAGATCCAGCTCGTCGCTCACCTGGTCTGTTACCACTTCACCGAACACGCGATAGCGGCATTCCTGCAGAAGTTCTTCACTGAAACCGAAAAGGTCGTACACATTCAGGAGTCTCAATTCCCTGAGACTCAGCGAGAGGTTTTCGTTCAGTTCTGCGCGGAGGCAATCAGCTTCTACGCGGAAATTGTCTTTTTTTTCTACGAATAGACGTCTGGCGTTCATATCAAAAAAAGTATATGCCCACCGGCGCAGGTGGGCATTATGTCAGATTTTCGTGTTAAGGACCTTGTCACTTTGGGCTTTGCGGAATTCCTGGAGTCGTGCCGCGAGTCCGTCGTCGCTCAGGGCCAGGATGGATACGGCGTAGAGCGCAGCATTCTTGGCACCGTCTATGGCCATTGTGGCCACGGGGATCCCGGAGGGCATCTGCACAATCGAAAGCAGGGAGTCCAACCCGTTCAGCGCCTTGGACTTGACCGGCACACCTATCACAGGAATCGTGGTGAGTGCCGCAATGACTCCGGGCAGATGGGCCGCCCCTCCCGCGCCTGCGATAATAATATCTATTCCGTTTTCGCGTGCAGCCTTTACATAGTCTGCAAGAGGTCCCGGATTCCGGTGGGCGCTCAGCACCCGCTTTTCATAGGGAATACCGAATTCTTCGAGCGTGGAGCAGGCCGGAGACATGACGTCCCAGTCGCTTGCACTTCCCATAATCACTGCTACCTTGCTCATTCAAAGAAAAGCTTAGAAAGTGTCATGGGTTCGATATACTCTCCGTCCTTATATACACGCATGTTGCCGGAAGCGATCTCGTCGATGAGCATCACCTGTCCGTCAGCATCGTAACCGAATTCGAATTTAATGTCATAGAGCACCAGGCCTTTTTCTTTGAGGTCGTCGGCCACCACCTGGGTGATGCGCTGGGTCATCTCTTTGATTGCGTCGTACTGTTCAGCGCTCATGATGCCGAGTACGATAAGGCCGTCTTTGGTAACGAGAGGGTCGCCCTTTGCGTCATTCTTGAAGGTCATCTCCACATAGGCCGGCAGGTCGGTGCCAGGTTCGATGTACTCTCCATAGCGGCGGATGAAGCTTCCCACGGCCTTGTGACGGCAGATGACTTCCAGGCCGTGTCCGAAGACCTTCGCCGGAAGAACTTCCATGGTGGTGTCGTCAAGGTTGGCACTCACATAGTGGGTACGGATGCCCGCAGCATTGAGCTTTTCAAAGAAATGGATTGACATCCTGAGGTTAACGTCGCCCACACCTTCGATGGTAAGGCCTACGGAATTCTCACCAGGATCGAACACTCCGTCCTTTCCTGTGCAGTCGTCTTTGAATTTAAGAAGGTAATGCCCGTTGTCAAGAGCAAAAACATCTTTTGTCTTGCCAGAATAAACTCGTTCCATTATAATATAGGGGTTTTGAATATTCCACTAACAACGGGATACAAATTTACATCTTTTTTTGGATTATTCATCGATTTAGAATAACTTTGAAAGTAATTCAAGTCAACAAATGGAAAACAGACATCTAAGAACAGTTGGAACCGTGTGCCGCGGTATCCGCTGCCCCATCGTTCGAGAAGGGGACAATGTAGCCGAAATCGCTAGCAAATGTGTACTTGAAGCTGCCCGCGAAGAAGGTTTCAACCTTCGTGACCGGGATGTAATCTGTGTGACGGAATCCGTCGTCGCCCGCGCCATGGGCAATTATGCGAGCACCAGCGCCATTGCCAAGGACGTACGTACCAAGACCGGCGGAGGCACCGTGGGCGTCATTTTTCCGATTCTGAGCCGTAACCGCTTTGCGGTGTGCCTGAGGGGCATTGCAATGGGGTGCAAGAAGATCGTCCTCATGCTCTCCTACCCTTCCGACGAAGTCGGCAACGCCCACGTGAGCCTGGACAAACTGGATGAGGCCGGCATCAATCCCTACACCGACGTACTTTCTCTTGAGCGCTACAGGGAGCTCTTCGGGGTTACCCGCCATGAATTCACCGGGGTCGATTACGTTGACTACTATTCGGGGCTAATTAGAGAATGCGGAGCCGAGGTAGAAATAGTCTTCGCCAACCGCCCGGCCACCATATTGAAATACACCGATACGGTCATCACTTGCGATATACACACGCGCGAGCGCACCAAGAAGACTCTCCGCGACGCCGGAGCCAGCGTGGTGCTAGGACTCGACGACATTCTCAACGCTCCCGTGGACGGCAGCGGTTACAACGAGACCTATGGTCTGCTCGGTTCGAACAAGGCCACGGAAGACTCCGTGAAGTTGTTCCCCCGCGACTGCAAGGGCGTGGTTCTGGACATCCAGGCGCGAATCCTCGAAGCCACCGGCAAGCATGTCGAAGTGATGGTATATGGCGACGGAGCCTTCAAAGATCCGCAGGGCAAAATATGGGAGCTTGCCGATCCGGTGGTGTCTCCCGCTTTTACCGACGGGCTTAGGGGCACGCCTAACGAACTCAAGATCAAATATCTGGCAGACAATCAGTTCGCCAATCTCAGCGGCGCCGAGCTGCGGGATGCCATATCGGCGAGCATTAAGGCAAAAGACGCCGACCTCAAGGGCAAGATGGCCTCAGAAGGCACGACGCCCCGCCAGCTCACCGACCTCATTGGTTCGCTCTGCGACCTGACGAGCGGTTCCGGTGACAAAGGCACGCCGGTAGTACTGATACAGGGCTACTTCGACAATTATTCCGTCGAATAGCTACAGGCCTTTGGTCTTCTGGAGCAGCCACGCGGGATAGTTGGTCGTGATTGCGCGGAGGTACTGGTATTCGTTGAGATAAAGTTGCACAGTGGCGTCGGTATAAACGGCGCTGCTGTTGCCGGACTGCTTGTCGAGGTGAAATACACTCAATTGCAAACCGGCGTTCTTGAACTCTGTTATAGTACGGTTGCCCGTGCCTTTATCCTCGCCGGAGCCCAGATTGAAGTGTTCCCGAGTGTTAAGATTAGCCCAATCGGTATATCCTTTACTCTTGAAAGAACTTGCTGAAATGCCTCCGTTCATCCAGCCGCATGGTATGCCTGAGGCCTTGACGGCTGAAGCGATGCGGCTCATGACTCCTTCGTAACCCGTACAGATGAACTCGCAGAAATTCTGGGCATTCTTTTCCTGAATGATCTCTATGGCCCGCAGTGCCGCCTTGGCAGGATGCTCATAGTCCAGCGAAGGGGTATCTATCATCTTGATGTCCAGCCACAATTTAGTCTTGCTGCCTTCTTCCATCACTATGTCTATATACTCCGCCAAGGTGGGAATACGCTCGTAATTGCTAAGTCTTGCCGCAGCCCTGATCTCATCGGCAGTGTGCTCCCACGGGTGCATACCGTTTATCTCGTCGGAGCTGTTGGCATGGGCTACGATGACATTATTGTCGGAGGTCCAGTATATGTCGCATTCGCTGGCATAGCAGCCAAGGCTCATGGCATAACGAAGGGCGGCCCGGGAATTGTCGGGACAGCCGTACTCGGTGGCTCCGCCCCTGTGGGCCACCACCTTATTGCCAGGATCGAGCGGTTTTGGAAGGCTGCCGTCCTCGTCTGGGCTGTGCGGAACAACGATCAGAGTGATGGAACCGCTGTTCTGCGGACACGCCCACAGGTTCTTGTCAGAGGCAGCTCCGTGAGTGATTCCGTTGACCGTGAGGGCATCGCACACTGTGGCGGTGAAACTGGCGGAGTTGGTCGCGGATACGGCTCCGGCCTGATTGCCGGAAACATTTCCGAAATTGCAGTTTGCAGAAAAAGACGAGACTTTATCAGCTTCGGCACCCATGCCGAAGATTCCGCCGGCAAAGCCATACGTCTGACTGTTCCTTGCGGAAACAGATCCCTTATTGACATTGCCGATTATTGAAAAATCGGTGAAAGGCATGCCCGTAATGCCGCCTGCCGCAACGCGTCCGGGAGTGTCACGCCCAGTTGTGTTGACTGTCATCGACACATCCCCTTCGTTGGTGCAGTCGGAAATCTCGCGCGTTCCGCTCGTGCCTTCGCAGAATCCGGCAATGCCTCCGGCCGCTTCCCAATTGTCGATAGAGCGGGACGAATTGTTCAGAGTCACGCTGCCGCTGTTTGTGCAGCTGCGGGCGGCGCTGGAATTGAGCGTGCCGACTATTCCGCCTATTCGGTTAACCTGCGGCTTGTCGGAACTTACCGCCCCGGAATTGCTGCAGGAAGAGATGACACATCCGTGGAAGGTATGCGCCGCAACGCCGGCAATTGCTATGAATCCGGTTGTGGCCAAAGGATTGCTGAAACTCACCGCCCCCTCGTTGGCGCAGTCGCTTACTAAATAGTAGTCGTTGTATCCGCTTATTCCGCCAACCCGAATCACTTTTCCGTCGCCGCGTGCACTCACCGGACCTGTGTTACCGCATGATTTGATGCTTCCGAATGCAGACGAAGATCCAAGGGCATGGCCTACGACGCCACCAACGGCGGTATCTGCGCCCAAAGTGAGTGACCTGTGCTCCACGGAGCCGGAATTGGAGCAGTCTGTGACGGACGAGCCCCGCCCGTCGTATCCAACCACACCACCAACGGCGGACACGTAGGGGTTGGTGGCATATACTTCGCCATGGTTGGCACATCCTTCCACTGTGCTGCGCATGTCGAAGAAGCCCAGGATGCCTCCCATCAGGCTGGTGCTGAGCTTGGCATCGGCCGAGCTGGCCTGCCCGGTGAGGGGAGATATGTTCCGTACTGTTCCGTAGTTGGTGCAGCCCTTGAGGGTGCCGGTGCTGTTCCAGTTGCCGACTATTCCGCCGATCCTTGTCTTGGACGTGGCATCAGAGGCCACCTCCACGGTGGCGAAGTTGACAACGCCGCTGACCGTGCTTGCGCCGGAGGCCTTGGCAATGACGCCTACGTAGTACCAAGTATAGTTATTGGTAGAATTGCTATGGCTGATGATACTGGAGCCGTCGTAGGAACTGCCGTCGGCGCTTCCTATTATTATGTCTTTCACGCTGGCGCTTCCGGTGAGCTCTCGCAGGAAGCCGGCGTAATTGTCTGACACGGCGTTGAGATTGTACAACTTATGTCTTTTGCCATCGAAACTTCCGGCAAAGTTGCGGGGCTGCCATGGAGACATTTCCATGTCTATGTCGGCTCCGAGCTGCACATTGTCGGCGGCATCGGACGGGGTGCGCGAAGCATTCCAGGCAAATAGCTGCGACTTGGTGTAGATGACGCTCTCCCACTGCCCGGAGACACTGATGTCCCCTGCCGACTTGCATGCGTTGCGTTCCAAGGTCTGAGCCTTGCCGGTACTGCGGGTAAGAGACTTGCCGTCGTTGCGCACAAGAGTGATGGAGAAAGTGCCGGCCGGAACGGTTCCAGGATAAACTGCCGCATAGTAATCTCCGGGAGCGAAAACAGCGCCCTCGGGCCTGATTTCCACTGTCGCTGCCGCTTCAAGGATACGGTCTATGGTTCCGTCGGGCTTAACCGACGCCTTGCCGGAGAGTGCCGCCCCACGGATCAGCACGGAGCTGATGTCATCGGAGCTGATGCTTATTTTAACAAGGGAGACTACATTTTTGAACGCGAGAGCGTCTCCCTGCGCCTTTGCTACGCACAGAAGTGCCTGGGGCGATGCCGTGAGACCCGAAGGTATGACTTGCACCGAAGGGAGCGATACGCTGAGAAGACCTCCGGAGAGGGCATCAGCCGCTGCCGCGGGGCTGACTGCGTAAAGCTCTGAGGCGCCTTCGCTAACGGTGCCGCTGAAGTTGGCGGAAGAGCCGTGGTTGCCGCCTTGAGGGATGCTGAAGGTGTGCTTGGCAGTGCCGTCAAATACGGCTATCTGGTCATCGTCCTGCCAGGATAGGGTCGGGAAATCCAGGACGACCTTGGTGGGTCCTGATCCGGGGATATCTGCCAGGGCCCGAAGAATTATCGTCTGCTGGTCCACCGAAGGGGTTGCTGGGCTCTCCTCCTGGACTCTCTCGGCGGTACATGCAAAAAACAGCGGCAGCAGTGCCACCAAAACAGACAGATAAAATGTCTTTCTCATCCCAGTTCAAGCTTTTAACTAACAAATTTACTCTTTTTCGGCCGTTCGTCCCCGGACCGGACCAGCTTCCGGGGACGATATCGGGCAAGGCGTATCAAGGGGACCATGCCCGCAAATGGCCGATAAAAGAATCTACTCGCTGTCGCTGTGGGCAACGTAGGTAGGAGTGATGGTACCGGTGTTGGACGGGCAGAGCCATGCAGCCTCATCGGCTGCCGCAGCCTTGGCCACGCCATTCACGGTCACGGCATCGCAGATTGTAGCTGTGATGGCCTTGGCGTTCTTTCCCGCCACGGCTCCGGCGACAACGCCTTTGACAGAGCCAAAGGAAGAGCCGCTAGCAGTGGGAGCTTTTCCGAAATTGCCGAATAATCCGCCAGTGAATGCCTTGGTAGAACCTTCCGTGCCATTTTCAACTGAACCATAGTTCTTATTGTCAGTGAAAGAAGACACATTACCAGCCTCCAGCTCCTGTCCGAGCAAACCGCCAACATAGCAAGCGCCATTGGTTGCAGCATTCTTGGCAAAAACTTTCCCGTAATTGATATTGCCACTAACCTTGAGGGCATCATACGGCATGCCGACTATACCGCCAATTGCAACACGATCATTAGTCGTAAGAGCCATAGCATCAATTTTTCCACGATTGACATTACCAGTAAAGTCCAGCGCAACATCTCCTGATCCTTCAGTAAATCCTGCAATACCGCCGACACTCTGCCAATTAGCTGTCTGGGCAACGCAGTTCAAAGTGACTGTGCCAGTGTTAGTACAGTTCGTAACGGGACTATTATTGGCAGTTCCCACTATACCTCCAAGCCTGTTGACCTGAGTCCTATTGGAAGACACGGCTCCATTATTAACACACTTATCAAATTTTTGAGTTGCATACATATGACCAACAATACCACCGACTGCACAATAAGATCCGCCAGTTGCGGTATTGTCGTATGTCACAGCAGCGTCATTTGTACAATTGGTTATACTGCCGCACTTTATCACATACCCCACTATGCCGCCAACACGAGGATTTGCAGCTCCACCTCCAGCATTGGCCCAAACAGTAGCATCTGAATGATTAACACATCCACTAACAGAGCCCGATGGCAGAGTCAGTTTACCTATGATACCGCCTATAGAATAAGCCGTATCAGCATATGTTGATCTGTAGTTCAGATCCCTTGTAATTGTGCCATAATTATGGCAGTCCTTTATTGTAACCTCATTTGCAGAAGACACAACAGGAATAATACCTGCTACATTAATTATGTTTCTGTTCTTTGCCAGAATGGCCCCGTAATTGGAACAGTTCTCTATAGATGAACCAGCAGCAATATCCGCATTCAAATATGCAACGATACCGCTGACATATGCCGCCGCTGCCTCTGTACCATTTTTAGCTGCAGCATTTGTATTAGCTATATCCCCATGGTTCTCGCAATTCTTAATTATAACTACCCCAGCCCCATTGATAAAGCCTCCAATGCCACCTATTGTTGATATCTGCTCGTTTACGCCAGTGATAGAAGCATAGTTCTTACAGCCATCAATAGTCAGCGTCTCGGTATTACCTGCTGGTGAATTACCAACAACACCACCGATAAATGCGCGCTTGGTAGCACTCTCTGGATTGAAATCGATTACACCGCTTTCCTGGTTTGTACAATCTTTAACCGTACATCCTTTATAGGCACGGCCTACTATTCCGCCCACCTTGAGTTCACCGTCAAGAGTACATGTTATACTGCCTAAATTCTCACACTTGGAGACTGTAGAAAGAGTTGCATCTCCAAGAATGCCACCAATGCAGGAGCTCCTCGTACCAGTACCAGAGACAGAGATGTTGCCCTTATTGACGCAGTTGGTAAAGCTTCCGCCCACCTCGTCGGTGGAAAGAATGCCGCCGATGTAGCTGGTAGCCGCATTGTTGACCGTAATAATTCCGGAGTTGGAGCAGTCTTCCACGGTAGCCACGGCGTCGTTCCAGCCAATGAGTCCGCCTACAACTCCTGCAGCCACAGGGGCGGTGGCTTCGTTGCTGACGTTTCCGTGATTCTCACAGTTCTTAATGCTTGACGCTCCGGCGATAATAGCCACAAGGCCGCCGATGCGGGTCTTGCTCTTGGAAGTGGACGCCACGGTCACGGGGACATAGGACGTAATATTTTCAAGCTTAGCACCTTCGCTCAGACGAGTCACAAGTCCCGCATAGCGCCAACCCGAATCGGCGGTATCATCGGGATTGTTCTGGATAATCACGCTCTGACCGTCATAGGAAGTACCGTCGGATGTGCCGAAGGTAACGTCTTTGATTGTACCGTCAAGGGTGTTGACGAAGCAGGCGTTGGCACTGCGCTCGACTTTGAGGTTGTAGAGCTTGTGACCCTGCCCATCGAATGTGCCGGTGAAATCCTTGGGCACCCAAGGTTCATTCTCCATGTCGATATCGGCGCCGATGATCACATTATCCTCGGTTCCGCCCACGCGGTTGGCATTCCAGTCGAAGAGCTCGGCCATGGTGCGGATGACAGTTGTGGTAGGCAGCTTGTCGAGGGATCCCGCATCAACACCCTTCCTGCGTTCGAAGGTGATGGCACCGGTGGCAGTACGCTCGGCAGTTGATGCGCCCTTGATGAGGGAGATGGAGAAGCTGCCGGCCGGAGTGGTGCCAGGAAGCATGGGAACATAATAGGTTCCTGCAGGGAAAATGCCGTCGGCGTGGGTCAGCGTGATGGCGTCGGAAGCAGCAGACGCAGACTTGAGCACTCCGTCTGCTCCCACTGAAGCAGCACCGGCAATGGCCTTTCCGGTGATGGTGATTTCGCGGATATTAGATGCAGTGAAGCTGATCTTCAGCAAACCGCACACCTGCTTGAATTCCATCGGGCTGCCTTTCGAAGCGGAAGCTACAGCCACAAGGGCCTTGGGATCTGCGAAAGCGCCGGAAGGGATGGTCTGTGCGGCAGGCACGGAGACCTTGATGTCGGTACCCTCCAGAGCCTCGCCGGCAGAAGCGGGATACACGGCATATAGAGTGGTGGCGCCGTCGCTGACTTCGCCTTCAAACACTGCGGAAGCTCCGGTATTGGATCCGGCCTTGATGCTGAAGATGTTCTTGGCGCTGCCGTCAAAAACTGCAAGCTGGTCGGCATCTTCCCATTTGACATTCTGCTCCTCGGCAAAGTCGAGGGCGACCTTAGAGATTTCTTCGCCGGTAGCGGTGAAAGAAGTGTATGACTTCTCAACAGCCGGAACTAACTGCTGCTCCGCAATCTCCTTGGAGCAGGAAAGGACCGTCAATGCAAGGACGGCAAATGCTAATACTTTATTCATAATCATGCCGTCTTTACCATTCAAATGTTGAGAAATTGTTGTCAAACCCCTCAAGAGAGGAGTCGCTCTGCGCCGGGCTTTCAGCCAGGGCATAAAGACATCCGAGTTCTAATTCGGAAGCCTCCGGATGGATGTAAGGTTTGCGCATAGAGTATAATTTTGAGGTTATTTGCCGGTCAGTTATACTATATATACAAACCTCCATGCCAAAACACCCAAAGCGTTTTGGCATTTTCTTGGAGGCTCTTATGTATCGAATGCTACTCGCCGTTCGCCCTTATACCGAACACATAAACGGGAGTACCGCTGATGGAGGAACTGTTAGACATCCACGAGAAGTTCAATACCGTTTCCCGACCTAAACCGTTATCAGGAATCTCGATGGTGTACCTATTGGCTTCTTGGACTGTCAGCGACGACTCGCTTGGCAAAACGGAAGGATCAATGCTGATATTCTCGGGAGTTTGCACAACCATCACGCTTAACCCTCCGCTGTAGGCAGACACAGCATAGAACGAGATGGACTTAACACCGGCCGGAACGGACAAAATACCGTAGGCATAATTATGCAGAGCATAGACAGTGACTCCAGGTACTCCGTTCACCGTACAGGTTTTCTCTTCGAACCTACCGTTGCCTGCTCCCGGGGTCATTATAAGCGTACTGTTGAAATTGTCGGTTACTTGCTCTACCTTGTCGGCAACCACATGGAACAGATATGGATGGTTCGCTATACCGTCCCCGGTCCGGCCCAGATAGAAAGCTTCCACGCTTACATACTTGCCTTTGTTTGCCAGCAAGAGGCTCTGCAAATCAGATGCAGGATTGTAGAACTGCAACACGGAAGTTTCGGAGCCAAAACACTTGAGGCGCAAGAACTTTGTTTTGGAATCGTAATCCACTTCCCCGACAAGCTTTATATGCCTTGCCGAAGAATAAGTGACCAGTTTATCTACGCTCTCAGCTGCCGGAATAAGCTGAGGGGTCTTTCCGCTCTTTTCCACAGTCACTTCCGTTCCGCCAATACAAGGAGCATTGACTGAAGCTACTGTAGAACGAACACCGCCCACCTGCACAAGGTCTCCAACCTGAGGCATCAGGGAAGAGCGAGCGGAAGAAGACATCTGGGAAAGATCCACATATATGCCGTGATTGCCCTGAGACACCACGAAACCGTCTGAAGAAACAGCGCTCACTACAACTTGGGGAGTCATGACCTTTGCGCCGATCTGAGAAACAAGTATGTCAGGAATACTCTGCGAGACATCCTCCTCGCTCTTCTCTATCGAAGTGAACAGGAACGTTCCCGAGGTGGGGCGGCCGTACAGATAGAACCCACGGGCGGTAACTAAACTCTTCTTCTCACTGTATATGATACTGTTTTCGGCGCCGCCAACTCCGGCAAGGAAGAAGCCGTCGGACAGAACCATCAATGCACTGCCTGGCGAGGTCCTGCCGGTAACCTCCATATAAGTAACTCCAGAAGAACGGGGCACTAGTTCGGAACCTAAAGTGAATGGTCCTTTCATGTTCTTGAGTTCGAGAGAGCCTCCGGTAGCGTAACCTTCGTAATACCCCTTGTAGCGCAACTGGCGGGGCGACCATGCGCCAGTAGCCTGGTCGTTTGTGCCGTGCTGGACAAAACAGTAAAGCAGATCGAACTTGTCGCCGGGTTTGGCCTGTACAAGTTCTGCTTCGTCGACGTAGAACAAGGGCACATAATAACCTTCCTTGCCGGCATCAGTAAGAATCATCACCGAGGTGTGACCGGGAGATTGGATGTTGGCAGCCACCACGGCGTCCTTGACCAGCATGTTGTTGTCGTTTGTCCTGGTGTAGCCGCTGGGGTGGTCGTACAGATACAGGTCATACACCATCACAGGGATGATATTGAAGTATTCCTGGCTGCCGGATTTGGAAATGCCGTTGAAGAAGCCGTAAATTTTCACAAAACGGCCGGACATATTGTCTATGCCACCCTCCTCAACGTCCATGTTGGCGTCGTCGGGATACTGGATACTCACTTTGCGCGACTGACCCATAGGAAGAAGGTCCGCACTGTTGACAATCGTGACATTGTAATAGTTGCCGGACTTTTCAAGACGGCCGACGATACAGCAGAATGCGGCATGGCCAAGCGAAACTATCTGGTCGATGCCTCCGTCGGAATCTATTTCTTCCTGGGGCCATGGAGCAGGATTGCCCGAAGATATCACCTTGATGTCGGACAGGTTCTCGATTTCGGGCACTCCGTTGTAGGTGGTGCGGTCGCCGATAAGAGTAACCTTGTCGCCCCTCTTGACCGAATGGTCGGAGCCTTTATAGGCATAGATATGAGCTTTCCAGCCAGTGGCCTCCGGATCAGCAAGCACAAAGCCGCGCTTGTTGACGGCCAGCACCAGACTCTCCTTAAGCTGGAAGGGCATTTTCTCCTTGAAATTAATATCCATAACCTCCGACACGGAGTATTCGGGCAGTTTGGGAGTCTCGTGGCTCTCGTGATAGGCGTAAACTACTTCCGGAGTGCCGTTGTAAGCACCTCTGAAGCCGACCAGAGTCACTATGTCTCCAAGCTTGATGCCGAGAGATCCAAAGGACTTGTCATTGGCCCCGCCATATCTCTTCGACTTTGCAGTGAGGCCGTACACGAGTACGGAACCGCTGTCGTCGGTCAAGGTAAAGTTGCCGTATGTAGCATTGCGTATATCGCTCACAGTACCCTTGAGGCGATAGCGCCGATACGACGAGGTCGGGCTGGCGAGGAACTGCTTCACGGTGACAGTCCTGATCGGGAACAGAGCAGGACGGCCGCCAAATCCGATGCTTGCTCCGCTTGCAAGCGTAATCGTGTTGGTTGGCCTGCGGGAAGGCTTTACGATAATATCCTTGACATGCAGCCCTTTGATGCCTCTGATGAGCAGTTTAATACGGGTGCTCACTCCTTTCGTGGCCACTTTTTCGGGCTTCACGGCAAATTCACAGACGCCGCCGCTCCATTTGCCCGCGGGAGCGCCGTCCTTGAAGGACACGGGCACGGGACTCCACTTGTCGACCGGGTCAAACTCCGCTCCTTCAGCAGGTTCGGGGGCCTCGTTGTCTTCTCCTACGAATATCTGAAGATCGCTTTCCGCAAAGCCGTTCTGGGCCCCGGCGGGGTCGACGGACTTGAGGAAAGAGGCCGAGAACTCGATTCCGAAGGCCTCTCCGGCCTTGGTCACCAGCTGGTCCAGCTCTATGCCGCTTATAATCAGATAGGAATCGTCTTCGTCGAAGCCCAGGGCATTGCCGGTGGAGGGAGGATCGAGCTGGGCGGAGTTCTCTATGGCCACCCCGGCGAACTCGAACCCCAGGCGGGACTCGCCGCCTATGAACTCGCCCATGTTGTCTTCGGTGAGACGGGGCCAGTCGCCGTCAGCGTCCTTGACCGGAATATTCTTGTCGAACACGGGCTCCGCGTAGGGAGTTTCCACGAAGGGGTCCACATATGCCTGCTGGCTCACAGAAAGTGTTTTTTGCACTGAACCGGCCGAGAACGTGATGGTTGCGCTGCGTGCTTCACCGCTGTTTGCCGCTGCAGTTACCTTCACTTCAATGTTTCCGGGATCTCCTCCTGAGGGTGAGACGCTGGCCCAGGATTCGCTGCTCTGGGCTGTCCACTTGGCTTCGGAGACGGTAAGGGTCACAGTTTCGGTGCCGCCTTCGGCGGTGAAACTCAAGCTGGAAGGCTTAATGTCCAATGACGGATCCACCTTCTCGGGTTCATTGGGCGCACACGCGGCAAGTAAGGCCGCGGTGGCCAAGAAGGCCAAAAAACTCTTTATCGTTTTCATGGGGTCGGGAAGAATTAGTGTGCTACTTTATTTTGGAGTTGTATCGGGTTGCAACTTTGCCGTGCGAGATATTGACAAGTTTCTTGCTTATCATCTTGCGGCGTATAGGCGCCACGAGATCGGTGAACAGCACCCCGTCCAGATGGGACATCTCGTGCTGCACCATGCGGCAGGCGAACTTGTCGAACTCTTCTTCGTGTTGCTGGAAATCTTCGCCCCAGTAGCGCAGGCGCATGCTGCATGGGCGTCGGACGCTGCAATAAACACCCGGCACGCTGAGGCAGCCCTCTTCGTATTCGCACTGCTCGGAACTTTCAGACAGCAACACGGGATTGATCATGGTGCGTCTGAAGTCCTTCAGGTAGGGATAAATGTCCTTCATCTCATCTCCGTCCACTATCAGCACCCTCAGGCTCACACCTATTTGCGGCGCGGCGAGCCCGACGCCCTCGGAACGTGCGAGTGTATCCTTTAGGTCGGCGATAAGCGCCGTGAGTTCTTCTTTCTTGGTTATATCGGCCTCGGCGGCTTTCTGCCTCAAAACTTCCGAGCCATAGAGATAAATCGGCTGTATCATTTTTTCTTGTCCAAATAGGCTTGTAAAATAATGGCGGCACTTATCTTGTCCACCGAATTCTTGTCCATCCGCTTGCTTTTCTTCATGCCCCCGTCTATCATGGCGCGATGCGCCAGTACAGAGGTAAACCTCTCATCTTCAAGAGCAACGGGCACTTCGGGAAAGGCCTTTTGGAGCTTTTTGAGAAAAGCGTCCACATCGGCGGCAGCCTGGGCATGCGAGCCGTCCAGGTTCAGGGGATATCCCACGACAAACTTGGATATAGGCTCGCGGAGGGAATAATTTTTGAGATAATCTATTATCTTTGCAGACGGTACGGTTTCTACAGGAGACGCAATGATGCCCAGAGGGTCGCTTTGAGCGAGCCCCACGCGCGCACTGCCGTAGTCTATTCCGATGATTCTGTCCACTATTTGCAAAAATAGCAATTATTATGGGGAAAAAAAATCTAAACAAAGTTTATCGCCTCAGCGTGACCGAGGATGACTCCCACCGCGTTATACGTTCCTACCGTTTCAGCCGCCTGGGCTTTGCCCTCACCTGCTTCACTGCATTCATAGTCGTGCTCGGCAGCCTCTATGCGCTGATAGCGCTCACCCCATTGCGCACCACCATCCCCGGATATCCCGACGCCCATTTCCGCCGCCAGGCAGTGGACAACGCCATTAAAATAGATTCACTCGAAAGCGCCATCACCCGCTGGAAGCTCTATTCCGAAAACCTTTCCAGGGTCCTGGCAGGCGACACCACATTGAATATAGACAGTTTGCTCGTGGAGAATGAATAAACGAAGAATAGCCATTCTGGGGTCCACCGGATCGATAGGTACCCAAACTCTGGACGTAGTGCGTCAGCACCGTGACCTTTTCGAGGTGGAAATGATTTCCGCCAACAACAACATTGAAATGCTTGCCGCCCAGGCCCTCGAATTCGAAGTCGGGCAGGTTGTGGTGTGCAACGAAGCCCGCTACGAAAATCTTTGCAGCCTGCTCGAAGGCAGCGACTCCAAGGTCTGGACCGGAATTGACAGCCTCTGTTCCCTGGTACGCTCCGAAAATGTTGACATCGTGGTAGGTGCCATGGTGGGATTCAGCGGCCTGAGGCCCACGCTCGCCGCCCTCGAAGCTGGAAAAATCGTCGCTCTCGCAAACAAGGAGACACTGGTGGCCGCAGGAGCGCTGGTGACCCGCACCATGCGCGAGCACGGAGCCGTGATCCTTCCGGTAGATTCGGAGCACTCCGCTATATTCCAGTGCCTGCTCGGAGCGCAGGGCAACACCGTAGAAAAGATACATCTCACCGCTTCCGGAGGCCCTTTCCGCACCTGGGACCACACACGCATAGCCGGCGCCACCGCCGCAGACGCGCTCAAACACCCCAACTGGGACATGGGAGCCAAAGTAACCATCGATTCGGCCACTTTGATGAACAAAGGTTTCGAGCTGATAGAGGCCAGGTGGCTCTTTGACGTCCAGCCAAAAGACATAAACGTGGTCGTACACCCCGAGTCCATCATTCATTCCATGGTGGAATTTGCAGACGGAGCCGTGATCGCCCAGATGGGCTGCCCGGACATGCGCGAGCCGATAGGATTCGCCCTGGCCTTCCCCGCCCGCATCACCGTGGGCAACAAGAAACTCGATTTCGCTTCGCTCGGCTCCCTGCATTTCGAGGCCCCCGACCTGGACCGTTTCCCCAACCTGCGTCTGGCCTATGAAGCCATAGAACGCGGCGGCAACGCACCATGTGCGCTGAATGCCGCCAACGAGGTGGCCGTGGCCGCCTACCTCAAAGGGCAGATCGGTTTTTACGATATTTCACGAATCAACGAGAGCTGCCTCCGTGGCTTGAATTTTGTAGCTGACCCGTCCATCGAAGATATCTTCGAGACGAACGCCGAAGTGGCACGGATTGCAGATGGTTGCATTAGTTAAGACTCTACAAGTTATTCTCGCCCTCTCGCTGCTGATTATCATCCACGAGTTCGGGCATTATTTATGGGCACGGATCTTCGGCATCCGTGTAGAGAAGTTTTACCTGTTCTTTGACGCGGGAGGCAAAGCCCTCGCCCGCTGGCACTGGGGAGAGACCGAGTTCGGAATTGGCTGGGTGCCTTTCGGCGGTTACTGCAAGATTGCCGGCATGGTGGACGAGTCCATGGACCTGGAACAGCTGAAAAGGGAACCCCAGAGCTGGGAATTCCGCAGCAAGGCAGCCTGGAAACGCCTTCTGGTGATGGCCGGAGGGGTCATTAACAACTTCATTTTTGCCGTTCTGGTGTACTGCCTGATAGCAGGAATATGGGGGGAGGCGTTCATCAGCAACCAGAACGCCCGAATTGCCCCCAACGAGCTGGCGCAGGAGATGGGGTTCCGGCTGGGCGACCACATAATCAGCTTCGACGATTACGAGCCGCAGAATTTCGGCATGCTTCAGGCCGACCTGGCCAGGCGCAACGTAAGTTCCGCCAAAATACTCCGCGACGGCGATACCCTGGACTTGTACATAGACCAGTCATATATCGGTGAGGTGCTCAACAGCCCCGGCATGTTCGACCTGGCAGTGCCTTTCGTCGTCGATTCCATGCGCTACGACTCTGGCAATGCCGACTGCGGCCTTACCGCTGGCGACAGGGTCATCGCTTTCGAAGGCGAAAAGGTGTCATTCATCCAGGACGCCCGCCCTGTGCTTGCCTCGCACGCAGGCAGCACGGTCCAGGCCCTGGCGGTCCGTGGTGCCGACACCCTGTCGGTGCCCATAAAAGTGGACACCCTGGGACAGATAGGGGTCTATCTGCAAGTACCTCAAATAGAAAGGCGCCAGTACAGCTTCCTGGAAGCCATTCCTGCCGGGCTGCGCCTGACCGGCGATACCATGAGCGGATACGTCCGCGACCTGGGACTGCTGGCAAGGCCTTCCACCGGCGCCTACAAATCCGTCGGCAGTTTCATCGCCATAGGACAGGTGTTCCCGGCGACCTGGGACTGGTACCGCTTCCTCAACATCATCGCCCTGCTTTCCATCATGCTGGGCATCATGAACCTGCTGCCCATTCCGGCGATGGACGGTGGACACATTTTATTTACCCTGTTCGAGATGATCACAGGACGTAAGCCCAGCGACCGATTCCTCATCATCATGCAGATGATTGGAATGGTCCTGCTGCTGGCCCTGATGGTGCTGGCTTTCGGAAACGACATTGCAAGACTAATACACTGACGATATGAAACGCACCCTTCTTATTCTGGCGGCCGTACTGGCCCTGGTCTCCTGTAAGAGCACAAAGGCTCTGCTGCCCAACGTGAGCGGCAAGGCAGGAGAGATAATAGTTGTCATAGACAAGAACGACTGGGAAGGCAATCTGGGCACGAAAGTGCGCGACCTGCTGGCCTGCGACTGCCCGTTCCTCGCCCAGCGCGAACCCCTCTACTCCCTGGTGAATGTACCTCCGGGAGGCTTCGGCGACCTTTTCAAAGTACACCGCAACATCGTGTACTTCAACCTCAACCCCCAGGTTGACAGTTCCGCAGTGCGCTACCGCTCAGACGTTTGGGCGGCGCCCCAGTGCCTCGTGCAGATCAACGCCCCCACCTCAGAGCGCGCCGCCGAGCTGCTGACAGAGAACGGCAGCAAGATTGTGAGCTTCATCGAGCAAGCAGAAAGAGACAGGGTGATACGTAACTCCATACGCTACGAAGAGCGTGAGATCGCTCCCAAGGTGGCTGAAGTCTTCGGCGGTTCTCCGCACTTCCCTACCGGATACAAACTTAAGAAGCTGACCTCCGATTTCGGCTGGATTGCAGACGAGAAGCAATACACCTTGCAGGGCATCCTGATCTATAAGTATCCGGTGAGCGGCAACGACCTTACCCTGAACAAGATAATCGCCAAGCGCAACGAGGTGCTCAAAAACAATGTGCCGGGCATGTTCGAAAACACTTGGATGACCACTGGCACATTCATGCCGCCGAGCCTGGAATTCATCCGCTTCAGGGGACGTGAATTCGCACAGGTCAGAGGCCTTTGGGAGGTAGAGAACGACTACATGGGAGGGCCCTTCGTGTCTCACTCATTCTACTCCCCCGACGGCAGCGAAATAATTGTCGCAGAGGCATTTGTCTATGCCCCCAAATACGACAAGCGCCAGTATCTCCGTCAGGTAGAATCTATACTCTTCTCCTGGGAATGGGCAAAATAGGCTAGAACGAACAGCCAAGCGTTATCAGCGCCACGTTGCGGGTCCCGCCGGAAAGGTATTCAGGACTGTGCAGCATGGCGCTGAAATTGTCTGATACCTTGACGTACGGCACAAAACGCGCGGAGACCACATACGAGTATCTGAATCCTGCACCGGCAGACAGCGCAGAAGCCGTGTCGTACTCAAACTGACGATAGAGATAGTCGTCGAAGCTGATGTAACCGGAGCTGGCTCCTGGCACCAGGACGGCATCTTCTTTGGGCGTTCCGAATCCGGTGCGGAAAGCTCCTGAAAGACTGACTGTAAAGACAGAACGGCCGGCAAAGATACTCTTGTCGGCGAACAGCTCAGCCAGCAGCGATTCAGTGTCGGACTTTCTGGTAAAAGGATACAGCACGGTGCTGCGCGAGACCATTTTGCCGGACACCGTAGCGCCTGCTCTGAAGCGCGGCAGGTAGCCGTCCAGGTCGGAATACCACACATAAGAGAGTTCGGCGGAAGCCCGGTGCCGGTCAAGGATATGATTGCTGCCGGAATACTCCACACGGGTGTCCTGGCCGGGAGGAGTCACATAGCTGAAAATGTTCTCATTGTTCCCCAGCATCTCATAATCCAGGTCCAGGGCCAGTCTGTGCATTCCGTCTCCATGCCTTTTGAGGAAACGTCCCTTGTAGGACGCGACGATACCGGAGAACTCAAAGAATATGGGCTTGGAAGATGACTTGGTGCCCCAGAATCCGCTGCGGTACATTAGTTCGAGTTCGCTGCTGAAAGACTTGCCTGCAATCTGCAGCCCGAAACCGGCGAAGCTATTGTTCATGGGACGGAAGTTATTGAGGGGCACGTAGTTGTATTCACCTGTCAGTTCCGCCATGGTGCCGTAGTATCCGCCTTTGTCGGCATAGATGAAGTACTGCTTCTCCGTGGTGCCGTAGATGCCTCCGCGCAGCTGCTCGATGTTGCTGCGGTAGAGCAGCGCCAAGCCCAGCATCAGCCTTTCCGAAGGCCTGAAGCTCAAACCGGCCTTGACCTTCATATCCATGAGGATGCTGCTGAAGCGGGGGTCTTTGACTTTGGTCTGGTCGGCAGATTCATAATCCAGGCTAAGGCCGGCGGACCATTTGTCGCTGAAGCGATAGGCCATGGCGCCAGTCAGGGCATAAGTTTCATGGTTCTTGCGCCCGAGGTTGGCCGTAGAGCTCTCCAGGAAGGAGACCGGATTGAAGTCAGGGTCGATGAACACCGGGCCGCCCATCTGCTGACCGGAGAAATAAGACCAGCGCAGCTTCCCGTGGAAGCTCAAACGGTCGGAGATGCTGACGTACGACTCCGTGCTTGCGCCTGCCGTATAGCTGTCCGGGGACTGATGAAGCGAGGTCAAGCCACCGTTTTCTTTGCTGAAAGCCGCCTCGGCCACCGATATATGCCCGCGGAAAGCGGACAGGGCCGCAGGATTGGACACGAAGAAGACAGGATCCGTGTCAACCTTGAAGCGGAAATCGCCATTCTGCACCTGGCCGGCCGCGGAAAGGCAGGCGGTCAGGAAGAACATGAAGACGGTCAGGCTGCGGAGTTTCATCTGTCGGATTACTTTTTGAGCGACACGATCTTACGCTGGTGGAAGTCCTTGCCGGAATCGTTGGTCTGGCTGTAGATGATGTGGGCGCCGGCGGCGATGGAGGCCTCGGCGTCTATGCCCGACGGATCGGTGGACCCGCCTTCGTCGGCAGTTCCGAGGGAATAATTGTACACCAGCTTGCCTGCATTTTCGGGCAAGGCCTCCGTGGCTTCCTTGTCAACGTTACGATAGACGGAGCGGCCCTTGCCTACGGTCATTACCACATAGCCGGTGTTCACATCGGAAGTGAAGCGGGGATGGCTTGTCGCAAGGTTAGCGGCCGCAAACACCTCAACTGCCCCTATCACGTTGGCCTTGGGCAATTTGACAGCCCAGCCTATGGCAGTAGCGCCGCCGGTGAAGTCATATGCTGAGGTGTTGGTGCACAGAGCCTCAAGCTCGGAGTGTTTCATTTTGGCAATGAAGAACGCAGGGCTGGAATCGGAAAGGGTCCAGGCCGTCTGCTGGTTGATCTGGTATCCGTAAAGATAGTGGTCCTTGGGGATCGACTCAGACACAGCATGCTTTTGATGGGTAAACGCCGGGATGCTGGTATTTGCCATCCAGTAGTACGAAGGGTCGGACAGATTGACTGAAGCCGATACGGTTGCAGTATGATCTATAGCGGCAAAAATCGCAATGACTATCTGTGAATAAGCGGGGATTTTTACCTCGTTGGGGAAATACCACATGGCGCCTCCGGCAGGCAACCAGTTCTCGTTTTCATACACCAGGCCACCTGAGACATAATATTTATTGTTGTTGGAGTGGGCGTTGTAGGGACTGATGGCGCCGAACACCAGGTCGGAAGCGTCCGCTTCGAATTCAGAATTATTGTAGATGATAACATAGTGGTCGTTGCGGGTATAGTTTGAATTGTCGTTCAGGGGACATCCGCCAGTGTACAACTCTTTGATTATCAGCTGCTGGGACTGCACCTTCTGAAGATCTATACGGAAGGGTGCCGAAGGAGCTTCCGTCACTAGTATCAGCGAATTGGACCCGTTGAGCACAATGCGGATACCATCTTCCACGGTCTTGTATGTTGTGGAGGCTGTATAGCTGCCAGGGCTGACATTGAAAGAGGCGCTGCCCGTAGCGTCGGTGATGCCGTTGAAAGACACTGTGGCCTCGCTGTTGGAAAGGGTCACGGGAACACCCTCAATGGCCAGGGGGGCTCCTTCCGAATAGAGTTGCACGCTTATGTCAACGGATACGACCTTGGGAGTCTCGGGCTTGCACCCTGCCAGGCACAAGGTGAAAACAATCAAACCGGCTAATAAGGCTGAATTTTTCATATCTGTTAAAATTTAAATCTTACAGTAAGTCCGTAGTAAAAAGAAGGAATGAACCGGGGCGACAGCGGAGTGTAGGTCTTTGTCTTGGTGCTCCACACCTGCCCCATGTTGTTGAAGAAGTTGTTGGCGTAGAAGGAAATGGACGCCAGGTTACCTATTTCTTTGGTCACGCTGAAGTTGGCGCTGAAATAGGGCGTTAGATAATCTTTGCTGAATATGTAAAGATAGTTGGAAGTGACCACGAGCCTCGACAGGTCGGCGAAAAGATCGGGGTCGTTGGCCTTGGCCCACCTCAGTTTTTCGAGGAATGGCCTCGGAGTGGCGCCGTCCCACGTCACATAGTAGTCGGGGAACAGCACTGCGTAGGACTCTCCATCGTAGATGGACGCCGATTCGTCGTAACCCAGAATGTCCGACCTGTCGGCAAGAACGTAGGCGCGCTTACCGTCCGGCTTGTAGCTCAAGCTTCTGGAGTAATTCAGCAGGCTGGATTCGAGCTTCACCGACACAATCATCCTAACCTTGGGGATGCGGGTTATGATGGTGAGATTGTTGTTTATGGAACGGCTCTCGCGCCCGTTGGATATGTTGTTCCCGCCCACATAATAGCCCACATAGCGGAACGGCTGGCCGTCCTTGCCGGCGATCAGATAGGGGCAGTAGGCCGTGACTTCGGTATCCATGCCATAGTATGAATAGAAGTTACCGTCCAGCCGGATGGAGGTGTTGATAGGACGTATCTCTTTGAATTCCAACACCCATTCCAAGCCATATCGGTATATTGGACTGTCTTCGTTGGCCTCGAGGGTGGTGGTTATGAACTGTTTCCTTGTGGAGTAGCCGGCATCTACGGACGGCAGTTTGCCGGTTTTGTCCCGCACGGTCACGACACCTGTCGATGGATTGAGGACGTACAGCCTGTCGGCAGCCGGGATGGGAAGGCCCTGCACATCGGCGGCCGTGGTGTAATTGTAGCTGAAGGGCTCATAGTCCGATTCCAGCAGATATGAGCCGACCGTCTTGTTGCAGAAGGCCACCAGCGAGAGCTTGTTGCCGGCCAGGTCAGCGTCGATGCCCAGCTCGGCCTGATGGTTCTCCTGCCAGCGAAGTCCGCTGTTGTACTCTATGGTGCGTGGCTTCACATAGAAGGCCCTGTACACCACGTTGTCGGCCGATGCCGTCGAAGTGAACACATTGATGTCCAGATAGCTGGGCACCGGATACAATATGGAGAACGAGGGTTGCTTAACCGCTATTCCCCAGCTGCCGCGAAGCGACAGGGCGCGAAGGCTGCGGTTGCTCCGGTCCTGGCCGTCGAAGAAGGAATATTTGGCGTTGAAGCGCGGCGAGAGGCTGGAGGTGAGTCCGTAGGCTGAGCCTTTGATGTAGGTGTTGTCGCAACGCAAGCCTGCAATGAGATTGAGACGGCCGCCTCCCAGCGGGAACATCAGGTTGTCCTCGATGAAGGCCGCGAAATTGTTCATGGCCGGGTTGTCGCAGTAGCGGTATTCCCGGAAGGTCGGGGCCGTGGCGAGATTTTCGGAGTAGGCTCCCACGCCGAAATTGGTGTCCAAGTTCCAGTCACCGCCTATCTTGACCTTGTTGTTCGCCTTCCCTATCTTCTTGGACCAGTTGGCTTTGAGAGTGACTTTGGAGGACAGGGGCCGGTCGTCAACTGCCATTACGTTGTACCATGAGCCGGCCGGAATCATCACCGCACCGTTGGGAGCACCGGGGGCGTAAGGCTCCGACATGAGGTAGCCGTTCTCTACCGAATGCAAAGACACCTGGGTCACACTTTCGTGGTAATTCTTGTTTTCCCGGGAGAGTTTGTCTGAGTAAACAATGGAGGCGTTGAGCTCTACGTTCGTGATCCAGTCAAGGCTCAGCAGCCAGTTGGCATTGAGGTTGCCGCGGACCGAGTTGTCGCGCCGCCGAAGGTAGGTATCCGTGAGCTTGTCGGGATCGGCGGTGTTGTCGAGACCTCCGAGGTTACCGCTCACGCCTACTGTGTAGCGCAAGGGCTTGGAGGCAAAGGCCCCGTGGGAGAACATATTGGTGTAAGACAGCGACAATTGCCGTCTCAGATAAGATGTGTACGGGGACATCTGGTCGGCGACCGAACGGGTGTACTCCAGGCTGGTGTTCACTATGCCGCGCGGCCGGCCTTTTTCGGAGGCGCCCAGGCCGAATCCTTTGCTGACCGACAGTTGCTTGGTCCTGGGGCTGGTGGACATGGTGGCGTACCACTGGGTCATGCCTTTTTTAGTGTTGATCTTCACGACGCCCGATCCCATGTCGCCGTATTCCACGGAAGGGACGCCGGTTATGACCTCCACCGACTCCACGTTTGCAGAAGCTATATTGTTGGTAGATACGCCCTTAACGTCGGAGTAAGAGGCATTGTTGGATAGGCGCACGCCATCCACTTCGACGGCAGTTGTGAAAGACGAATTGCCGCCTTCCGTGGCTCCCCCGGCCCGTATGTCGAACTGTTTCTCGGAGGTGAGAACGTTGTTCTGTGTCGCCCCGCCGGGGAGAAGGCTGGAGATGTCGGAGACGTTCATCATCTGAACGTGTTCCAGGGCCGTTTTGTCTATGGTACGTGAGGTGGTGGCCGAGCTGGAATTCTCCTTGGCAGTAACCACGGCTTCGTCGAGGGCCAGGTTGTCCAAAGATATGGCGATTCTGATGTTGTCTATGCTCTTGGACACATTAACTTCCTTTTCCTCAGTGACATAGCCAAGGCACGAGGCACTCAGGACATGCTTTCCGGGCGAGACCCTGGGGATGGAAAAACGGCCTTTGATGTCTGCGACGGCCCATTGCTCCGTGGCTTCGATGACTATTGTTGCAAACTCTATGGGCTCTCCGGTGCTTTTGTCTATGACGATACCGCTCAGAGTGTATCCCTGGGCGCGGAGCACCGAGGGGAACAGGAGGGTAAGCAGCAGTATTAGTATGAGTTTGGGCCTGGTCATAACGGGACAATTCCCCGAAAGATAATTATTATTTTCCGGAAAAAGGCCAGGATACCCTGAAAATTCCCATATTATAGTTAGGAGGCCGGGGTGGTGACGGCCGTGCCGAGAAGGAATCGGGAGGAGTGTGTGTTTCCGGGGGACCTTGCCCGGCGATATGACGCAGAAGGCCCTGTGGGGCACATGGACGGGCAAGGTGTCGGCCTTATTTCTACACCTTGCCCGCTGCAGGGGCTGCCGGGGCCGCCGGGGCCGTTTGCGGGAGAAAACACGGCCCCAAACTGCGGTGGTTGACACGAAAAAGGGCCGTAGTGTGGCAGAAACGTTATAAGACAGTGGTGGTTGACACGAAAAGCAGCTGAAGCGTGGCAGAAACGGGAGAAAACTGCGGTGGTTGACACGGAAAGCAGCTGTAGTGTGGCAGAAACGTTCTAAGACAGTGGTGGTTGACACGGAGAGAGGCCATAGCGTGGTAGATTGGACATAAAGCCGCAGTTCATCCTCAAAACAGTGTTCTGGTGAGGACAAG
>CAMJBH010000002.1 GCA_946403855.1 uncultured Bacteroidales bacterium
CAGTTCTTTGGCATAAACTGGTACGACAGCTTCGCCCGCTTCCAGACCACCTCGGCAGCGTGAGGGCGGTTGTCAGGAACGGGCAGGTTCTTGAGCGCAACGACTACTATCCGTACGGCGGGAGGCATGAAAATCCCAGCCTTGCGGCCGATGCGGCGAACCGCTGGCGCTTCTCTGGCAAGGAACTGCAGACCACTGCCGGCGTGAATCTCCTGGACTTCGGCGCACGGCTCTACGACGACCGCCTCTGCCGCTGGACCACCCGGGACCCCATGAGCGAAAAGTATTACGGCTTCAGCCCCTATAACTACTGCGCCGGGGATCCGGTGAATCTCGTGGATCCGGAGGGGATGACAATCTATGTTAAAGATTATGCTTCGCAACGAAACGTTCTAAATACTTTGTCAAAAGCAGATTCGAAGCATATAGCATTTTCAAAAACAGGTATGGTTATTGTGAATTCTATGCATGAAAGTGATTCTAAAGCTTTTGCTGCCCTTAAAACTTTATCAGAGAGTAAAGTAAACTATAATATTAGTTCATCACTTTTTTATAACACAAAAGAAGGCATAAAGGTCTTTAAATTTGGAGATGCTTATGAAAAAGGAATGACTTTGATGCCAAACTCACAAGTAGATAGTTCACCAGATGATGATGTATATATAGTTACTAACAGTCTGTTAAACGAGATAGAGCAAGCTAGCAATCTTGCCCATGAAGCCTATGGCCATGCGTATTTTTATGATCGATTACTTAATGGTGAGGATGTAAGCCCATACCACAAATACGTAACTACTTATTTAGGCTCGGTTTGGGATGACGAAGCTGGTTTTTATGTTGCTATTAACGGCTGGATAGATAGTAACACTGAACTTGCGACACAAATCAACTCTGTTGTTAATGAAGTGATTTTAAGGTTTCAAAACAGATGAAACGTTTTATTATTATTATCATCTTAATCCTTGCCCTGGGAAATAATGCTCAAGCCCAGGACAAGGGTTTTCTTGCTCGTGATCAGCATATTATTCTTCATTCTGATGATTATTATGATGCTCTCACATTCGGAGGAAACGCTGTTGTTTTAAATACTAAAGGTTTTTATGGTCCACACATATTACGTAATGAAGATGGCTCAAGCAAAGAATATTGGTACAATAAGCATTATTTAGATTGTTATCCGGCAAGTTCTATTTTTCTCTACTCCGGAACAAGTCTAGAATATGACAGCTTTTTGCGATATGGAGTAAAATCCACCACTCTCACGCAACAAGAAAACTATGTAAGCATTCGCGGTCAAATCGATTCGTTGTTTTTTAGGTCGGATTATTATCACAATCGCCAATTAGTAATATCGTATTATTTTGTAAGACGGAGTGATGTTCAACTGTTTGATAACATCTTAGACAATTCTTTTTCACAACTTACCTTGGATTATTTCTATTTAGTATTACTTACTTCTAGACCATTTTCAGAAGATAATACGAGTATTGATACTGCTTATTTATTGCCTTCAAATGCAATGAAGAAATATATGAGTAGCAAGGAGAAAGTACCGGAAACACTGTTCAATAATGGACATTATCGCATACCTACAAAATCAAGAGAATCCTTTCTCGAAATAATCAAGAGCATCAACGACCATGCTTATGTTCATAAAGGAAAAGGAGAACACTCAGAATTACTTGTATACATAATTCCGGTTGAGGGTTTTGAATTCAAAACTCCAAGCGGAGGCGTGCCTTGTTACATGCGCCCTTTTAAATTGTGGAAAAAGGGACGAAAGACTAAAGAGTATAGATTCTTGAAGAATCTGCCTTATGATGATTTGTTTATCTAAGTATACTAATGATGCGTGAGCTCCGGAGGGGAAAACAGTATTTCGCAAATGGCGTAAAGATTATTAATGAGAAAGGGGCTTGGATCCTTTCATGATTGAAGGCCCCGACTAATTATTCTTCTGGTACAAATATGATTCATCGTGTAAGAAGATTTTTATCACAGACTCTCAGTTACAATATCCTCAGTCTGCCCTGTTCCATCAGCACCTCGTCCGACGAGGCTGCCTACTCATACCTGTCCGACGGCACGAAGGCGCAAGTGCTTGGCGAGCAGAACGAAGACGGCTATGCCTATCTGGGATCGATGGTGTTCGCGCTCCGTGAGGGAGAGTGGCTATTTGACAGCACCCCGTTTGCCGGCGGCATGATACGCAGGGTCGCTGGCTCCTGGGTGGCCGACCGCCACGCTACCGACCATCTGGGCAGCGTGAGGGCGGTTGTCAGGAACGGGCAGGTTCTTGAACGCAATGACTACTATCCGTACGGCGGGAGGCATGAAAATCCCAGCCTTGCTGCCGATGCGGCGAACCGCTGGCGCTTCTCTGGCAAGGAAGTGCAGACCACTGCCGGCGTGAATCTCCTGGACTTCGGCGCCAGGCTCTACGACGACTGCCTCTGCCGCTGGACCACCCGGGACCCCATGAGCGAGAAGTATTACGGCTTCAGCCCCTATAACTACTGCGCCGGGGATCCGGTTTCGTTTCAGGATCCAGATGGAATGGATAGACAAATAAAGACAAGACAAAACACAAAGGTCATTTCTGCTCGTTTTTATGTGGATCATTCTAAGTACCATGGCATAAATACTTATGATGCAATTGCGAAAGCAGCATTGTTTCTAAATAATGCCAAAGGGCTTAAATATTCTAAAGATGGTGAAACTCATCCAGTATCTTTTGATATCACAGTCATGCGTTGAATACAATTCTCCACGAGATGCTCCATTCAATGGGTGCAGCACTTCAAAAAGGGCCTGATGGAAAGTTTATTCATGAACCAAATGGATTAATGGCCGGGAATGTGCAAAACCAAACACAAGAAATAAGCCAACAAACTATTAATGATATTATTGACAAGGGGTATGAATTCACGCGTTATTCAAATGCTAATTCTGGTAATGCTAAGTAGTTGCCAAGAATCAAATATAAAATCCGTCCACTACCTGAATACTTTTGATGATGATTTTTTGGGGGTGCGTTTCTTTATGGATACGATAACCATCAAGAAACCTGTATTAGCGATTTATAAAGATGCTCTGTATGTTATGCCTGAGAAATTCTCTCATGAATTCGTCTCAGATCCTGCATGTCATGAAGAATCAAAGGTTTTTTATATACTCCCACACAACATCAGAGAGGATATTATGAGTAATACACCAGTAAATGAATCAGAGTTTTCATCAAGAGCTGAGGGCCAACTATCAATGGGGAGATCATTGTATAGCACAAGTCATTTTAGTACTATTTTTGATAAGAGAATAGGAGAGGTTGAGTTCTACCTTTTTGATCCTCTTCCATCGAAATTTCTTCTTGAATTGGTGTGGTACGACCCAGGACAATACATAAATAATCCATACGGTAAAAACTATGTTGCTTTAGTATCGGATAATCCCGACTCATCATTCTATAAAACAAAATTAGATTCCCTTGAGTCTGTCCCGGTGGAGCCCATGTTAGAAGATGTACCCCATTACATTTTAACAGTTGAGCCGTTGTACGATAGAGAGACAGTTAATAACTATATTACAAAAAAGGAATCAATCGAAAATATATCACCTTCAAAAAAGAAAGCAATTCTTTACCCTAAATGGTACGCTCACCGTTTTTGCTTTCCTGATTTATAATAAGATTATACTTCCTTGTGGATATAATCGGGAATGAATTGCAAAAGATCTTTTGGATTGATTGGTAAGACAACTTCAATTGCTGCGGGCAAGGTGTCGGTCATTTTTCTGCACCTTGCCCGTTTGGCGACTCGCAGTGGGGAACAGCGGGAGAAAAACCGCCGAATTCTCTCCCGAACGGCGGAACAACCAAGTAAACTGGAGAAAAACAGCCGAATTCTCTCCCGACAGAGCGAAAATACCGGTTGCCCTGCAGAATGGCATCTTCCTGTGCCCCAGGTATTTAGCCACTCTGTCTGTGGAAGAAATTCCCACAGACGCGAGCGCGAAGCACTTGAAAATCAGCCGGTTACGTGCCGCAGATAACAGAATGAAGAACAGACGTCAGATTACCGTCAGGTCTCCTGTCGGTATCCAGCCCTGGCGTCCGTCGGCCAGCTCGATGTTCTGCCAGTCGCCTACGGTCTCGATAATGCGCACTTTGGTGCCTTCGTGCAGCACGAAGAGGCTTACTCCGCTGCCCGGAGAGCTCTTGACTTCGCTCACGGCCTGAGTGACTATGGCACTGTCGTGTTTGAGTCCTTCTGTACGCTGCCAGAATGCAAAATCAAGGCACAGGAGACTGATAAGAAGTAGCACCAGCCCGGTGAAGAATCCGATTTTGCGACCGCGTCCGCGGCTCAGCAGGAACACCAGCAGCATTGCCAAGGTGCCAGCGAAGAACACGATGAAAAGCACAGCCCATACGTTAGACGGCAGGAGCCAGCACATTTTGCGTCCCCACGCTTCGAGGAAGAACTCGGGTACCTCTTCGATCTTGTCTTGAATCTGTGTCTGGACGAACTCTAGGTTTACACGTGCGTCTTCATAGGAAGGATCAACTTTAAGCGCCCTCTCGTACCAAAGAATGGCCCTGGCATTGTCTCCTCCTTTGTACATGGCGTTGCCAATGTTGTAATACAGGCTTGCGCTTTCCTGCCCGGAGCCGGCGATCTGCGTCCATGCGTCTGCGGCATCCTGCCAGCGGGACTCGCTGTAGGCCTGTACCCCCTGTTCCCACAGCCCGTCCTGGGGTTCGGCGGCGTTTGTCACAGACGGAATAGCCATCATGAACAATGCAATTATTGCGGCTGCGGTGGCGCTCTTGGGCTTACGTCTCATGGCTGAATCAATCTCTGAAATGACACTTACTGCACCTTCAAAGTGAGCATTCATGGCCTCGTGGCCTTCTGACGGGGCATATCGGGCGAATTCGCAGGCGTCGAGAAGTTCGGTAAAGCGCTTTGCCTGATCTTCGCTTGCTCCGCCTTCAGTGAGCCTCTCGGCTATGTTTTCTTTACTCAGGTCGGCGGCAGGCATGTTGAGCTTGTCGCTCACAAATCCCAGCAGGGCCTTGTGGAGCTCCTCGTAGAAAGCTGTGTACAGATCTTTCTTAAGGAATTCTCCGGCCAGCGACAGGCGTTTGCGCGCCATCTTGGTGGCGCCGCGGTTTTTCGAACCCACCACGTCGGCCCGTCGGGCTTCAAGTCCTCGGATTCCGAAGTATGCCGCCGCAGCTGCTGCAATAAGCAGGGCCGCTATGAGCCAGAAGAGTCCGGAACCTACGAAGAAGTATCCTGCCTTGGAGAGCGAAGGCTTGCGGGTGGAGATGAAACGGATGTCACTCCCCAGGTCGCGCACGTCCTTGCGGTTGGGATTGACCACCAGCTGTCCTCCGCCGGCCTGTGAGGGAGCCGAATCAGGGCCCTTGCTGACCTTGAGGGGCATTTCGGAGCTCTTGAGGGTCACGAATTTAGAGGCTGAGGCATCATAGTAGCTGTATTCTACGGGGCCTATGGTGAAGTTGCCGTGGCTGCGGGGTATAAATGGATACTCGAAAGTCTTGCTTCCGCAGGATTCGCTGGTCTTGACGTCGTACACTTCGAAATCTGGAGGGAAATTCACCTTTGGAGCCTCCAGCAGCGCGATATTGCCCTTGCCTGTGACCGTGATCTTGAGCGCTGCGGCATCATGGGTTTGCAGGGAGTCGCGGGTGAGTGCCGCAGTCATGCGGAAACTACCCACGCCGCCGCCGAACGAGCTTGGCGCTCCTGCGGGGATGCGGGCCACGTTGATCTTTATGGCGGGAGTCGTAACCCGCTTGCGTATAGTCTGGTAGTCGTCCTGGAAGAAACTGTCGAAGATGCTGCCCGTGCCGCTGCTTTGTTTGCGGACATTCACCAGGCACACTAATTCGGCAGGGTCGATGGCTATTTCTCCGGCCTGCTGTGGAATGAGTGTCCAGCTGCGCAGGACGGCGGCGTTGTAGATGCGGTCGCCAACGCTTTCGCGGTGGAACTCAATATTGCTCGGAGCCTGCACTTCCTGACTCCAGAATCCGTTGAAACTGGGGAACTTGGCGTCTTCGAAGCCGGCGATATTCACTCTGTGATAGAGTTTAAGGGTGGCGCTTATGGTCTCTCCCACGACTGCCTTTGTCTTGCTCACCGACAGGCGCAGGAATATGTCGTCGGAAGGAATGGTCCCCGCCTGACTGCCCGTCTGGCCGCTGCCGGAAGAGGAACTGGAACTGCCTCCCACGGCCTGCCCGCCCTGGGAACTGCCGTTCGAAACAACCTGGATGGACACCCGTTTCGAACTTATCGTTTCGCCCTTTATGGTGGCGCTTGCTTCCGGTAGTTGGAAAGTGCCGGTAGAGCGAGGCATAAGTACGTAGGTATAAGTTGTTTGCGAAGATTGCGTCCGCTTGCCGTTAATTATGCTTATAGAGCTGGAAGTGCCTTTCTGCGGGCCCCATACCAGCTGGAAATCATCGCCTGGAGACCACTCGAAACTGCTCACTTTGCCTTCGCCTTCAATGACGAAGGAAATGCTGAACTGTTCGTCCAGGGCCACCAAGTTCTGAACGTTGACCTTGATGGTGTTCTGGGCTCCCAAACTGAGCGCAGCAGTTAAAAAGCTTATGACGAATATGCAGATGCGTTTCATTTCCTACCAATTCTTTTCTTTCTGGCGGGCCTTTAACAGGTCGGCCTTTTCCTTTTTTACTTTATCCTGGGTTTCTTTCTCTTTAGCTTGAATTGCCTGAAGCATTTGCTGGGCCTGCTGAGGGGATATTTTTTGATCCTGATTCTGCTGATCCTGATTCTGCTGATCTTGGTCTTGCTGCTGGTCTTGCTGGTCCTGGTTCTGTTGATTCTGATCCTGGTTCTGCTGGTCTTGCTGGTCTTGCTGATCTTGCTGGTCCTGCTGCTGGTCCTGCTGCTGGTCCTGGTTGTTTCCGCCTCCGCCGTTCTGCTGGTTCTGCAGCATCAACTTGGCGTAGATGTAATTCTCCTTGGCCTCCAGGTCGTCCGGCGTGAGCAGCAGTGCATCGCGGAAAGCCTTCACCGCTGAAGCATAGTCTTTCTTCTGCAGAGCCACGTCTCCTCGGTTGAAGTGCCACTTTGCGGCATCGGGACCGAGGGGAGCAATGTCTTTAACCTGGTCGAGAGCCTTGAGAGCACCGTCCCAGTCTTGCTGGCGGTACAAGCTTGAGCCCAGATTGTAGTTAGCAGCGACAGACAGGGAATCCTTTACAACCGCCTTGCGGTAGTCTATCTCGGCTTCTTTGTATGCTTCTTTCTTGAACTTGCGGTTGCCCGACCTGACTTCTCGCCTGTCGGTCTGCGCCTCAAGCGACAAGCTCGCCGAAGCAAGCAGCAATATGATGTATATCAGACGTTTCATTCAAACAACCTCCTTTTGTGGCGCCGCTCTCCAATGAGCATTTCAAGAACAAACAGAACGAGCGCCGCACCGAAAAAGTACATGAACTGTTCGTCAAAATCTTCGAAAATGATGGAGTTGTATTTCTCGGCTTCCATCTTCTTGATGTCGTCGATGATGGGGTTCAGCCCGAATTCTTCGTTGCCGGCGTGAACGTAGGCTCCGTGTCCTTCCTCAGCAATCTGTTTGAGCGTGTTTTCGTCGAGCCGGCTCACCACTATGTTGCCGTCTTTGTCTTTAAGCAACTCTCCGTTCATCGGTATCGGCTGCCCACGGAGAGATCCCACACCGATGGTGTATATCTTGATGCCAAGCTCCGCTGCCTGACGTGCGGCGTCGAGCGCGTCGTCTTCGTGATTCTCGCCGTCGGTGATAACTATTATGGCCCTGCTCTTTTCGCTCTGGGCGCTGAAACTCTTGGCCGCGGTGAGTATGGCGTCGCCTATGGCGGTTCCTTGAACAGGCACCGAACCGGTGTCTATATTGCCCAGGAACATTTTGGCGGACACATAATCGGTGGTGATGGGGAGCTGCACAAATGACGAACCAGCGAAGATTATCAGACCAATTCTGTCGCCCTGCAGTTTATCTACCATGCGCGAGATGGCAAGCTTGGCCCTGTCGAGCCTGCTTGGCGAGTAGTCTTCGGCCAGCATGGAGTTGGAGACGTCCAGGCAAATCATTATTTCTGCGCCTTTGGCTTCGTGCTCCTTGAGTTTTGCGCCCATCTGCGGGCGGGCGATGCCTATCACGAAGCACAGGAAGGCAAGGTCCCACAGGATGATCCGAATCCAGCCCTTGGGGCCTGACCATGACGGCATGAGCGAACGCACAAGCTGCTCGTCGCCGAAACGGCGTATGCGCCTGCTCCGCAGGGAGCGTACGATCCCGTAAACTATGGGGATGAGCGGGATCAGCAACAGCAGCCACAAATATTGAGGAGAAGCAAAATATAACATTACGGCATCCTCCTTATGAGCAATCGGACAATAAGTTCCAGCAGCAGGCATATAAGAGCCGCCAGAGCGTATTTACCGAACAATTCTTTGTAAACCGGGAAACTGTCAATGGTGGTGCGCGCCTTCTCCATCTTGTTGATTTCGGCGTAAATCTCCGAAAGCTTGGTGTTGTCGGTTGCGCGGAAATAGCGTCCGCCGGTTGCGTCCGCTATCTGCTTCAGAAGTTCTTCGTCTATCTCCACCTTCATCTGCTGGACATCCATGCCCCAAGGTGTCATGACAGGGTATGGGGCCATGCCGTTGGCGCCGACTCCTATAGTATAAACCCTTATTCCATAGGTCTTTGCAATTTCGGCAGCAGTCTGTGGAGACACCTCTCCGGAGTTGTTCACACCGTCGGTGAGAAGTATCACCACGCGGCTTTTGGCGTCGGAATCCTTCATCCTGGCCACGGCGGTGGCAAGTCCGTTGCCTATTGCGGTGCCGTCCTCGATAAGTCCGGTCTGCACCTCTTTCATGAGGTTTATGAGTGTGGCTCGGTCTGTCGTTAGCGGGCACTGGGTGTAGCTCTCGCCGGCGAATACCACTATCGCCATACGGTCCGAAGGCCTCTGGGCGATGAACTCTATGGCAATGTCTTTGGCTGCGCTTATTCTGTCGGGCGTGAAGTCCCTTGCCAGCATACTGGTGGATACGTCCATGGCGAGGGTGATGTCAATACCTTCGGTATCAATCTTTTCGATCTCGGTGCTCGAGCGGGGACGGGCGATTGCCACCACTATGAGGCAAAGAGCTGCCGTACGCAGAACCATTGGAAGATGCCTGAGCACGGCGAGCGGGGAAGTGCCGGCCTTGAGCCATGGCGCAGCCTTCGAAACCCTCAGGTGGGGCCGGCGGCCCTTCAGCTCCATCCATATGTAGTGTAGCACGAGCAGCGCCGGGACAGCAAGGAGCCACAAAAGCTTTGGATACTCGAAATACATCAGTCCTCCGCGGCCTCCTGCCCGCTTGTTTCTTTCTCTATATCAGCCTGATAAGTTGTGGTTACGAAGCTCACAGCCAGAGGCAGGGCCTTGGCGTTTTCTTCGTCGCTCACCACGTGCTTGGCAAATTTCACAAAGTCGGCCCTCTCGAAAAGCTCCTTGAGGGAATTGAACATTTCGGGACTGATGTCTTTGTCTGACTTGAGGGCGTCGAACAGTTCTGCCGTGGTCATTTCCGGGGCATCCACCCCGAACCGGTCGTCGATATAGAATTTGAGGGCGTCAGTTATACCCGAGTAGAAAGCTTTCTGCTTCTCGGGAGCCCAGAATTTGTCGGAACGGTATTTATCCAGCTCGCGCAGGGCCACTATGTAGGCCGGATCCTTGGGCTTCAGCGCCTCCTGTTTGCGTTTACTGGCGCGCATAATGAGCCATACGCCCAGGGCGATGAGCCCCGCAGCCAGCAGGCCGCCGCCTATCCATGGAAGCAGCTCTTTGAATGTAACCGGGTAAAGTATCTGCCCTTTTATGTCGTGGATTTCGAATGTCGTGGTGTCCACCGGCATGGTCTTCACTTCCATCTCCACACCCTTGAAAAGCAGGGTGTCGGAGCGGTCGGCGCGGCTGCGCACCACGGGGATGTCCGGCAGCTGGTAGCGTCCTTCTTCGAAAGGAACGAGAATGATGCTGGCGCGCAGGTCAAAAGGCTTGCGGAGAATCTTTTCCGCTGCTTTCGCGTTGCGGGAGCGTACGGCCTTGCCGCCGGAGAGGGTGTCCAGCTGCCAGCTTCCCAGGAGGGTCAGCGTGTCGTTGGAGACGGAGGAAAGGTCGGGCAGAAAAATCCCGCTTTCCTTGTCCATCCCGCTGACCGTCACAGAGTAACGCATCTGGTCGGCAATGAGGATGCTGTCCCTTTTCTGGAGTTGTTCCAGGACGGCGTCCCCTCCTGGCACTATGTCCAGGACAGCGGCCAATATGATTGTCAACAGATTCATTTATGGGAAAATAGCGCCATCAGGCCTTTGACGTAATCCTGGTCGGTGGCTATGTCTATACTATCTATTTGATATTTGTTGTAAAGCTTCTCTTCTTTGGCCGACAAGGCGTTGAACCATTCCGCGTAGGCCTTGCGGACCTTGGGAGAATCGGTGTCGATCCAGGCGGAACGCCCGCTCTCGGCGTCTTTTATATGCACCAGGCCCACCGGGACGATGCTCCTCTCGCGCGGGTCATGCACCTTGATTATAGAGAGGTCGTGCCTTCCCGCCGCCACTTTGAGGGCGTCTTCGTAGCGGGGTGTGCCGTCTTCGTCTGCATCGAGCATGTCGCTGAGAATGAACGCAGTGCATTTCTTTTTAAGAGCATTGGCGAGATACCTCAGGGCAGCTCCTATGTCAGTGCCGTCCGACTGGGGCTCAAGCTGGAGCATCTCCCTGATGATGTGCAGAAGGTGGCTGCGTCCTTTCTTGGGCGGGATGAATTTTTCTATTTTGTCGCTGAAGAACAGGGCGCCCACTTTGTCGTTGTTCAGGATGGCGCTGAAACTCAGCACGGCAGCTATTTCGGCAATGCGTTCGCGCTTGGTGCCTCCGGCTGTTCCGAAGAGTCCCGAGCGGCTTACGTCCACCAGAAGCACCACGGTGAGCTCACGCTCTTCCTCGAAAACCTTCACGTAGGGACTGCGGAGGCGTGCCGTCACGTTCCAGTCCATGGAACGCACGTCGTCACCCCACTGATATTCCCTCACCTCGCTGAATGCCATACCGCGCCCTTTGAAGGCGGAATGGTATTCGCCGGCGAATATCTGGTGCGATAGCGCCTTGGTCTTTATCTCGATTTTGCGGACCTTCTTGAGTAACTCGGTGGCGTTGTCCATTACGGAACTATTACTGCGTTGATTACTTTCTCTATGATTTGTTCGGTGGTAACGTTCTCTGCTTCAGCTTCGTAGGTGAGGCCGATACGGTGGCGCAGCACTTCGTAGCACACGGCGCGCACGTCTTCGGGAATCACGTAACCCCTGCGCTTGATGAATGCATATGCCTTCGCCGCGAGGCTGAGGGAAATGCTGGCACGGGGGGAGCCGCCGAAGGAAATCAGTCCTTCAAGCTCCTTGAGTCCGTATTCCGAAGGGGTGCGGGTGGCATAGACAATATCCACAATGTAGCGCTCTATCTTTTCGTCCATGTACACCTCACGGACAAGCTTGCGGGCGCGGACAATGTCTTCGGGAGACACTACTGCGTTGGGAGTAGGGAACTCGCCGCTGTTGTTCATCCTTATGATGAGTTTTTCTTCTTCTTTCTTGGGGTAGTCCACCAGGCATTTGAGCATGAAACGGTCCACCTGGGCTTCGGGCAGGGGATAGGTGCCTTCCTGCTCGACGGGGTTCTGGGTGGCCATCACGAGGAAAGGCTCGGGGAGACGGTAGGTCTGGTCGCCCAGGGTTACCTGGCGCTCCTGCATGGCTTCGAGCAGTGCGGACTGGACCTTGGCGGGGGCGCGGTTGATTTCATCTGCCAGTACGAAATTGGCGAAGATGGGGCCTTTGTGAACTTCGAACTCTTCTTTCTTCTGGGAGTAGATGAGGGTGCCGGTCACGTCGGCCGGAAGCAGGTCGGGGGTGAACTGGATGCGGCTGAACTTGGCGTTTATGGCCTTGGACAATGTGCTGATGGCCAATGTCTTGGCCAGACCGGGCATACCTTCGAGAAGTATGTGTCCATCGGCCAGGAGGGCTATCATCAGGTTTTCTACGAGCTGTTTCTGGCCCACGATGACCTTGCCCATTTCAAGGGAGAGGATATCTACGAATTCGCTTTCTTTCTGTATGCGGTCGTTGAGTTCCTTTATGTTAACACTTTCCATATTGTTTTTGGTTTTACGCAAGATTTATATAATCTGCAAAAAATGTGCCCGCCGGTGCTTGTTGCAATAGGCGAAAAAAACGTTTATCTTTGCCTTCTACGTAAAAGTTATGAGATACAGGATAGACTTGTGTTACGACGGGACTCCCTTCTGCGGCTGGCAGGTGCAGCCGTCTTCTCCTTCTGTGCAGGGGGAACTTGAGAAGGCTCTGGGCATGTTGCTGAAAGCTTCTGTCGGAGTTGTGGGGGCAGGGCGTACCGATACCGGCGTGAGTGCCTCGGGCTACACGGCGCATTTCGATTTTGAGGGACAGTTGGACTGCAAGCAGTTGAAGTATAAGCTGAATGCCGTGCTGCCCAAGGCGATTGCGGTGCAAAGCGTAAGTGAGGCCGATGCTGATTTTCACGCTCGTTTTTCTGCTGTATGCCGGCAGTACCGGTATTTCCTGCACCGGGTCAAGGATCCGTTCCTGGAGGCTTCTTCTTACTACTATGGCTATCCTGACGTGGATTTTGACGCCATGAATAAAGCTGCCGGGATGCTGCTCGGGACTCATGACTTTTGCTGTTTCGAAAAGTCGGGTGGAGACAACAAGACTTCTGTCTGCACGGTATTCAAGGCGGAGTGGAAGCCATATTCTCCGGTCTTGGGCCAGGCGGGGGAAGGTGCTGTGTATTGGTGCTTTACGATTGAGGCCGACCGCTTCCTGCGGAACATGGTGCGGGCAATAGTGGGCACACTGCTCGAAGTGGGCCGCGGCAGGCGTACTCTTGATTCATTTTCTTCGTTGATACTGGAGGCCGACAAATCGGCGCCCAAGCGGCCGTCGCTCCGTTCCAACGCCGGCGAGTCCGTGCCGGGCCACGCCCTGTTCCTTACCGAAATCCGTTACTCTACGGCAGGTGAACCTGCCTCAGAATGACATGCACCTGTCATTCTGAACGAAGTGAAGAATCTTTTCACTCAGCCCCCTTAGAAAAGTTTATTTCTTCTTCGGGGGTGCTTGCGTTGTGGCTATGATGTTGTGCGCCAGGTCGATACGCTTGAGGGCGAAGGCCCTGAAGTCTTCCCATCGATAGTAGTACGGAGTTCCGCAGTCGGCTATAGGGAACTTGATGTCCCTCTCGTTGTACATGGCCCTGACCAGCACTTCGCCGGCGCAGTTCTTATAAAAAACGAACTGCATGTTCAGCGACATGGGGAAGTCGTAGGCGCGGAATACGTTCTTGACGTCGTCTATGCTTCCCGCCGGAATGTTGTATCCTTCGATATCCAGTAGCACCATCAGAGACATCACTATGATATCATGGCCGAAACGGAGCCTCGCGCTGTAGTCGCCGGTGGCAAGGTCGGAGTCCGCCTTGTCCAGGATGTCCTGCATCGTAGTCCATACAAATGCCCACTGGCGCCCTTTCTGATAAAGGGTGTCGGCGCCTTTGGAAGCGTAGAAACGGAAGTTATAGCACTCGAAGAGGTTGCACCTTTCCTCGTGCGGGATGAATTTCCACAAGCTTTCGTGGATGAGGTCGTTGCACTGCAGGCTCGCGACCGTTGCGAACAGCGCCCGCTCCAGGTGGATGGGGTCATCTATTTCGTCCAGCAGGGAGAGATCTGTCAGAAGAGGGGAGAAGACCGCTTCGGGGTGTAAACGTTTTTTCAACAGGTCGTGGAAATCGTTCTGCCAGTAGGCGTATTTGTTGTTGTATCCTTCGTCGGTCGGCTTTACGTCTTTATTGTAGAGCGAGAAAGGATTGAGGTAGTACATTGTGGAGTTGCTGGCCTGCTTGTGTATCTCCAGCTTGGGATTTTCGCGAAGCAACTGGTCGGAGAATGCCGCCATCGTGAGTATGCAGCGGGGAACATTTGTGGATACAGCGTCGATCCTGGCTTTGCCGCGGAACACCTTCGGGTAATTCCTGAACATGTTGTGGGCAATCTTGTACTGCTGCTCGGCTCCGATGCCGCACAGGTCGCTGGAGCGCCCGTGCAGTATCGGATAGATCCTGTCGAAACTTGTCTTGAGCTCTATTCCCGCCGGGGTCAGCAGATTCCTTTCGGATGCGGTGTCCAGCAGGCGCTTCACGGCGTCAAAATCGGATTCAGATGAGTGGTTTCTGGCTCCGTGTCTTCCGTAGTGGCTGATATAGAATGCTTTGTATCCTCTTGGCGGAGTGGCGGCGGCAGGAATGCCGTCGTGATTGTACATGTAGAATACGGTGCCGGACTTGTTGGGATCTTGCCTTATTTCTTCGAAAGCATCTCTGTTCTGAGCATATACAGAAAAGCACGCAACAAGGGAGGCAAATAGCAGCAGATATTTTTTCATCATTTAGTGTATTATCGTTTCTTTCTGCGCGAAATTAGCAATAATTTTTGATTATCTTTGTGACTGTATGAGACATTCATTTTTTCTTGCGGCCTTTGCCGCCGCAGCCTTCGCCTTCCTGCCACTGAGTGCAGGTGAACCCTCGGCGCGTACGGTTTTGAAAAGTGTTACTGTAGGTTCCCCGGAGGGGAAAGTGCTTACATGCCACGATATCACACGCAGGGCCGGAGCCCCGGATCAGAAATATTTCGGCTGGACCGAAGATTCGCAGCTCACCGATAAAATGATACGCCGCATGCCCCGCTATCCGGTGCTTCCCAAGTCGGCCAACCCCGAAGTGAGCTACGGCAAAGTGCCGTCGCGCAATGAATTCGGCATAAACAGGGGTTGGTATCCCTCGCCGGACGGGAGCCTTATGGCAGTGTACAGGGTGGATGAGACAGCGGTCAATTCTTTTCCGTTACTGGACATCAACTCCCGCTGCGGATCTCTGAATTCGATAAAGTATCCTATGAACGGGATGCCCTCGGAGCATGTGTCCCTGTGCGTGTGCGATACTCTTGGCAATGTGCTCAAAACCCTCGATGTCAACGAGTTCGATGACGAACGCTATATAGCCGGAGTGAGCTGGACGCCTGACTCCAGGGCCCTTCTGGTGCAGGTGCTCGACCGCTCTCAGCACAATCTTAAGCTGCAGCTGTACGATGCATCCGACGGAAGCCTCAAAGCTACCTTGCTGGAGGAGCACAATGAAGCCTGGGTGGAACCGAGGGACGGAGTGTGGTTCGTCAAGGGTACTGAGTTTTTTATCTACCGTACCGACAACCGCGACGGCTTCCGACAGCTATATCTGTGTGACCTGCAGGGAGGTATAAGGCGTTTGACTTCTTGCTGCGCCGACGTTGCGTATGTGGGCAATGACGGAGAATATGTCTATTATACTTCGGCGGAAGTGTCTCCGGTCGAGAATCACTTGTTCCGGGTCAAGCTCACCAAGCTGACTGCAGGCCGCAAGCCTCAGAAACTCGCCAAAATACGAATCGGAAAACCGGAACAGTTGACCTCCGGGAGCGGTTCGCACAGGGTGCAGATGAGCCCCGATTTCTCCCATTTTATAGACCGCTGGAGCGCCGTGGACATGCCTGGCCGCACGGAATTGCGCAAGGCGGACGGCACTCTGGAGAAGCTGCTGCATGAATCGGCGGTGCCTATGGGAGAGTATGCCGGCATAACGGTCGAAATGGGCACCGTGCCGTCGGCAGATCCCGAATATCTCAACTACTACCGCCTCATCAAGCCGGCGGACTTCGACCCTTCGCGCAAGTACCCGCTCATAGTGTATGTGTACGGAGGCCCTCACAGTCAGATGGTTACCGACAGCTGGCTGGCTTCGTACCGTCCTTGGGAACTGCTCATGGCGCAGAAGGGATATGTTATGTACATACAGGACAACAGGGGCACCGACAACCGCGGAGCGGCCTTTGAGAAGGCCATCAACCGCCGCTGCGGACAGGCCGAAAGCGAAGACCAGATAAAGGGTTTGGAACAATTGATTGCCGAAGGATGGGTTGATACCGGCCGTATCGGCGTCTGCGGCTGGAGCTACGGTGGCTTCATGACTATAACGCTCAAGACCTCCCGTCCCGACCTGTTCAAAGTGGCCGCCGCCGGAGGGCCCGTCATAGACTGGAAATGGTATGAAGTGATGTACGGCGAACGTTATATGGATACGCCCGATACCAATCCCGAAGGCTTCGCCCTCAGTTCATTGGTGGACAAGGCTTCCAAACTGGACGGCCGCCTGCTCATCTGCCAGGGTATGGAAGACGGTACGGTGCTGCCCATCAATTCGATGAGCTTTATCCAGGCCTGTGTGGAGAATAACAAACTTGCCGATTACTACCCCTATCCTCGCAGTGAACATAATGTAATAGGCCCCTGGAGGGAGCATTTGTACCTTAGATTTACAGATTACTTCGAGACGTATCTCTGATGGACTATAAATCAGTAGTGGAAAGGCTGTTTGAGCGTCACCGGAGCGTTCAGTCGGCCGGATTCAGCGCAGATGCCTACAAACCCGGGCTCGGTCAGATGCTATCTTATGCCAGGGCCCTGGGCAATCCGCATGAAGCTTTCCGGAGCATACATGTTGCCGGGACCAACGGCAAAGGCACGGTGTGCTCCATGCTTGCCGCCGCCCTTGCGTCCGAAGGTCTCAGGATCGGGCTATATACATCGCCGCATCTGCTCGATTTCAGGGAAAGGATAAAGATAATCAGCAGCGGCGGAGTGGAGATGATTCCGGAGGAGACAGTGTGTTCCTTCCTGGACAGCTATGATCGCCCCGGCTTGTCTTTTTTTGAGATTACTACCGGAATGGCATTCCGCTGGTTCGCCGATTCCGGCGTGGATATCGCCGTTATAGAAACCGGGCTCGGGGGCCGTCTGGACAGCACCAACATCATCACTCCCGAGTTAAGTGTCATCACATCTATAGGGCTGGATCACTGCGATTTACTTGGCTCCACAAGAGCCCTTATAGCGGCCGAGAAAGCGGGCATTTTCAAGCCTGGAGTGCCGGCATTGGTATGGGGCAGGGACCAGGAGACCGAAGAGGTGTTCAGGTCGGCTGCCGCTCAAGCTGCTTCTCCGCTCTATTTCGCCGAAGATTTCGACCTGCCCGCAGCTCCGGCCGGGCTCGAAGGCACAGAGATTTTGAACTGGAAAGTGGCCCTGTCTGCACTCGAAATCCTTGGCCATGACGGATACTCACCGGCTGCCGTGGCCGATTACAAAAAGGCCACCGGACTCAGGGGACGCTGGGAACAACTTTGTGACGACCCTGTGGTGATATGCGATATAGGCCATAACCCGCAGGCCTTGGAGGCCAATTTCGCCCGTCTCGCCTTCCTTCGCTCCGGCAGCGACCGGGACGTCGGAACCGTGGCCGCCCGTGACCACGTGAACGGGAGGGGCCCACGCGGGAGCGTGGGAGGGATGAGCGGAGCGAAGTTCCGTGTCCCTGTCCCTGCCGAAGCGAAGGAGGGCAGGCCGCTCATCATAGTGTACGGAGCCATGGCAGACAAAGACGTGGACTCGATAGCCTCGCTGCTGCCGCCCGACGCAGAATACATACTGGTGCAGCCGAATACTCCCAGGGCGATGAGCCTTAGCGATTTGGCATTGAAATTGAAAAGTCTTAACTTTACGGAGCAGCAGTCCGTGGCCGAAGGCGTCTGTGCGGCGCTCAGGCGGGCCAGGGACCTGCACGACCCTATTATTTACATAGGCGGAAGCACTTATGTGGTGTCGGAAGCCATTTCATATTTTGAGAGCTTATGAAACGATTGGCACTAACCCTTGTACTAATTCTGTCCAGCCTAATGTCATTCTCACAAAACAAAGATTCCGAAGGCCATACTCTGGTCAGCCTTTGGAAAGAGTATTACAAGGCCGAAAAGGCCGATAAACCACAGGACCAGTCGGCCGCGCTCGAGGCCATAAAACAAGAAGCGGCATCCAGGCACCTGGCCTGGGATTTCTACGATGCCGCCCAACGTTACGTGGACGTAAAGCGCAGCATCAATTGGAAAGATACCCAGAAGTATCTGAGCGCCATGGAGAAGGAAATCGATTCCATGGGCGAGCCGGTGGCGGTTTTCTTCTATCGTCACGACCAATGGGGGTCCAAGGCGGCGTCTTACGTTGCCGAACACAAAGAGACATTGCTCAAGTCTTTTAACCCCGAATTCTATTCCCGCGACAGAAGCATTAATTCGCCCAAGTATTCGAAGGCCCTGCTTGCCCTGCTCGAAAATGACTATGAATATGCCCTCTGGAGCATGTATCTGCGCCGTGAGACATGCCCTTTGAACGATTATTATTCAGGCAGTTATCCTTGTGCGGCACTGGCCGAGTACTCAGCCATCAACAAATGGCGGGACGAAGATAACTATGAGGCGTGGGGAGCCTATGCCGAAAAGTATAAAGACAAGGCAGTGTCGTTGCTGGCCCGCGAAAGCCGGTTGAACCATGAGTTTTACAAGCTCAACAGAGCGTCTGGCTCCACGTCGGAAGATTTCATTGCCCTGCGCTCCAAGTGCGAGAAGTTCGAATCGGACCGCAAGTCATTCAAAGGAGAAGAAAAACGAATAGCCAACTGCTGCACCTACGTAGGCCAGTTGATTGAGGACCTCGACTCCAGCAATATAGAGAGCGAGATCACGAACGGAGTTCTTACTCTGTCTTTGAAGAATGTCAAATCCCTGAAATTCAGGATCGAAGACATCTATTCCAAAGACATCGAAAACAAGAAACCGTCGTACTACGTGCGGGATACAATCAAACTTACCCTGCCGGACATAGATGACGGAGATTACGATTACTACTGCAAATACGGAGCGTATGAACAAATAGGCGAATATGAAAAAAAGACCCTCTCGGTCTCTGTCCGTGCCGATGCTGATGGCTATGGAGCGTATGTGGCCGATTTTATGAGCGGCAAGCCTCTGGAAGAGTGTGATTTCTATCTCTACGACTCCGACAAAAAACTGCTTGCCGAGTCGAAGGGCGTCAAGCTGGACGGCTATACCGCCATGCCCGAAAACCTCTCGAAATATTTCAACAACAAATACCGCCATTACTATTTCAGGGCCGGCTTCAATGACGGAGGCCGCAAGCGCTGGAGTAAGTATATAGACATGTCGTCACCCAATCCGGGAGCGGTGAGACAGTTCTCGAACAAGCCGGTAGAGCATACCGTGCTGATAACCGACCGTGGGGCGTACAACCCCGGACAGACAGTCAATTTCAAGGCAGTCCTCTATGTGGGACTTTATGAATACAGCCTGTGCCCCGAAGGTGTGCCTGTAGAGGCTTCACTTATTGATACTCAGGGCAATACCGTGGACTCGCTCAAACTCGTCACAAATGCCTTCGGCTCTGTGGCAGGGAAGTTCGTCCTGGAGGGCGTGAAGCGCGGAGGCATGTATTCGGTGGAGGTGAAATCCGGCGAGGACAACTTGGCTTCAAGGGGCATCCGTGTCGATGAATTTGTGCTCCCTACCTTCGATCTCAGCTGGGACAAAGACGTCAACCTCTATCTTTCCGGAGACAAGATCAGGGTTTCCGGAAAGGTCAAGTCATATTCCGGGCATTCACTTGCCGACGCCAAACTCTACTACAGCGTCCTGGGCACGGACCCCGACATTCAGGAACGGGAGCTTAAGCTTGCCGCCGACGGTTCGTTCTCCTTCGACTTTGACAGCCGTCAGTATTACGGGTACACTTATCCGGTGACGGTCAAGATTGTGGACGGCACTGGTGAGACCCTGAGCTTCAATACATGGCGTTCGGTTCAATCTTCCCTGCCGTTGGACGTGGATCTCAAGAACAAGACCCCCGGTCAGTACACCCTTGTCGGCAGAGAGACCGATTGGCGTTCGCGAGACTGGATCGTGCGTGACAATTATGTACGCCTGTTTTTCAGCACCGCCGGCCTCGAGCGCAAGGGCATGGAGATCCGGTACAGAATCAAATACGGCGGCAAACAAGTAGCTTCGGGCACCACCGGTGCCGGCCAGACCGTGGACGTGGACCTCAATGGCAGTCCCTCGGGACTTTATTTGCTCGAGGCCGAAGTTCTGGCCAATAACGCAGAAGGCAAACAGCTTTCTACCAAACGGGAATACAGCTTCATAAAGGCGGAGGACGGCGACACCGCTCTGAATCTGCATGTTAAGAGCTTCTTCAAGGAACTTGCCGGCGACCAGATCGCAATACAGATAGGGGCTACGGAAGGTCCAGTCTGGGCTGCGGTCGAGCTGATCGGGAGCGGGAACGTGGTGCTGGAGCACCAGATTGTCACGCTTTCCGGAGAATACGGCAAGCCCGGCTCGCTCAAGACCATAAGCTACGAACGCAAGCCGGAGTATCCCGAATCGCTCACCCTGCATGTGATATTCTTCCGCGACGGTGAGGCGTACGAATACACCCGCGTCATGAAGCTGCCGTTCATCAAGAAGCCGTTGCCGCTGAGCTTTACCCGCTTCATAGACAAAGCCCGTCCCGGCGAGGAATGCCATTTCATCATTTCCACTGACCCGTCGGTAGAATGCGCCGCGGCAGTGTTCGATAAGGCCACGGAGACCATCAACGATAACTATTGGAGCGTTGTGGAACCCTCCAGGCGTCCCCAGCCTACCGTTGGCTACAGTTATGTCTGCGGCTACAACGGTGGCGGAACTTACCGGCGAGAACTCTACGACGACATGGCCAGGGGGGCCTTAGCTGGAGCGAGGGTCCTTATGAGCAAGGCTAACGATACTGCGGACAGATTGGCGGTGCCGGAAGAAGCGGCAAGCCTCGATTCTGCTCCAGAATCTGCCCTGGAAGCTGATGTGGCAGTGCGTGAGAATTTCGATGCCACCATGGCATGGGAACCTTTCCTCCGTTCCGACGAGAACGGCAAGATAGATTTTATCTGCAAAGGTTCAGACCGACTGTCAACCTACTACGTGCAGCTGTTTGCGCATGGCGAGGGCATGAAGAACGCTGTCCTGCGCCAGGAGATGCAGGTCACTATACCTGTCAAGGTGGGCTTGGTGGAACCGCAGTTCCTGTATGCGGGTGACATTTACACCGCAGCGGCCACGCTGTCGAATAATCTCGAAAAAGATGTGCGCGGAAGGGCCGTGATCCGTTTCTACGACGGCGCAGACTACAAGACTTCCCCTGTTCTGGCCGTGCGTCAGGCTTCGCTCACGCTTCCGGCCGGAGGCGCGTTGCCTTTCAGCGCCGATTTCGAGATTCCTTCAGGAGTCAAGAACCTGGGAATCAAGGTGGATTTCGTGGCTGATAATTCCGAATACGGCTCTGACGCAATGTTCGTGTCCGTGCCTGTGTTAGTGCCTCTCCAGACCATTACCGAAGCCCATTCTGCGGTGCTTCTTGCAGGAGCGGACAAACAGGCCCTGATCGCCAGCCTGCGCAGCATGTTCGTCAACATTGACGCATCCTTCCTCGAACCTGTGGAACGCAGCATCCTGGACATGATCAAGGCCGCAATTCCGGACAAAGTGGAACCTTCCTCCGGCAATGTCATGAGCCTTACCGAGGCATATTATTCCAATGTCCTGGCCCGCAGGCTGGGCGCCCCCGGCCTTTCCGACGAAGCTCTCAAGGAAATGCTTGGCAAGATCGCGGCGTGCCAGAACAAGAGCGGAGGCATAGCATGGTTCGAAGGCATGGAGTCATCGCCCATAATCACCGCGGCGTTGCTCCAGCGCATTGCAGCCATGCCGGAACAGAATTTGAGCGCCATAGATGTGACTGCTGCAGTGAAGTATCTGGACGAGGATTTCTTCAACAAATCCGACCGCCCCTGGTGGTTCGGCGGAATCTCGCTTGCCCTGTACCTCCAGACCCGCGCCCTGTATCCCCAGGTGCCCTTCAAGGCTCCCGGAGGCAAGGCCTTCAGGCAGTTCAAGAAAGACGTCAAGGCCTACCTGGTGCCCCGTGACGAGCGTGGCATGAACGGACAGATACTATCCAAGGCCAGGCGTCTGCGTACCCTGCAGAGCCTCGCCCAACTTCCCGGCGGCGGCGACCTGGCCAAGGCCTGGGGCGTAACTCTTCGCAAGAAGATACTTCGTTCTCTGGACGCCGACGTGGAGTCGCTCCTGCAGTACTCTGTCGCACATCGCAGCGGCGGTTACTATTATCCTAATGCTGTGATGCCCTGGAGGGGACTGCTCGAGAGCGAGCTGTACGCCCATTCCCTTCTCTGCGACCTGCTTACCGCCGCAGCTGACGGCCGCTCCGATGCCGCCTGGGGCGGGCAGGCACGTGATATAGCCGAAGGCATACGTATCTGGCTCATGTTGCAGAAAGAGACCCAGCAGTGGCAAAAAGATCCGGCATACATAGAGGCCATCGCTTCTGTGCTGAGGGGTACCCCCGAGACGCTTCAGACCAAGGTTATTCTGCTCAGCGGAACCTTCACCAAGCCTTTCCCCGAAGTGAAGGCCAGCGGTAACGGATTCACCGTGAGCCGCCGCTTCATGCTCGGAGACCGTGAACTCAAGGACGGCGATGCCCTTAAGGTTGGAGACAGAGTGACGGCTGTCTATAGCATCTGGAGCGAGGAGAACCGCAGTTTCGTGCGCCTCACCGCACCTCATCCGGCATCGTTCCGCCCTGTGCGCCAGCTCTCCGGCCACTATGGCTGGTGGCTGCGGCCGCTCTACTCGGCCGGCTGGACCTTCACCCCGCAGGGCTACAGGAATGTGCTTGCAGACAAGACCGAATACTGGTTCGATTCCTATCCCGAGGAGAACACAAGCATAAGCGAAGAGTTCTTCGTGACGCAGACCGGAACCTTCCAGACTCCGGCCGTTGAGATAGAGTCTCTGTACGCCTCCCACTACCGGGCCAACGATGAAGGACACGGTGCGTTGGTATCCGAAAAATAACTATATTTGTAATATGATTGACGCTCTCCATTCCAGATATATAATAGACGGAGTCCCGCAGGAAATTAATCCCGCCGGGATTCTGGCGTCTGTAATGGACAAAGTTCCCGAGGCGCAGCATCCTTGCGGGACCATTCTCGACGAGACCTTCGACCCCGCTCCCGGACGCATAAACCTGGATCCTTCCGCGCTGGAGCATTATCTGAAGGCCGTCATGGGTGCAAGCGGGCGCCTTAGCGTACCGTTTGCCGCTCCTTCCACCCGGGGGCGCGTTGCCGCTGCCTTGATAGATACCATGTGGAGAAGCGGCAATTTCTACCTTGACGACCTGCATCTTACCGCCAAATGGAGCTTCGACGAGTCCAAAGTAGGGGACATGGCGGCATTCTATGCGTCAGTCGAGGCCGCTGCCGACTATATCGACACCCTCCGGCTTTCGCTGCGCCGCGTCAGTTGCGAAACGGGCTCCTTCGACGTGCATTTTGCCACGCCGTTCAGCGGCGCTCCGCTGCTGGTAGATAATACATTGCATCCGGACCCCCAAAGCTGGGTGGTGTACCTCCCGTTCGACACCTCGGATTACCATCTTGGTAATTCGCTGCTCTCGCAGGTGCTGCACCTGAGCGGCGGTCTTGCTCCGCAAGTGTCTGATGCCGATTATCTTATGGACTGCTTCGAGGTGGTGAGGGAGTTTGCCCAGGATGGAATCCTGCTCAGCGCCGCCACGGTTCACGAAGGCGGGCTTTACGCCGCTCTCGGACGCATGGCCTCGGACGGCATCGGAGTGGATGCCGATATTTCGGGCATCATGCGCTCCTGCGGTGAGGAGGATCCGGTAAAGGTGCTGTTCGGAGAAGTTCCCGGCGCCGTGATTCAGATTCGGGATGTCGATTTCGACTACGTGGACGCTGAGTTCCTGCTTCAGGACGTGGCTTTCTTCCCTCTGGGACATCCTTCCAGTGACGGAAAACTGCACATGAACCACTCGGCTGTCTCCGGCATACAGACTATACTCGAATCGCTTATACAAAATGCTGAAGGCGAAGACTAACACATAGTTAACAATGGGCAAACCCAAGATTTTCGTACTTGACACCAATGTCATACTGCATGACCATAAGGCCATAAGGCAGTTCAAGGATAACAATCTGGTTATCCCCACCGCCGTAATCGAAGAGGCGGACAAGTTCAAAAAAGGCAACGACACCCTTTCCTATCATGCAAGGGGCTTTATGCGCGACCTTGACACCATCAGCAACGGACGTTCCTTCGGGAAAGACGGAATTCCTATCGGCAAGGGCCTCGGCCGCATAAAGGTGGAGCCCAACCACCCATTCCCTCCGGAACTGTCGGAGCTTTTTAAAGACGATACCCAGGACCATCGCATCCTCGCCACCGCCATCTGGGTCAGGGACAACAATCCCGGAACCTTCGTGGCGCTCGTGACCAAAGATGTAAACCTGCGTCTGAAGGCAAAGGCAGCTGGAATGGCCGTTCAGGATTACTTGACAGACAAGATAGACGAAGACAAACTGGAAGTGCGCCAGCGTGAGGTTCTCCGTATGACCCTGCCCTCCGCAAAGATGCAGACCCTCTGCTATGGCCCCGATTCTTCGATAGATTGGAAAGATATACAGGAGAGCAAGCCGGAGGCCAACCAGCTCTTCCGTTTTGAATGGGAGAACGGATCCGGCGAGACCGCCTGCGCCCGTTACGATGCCTCCAGAGACAAGATAGTGCTGATACGCACCCACGAGGCCTATGGGATACGTCCCCGTAACGATGAACAGAAAATGGCCCTGGACGCATGTCTGAACCCTAGAATCGAACTGGTAGCGCTCACCGGAGGCGCCGGAACCGGCAAGACCCTTCTGGCCCTGGCATCCGCCCTGGAGCAGGAACGCGACTACGAGCAGATCATCCTTTCTCGTCCTACGGTGATACTCGGGAACCAAGATATCGGTTTCCTGCCGGGCGACCAGAAAACCAAGATGAGCCCTTTCCTGCAGCCGTTGATGGACAATCTGAATGTCATCAAGGAGCAGTTCCGGCCGGGATCGCGGGAAGCTCAGCGAATCGAATCCATGATTACTATGGAAAAGCTCATAATTGAGCCTCTCGCTTATATCAGGGGCCGTTCCCTGGGCAAATGTTTCTTTATCATCGACGAAGCCCAAAACCTTACGCCCCACGAGATTAAGACCATTATCACCCGTGCCGGTGAAGGCACCAAGATGGTGTTTACCGGCGACGTGTTCCAGATCGACCAGCCTTATCTGGACCAGTGGACCAACGGACTGAGCTATATTGCAGAGAAGCTTTCTGGGCAGAAGTTGTTCCAGCATGTGTTCTTGCGCAAGGGCGAGCGCAGCGAACTCAGCGAACTGGCTTCCAGATTGTTATAGTTTTTTTGCGGCTGGGAGTCTCCCTTCAGGGACCTTTCCCCATGTTTTATGGCCCCTGAAGGGAGACTCCCAGCCTATAAATTTTTACGAACCAAAATTATTTATTATTTTCGCGGTCTGAAATTCTGATAACCTGTTAATTAATATGTTTGAAAACAAGAAAAGAGTATATCGCTTTGGCGGCAAAACCGCAGAGGGCGACGGTACTATGAGGGAACTCCTCGGAGGAAAAGGCGCCAATCTGGCGGAAATGAGCAAACTGGGAATGCCTGTCCCTGCAGGATTTACCATCACAACGGAGTGCTGTGCAGAGTATTACGAGCTTGGCGGAGGCTATACCGACCAGCTTAAGAAAGACGTAGCAGCTGCACTTGAGGCCACTGAGAAGCTTATGGGCAAGAAATTCGGTGACCCTTCGGATCCTCTTCTGGTGAGCTGCCGCTCCGGCGCCCGCAGTTCCATGCCCGGTATGATGGATACCATTCTGAACATCGGGCTTTGCTCCACCACTCTTCCCGGCATGATCAAGAAGACCGGCAACCCCCGTTTCGTTTATGATGCATACCGCCGTCTGATTATGATGTACTCCGACGTGGTCATGGAGAAAGCCGAAGGCATCGAGCCCGAGGACGGCCAGGGCATACGCCAGCAGCTCGACCGCATGATGGAGGAGCTCAAGGAGAAGCGCGGCTACAAATCCGACACCGAAATATCAGCCGAAGAACTTAAGGACCTCTGCGACAAGTTCAAAGTCAAGGTTAAGGAAGTTCTCGGAGTAGAATTCCCCGACACCGCACAGGACCAGCTTTGGGGCTCCATCGGCGGAGTGTTTAAGTCATGGAACGGCAAGAGGGCCATTGCCTATCGCCGCATCGAGAAGATTCCCGATGACTGGGGCACAGCCGTCAACGTGCAGTCCATGGTATTCGGCAACATGGGTGAGACTTCCGCTACCGGTGTTGCATTCTCCCGCAACCCTGCCACCGGCGACAATAAGTTCTACGGTGAGTGGCTCATCAATGCCCAGGGCGAAGACGTGGTGGCCGGTATCCGTACCCCCAACCCTCTGAACGAGGCTACTAAGACAGAGCAGAACAAGCACCTGCAGTCTCTGGAGACCGCCATGCCCGAGGTTTACGCCGAACTTGACGGTATCCGCAAGCGTCTGGAAGAGCATTTCCACGACATGCAGGACATTGAGTTCACCATTCAGGAAGGTCACCTCTGGATGCTCCAGTGCCGTATCGGCAAGCGTACCGGTATCGCAGCCCTCCAGATGGCCATGGATATGCTCTCCGAAGGCATGATAGATGAAAAAGAGGCTGTCATGAGGGTTTCTCCCGCACAGCTCGACGAGATTCTTCATCCTATCCTCGATCCCGCTTCCGAGAAGAAGGCCGAGGTCATCGCCAAGGGACTTCCTGCTTCTCCGGGCGGAGCCGTAGGTACCATCGTATTTACATCCGAGGCCGCAATGGAGGCCGCCGCAGCCGGCAAGAAGGTGATTCTCATCCGTGAAGAGACTTCTCCCGAAGACATCGAAGGCATGCGCGCATCTGCCGGTATCCTTACCACCCGCGGAGGAATGACTTCCCATGCAGCCCTCGTGGCCCGCGGCTGGGGCAAGTGCTGTATCGTAGGATGCGAGTCCATGAAGATCAACCTTGCCGCCCGCAGCGTCAGCTTCGGCGGAACCACCTATAAAGAAGGTGACTGGTTCTCACTCAACGGTTCAAAGGGATATGTATATGCAACCAAGATCGACACCATGGATGCCAGCGAGAACCCTCTGTTCATCCGCTTCATGGAGATTGTAGATAAATTCCGCCGTCTTGGCATACGTACCAACGCTGACACCCCGGAAGATGCGGCACGCGCCCTTTCTTTCGGAGCTGAAGGTATCGGTCTCTTCCGTATCGAGCATATGTTCTACGGCAAGAATTCCGAGGTGCCCCTGGCAAAACTCCGCAAGATGATACTCTCCGACACCAACGAAGAGCGCAAAGCGGCCCTCGATGAGCTCGAGCCCTTCATGAAGGCGTCTGTTAAGAGCACTCTCAAGATCATGGACGGCAAGCCTGTGGTATTCCGTCTTCTGGATCCTCCTCTGCACGAGTTCGTACCCAAGGGAGCCGACAAGGAGAAGGAACTGGCCGACGAGCTTGGCATCTCCGTCTCCGATGTCGAGAAGCGCGGCGAGAACCTGCATGAGGTCAACCCCATGATGGGACACCGCGGAGTCCGTCTGCACGTGACTTATCCTCTCATCGCCGAGACTCAGTACCGCGCCATCTTCACGGCCGAGGCTGAGCTTCAGAAAGAGGGCTTCCACCCCATCCCCGAGATTATGATCCCTGTCACCGTGTCCGAGCGCGAGCTTCGCTTCCAGAAGGCTATCTGCGTGAAGATCAAGGCAGAAGTCGAAGCGGCCACCAACGAGGTCCTGGACTTCAAGTTCGGCACCATGATCGAGATCCCTCGTGCCGCTCTCACCGCAGACCGCATGGCCCGTACCGCCGAGTTCTTCAGCTTCGGTACCAATGACCTTACCCAGATGACTTTCGGCTTCAGCCGCGACGATGTGGGTACCTTCATGGGTGATTATCTCGGCAACAAGATCCTCGACAGCGATCCTTTCCAGACCATAGACGTGAAGGCCGTTGGCAAGCTCGTCGAACTGGGTATCCAGGGCGGCCGCAGCAAGCGTCCCGACCTCAAGTGCGGCGTGTGCGGCGAGCATGGCGGCGATCCCGACTCCGTGCACTTCTTCAACCGCATAGGTGTGGACTACGTGAGCTGCTCACCTTTCCGTGTGCCTATCGCACGTCTTGCTGCAGCCCAGGCTGCAATCAAGCAGAGCGCATAATCGAAGTTTTTTTTACAATCAGAGGGTGGCTGGAAAGTCGGGAGACAGACAGCTGCCCTCTCTTCTTTTAATTGGCGCGGAATTTGGTTAATATGCAAATAAAAGCTATATTTACACTTCGAGATTAGAATGAAAAGGATACTGTTAATAATGAGCTTGGTGCTTGCCGCTCTTTCTTTTGCTCCTCAGGAGGCCGTCGCCCAACGCAAGTCGGATGAACCCCTTATCGTGTTCGAGCACAGATACAATCCCGACTGGCACATGAAGATGCGCCTCTCCAAGCTCAAGACTTATAACTGGCTCCTCCCGGGCAGTCTCAGGCGTGAGATAGGAGACGATTATTATCCGGCGATAAGGCGCGACCTTGCCACTGCCGACAAAACCAAATACAAAGAAGGGGAGGCTGAGGTGGAACGTTATCCGGACGGAAAGGTGAAGCTGAAGCTGATTTTCCCGAATTTTGTGATGACTATAAGCAACGTCACCTGGGAACAGCTAGATGTAGTCTTCTCCGAGTACTTTTAATTGTCAAGGCCTATGAGAAAATTATTCACTTCCATTTTACTGGCACTGATTACAAACTTCTGCATTTCGTGCACTCCGGCACCGGTCCCCGATAAAGACGAGGACAATACTGACCCTGTGCCCGAAAAGCCGGTTGTCCCTGTTGAAGACCCCGAGCCTGACGACCCCGAGCCCGACGACCCCGAGCCCGAGGGACCGACAGTGAGCTTCAGGCTTATGTCTTTCAATATTCTGCAGGCTACTTCAGAGACGGCAGGCCATGAGTGGGCAACGGTCCGCAAGCCTGCCTGCCTGAAAATGTTCAGGGATATCAATCCGGATATAGTCTGCGTGCAGGAATGCCGCAAATCGCAGTGTTCCGACCTCGAAACGGCGCTCCCGGCCTATGCTCAGATAAAATATCCCAAAGACGGCATTGAATCCAACGGCGGCCAGCGCAACCTCATAATGTACAAGCCAGCTCTCTTCAAGATGCTGGGGTGGGATAAATTCTGGTTCAGCGAAGACGGCACTCCGTCCGGAGGCCGGTGGGGCGACGACGCCACCACGCAGAAGATGACGATCTTTGCCAAGTTCCAGCACAAATCCACCGGCAAAGTGTTCTGGGTGTATTGTACGCACTTTTTTGCCAAGTGCAACCTGGAGACATCCCGTCCCCACTGCGTGGAGATGAGCCTAGAGAGCATAAAGAAGCAGGCAGGTGCAGACGGGACTGTATTTTTCTGCGGCGACTTGAACCTTGAACCGGCTAATCCGGTTCTGAAACCCATGTTTGATTACATGCACCACGCCGCCACAGATGCCGAACAGTCCGACGGCGTGAATACCATAACCTATAACGGTTTCCGCACCACTAACCTCAAGGTGCTCGACCATATTTTCTACCGCAATGCTAAGGCCCGTACCTATAAGGTAGTAAACAGCCAGACCGACTACGGGACCAATTGGATATCCGATCATTACCCTATCTATTCAGATATTGATTTCTAGCGTTTATGGCAGATTTCTTCAAACGTGCCGGACTTCCGCGCCAGCTGTTGTGGGGCTTTGCGGGCGTGCTCATCTTCATGATGGGCGACGGCGTGGAGCAGACATGGCTGAGTAAGTACATCACCGGCCAGGGCTTCAATTCAGCCGACCTCTTTGCTGTATACGGCGTCACCGTGGCCATATCTTCGTGGCTCTCCGGTGTTATCGCCGAGACTTTCGGCGTCAAGCGCACCATGCTTGCCGGTTTCATACTGTATGTCATCGGTGTGGCCGGTTTTGCGGGAATCGGCATGGCGCAGATGAATTTCCCGGTCCTGCTTGCCACCTACGCCGTGAAGGGCCTCGGCTATCCGCTGTTTGCTTACACCTTCATGGTGTGGATAACCTACAGGGTGGAACAGGATTCCCTGAGTTCCGCCCAGGGCTGGTTCTGGTTCGTGTTTACCGGAGGCCTTAACGTGCTGGGTGCGTACTGGGGCATTTTTGCCTACACCCATTTCGGAGTTCAGGCAACTCTCTGGTCCGCCGTCGTATTTGCAGTCATAGGCGCCCTGTTCGCCCTGTGGCTCAATAAGGCACCGTCGGACAACAAGTTCGCCTCCCGGGACAGTGCAGAAGGCGGCAGCAGAATCAAAGCGCTGTTCAAGGGACTGTCCATCCTGGGCAGGGAGCCCAAGGTCCTGATGGGTGGAATAGTGCGTATAATCAACACCGCATCTCAGTTCGCTTTTATAGTTTTCCTGCCGCTATATATGTCGGAATACGGGCTCAGCGATACTCAATGGGCTTCTATATGGGGAATAATATTCCTATTTAATATAATATTCAATCTGGTATTCGGAATAGTGGGCGACAAGATAGGCTGGAATAAAACGATTACCTGGTTCGGATGTGTGGGATGCGCCGTGAGCGTACTGCTGTTTTACTATTCTCCCCAGATCATCAACCAGTATTGGTTCATCTTGCTTTGCGGCTCGCTGTGGTGCATTTGCCTGGCAGGTTTTGTGCCGCTGTCGGCCCTGGTGCCCTCGCTGGTGGAGTCAGACAAAGGTGCGGCCGTCTCCGTGCTGAATCTTGGCGCAGGTGCATCGGCATTCGTCGGACCGCTGTTGGTCCGCGTGCTCGAAAGGCCGGTAGGCTACACCGGAATTGCCTGGATTTTAGCCGGATTGTATCTCGTAAGTGCCGTTCTGATGCGTTTTATCGGCGATAAAGCTCAAAAATAAAACAAAAAAAAGTTGCACAAGAAAAATATTCTATATAAATTTGCGCGTTAATATGTTTCTTGGACCAGAGGGTATTGCACCCAAATGGTCTCTGAAATGTACAGGCAAGGTTACTAAACCCTAGAACAAAATAAATTTTTATAATTAACTTTTTAAACAATTTAATGTATGAAAAAAATCTTTAGATTCGCAATTGTGTGCGCTCTCGCGGGTGCAGCACTTTTGACTGGATGTACCAAAGATTTCACCTCCGACATTAAGAATCTTGAGGACAAGATTGCAGGTCTGGAAAATCAGATCGGCGAACTTGACAAGGCTATTAAGGCCGGAGCTCTCATCTCTGATGTGCAGACCACATCCGAGGGCATCGTTGTTACTCTGAACAACGGTAAGTCCTACACTGTCTACAATGGCGCCAAGGGCGACAAGGGCGACAAGGGCGACAAAGGTGACAAAGGTGACAAGGGCGACAAAGGTGACAAAGGTGACAAGGGCGACAAGGGCGACAAGGGCGACAAGGGCGACCAGGGCGATCCCGGTAAGGACGCTGATGTCTGGACCATCGGCCCTGACGGCTACTGGTACAAGAATGGCACCGTCACCGAGTTCAAAGCCAAGGGCGACAAGGGCGACAAAGGTGACAAGGGTGACAAAGGCGACAAGGGCGACACCGGTAACTACTGGATGCCTGACGTAGAGAACGACCAGTGGGTCGAGTACACCAACGCCGGCGAGAAGACTGGCAAGACCATCAAGCCTCTCCTCCCTGCTAACACTCTTACCGCTATCTGGAACACAGAAGACAACACTCTCACCTTCGCAAATGTTCAGGACGAGAAGGGTAACTACATTACCAAGACTCTTGATCTGAATGCTACTCTTTCCAGCATCGTTGTGGAGCCTGAGTTCTACTTCGAGGGCATCGAGGGTATTGCATACCGCTACGCTGACTCTCTCTATCTGAAGAAACCCGCAGGTTCTGCCGAGGGTACCGACGATGAGGGCGCTGCTTTCAAGATCTCCAACAAGAACAAGGCTGAAGTCAGCACCAAGAAGTACGAGCTCGATCCTAACGAGATCGCTTACTATTGGATCAACCCTGCAGCATATGATCTCAAAAAGGCTTCTGACTGGGGCTTCCAGTGCTTCGACAAGAAGGTTATCACCCGTGCTGCTAAGTGGGATGCCGATGTTATCAATGTTGCAAGAGTTTGGGAAGGTGAGGACAACATTTCTGAAGTTACCTTCACCATCGAGGGTGCAAAGAACCTCAATCCTGAGGGACAGGTTTCCGTGCTTTCTCTCTATGCTTATGACACTGTCAATGACAACAACTATGTGAATTCCGACCTCGCAGCTGTCGTTCCTTTCAAGGAAGGTTTCGCTGCTCTGTCCTTCACAAATACCTATAAGGCACATGACTGCGCTCTGGACACTGACGAGCTTTACACTACAGCCCAGGAGGCTGCTGAGAACAAGGCAAGCGTCGAGGTTCAGTACAATGGCGGCGGCGTTGACCTCAGCTTCATCGGCGTGCACATGTTCAAGGAAGGCGACAAGCCTCACACTATGGGCAAAGAGGAAGTTGCTTACACCATGGAAGCTCTCCAGAAGCGTTATCCTGGTCTCGCACTCAAGTTCGAGTTCGTTCCTTGCACCATCGGTAGCAACACTACTCCTGAGGAAGCTTTCGGTATCCTCGAGGGAAGCACCTACTATCCTGCATATGCTGACCTGAGCGGCAAGCCCGTCAAGATCACCGAGACCACCGACGAACTCCACGGTATCTCCGCAGTCGGTCGTAAGCCCATAGTGCTCGTGACCCTCGTTGACACCGACAACAACAATGAGATCGTTCTCGCTGGCTACTTCAAGATCATCATCAAGAAGGAAGTTAAGGAGCCCGTTTCCAAGGACTTCATCCTGAAGGACTTCGGCACCGTTCCTTACATCTGCACCACCACTGAGAAGACCACTGCATGGGCAGATATGTCCTACACCATCCTCGAGAAGGAGCTCAAGACTGACTACAAGCAGTTCCGTGACGACTTCACCTGGACCGCAAACAAGACCTTCATCAAGGATGCTACCGGCAAGTTCGTTGAGGACAACACTAAGGGTGATGTGGTTTACATTCCTGAGACCACCTCTATGGGTGCTATCAACGATATCTTCAAGGTCACTGTTACCAAGAAGCAGGCCGACAAGATTGGCAAGGGCAAGGATGTAACTCTCTATGCACAGTTCACAAGCGGCGCAAGCGTTGTTTACATTGGCTTCAAGATTGGTATCGGCACTGTCGGTAACGTCAAGTTCGGTACTCACAACCCTAAATACTGGTTCGACGAGCTCGATTCCAAGTATGGTGACAAGAGCCAGACTGTACGTCACAACGTCCGTATCCCTAACACCTATATGAGTGGCAGCGGTGACGACGTGAAGGATTACTCCAAGAAGATCGACGATGCATGGCTCGCAGTCAAGCAGGCAGACGGTTCCTTCAAGAACATGCCTCAGGTTACCCCTGCAAAGGTTGCCGGTGTCGATGTTCTCTATGAGTACAAGTTCGCTCCCGCAGCTTCTCAGCCTAAGATCAATGGCAAGCAGTGGGGTGTCAAGGACGACGGTAAGACCCTTACCTGGGACGGCAAGAATGTTGCCACCATCGATCCTTCCAATGGTCTTGTTACCTACCTCTGCGAGGATACTCCTAAGAAACTCCTCAACCTCTGGCCTTACAATGCTGAGGAAATCAGCAAGATTCTCTGGTGCGACGTTATCCTCCGCGCTTATGTAGCTGACAAGGAAACTGATTGCAACCTCGAGCTTGGCTCTGAACTCATCCACGTGAGGTTCCTCCGTCCTGTCGAATTCGCCAAGGGTGCTGCAGGAGAACTGGTTGACGGTGTTCCTACCGGTGACCGTCTCGAGATCGGTAAGATCTTCAGCGCTACCGATTGGCAGGGATTCAAGATCTTCTGGTATGATGAGACTGCAGGTGAGTACAAGAAGGGTTACTATCCTGAGGGACTCGATGAGACCACTACTCCTAAGGCTGACATTGACTGGTATGGTTACTATGGCTTTAGCAAGCTCATCATCGATGTTGACAAGGTTGAAACCGATCAGAATGGTTCCTTCAAGCTCCTCAAGGAGGTCAACTCTGAGGCTAAGTGCTGGGTCTGCGACAAGGCCGCTCCTATGACTCCGGTTTCTCCTGCTGAGGTTGATCTTACCGACATCAACAATCTCCAGAAGTACATGTTCACTTACTTCAACAACATGGGTGTTGTGGAAGACTTCCACCTGAGGATCCCTTACACCATCCAGTATGCTTGGGGTGACTACAACGACTATGTCGATGTTCTGGTCCGCAAGACCTACACTCCGAAAGTTGGTGAATAATCACTACTCTTGATTTGAAATATGGCGCGTCTCTGTGAGGCGCGCCATTTTTACCTTAAATAAAATGAAGATTAAGTATATCCTTTTTGCATTTGTAGCATTCATTGCCGCTTCTTGCAACAATGCACCTAAGATTGTTACGTATCAAGATGCGGAGCGTGAGTTTGTCTCTTCCCTTACTCAGAGTGATACGCTTGGGGTTATTGCCTCTACGAATGCTTTTATGGAGTCTCTGAAGAACGGAGACATTGATGCTGCTATCAGCAAACTTACTGTTCTTGACGGTGATGTACTGTATGCTCTTGGAGACGAGTCGCTTAAAGAGCTTAAGACTCGTTTTCAGAATTTCCCTGTGGCTGATTATACTCTTCTCCGTTATAGCTTTTCCACGCAGGGACTCAATGATGTGGTTTATCGTTATTCCTTTGACGGGCCTCTCTCCGACGCTGCTGGTATGAAACTTGTTTTCAATCCGATAAAAGTAGGTGATACTTGGTATCTTTCCCTTAAGGACGGAAGCCAGTCAAGCAAGGATAAGACTGTTGATAGGCAGATTCATCCCATGTCTCCGGCTCCTGCACCTATTAAACTTAATATCAAGCAGTCCAATTGAGACTTTTATTAGGTATATTGCTTACTTTGTCCCTGTCGGGAAGTCCGGCCGTCAAGTTTGACTCGATGGTCAAGGACTTTGGTGTGCAGTCACGTTCGGTCAATGAACTGAGTTGTGACTTCAGTTTTACCAATACTTCATCGAAGCCCGTTAGTGTCAGGTATGCGGTTCCTAATTGCAGCTGTACTACTGCCCGTTGGACCCAGGGAGAAATAGCCCCTGGGGCTTCGGGAGTTGTGACAGTCAAGTATGTCCGGGAGCGTTACGCTTCCAGTTTCGAAAAACTTATTTCTGTGTTCTTCACCGGAGAAAAGAAGCCGGTAATACTTAGGATTGCAGGTTCATTTGTAGATGACGATGAGTCTCTTTCTTCGCAATTCCCATATCGGCACTCCGTTCTTGGCTTCGACGAAGCTGACTTTGACTTTGGCGAGGTCCATCCCGGCCAGCAAAAACTTCATTCGTTTGTCGTTGCCAATCTTTCCCAGAAGTCTGCAACCTTGTCTTTCAGCGGCCTGCCTGACGGAGTGTCCACCATCGAGCCGGAGTTTCTGATTTACCCTAAGTCGCGTAAGGAGATTGTGTTTTATTATACTCCCGATTCAACCTCTTGGGGACGAAGGCAGTGTAAAGTCGTTCCAAAGGTGAACGGAAAGGAATCGGACGCGGTTGATTTCAAAGCTGTCGTTCTCGATGACTTCAGCACACTTAGCAGCGAGCAGGTAAACTCCGGCGCTTATTATAGTTTTGCTTCCGAAGTCAATCACTTCGGGATTATACGGTCCGGCTCTTCCGCCTCGGCGCGTGTGGGTCTGATCAATGAATCGGATACTGAGCTGTATATCAGGGATGTATCCTCTTTGACTGGCGGGATAACTGTTGATTATCCTGCTGTCGTAGGGCCCAGGCAAAAGGCCTGGCTCAATATCAGCATTAGTCCTTCTGCCCTTGTCAAGGGTGGAAACACCATTTTGTTTTCGATTGTAACCAATTCTCCGCTCAAGCCTTATGCAGAGTTTGAAGTTAAAGGCGTCGTGGAATAAATATACTAAATACAATATGATCAAACCTTTGTTTTACACCGCTCCACAAATAGAAGAGAGCGAACTCCTCCAGAGCAGCCTGATCTGCTACAGCGGAGATAATGAGAATTATGGAGACAATCCGTTTGAATGGCCAACCCCTTAAACTATGTTAAATATGAAAAAGATTTTTAGATTTGCTGTTCCCGCAGCCATGGCTCTTGTCATTGCCGGCTGTGCAAAAGAATTCGGGATCGACTCCCCGGCCGGGGGGCGTTATCAGAGGACTTTTACCGCCTCTTTTGAGTCCGGCCTCACCAAGACCGCGCTTGCTAACGGTTCGGTGGTTTGGAATGCAGGAGACACCGTGCGTTTCTTTGCTTCGTCTGTTGACACCCTTATCCTGGTTGCCGAAGACGGCCCTTCAGCTACCTTCAGCGTTAATCTAGGGCCAAATGATGCATGGCTCAACGCCGTCTATGGAGCCTCTTCCACCAATTCCGGCGAGGGGTATATTTCTCTCAAAGGCATCGCTCCTGAGGTGCAGGACGGAACATTCCCTTCTGCACATGTGTCGGTGGCCCATACCAGTAAGATTGATACGGCCAAGCTTTCGTTCCGCAATGTGACCAGCCTTATTAAGTTTGCCCTTGAGCGCAGCGATGTGGCCTATGCCGTCTTCTCCTCCAACGATGATTCATATCTTGGCGGATGCGGCGAGGCGTCCGTTCATTTCCAGGAAGACGGTTCGTTATCAGTGACCCCGCTTCAGATGTACAACACCTCGGTGCAAATCAACTTTGCCAATCCCGGGGCAGGGGAGTTCTATATCTCTGTGCTTCCAGGCATAACGCTGACAAAGGGATTTACCCTCAAGTGTTTCGATGCCGAGGGTATGAGGCTTGGCGTGGCAAAATATGAAGGCAGCCTCACCATCCCCCGCAACACTATTACAGACCTTGGTACCCTCGATGTGCAGGGACATCTCGCCGAGGAACCCACAGACCTTAGCTCGGAAGAAACCGCAAACTGTTATATTGTGCCTTCGCTCGGCGACTATAAGTTCAAGGCCACTGTGCAGGGCAACACCAACGACGGTCTTACTCTGGACGGGGCGGCGGCAGTTCCCGCAGAGGCATCTTTGCTGTGGTACACCGGAGGTACCCGTTACACTCTGAATTCTGCCGTGATAAGCGATCCTGTTTTCGAGGACGGTTATATCTATTTCACCGCTCTTCATTCCGGAAGTGCCATTGTGGCTGTCAAGGACGAGAACGGCAATATACTCTGGAGCTGGCACATTTGGGTCTGGCCCGGATACAACCGCACTGCCGCCACACAGGAATATTACAACAATGCCGGCAGGATAATGGACCGCAACCTTGGTGCAGCAGTGCAGAAAGGCTCCGACACAAATCAGACAGAGTGGGCCGACTTCGGTTTCTTCTATCAGTGGGGCCGCAAAGACCCGTTCCCGTCCGACGGAACTGCTGCCAGCGGAAACGTAACACCTCTAGCTATGCCAATCAGCGAAGAAAACGGCAGTATAGACTATTCGATACGCTATCCGTATATATTTATATATAATACCGACAGTTCGACCAACCGTAACTGGTTCCTGGGCAACCGTAACGACACTCTCTGGGGCTCCGACAAGACCAAATGGGATCCCTGCCCGCCGGGATGGAGAGTCTCAGACGGTTCCGTTTGGAGAGTCGCGACAGGAAAACTTTCGTCAGACTCCTTCTATTACGACTTTGACGGCTCTTTTGCCCATCCCGGCATGGATTTCTCCGGCACACTTGGCGACGCCAATCCCATCTGGTATCCTGCGAGCGGCTATCGTGAGGGTGCTGACATCAAGTACTCCACATGGTATGGCTATGGATGGACGAATTCAGTTAAGAACAATAATGCTATCAGAGTTGGTGTGTCTCAGAACAAAGCCGCCCATCTGTACGGCGCAGGCTTCCGTTCTAACGGCCACTATGTGCGCTGCCAGGCCGAGTATATTGTTAAACCGACCCCTGTGAGCCGTGTTGAACTCTACCCCGACAAGGATACCCTGGCCTGCTTCAAGACCACCAAGCTTATTTCTGCAGTGTATCCTGCCGATGCGACCAATCCCGCCGTGACCTGGGAAACCAGCGACTCAGAGATAGCTGTGGTCAACGACTACGGCACAGTGACTGCTAAGGCCGTGGGAAGCTGCGTAATAACGGTTCGTTCGGTTGAGAATCCCAATATTTTTGATACTTGCGATATAGTCGTCATTGCCGATTCGACCGAAAATCTTAGCGAAGGCGGTACTGCCAACAGCTATATTGTGTCCCGCCCCGGAACCTATAAGTTCAATGCTTCCGTTCAAGGCGGCAGCAGTGAATCTGTCGGTACCCCTGTGCGTGCCGCTGTGCTCTGGGAATCTTACGGCACTGATACCTATAATGTGTATCAGCCCGTCATAGAAGGTAATTCCGTGAGTTATGAAAGCGGCTTTGTCACCTTCTCCATTCCTAATCCTATGCAGAACGGTAATGCTCTGATAGCTGTTTACGATGCTAACGGCACCATTCTGTGGAGTTGGCATATTTGGGCTTGCGCAGGCTTCGATCCTGATGCTACTTCCCATGTGTATGCCAACAATGCCGGAACGGTCATGGACCGCAACCTTGGTGCTACCAGCGCTACTCCCGGCGAAGTTCAGGCTCTCGGTCTGCTCTATCAGTGGGGCCGCAAAGACCCGTTCCTCGGCCCTTGTGCCATAAAGGGCAGCGCAGTAGAAGCTGCATCGTCCGCCTCATGGCCCGGAACCAGGAGCGTTGCCGTTACCGCCGCCGAATCCGTCAAGAACCCTATGTTGCTCTATACGCCGACTTCCAGCCCCTATAACTGGAACTCCGAGAGGAACGACAATCTTTGGGCTTCAAATAAGACTAAGTATGATCCTTGCCCGGCGGGCTGGAGAGTGCCCGACGGCGGCAATGAGCCTGTCGGTCTATGGGCCACAGCCATCTGGGGCGTTTCCGACACTGAACCGGAGACCAGGGTGGTGGACATATCCAACTTGTGGGATAATACCACTTTGTGCGGCCTTCAATTGCAGAGTCTGTATGCGCCCGATTACAACGGTATAATATGGTATCCCGATGCTGCGTTCCGCAACGGACGCAACGGAGGCGCCATTGAAGGCTTCGGTCAGTATGGAATGTATTGGTCTTGTACTGTTTCGGGCACCCGTGCTCATTTGCAGTTCCATTATAACGGCAACGAATACCAGCCGGCCGGTAACCACTTCCGCGTAAATGCTTGCTCCGTGCGCTGCGTCAAACAGTAGCCCGGAGCGGCAAGAAATAGGTGCCTTTGTTGGAATATTGCTAAAAATTGACTATAATTGTGCGATATTTCCTTTAAAGAGAATAATTTTATCTATTTATAAGTATGAAAAGAGTATTTTTAGCTATTGCATCTGTGCTTGTGATCTCCACCAGCGCATTTGCCCAGGACATTTTCTATCCCGGATTCCAGCTTGGTATTAAGGGCGGCGCCGCTTACACAAGCGGTGAGGCTGCTTTCACCAAACTCATCTCTCCTGCAGCCGCACTTGACCTCGGCTACCAGATCAGCCCTGTATTCGGCCTCCGCGCCGACATCTCCGGCTGGCAGGGAAAAGGTTGGAATGTTATATCCGAAACGGGCTATGACTTCAACTTCGCTCAGCTCGCACTCGATGCTACCTTCGATCTGTGCAACCTCTTTGCAGGTTACAAGGAGAGGGTCCTCAATCCTTACATTTTCCTCGGAGTCGGTGGCGTAGGTTATCTTAAGAACGGCGCAGAAAACAACGCATACTTCGCCAAGTATTGGGATCCCGTCAAGTTCAGCACCGTCGCACGTGCCGGTTTGGGCTTTGACATCCGTCTTTCCGACCTCCTCGCCATCGAGATCGAGGCCGTTGAGAATTTCCACTCCGACAAGTTCAACTCCAAGACCGGTTCTTATGCTCTGGAGACCGACCAGCAGATCAACCTCCTCGCAGGTCTGAAGTTCAACTTCGGTGCCGCTGCCGGCAAGAAGAAGGCTGCTGAGGCCGCTGCTGCCGCCGCTGCCGCCGCTGCCGCACAGGCCGCCGCCGCACAGGCTCGCGCAGACAAGGAACTCGCCGACGCTATCGACGCTGCAAAGAAGGCTATCGAGAACGCCAAGAAGGCTCTTGCAGAGAATGACTTCCTCCCTGAGGATGTTGCCGCTATCAACGACGCTATCAAGGCTCTCCAGGACGCTATCGCCGCCAAGGACATCGACGCCATCAAGGCCGGTACCAAGGCTCTGAACGATGCAGTTGACGCCGCCCGTCTGAACAAGAAGAACGCTGACGAGGCTGCCGCAAAGGCCGCTGCCGAGAAGGCTGCTGCCGAGAAGGCCGCTTTCGAGGCTGCCCGCGCACAGGCTCTCGCCGACGCTATCGAGGCTGCCAAGAAGTCCAGCAACGTTGTTTACTATGTGATCGGCAAGTACGACATCCGCAACCAGGAGCGCTACAAGATCAACAACCTCATCAAGAAGCTCAAGAAAGATCCTGAGGCCAAGGCTGTCCTTTGCTCCTTCGCAGATAAGGAGACCGGTACCCCCGACGGTAACTGGGTGCTTTCCGAGAACCGCTCCAACATCGTTTGCGAGGCTCTGCAGGCTGCAGGTATCGCTCCCGAGCGCATCCAGATGTACTGGTATGGCGACACCGAGCGTATCTCCAAGATTCCTGAGAAGAACCGTGCTACCGTTCTGCTCGCAAAATAATTGAATCAAATATCCAGTCTATAGAAAAGGTTGGTCTGCAAGGCCAACCTTTTTTTGAGAGAAGATGCAAGAGATTAGAAATATCGCCATTATCGCCCATGTGGACCACGGCAAGACCACTCTGGTGGACCGCATGATCTATCAGGCCAACCTGGTGCGTCAGCCCGAAAACCTCGGGCAGCTCATTCTCGACAACAATGACCTTGAACGGGAAAGGGGTATAACCATTTTGGCAAAGAATGTATCGGTCATATACAAGGGCGTCAAAATCAATATTATAGATACTCCCGGCCATAGCGACTTCGGAGGCGAGGTGGAGCGTGTGCTCAACATGGCCGACGGCGTGCTGCTTCTGGTGGATGCCTTCGAAGGCTGCATGCCCCAGACACGTTTCGTGCTGCAGAAGGCCATCTCTATGGGCAAGAAGCCCATAGTGGTCATCAACAAGGTGGACAAGCCCAACTGCCGCCCTGACGAAGTGCAGGAAGAAGTGTTTGACCTGATGTTCAACCTGAATGCCACAGAAGACCAGCTGGATTTTACCACCGTTTACGGTTCGGCAAAGCAGGGATGGATGTCGCTGGACTGGCGCAAGCCTACCGATAACATTACGCCCCTTCTGGATACCATTTTGGATGTGATTCCCGCTCCACCCGTGGTGGAAGGTACTCCCCAGATGCTCATATCCTCGCTTGAATATTCCCCTTACGTGGGACGTATTGCCGTGGGCAGGGTCACCAGGGGAGAATTGCGCACCGGAGAACAGATCAGCTTGTGCAAGCGCTACGATATAGTGCAGAAGCAGAAGATCAAGCAGCTCATGGTGTTCGAGGGACTCGGCAAGTCCAATGCCGATGTCGTGCACTGCGGAGATATCTGCGCGGTGGTGGGCATAGACGGTTTCGAGATCGGCGATACTATTGCCGACGCCGAGAATCCCGAGGCGCTTCCGCCGATTGCGATAGACGAGCCCACAATGAGCATGCTCTTCTCTATCAACAACTCGCCCTTCTTCGGCAAGGACGGTAAATATGTGACTTCGCGCCACATCAAGGAACGTCTGGAGAAGGAACTCGAAAAGAACCTGGCACTGCGGGTCAAGCCCGGCCTGTCCGCCGACAGCTTTATAGTGTACGGCCGTGGCGTCCTCCATTTGTCCGTACTCATTGAGACAATGCGCCGTGAGGGCTTTGAGCTTCAGGTGGGCCAGCCCAAAGTGCTGGACAAGACCATAGGCGGTCAGCGCTGCGAACCTATTGAAGACCTGAGCATTGAGGTGCCTGAGGCCTTTGTAGGCGCCGCCATAGAAATTTCCACCAGGCGCAAGGGAGCGCTTGTGCGTATGGACCCCCGTGGCGACCGTACGCTCCTGGAGTTTGAAATTCCCACCAGGGGCTTGATGGGACTGAGGTCCAATCTGTTGACCGCCACCCAGGGCGAAGCCGTGATAGCGCACCGCTTCAAGGAGTATCAGCCTTACAAGGGCGAGATAGAGCGCCGGAGCAACGGATCCCTGGTGTCGCTCGAGACCGGTGAGGCCATTGCCTATTCCATCAACAAGTTGCTCGATCGCGGACGCTTCTTCGTAGAGCCCGGTGAAGAGATTTACTGTGGACAGGTAGTGGGCGAGCACACCCGCGAGCGCGACCTTAATATCAACATTTGCAAGACCAAAAAGCTCACGAACGTGCGTGCTGCCGGATCGGACGAGAAGATCATATTGCCTCCCGCAATAAAGTTCTCCCTCGAAGAAGCGTTGGAGTATATCCAAGACGATGAATTCGTGGAAGTAACGCCACATTTTATGCGAATTCGCAAGATTCTGCTCGATCCGCTTGCCCGTAAACGAAATAGTGACGCTGAAGATTGCTAAAACTTAAAATTTTTATTACCTTTGCAACCCTTTATAGTTAAACTGAATGGTCTGGCCTCCGGTAGGACGGTGTTCAACTGGGTGGCTGACGGAAAGTTCTTTGAACAATTCGGCAATCCGGACATCCTGTCGGCAGAAGTGGAAGTGACCGCCACGGTGGTTAACCACGGAGCGACAGTGGATGTAGAGTGCAGCATGCAGGGTACTGTTACGGTTCCTTGCGACCGCTGCCTTGACGATCTGGAACTGTCTGTCGAGACAGGCTTCTCGGAAGTTTACACTCCCGAAGGGGCCGATCTTGACCTCAGTCAGGATATATACGACTACGTGTGCACGGCGCTTCCCCTGCAGCGGGTCCATCCTGAGGGCGAATGTAACCCTGAGACTATAAAGTTTTTGAGCAAATAGTAATATTTAAATTATAGAACAATGGCACATCCGAAACACAAACTCTCCAAGCAGAGAAGAGACAAGAGGCGTACCCATGATTTCGCTCCTGTACCTACCCTGGCAACTTGCCCCAACTGCGGAGCAACGGTGATGTATCACCGCGTTTGCCCTGAGTGCGGATACTACAGAGGCCGCCAGATTGTTGTCAAGAGCGCTGAGTAAGCAGATTCTTGATATCCGGCCTCATAGTTCAACGGATAGAACGGAAGTTTCCTAAACTTTAAATCGAGGTTCGATTCCTCGTGGGGCTACATAAGCAGCCGGACCATAGGGGCCCGGCTGTTTATTTTTTGCTCATTACTTACTATATTTGTAGAAAAGAATGATGCATATGAAGAAGTTGTTTTTTGCCTGGGCACTCGCTGCGCTTGTGTTGAGCGCATGCACCAAGCCGGTTGCCCCCGTCGAAGAGCCAGATAATACCAAAGAAGAAGAGGTCAAGCCTGAGAAACCCAAGTCGTGGACAATAAAGGTTATGTCCTACAACATTAGGGTTCCCAGCAATGAGACCGATCCCAACAATAACTGGCCCGTCCGCAAAGTGGGTACTCCGGCCATGATTAAAGCTCAGAAACCTACGGTTTTCGGACTTCAGGAGGCTGTCACTGAGCAGATTAAATATATCCAGGAAAACGTGCCCGGCTATAGCTATTACGGCGTAGGACGCGACAACGGAGGCGCCATTCCGAGCGCGTCAGGAGAAATCATGGCTATCTTCTGGGACAATTCTCAGGTAAACGTAATTGACTGGGATACCTTTTGGCTGTCCGAGACTCCGGACAAAGTCTCTAAAGGCTGGGATGCCGTCTGCCGCCGTACCGCCACCTGGTGCATTTTCGAACACAAACAGTCCAAACAGCAGTTCCTGTATGTCAACACCCATCTCGACCATAAGGGCGTTACTGCCAGGAAGGAAGGCCTGAAGCTGATTGTCAGTAAGATAGCAGAGCTCAACACAAAAGGCCTACCTGTAATCCTGACCGGTGACTTCAATGTAGCCCCCACCAACGAATGTGTGGAGGTGCTTAGGAGCACGATGATCGATGCACGCGTGGCGGCTCCTGTCACTGACCAGTATAATACCTACAATGCATGGACGGCAAATGGCAAGAGCATAATCGACTATATATGGTTCTCAGGCTTCGGCGGAGTGCTTTCTTACCACACCGTTCGCGACGCCTATGCCGGCGTGTCTCTTATTTCGGACCACTATCCGATTACCGCTCAGTTGGTCATAAAGAAGTAGCGGAAGATTATGAAAAGGCTGTTCTTTCTGTGTCTTCTTGTGCTGGGCTCGTGCTCGCAAGCTATTACTTCGTCGTACATTGACTTCAATGAAGGCTGGCTGTTTTCTCTCGACGAAGCGCCGGAGCGCACTGTCGATCTGCCACACGACTGGGGCGTTGAGAGTGAGTTCAAGCAGGAGTATCCCGGAGAGACAGGTAAACTTCGCTGGTGGGGCAGAGCCTCATACCGCAAGAAACTCAAGCTGAGCGAAAGCGATCTTCAGGGGGTTGTGCGCCTGGAGATAGGCGGGGCCATGTCTAACTCGAAAGTGCTCGTAAACGGCCAGGAGGCCGGAGGATGGCCCTATGGCTACGCTTCCTATAATGTGGACCTTACTCCATATCTGAGGCCCGGAGAGAACGAAATATGCGTGCAGCTGGACAATCCCGAAGAGTCGTCACGGTGGTATCCCGGCGGCGGTTTGTACCGCAACGTGAAGCTCATACGTGCGCCAAAGGCCGGCATCGAGCCCTGGGGCGTCTGTGTTTTGACGCCGGAGGTGTCGGACAGTCGGGCTTCGGTAGAAGTACGTACGAGCCTGCGCATCGACCCCTCGTGCCTTCCCGACGATTCGAAATGCACAGTCAAAACTGTTCTCCGCAAGAGCGGAAGCACAAGCGTGATTGATGAATGCGAATCGGAGCAGTCTGTTGCCGACGGGCTTTCCGTCTGTTCCCGGCTGGCTGTCCCTTCTCCGGAACTATGGTCGCCAGAGAATCCTGCAATGTATGAAGTTGACGTGCAGGTGAGCGGCACCATTGGCGGGAGAGCCTTTGTGGACAGGTGTGTGCAACCTTTCGGTATCCGTAAGGCTGAGTTCCGTGCCGACGGATTCTACCTTAACGGAGCCAGGACCTTCCTACGCGGCGTTTGCCTGCATCACGACGCGGGCGCCTTGGGGGCTGCCTGGTACACCGATGCATGGGTGAGGCGTCTTCTTAAACTCAAGGAAATGGGGTGCAACGCAATACGTATGAGTCACAATCCTCCCGCCGCGGAACTTCTGGACTTGTGCGACAGCATGGGCTTTCTGGTCATAGACGAGCTAACGGACACCTGGACGGTGCCCAAGAAAGAGAATGGCTATGCACGTTTGTTCGGGCAGTGGTCTGAACGTGACCTGTGTGCTATGATTCGCCGCGACCGTAACCACCCGTCCATAATCCTTTGGAGCATAGGCAACGAGGTTGGGGAGCAGGGATTACCTGATAAATGGGAAATAGGACGCAAGCTGACGGAGATTTGCCACCGGGAAGATCCGACGCGTCCCTCCACGGCCGGCTGCGACAATCTGTGGGCTTCTTCGCAAGATTGGGCATCTGTCATAGACGTCTATGGCTTCAACTATAAGCCGCATGCATACCAGAATTTCCGCGACACCCATCCGGGACAGCCTTTCTACGGCTCGGAAACGGCATCCTGCATATCCACAAGGGGCTATTATCTTTTTCCCGTGAGTGATGAAAAAGACGGAGGATGGCTCGACGGCGCTCCCTATCAGGTGAGTTCTTATGACCTTTATGCTCCGGCCTGGGCGTCCAAGCCCGACTATGAGTGGTACTACGAAGACATGGTTCCGGAGTGCGCCGGCGAATTCGTGTGGACCGGCTACGATTATCTCGGAGAGCCCACTCCCTACAACCTGGATCCCTCCGTGCTCACGAACTTCCATACCGAAGAAGAGAGGCAGAAAGCCATAGCGCAGTTTGCCGCCTGGGGACAGAAAGTGCTCATGGAGCCCTTGCCCTCCCGCAGCTCTTACTTTGGTATCATGGACCTGGCCGGCTTTCCCAAGGACCGTTTCTGGCTGTACCGCAGCCGTTGGTGCCCCGATGTGCCGACAGCTCATATCCTGCCTCACTGGACATGGCCGGGCAGGGAAGGGGAGACTACTCCCGTGCATGTGTACACAAGCGGCAAGGTTGGGGAGCTGTTCCTCAATGGTAAATCTTTGGGAGTGAAGGAAATGGCTCCCGGAGAGTACAGACTCCGCTGGGACGGAGTCCGCTACAGCCCCGGCGAACTTCACGTACTTGTCTATAAAGACAAGGATGCATATTCGGCCAGGGAACTGTGGGCCGAAGACACTGTGCGTACGGCTCAGGAGGCATCGAAAATCCAGCTTACCCTCGACTATGGAGGGGACGATCTGGTGTTCGTGACTGCAGCCGTAACCGATGACTCCGGTGTTCTGGTCCCTGACGCAGATGCCCGGCTGTCTTTCAGCGTCAAAGGCCCGGCCAAGATACTTGCCACGGATGCTGGCGACCCCACCAGCCATGCTCCGTTCAGCAGTAGCTCAATCGATGCTTTTCACGGACTGGCGTCGGTCGTGATCCGCCGTACCGGAAGTGGTGGAATTGTGGTTTCTGCTGATTCAGAGGGTCTTAGAGCCGGCAGTCTCTCGTTGTAAGCAGTTCTAAGCAATTCCGTAAGGTGAACAATATTGTAAAATAATGTTATATTTGCATAATATGCGTAGGTGTGTACTAATCCTGTTAATTATTGTTGCATCTTTTGGACTGCAGTCTTGCGCTGAAAATGCACCGGGAACTCCTCAAAACGTCCCCGAACTGATTAAGGCCGTCCCGTCCGATGCTTTGTGCCTGGGGCTCTTCAGCCGTCTGGACAATGGGCTGGAGACTATGGTGGATTCGTCATCCCTTCTGCGTACTATCGATTATGGCCGGCTGGCACGTTCCCACGCGGCTATAGCCCTTTGCGACGTCGGTTCGATTGCCGAACTGCTGATTATCGAAGCGGGACGCACCGGGTCGGATACGCTCGAAATTGCCAATAAGATTATGGTTCAGGCGGATTCGCTCAAGCTGTCCCATTCAATTCTGCCTGTCGGCTCTCATAACGCATTGCTGCTGAGTACATCATCTACCGTGATAACCATTGCCGGAAGGCATGTCGCTTCGGAGTCTTCGATATTGGATGCTCCGTATTTCCAGGATGTGCTGGGCACTTTGCCCGGCGGCGACGCGGTGGTGCTTCGCAATCGCGGGGCTTTGCGTTTGTTCCCAAAGGGCTTCGGCCCCCTGAGCCGCAGGGAAACAGCTTCCTTTGTGCGTGATGCTGCCGAATGGACCGTTCTGAGCGATGGCTATTTATATCCCGTAGCTCCTGAGCTCGGGCGTTATTTCTGCAACTTTATGCAGGCCTTGCCCGGCGGTCCGTCCAAATTGCAGACTGCGTTCCCCGAGGGAGCGGCTGCAGTGTTCGATATCCCGCTTGGTCCAGGCGATCAGTGGCGTAAGGCCTATGAGGCATGGCTGGACGCCAATATTGAGCTGGAACAATATGAGAAACGTATTCAGTCGCTTTCCAAGGCATCTGGTAAGAACCCTCTGGATTGGGAAAAAGAACAAGGCGTCAAAGAAATTGCCTGCGTCATGATGCCAGACGGAACGGTGAATATGGTCCGCACTTCGAAGGCTCAGCAAGCCGAAGGAGTTCAGAAAAATCCTTATGCCGGGTTTGTACGCGCCTTGTACGGCTCTGCTTTCAATGCCTCGGACAGCCTGTGCCTGCGCAACGGCTCATGGCTTATCTGCGGCAGCAACAAAACTTTGCTTGACAGCCTTAAAATAGGATCAGAAAAGCCCGCTCAATGGCCTTCTTCCTCGAAAGTCGTGGCATGGAGTGCGGACGGGCAAATTAATTGGACAAAAGATAATATTAGAATATGGGATTCCAATCGGTAAACAAACTCCTAGAGAAGAGCTTCAAGGAGCATTGGGACCGCGCAGCGCTCTCCAATTATCAGGGTGTCACTCTGAAATATTGCGACGTGGCAAAAAGGATTGCACTTTTGCACATCTGCTTCCGCGCCTGCGGACTGAAGAAAGGTGAAAAAGTGGCTTTATGTTCTCGCAACCAGGCCAACTGGGGCGTGTGCTTCATGGCTGCTACTACTTATGGTGCAGTGCCTGTACCGCTTCTGCACGAGTTCAAGGCAGAGAATATTCATTATCTGGTGAATCATTCCGATGCCCGGGTCTTTTTTGTGGACGATACCATCTGGGAAGGGCTTTCCGAGAACGAAATGCCTAATGTGCAGGTAGTTGTGCAAATGTCGAATCTCTCTTACCTCTATGCCAGGGACGAGTCTTTCGTGCAGGCACGTGAGCAGTTGGCAGAGAAGTTCCGGGAGTTGTATCCTAACGGATTCAACAAAGACTGCCTCGACTATTACGAGGATTCTCCCGAAGAGCTGGCCCTGATCAATTATACTTCAGGAACATCCGGTTTCTCCAAGGGAGTCATGCTGCCTTACCGTTCCCTGTGGACAAATATTCAGTTTGCTCGTGAAGCTGCAGAGCCGCAGATGACCTGCGAATCGCACATGGTGGCCATGCTGCCGTCCGCCCATATGTACGGCATGATGTTCGAGTTCCTCTTCGAGATGACCATTGGCGCCCAAGTGCATTTCCTCACCAGGGTCCCCAGTCCCAAGGTCATCATGAAGGCATTCTCGGAGATTCATCCCGACGTTATTATTGCTGTGCCTCTGATTATCGAGAAAGTTTATAAATCCCAGATCAAACCTGTGGCAGAGAAGCACAAGACCTGGCTCCGCATTCCTATCGTGGACCATATCGTGCTCGGCAAGATCCGCGAGGGCCTTATCAAGGCATTCGGCGGCAACTTTGAGGAAGTCATTCTGGGAGGTGCCGCTTTCAATCCCGAGGTGGAGCAGTTCCTGCGCCGCGTAAAGTTCCCGTTCACAGTAGGTTACGGTATGACCGAATGCGGCCCTATCATCACCTATGCTCACTGGAACCGCACCAAGCTGGGGTCTTGCGGCTATGCTATCCCCGGCTGTTCGATTCGTGTCGACTCTCCCGACCCTATGCGTATTCCGGGCGAGGTACAGGTCAAGGGCGACAATGTCTTCCTGGGCTACTACAATAACCGCGAGGCCACGAAGGCCGCATTCACCAACGATAATTGGTTCAAGACGGGCGATATGGGCGTTATGGACAGCGACGGATATTTGTACCTGCGCGGTCGTTCCAAGTGCATGATTCTGGGACCTTCCGGCCAGAACATTTATCCCGAGGAGCTGGAAGCAGTGATAAACAATGTCAACTACGTTGTGGATTCCCTGGTCATCGAAGACAACGGCGGCCTTACGGCGCTCATCTATCCCGATTACCGCTCCGCCCAGAATGATGATCTGGACGCCGATGCAGTGAAGGCGCGTATCAACGATTGTCTGCCGGAGATTAACAAGCAGCTTCCAGGATATGCCCAGATACGTAAGATAGAATTCCTTCCGGAAGACTTCGAGCGTACTCCCAAGCGCAGCATTAAACGTTATTTGTATCAGCGATAGACATGATGAAATTCGATCAGCGATATATAGAGATGGCCGAGATCTGGGCCAAGAATTCGTATTGCAAGCGTCGCCAGGTGGGTGCCCTGCTGGTGAAGGACAATATGATTATCTCGGACGGGTACAACGGCACGCCCTCCGGATTCGAGAATATTTGCGAGGAAAACGGGGTGACCAAGCCCTATGTGCTCCATGCCGAAGCGAACGCTATCTCCAAGGTCGCAAAGTCCGGCAACAGCAGCCAGGGCGCGACACTTTACGTTACGGCCGCTCCATGTATAGAATGTGCTAAACTGATCATACAGAGCGGTATCAAGCGGGTTGTGTACAAAGATGAATACCGGCTTACCGACGGTGTGGACCTTCTTACGCGTGCCGGAATACAAGTGGAAAAGCTTGACTAGAACAATGAAGAAGAGTTCCATCATAACCTTGCTCCTGGGCGTCATCATCGGATTGGCGGCCGCCTTGTTCATGCATCAGATTTCAGGCAATACGAGGCGTCTGACTGCCAAGTATGACGACTGGCGCAAGCTTAACCTGATACTTCAGACTATAGATGACAATTATGTAGATTCTGTGGACCGCAAGAAGGCCACGGATGCCGCTATAGATGCCGTTCTTGCTACATTGGATCCGCATTCGGTGTATATGCCTCCGCAGCGCCTGGAAGCCTCGGAAGAGGATCTTTCGGGCAATTTCTCGGGCATCGGGATTCAGTTCAACGTGCCCAACGACACGGCCGTTGTGATTGAGGTGATTCCCGGGGGACCGGCCGAGAAGCTGGGAATGATGCCCGGAGACCGTCTGCTCAGGGTGGATACCACCAATATTGCCGGCGTGGAGTTTCCTCAGGACAGCATGGTGAGGCGCATGAAGGGACCCACCGGCACCAAGGTTAAGGTGACGGTGAAGCGCGGCGACGAGACCATTCCCTTCGAGATAACCCGCGGCAAAGTGCCTACACATTCTGTAGATGCAGCCTTTATGGTGAACGATACTACAGGATTCCTGCGTCTGAGCAAGTTCTCGCGCACTACTGCAAGGGAGTTCGCCGACGCTACCGTAAAACTGAAGAATCAGGGCATGCAGCACTTGATTGTGGACCTGCGCGACAATAGCGGCGGCTTCCTGGACCAGTCGTTGATGCTCTGCAATATGTTCCTCGACAAGGGACAGCTGATGGTTTATATGGACGGTCTGCACCGCGATCATCAGGAATACAGGGCCGACGGCAGCGGGCATCTGCGCGACATCGGACTTACTCTGCTTGTATCCGACGGCACTGCGTCTTCCAGCGAGATTTTTGCCGGTGCCATGCAGGATAATGGCAGGGCCACACTTGTGGGACGCCGCACTTTCGGCAAAGGCCTGGTGCAGGAGCCGGTCTATTTTACCGATGGCTCCGGCATACGGCTTACCGTTGCACGCTATTACACTCCTTCGGGCCGCTGTATTCAGAAGCCCTATTCGGACGACTACGCCTACGATATCTACAAGCGTTACGAAAGCGGGGAGATGCTGGCTGCCGACAGTATGAATGTTGCAAACGGCGGCATAATTCCCGATATTTTCGTTCCCATCGACACAACCAAGGTTGAATCGTTCTACATTAACTGCAACCGCAAGGCGACACCGATGCGCTTCGCTTCTGCGTTCTTTGATTCGCACAGGGCTGAGCTTCAGTCAATTGACTCTTATCCGGCGCTGCTTGACTATCTAGATGGGGCGTCTCTTGAAAGGCAGTTCCTGAACTTTGCGCTCAAGCGTGACGGCCTGAGCCCCAACCCTACCGAGTGGGAGGTGGAACGTAACTACATGATGACTCAGGTGAGGGCCTTGGTCGGGCGCTACTCCAAGCTCGGCGACAACGCCTTCTATCACCTCTATCTCCAGACCGACGACGTCTTCAAGGCCGCCATGGCCGCCCTCTAGCCTCCCTGGGGCCGGCGGGCAAGGTGCAGGAAAAGTGAGGGGACCTTGCCCGCCGATGTGGCTATGGCGCCTCTCTAGGGCATGTCGCCGGGCAAGGTCCCCGTTCTTTTTCGGCACCTTGCCCGTGAAAGGTCGGGCTTAATGATGCGTTCTACTTCGCTTCGGGAGATGCCGAAGGTACGGGATAGTTGGGCTACCGTGGTCTTGCTTGTACGGTACATATAAAGGATGAGCCGAATCTTCTTCTCGACCGAAAGACAGGGCAGCCCGCTCTGGAACCAATTAACCGACAATTCATTGGCTGAATTCAAAAAATCCGTATCCGCCAGCATGGTTCTAGGGCCGTCAACCAACTTCCATGACATTTCAGAAGAATTCTGCCCTCCTATGGTCTTGAGAAAAAACGACAGATTGTTGTTGAAAGCCTGCTCCAAGTAAGTGTAGTCGCAGAAGCTGTAGGGGATAAGGTTACCATCCTTGTCCAGCAGCCATGGAACATCGTCAAGTCTGTCGCCGGTGTGCATGGTTTCCCTTTTCTGTTGCTTTTTCAGAGTCTTAACCGGGGTTGCTCCAGGGCTGTTCCTTTCCCGAAACATGGCACTGAATCCCGACCATTTGTATTCATTAACGTTGCAACCGTTATCCAGGGCATTGCGTGGGATATAAGCAAGGGCGTTGCGGACATACCAGTCGCTGTCCAGGGCCATTGCTTTTATATCCACACCGAGCAAGCTCTTCTCATGGCCGTATTTACCGCTAAACCACATGGAGTATATCCGCTTGATTTCCTGCCCGTACTCATAGGCTTCTTCCTGGGTGTTCGCCAGCACTGCCACATGACAATGATTAGAAACAACTGCATAGATAATGATAATGACATTTTTCCTTTTGGCGCAGACGCACATAATTTTGACCATGGCGTCGTAGTCATCATCATCTCTGAATAGTATCAGCCTTTCCATACCTTTCATGCTTATATGGAAAGGCTGGACGTAAGCAGCTCTGCCATTAGGAAGACGGCGGAGGACAATTCGTTTCATTTCAATTCGGCATTTTGGGCGGCTGAATCATAGGGCCGAAGGTTATGACCTTACCTCCATTCTTTTCGAATTCTCTTTTGGCCTCTTTATGGGCTTTTGCCATATTCGCGGATTCCTGGTCGAGCATGCGGATCATTTTCTTCCTATCCGCGCACACGGATAGGTCTGCTATGGACAGAGCCCTGATCATGGCGATAACGGCCTGCTCGTTGCCGCCCCACAGCTTGGTCATCATGGTGAAAGAGGTGCCGGAGATGATGTCGATGATTTCTTGGGGATTGGTACTGGGATTGAAATCGGTTTCGAACCGATAGTCAAGAGGTCCATAGCGGAGCACTTTAAGAATTGTTTTCATAATAATATAAGTTTAAGTAATTACGACTCCAAACATAGCACAATCTTGCTTAACTTCCAAGCAAACACTGTACAAATTGGGCAAGGTGTGATTATTTCGTGGGGACCTTGCCCGTCAATGTGGCTCTGGTACTTCTCTAAGGCATGTCGACGGGCAAGGTCCCCGCGTTTTTTCTGCACCTTGCCCGTGAAAGGGCCCCCTGGGGGTGCAGGGGGATAGTTTTACCAGTTTATAGCTCCTACTGAGCTAACGGAGCGAAGTGACCGGGGTCAGTCTGAAGGGGTGTCCCCTTCAGTCCCCTGGGGGTGCAGGGGGATAGTTTTACCAGTTTATAGCTCCTACTGAGCTATAAACTGGTAAACGATATTTCCCTGCTGTCCTGCCGGAGCTGAAGGTGATGCGGAGAAGCGGCTCAGGCGTGCCGCGCGGATAGCGAAAGACCGAAGACATCCGTCTTTAGAGGAACAAGACTCGTCAATCTTGGCCGCCACCACGGTCCCGCTGTTATCGACCGTAATAAGCACCGTCACTTCACCCGCCCCCATGCAGCGGTAGGCAGGAATAGAAAGCCTGCTGGCCTTCCTGCCCTCGAGATAATAAGACACCACAGAAGGCCCGCTGTAAGCCTTCTGCTCTTGCTTTTTGCCAGTTTCTTTAGAAGGAACGTCGGCGGTAAAACCGTCGTCGGGCGCCTCAAAGCCGCTTTTCAGTTCTCGGGCCAGACGCTCGGCGTCTTTATAAAGCTGGTCGGCATCAGTGCCCCGGTCATCTTTAAGGGAGGCACGGTCCACCGCCACGTTGCGATAGCCGCCGCTCTGGGCGCCGAGTTCCTGTTGGAGCTTTTCGCTGATGGCTTGCTGCAATTCAGCCTCTTTCTGCAGCCTTTCGACTTCGGCCTGCAGCCTTTCCACCTCCTCCAATTTACTGAAGTCTATGACAAAGGAATTCTCCCGCTGAAGCGAAAAGCCGAGAGAAGTGGCAAGCAGGACTATCAGCACCGCAAGATGAATGATTACGGTGGTGTACAGTCCTGCTTTGTCTTCCTTTTTCAACTTATTTCTATCTAGTATTGCCGAGATTCTTCTCTACGGTTGCCGTAATGATATCAATGGCCACCGTGTTGTGTCCTCCCTGAGGAATGATGATATCGGCATATCGCTTGCTGGGCTCGATGAACTGCAGGTACATGGGCTTTACAGTGCGGCTGTAGCGCTCTATGACCCAGTGCACGTCCTTCCCGCGCTCGCAAATATCCCGCTCTATGACGCGCATGAGGCGGTCGTCGTCATCGGCATCGACAAAAATCTTGATATCCATCTGGTCCCTGAGCTTCTTGCAGGTGAAGATAAGGATACCCTCGATGATAATGATGTCAGCCGGTTCCACCAACTTGGTCTCGGTCTTGGAACGCGTGCAGGAAATGAAGGAATACACAGGCTGCTGTACGCTCTTGCCATTCTTGAGGTCCTTCAGCTGGCTGCAAAGCAGGTCCCATTCTATGGAGTCCGGGTGGTCGAAATTGTGGACTCTCTTCTCCTCGTCTGTGAGGTCGCTGGAATCCTTGTAGTAGGAGTCCTGGGGGATGACCACAACTTTTTTACCTTTAAGCTTCTCGGTGATAGAGTTGACCACCGTAGTCTTGCCGGATCCCGATCCGCCGGCGATACCGATAACTAGCATATAAATATCGTCTTTTGTTAATTTTGGCTGCGCTAAAAATCAGCGTTTTTAGGAGTCCTGGGGAAAGGAATGACGTCACGGATATTCTGCATGCCGGTGATGAAGAGCAGCAACCTCTCGAAGCCGAGTCCGAATCCGCTGTGAGGGCAGGAACCGAAACGCCTGGTGTCTATATACCACTCCAGGTTACGACGGCTCATTCCCAGTTCGTCAATACGGGTCTCGAGCTTGCCGAGGTCGGCTTCACGCTCGCTTCCGCCTATGATTTCGCCAATCTTCGGGAACAGCACATCCATGGCCCTGACGGTCTTCCCGTCGGGATTCTGCTTCATGTAGAAGGCCTTGATGTCTTTGGGATAGCCGGTGAGGATGACAGGCTTTCCGAAATGCTTCTCCACAAGGTAACGCTCGTGCTCGCTCTGCAGGTCGGCGCCCCAGAATACAGGATACTCAAACTGAACTCCGTTCTTCACGGCCTCTTCCAGTATCTTTATGCCTTCGGTGTACTCGAGTCGCACGAATTCAGTGCCCACGACGCTCTTAAGACGCTCTATGAGCTCGGGATCGTAGCGGTCGTTGAGGAACTGGATATCATCCATGCAGTGCTCCAGGGCATAGCTCACGAGGTGCTTGATGAAGTCCTCTGCAAGGTCCATGTTGTCCTTGATGTCGTAGAATGCCATCTCGGGCTCGATCATCCAGAACTCAGCGAGGTGGCGGGGGGTGTTGGAATTCTCGGCCCTGAAGGTCGGTCCGAAGGTGTAGATCTCGCCGAGAGCCGTTGCTCCAAGCTCCCCCTCAAGCTGACCGCTGACGGTAAGCGAAGTCCTGCGGCCGAAGAAATCCTTGCTGTAATCGATTTCGCCCTTCTTTCCGCGAGGCAGGGGAGCGTCGAGGTCAAGAGTCGTCACCTGGAACATGTTGCCGGCTCCTTCGGCATCGGATGCCGTGATGAGAGGGGTGTGCAGATAGACGAAACCCTTGGAATGGAAGTAATCGTGAATGGCGAAAGCCATCTGGCTGCGGAGCCTGAGTATAGCACCGAATGTATTGGTGCGCGGGCGCATGTGGGCGACGGTGCGGAGATACTCGAAGGAAGTGTCTTTCTTCTGAAGCGGGTAGCGCATGGGATCGCACTCTCCGTATATGTCTATATGCGAAGCTCTGATCTCTACAGCCTGACCGCTACCGACAGACTCTACCAATTTGCCCTGGACGCCTATGCAGGCCCCGGTGCTGATCTTCGAGAGTATCGGTTCCGTGCTCTCGTTCTTGTCAACTACTATCTGAATATTCTTGATGGTAGAACCGTCGTTCAGAGCGATGAACGCTATCTCTTTATTTCCTCTCTTGGTCCTTACCCATCCTTTGGCAAGAACCTCCGCGCCTGCCTCCATCTTCAGCAGGTCCTTGACTTTTGTCCTGATTATTTCCATTTGTTATGTCTTTTAAAAAAGGAGCCCTCTCGGAAGGGGGCTCCTTATAAACTCTGAGCGGTTATTTATTTGCCGCCCTTTCTTGCCGAGTACATGATCTTAAGCGCGGAGCAACGTCTGAGCTCCTGCTTAACATCTGTAATGATACCCATTCTTACGTCCTGGTCCGCCCTGATGCTGGTCGTCATGAACTGACGGTCGGCTTCGCTCTTGGACTCGCGCTCCGCGGCGATGAAGTCACGGATGTCGTCGGTGGTCTTGAACGAGTCGTTCAGCTGGATACGGGCTTCAGTACCGTACATGGCCTGCAAAGACTTGATAGGAGTACCGATGTTGATATAGGAGTTAAGGTCCTTGCGCTCGAGTTTAACGACCTCGGAAGCTTCGGGGATCTTTACTATAACCTTGTTCTCGGTCTCACGCATCTGCGTAGTCACCATGAAGAAGAACAGGAGCATGAAAACGATATCGGAAAGGGAGCTGCTGGTCATTGCCGGCACCTCTTTCTTGTTGTTGCTTCCACCAAATTTTGACATAATTAATTCCTCCTGTTTTATCTTCTACGGCCTACATCCTTAGGCTCAGCCTCGGAAATGAACTGAGGCACTGCCTTCTTAACTATGCCCTGCTCGTCCTCGGTAAGCTGTGAGAAGACCTTTCCGTAGTTCTTCCTGGAGAAGTCGTCACGGAGTTCGTTCACTGCCTTTACGAGTTCGTTCTGCACGGCGATGTATGCTTGGTAACTGGTACCGCGGTCATTCTGAAGGGAGATGATACCCTTTGATACGGGATACTCTCCGAACCCTTCGATGTTCTGAATCTCCTTCTCAGGAAGGTTGGGATCGTTTGCAGGGTTGGTCAGAAATTCCTTGATCTTGTCTTTGAGTTGGCTGACGTCTATGGGCTCGCTACCGGCAAGGATTCTATCGGCAGAATTGATCTTCACCTGAATAATGTTACGGCGATTGACCTTCTGGTCCTCAACTTTCTGATCTTTGTCCGGCATAGGGGGCAGACGACGGCTCAAACCGGTCTGGCTTCCCATGGTCGTGGTCATCAGGAAGTAGCACAACAGCAGGAACGCGATATCCGCGGTCGAGCTGGTGTTCATTGCTGGTACTTTCTTCTTGCCCATAATTATTTCTTGCTAGCTATGGCCATACGGACTTCGCCGACTACAATCGCCAAGATGGCGGCTGCACCCACGATGTACGTAAGGTTAAGTATGGTATCGGTAAGTTTGAGCTGTCCTTCGCTCACCGCAGGACCGTTGTAGGCCATTGCGGGGTCGCCCTTTGCAAGCACAAAGGCGATGAGGCAAAGCGCTGCTACACCCAAAATGGCGATGCCGATCTTGACAAGGCTCTTCGGGTTGTTCTTGGCTCCTACGATCAAGCCTATCACGACCCAGCTGACAATGGCCAGGCCAAGCATGATGTAGGTCCAGTAGAGCAGAAGCTCGACAGCTTTGCCGTCATTTGATTCGAAGCCTACGGAGAAGCCCCAAATCAGCAGGCCGACACTGACGAGAATCAGCGCTATCATACCCCATTTGATAATCTTGTTAAGTTTCATGGTGAATTATTTCTTCTTCTCGTTGTACTTTGTAAGGAGGTCGATAAGGCAGATGGAAGAATCCTCCATGTCGATGGTGAGGCCGTCGATCTTTGCGAGGATGTAGTTGTAGAACACCTGCAGAATCATAGCGACGATCAAACCGCCGACGGTGGTGATAAGGGCCACCTTCATACCGCCTGCAACAACGTTAGGGGAAATGTCACCGGCTGCCTGGATAGCATCGAAAGCGTTGATCATACCGATAACGGTACCGAGGAATCCGAGGGACGGGGCAATGGCGATGAACAGGGAAATCCAGCTCAAGCCGTTCTCCATTTCACTCATCTGCACGGAACCATAGGAAACGACGGTCTTCTCGACGACGTCGACGCCCTGGTCATAGCGAAGCAGACCCTGATAGAAGATGGAAGCCACGGGGCCACGGGTCTCACGGCAAACATCCTTTGCAGCTTCTACACCGCCTTCCTCAAGAGCCTTCTCGACTTTCTCGAGGAGCTTCTTGGTGTTGGACTTGGAGAAGGTGAGGTAAAGGATACGCTCGATAGCGAGGGCAAGACCGATGATCAAGCAGATGATGATCAGGGACATAAATCCTGCACCACCTTCGATGAACTTGGTCTTGAGAGCCTGGTGAAGGGGAATTTCCTCGCCGGTGCCTGAGAGAAGGTCTGAGGCGCTCATTTCAGCGGGAGCGGCTGCAACTTCCTCGGCTGCAGGAGCGGCCTGTCCGTCCTGTGCGGATGCGGTGTTTGCAGTGAAGGCCATAAGGCCGGCGACTGCCAAAAGCATGAAAAACTTTTTCATAAATTTTTAGAAGATGTATTAGTTATAAATTAATTTCATACGAAATCGGTGCAATTTAGCAAAAAAAATCCATATGTCAATACTTAATTTGAGATTTCGCCACGCAGGTCTTTCTCTAAAAATGCTTTAACGCGCTGATTATCATTTGTGTTGCCCATCAAGAAGAAAAGTTTGCCAAGTGCACTCTCGGTGGTTATATCCCCGCCTCCAAGCACTCCGGCGTTCCCGAGAGCCCGTCCGGTGGCGTACAAATCCATGTTTACCTTACCCCGAAGGCACTGGGTGACGTTGAGGAGCAGCTTTCCACGCGAAGCCGATTCTTTGACTATATCCAGGAACCAGTCCCTCGAAGGAGCGTTCCCGCAGCCGTAGGTCTCTATGATGACGGCTCTTGTGAGCGAGCCCAGAAGGATGTCTTCCACTACCTGCCTGGTGATGCCCGGATGTACTTTTAGTATAGATACGCGCGTGTCGAGGTCCAAGTGGACTTTGAATTCGCCCCCGGAAGGACGCCGTATAATGTCGTTGTTGTAGCGTATGTCTATGCCGGCTTCGGCGAGCGGCGGCAAACATGGGGAGCGGAATGCCTCGAAGCCTGTGGCATCTACTTTCGTGCTGCGGTTTCCTCTGAGCAACAGCGAGTTAAAGAATATGCATACCTCCGGAACCATGGGACTGCCGTCGGGCTTGCGGGCCCCTGCAATCTCCACTGACGATATGAGATTCTCTTTCCCGTCTGTGCGGGGGCGGCCGATAGGCAGCTGGCTTCCGGTGAAGATCACAGGCTTGCCGAGGTTCTCGAGCATGAAACTCAGGGCCGATGCGCTGTAGGCCATGGTATCGGTGCCGTGCAGCACCACAAAACCGTCGTAGGAGTCGTAATTGTCCCGTATCAGAACGGCCAGCTGCTGCCACATGGCAGGCTCGACGTCCGAAGAATCAATCAAGGGATCGAAGGTGTAGGAATCTATGCGGATGTCGAATTTACGCAGCTCAGGCACCTCTTCGAGCAGGGCGCCGAAGTCGAAGGGCCTGAGGGTCTGGTCCACGGGATCTTCCTTCATTCCTATTGTGCCTCCGGTATAGATAAGGAGGACGGATGATTTGTCTTTGTTCATAGGGAAAACAGTTTGCGGGCGTTGGCAGTGGTGGCTGCTGCTACTTCTTCTATGCCGATCCCTTTGATCTGTGCGAGCCTGGCAGCAATCAGAGGGATGTTTGCGCTTTCGTTGCGGGTGCCTCTCAGAGGCGTAGGGGCCAGATAAGGGGCATCTGTTTCCAGCAAGATACGGTCCATGGGGATTTGCAGTATGTCCGTGGCGATGTGGGCGTTTTTAAAAGTCAGCACGCCGCCTATACCTACGTACCATTCGCCGTAGCGCTCCATGCGCCGGAACATTTCCGCACTCCCGCTGAATGCATGCAGGTTGCCTCGCAGCTGCATGCCACGGCATTTCTCCATGATCTCGAAAAAATCTTCCGTGGCCTCGCGCAAATGAATATTCACGGGAAGATTCCAGTCCCGGGCAAGCTCCAACTGCGCCAGGAAGGCCTCTTTCTGAATGTCCGCGGTTTCCTTGCTGTAGTGGTATTCAAGGCCTATCTCGCCTATTGCCACGGGGCCTCTGGAGCGCCACGAATGCATGGCCTGAACATTGTCTTTCCAATTCTCGTCCACTTCCCCGGGGTAGAGCCCGAGCATTGGGAAGAGCACCCCGGGATGCCGGCCGCAGAGGACATACATGGCTTCCCTGTCTGCGGGACATGTGTCCGCCTGCAGCATGATGCTCACGCCAGCCTCCTGCGCCCTCCGCACCACTGCATCCTCTTCGCCGGCAAAAGCCTCGTCGCTGATATGGGTGTGCGTATCGATGAATTCTAACATAGACCACAAAGTTACACTTTTTTATTGTCAATGCAGCAGCGGCGGAGCAAATCTGTGCACACGAAGCCGTCGCTCTCCAACAGGCATACCGCGGCGGAAACTTTGCCGATGTCGCTCCCTAGCTCGCGGCAAATTTCCTCGGGGGTGATGCCGCGCTTTTCTTGAATAAGAAGGGCAACCTCTATCAATTCTGCCAGGGTTTCATTGGAGGTGCCTTCATAACAACGTTCCAGCTGCTCCCGAAGACCGGTATGTGTACTGCGTTTCGACGACCCCAGCCCAAGTTGCGCGGAGAGGCCCTCGAGCTCGGTGACGGGCTCTGCTATCTTCTCTTTTATCAATCGGTTGCATCCGGCAGAGCGCAGGTCGTCTATCCGCCCCGGCAGACAGAAAACCTCACGCCCGTATCCCGCGGCAAGGCGTGCAGTCATGGTGCCTCCGCCCTGCGCCTTGGATTCAACCAGGACCGTAGCCCTCGACAGGCCGGCAATGATGCGGTTACGCCTCAGAAAATTGAAAGGTTGCGGGCTCGTGAGGGGCGGAAAGTCGGTGACTACGGCGCAGCCGGGCGTCTGCACGATGCGTTCCGCCACAGCTCTGTGCCTCCAGGGGTATATGCTGTCTATTCCAACCGGGATAACGGCAATTGTGGGAAGGCCGAAAGCAAGGGCTGCCAGATGGGCGGTTATATCTACTCCTATTGCAAAGCCGCTGGTTATGACCGGCTTTGACCGTGCTCCGGAAAGGGAACGGACTATCTTCTCGGTGAATTCTTTGCCGTAAGGAGAGATGTCGCGCGTGCCTACAATGGAAATCGAATCGATGCCGCTCCATAACTCCCCGGGCGGGCTGGTGCTGAGTATGTAAAGCCCTGCGGGTGCGTCTTCACAGTCGGCCAGAAGCGCCGGATAATCTGTCTGCCCGTAGCAAACGAATCTGCACCCTGTGGGCTCCAGTTGCTTCCATTCGCGTTCGGACGCTTCGAGCTCCTGTGCGCTTAAACCTGCCCTGTACTTGCTGTACGGGCCGAAAAGTTCGTCCAGAGTCTCTTTGGATTGGGAAAACACGGCTCCGGGAGAGCCGAAACGGCTGATGAGCCGGCGGGCGATGGCGGGTTCGTACCCGAAAACCCTGTTGAGGGTGATCCCGCAAAGAATTTCATAGTTGTCCATAACAGTTTTTCAATAGTCACGGACAAAGATATGAAATTATTCCAAAAAGAGAAACTGCAGCATGCTGTGACCTTTAGTCCAAGTTTCACGGTCACGGCATGCTGCAGTTTCTCTTTTATTCTAATTTTTACCAGATATTCAAAAAATAAATCAGATAATCAAAAGAGCGTCTCCGTAGGGACCGAAGCGATAATCGTTTTCCAGGGCCACCTGATAAGCGTTCATGACCTTTTCGAACCCGCCGAAAGCTGCTTCCATCATGAGCATGGTGGAACAGGGCAGATGGAAATTGGAAACGAATGCATCTGCGATGCTGAATTCGTAGGGCGGGAAAATGAACTTGTTGGTCCAGGTGTCGTTGGGACGTATCTCGTGATTGGTCGTAACATAAGTCTCAAGAGCCCGCAGAACCGTTACGCCAACGGCGCAGATCTTACCCCCGGCACGCTTGGTGCCGTTAATTTCGTCAGATGCCTGCTGGCTTATGATCATGTGCTCGCTGTCCACCCGGTGCTTTGACAGGTCTTCCACGTCCACGCTGCGGAAGTGCCCTATACCCATGTGTACGGTGATGAAGGTTTTCTCCACATCGTGCAGGATCATGCGGTTCATCAGTTCCCTGGAGAAGTGCATTCCTGCAGCGGGCGCAGACACAGCCCCTTCCTTGGAAGCGAAAATGGTCTGGAAATTCTCGGCGTCGGAAGCGTCGGTCTCTTCTTTCACCCACTCGGGAACAGGAGTGCGCCCGAGGGCGAAGAGGGATTCCTTGAACTCCTCGTACGGTCCGTCGAACAGGAAGCGCAGGGTGCGGCCGCGGGAAGTGGTGTTGTCTATCACTTCGGCCACCATGCTCTCGTCCTCGCCGAAATAGAGTTTATTGCCTATACGTATCTTTCGTGCCGGTTCCACGATAACGTCCCAGAGGCGCTGCTCCTTGTTGAGCTCGCGAAGCAGGAACACCATGATGTCGGCGCCGGTTTTCTCTTTCTTGCCAAAAAGCTTGGCAGGGAATACCTTAGTGTCATTGAATACGAAACGGTCGCCCTTACCGAAGAACTCCAGAATGTCCTTAAATATCTTATGTTCAATCTCTCCGCTGTCCTTGTGAAGGACCATGAGCTTACATTCATCCCTCCAGTGGGCGGGCTCTTTTGCTATCCGCTCCTTGGGCAGATCAAAGTTAAATTGCGATAATTTCATGCTGTTCCGTACTAAAGGTACCTTATATATACGGACAACAAGACAAAAAAGTTTCAGACCTTCGCTTCGCGGAAAACTTCAAGTATGGAAGGGTAAGTATTTTTAAGATAAGGGGGCAGGCTCGATTTGGCCACCCATGCGGCCTTGCTTATGTCTTCTTCCCTCTGGGGCGTGAGGTTTACCGGATCGGTGTATAGCATGTCGTACCACCACGTGTGTTTGAGGTGCCACTGCCCGTCGCGGACGTAGCAATGGTCCGTTACGCAAATCAAGTCGCGAAGCTCCAATTCGTCCACGCCGGTCTCTTCCTGAACCTCTCGGAGAGCTGTAACCTTAATGTCTTCGCCCCTTTCCTGATGTCCCTTGGGCAAGTCCCAGAGATCGTTTCGCTTTATCAGCAGATAGTCGCCCCTGCGGTTAGATACCAGGCCGCCGGCGGCATTTACTTCCCGAAACTCCGCGCAGAGCCTTCGGTACATGCGTCCGGTATTCTCGGTAGGAATGTAGATGCGGCTCAGCGACTCCGAAGCCTTGAACATTGTGACCAGGGTGGGGATGTCCAGTCGCTCCCCGCTGTGGAACTCTATGGAGTTTGGGTCGGAAAGAGATTGGTCCGAAGGATTGCAGATAATTATGCAGCGTTTCTCGAAGTAGATTTTGTGCATGATTTTTGTATATTTGCTGATGCAAAAATAGTAAAAATCACGATATGGCAGCACATTATGAAAGCAAGCACGGTTCCGTGGCTATCCCCAGGGAGCAGTTGTACATGAGTTTCACCGACTTGCGCATGCTTACCCAGGCCATTCCAGAACAATATAGAGATTCCGTTACGGCCGACTACGACCACCTTTCCGCCACGGTGCAGGGATTCACCATCTCTGTCAAAGTGGCAGAGCGTCAGCCGTACAGCTTGATACGTATTGAGGACGACAGCGCCCCCTTCCACTTTACTCTCATAGCTCATTTCGACCCGTCCCCCGAAGGGACCGATTTCAGCCTAGAGGTGGACGCGGACCTTAATCTCATGATGAAGGCGCTGCTGGGCGGCAAAATTAAAGACGGACTGGACAAGGCTGTTGACGCTCTGGTGGCCCTTTCCCACGGCAAGAAACCCGATTTCCCCGGAGAAGTATGATTCCAGAGGGCGTCCCGGTATCTATTCGTCTCAATCCTTTCAAGGGCCTTGACGGGCCCGAAGGGAAGCAGGTACCGTGGAGTCCCTATGGGATGCTGCTTGAAAGCCGTCCCTCATTCACGACCGATCCGCTTTTCCATGCCGGCTGCTATTATGTGCAGGACTCTTCCGCCATGTTCCCCGGCCATCTGCTGCGGCGCGAACTGGCCCGCATGGGAAACCCTTCGAACCTTAGGGTGCTAGACCTGTGCGCAGCCCCGGGCGGCAAGACCACAGACCTTGCGGCATCGCTGAGAGAAGTCTGCGGCGATGCTTTTACGCTCATTTCCAACGAAGTGATTCGTCAGCGCGCCTCCGTGCTGGCGCAGAATGCCGCCATCTGGGGCGATCCGGCGGTGACGGTTATATCCGCTGATCCCTCGCTCATCGGGGCGGAACTTCCGGGCTTCTTCGACATAATCCTTGCCGACGTGCCATGCAGCGGCGAAGGAATGTTCCGCAAGGACCCCAGGGCGCGGGAGGAATGGAGCCCCGAACTGGTGGACTTGTGCGCCGCCCGCCAGAAACGCATACTGTCCGATGTCTGGCCTGCCCTCCGCGAAGGCGGCGTGCTCATCTATTCCACATGCACCTACGAAGATGCCGAGAACGACTGCAACCTGCGATGGGCGGCTGAAACTCTGGGCGGCCGCATACTGGATCCCGAAGAAGGCTTTGCTGCCTACGGAGTGAAAGTTACGGACTGCGGCAACCTGCTCCGGGACGGAGAAGTGCCCGGTGAAGGCCAGTGGGCCGGCGCCCTTGTCAAGACTTCGGCAGCCGGAACCTGCCGGTATCCGGACCTGTCCCGCTTCAGGGCGCTCTGGCACGGCGCCCCGGCTCCTGAGGCCAAGGGAAAAGACCTTGTGCCCCATCCGGACAGCGCCCTGAGCATATTTTTCGACAAACATTCATATCCTTGTGCGGAACTGGACCTGAGCACGGCCCTGCATTTCCTGCACCGGGACTCCATTGTACTGCCCGATGCTCCCCTGGGCTACAATGTGGTGACCTTCAGGGGACATCCGCTGGGATTCGTGAAGAACCTGGGGAAGAGATGCAACAACCTTCATCCCGCAGGGCGGAGAATATTGAAAGACGTATGAGAAAATTGACCTTTATAGCTGCGCTGCTTGCCGGCGCTGCACTGTATGCCCAGACTCCCGCATCTGAATACGCCGCCCGTTATGAGCGCCAGGTGAGGAATGTGGGCGCCGCCGGAGTGGGCGTGGAGACCATTCTGGACCGTTGGGAGGCCGACTGGCCCGAAGACCCGGCAATGTTTGAAGGACGCAGCAAATTCTATCTGGCCAAGTCGCTGAGCACTACAGTGGTGCCCAAGGACATGACAAAATACCTCGGCAACCAGCCCGTGCTCACGCTCAAAGACAGCCTGGGACGCGATGTGCGGTATTTCGAAGAAAACAATTTCGTGGATTCTCTGTTTGCCCTTTCGCAGACTGCCATAGACAGGGCCGTGGCCCTGAGCCCTTCCGAACTTGCCTACCGGGTGGACAAAATCACAGCCCTCATGCTGTACGAGAAAGACTCTCCCGACCTTGCCACAGCAGAGCTTCTGAAACTCATTTCGTACAACAAATCCGAAAAGCCGTCCTGGACATATTACGGCATGGCCGTGGACGAGAGCACTTTCATTTCCACCATACAGGAGTATTGCTATAATTTCTTCAAATATGCCACTCCGGGGTCTTACGAGGCGTTCAAAACCATTTCGGAAACGATGCTGAAGGCCTATCCCTCCGAGACCTCGTTCATGAACAATATGGGGTCTTACTGGCTGATGTACAAAAAGAAATCTAAGCAGGCGCTGAAGTGGTACAACAAGGTTCTGAAAATAGATCCCAAAGACTATAATGCGGCCAACAACTGTGTTGTGCTGGCACGGAACGACAAAAACGTGAAGCTGGAAAAGAAGTATCTGCCCTATCTGATAGATGCCACGGACTCTGAAACCGAGCGGGCGACCTGCCAGGCCCGGCTGTCGGCGCTCCAACAAAAGAAATAGGATTATGCACGGATGGGTGATAACAGCTTGCGTCTTGCTGGCACTGGCGGCCTATATTGTTTGGCTTGCCAGCGCCCCGGAGATCTCTCCTCTTGTGGATGAGGAGGTGAAGGCGAAGCTATTGGAATCTGTCCCTGAGCATGGGCCCGACGGTAACGACGTTGAGGTATTCACCGGATTCGACCCCATGTTGCGCGCTATCGAAAAAGACGTGGCCGGAGCCCAAAGTTATGTGCACCTGATGTTTTTCAAATACGAAGACGATCCGGTGGGAAGGGCCCTTGCGGACCTTCTCGCCACCAAGGTGTCCCATGGCGTTGAGGTGCGCTTGATGATAGATTCCGCCGTTAATATGGGACGGCGCAAGCTTTACAGCGACATGCGTGAGCGCGGCATCCAGGTAAGGGAATTCAGCCGCTTGCACATTCCTTTCCTCCGCAAGACCGACAATTACCGGAACCACCGGAAAATAGTTGTGGTGGACGGAAAAGTGGCCTATGTGGGAGGAATGAACATAGCCGAACGCTACGGCAAGGGCCTTGAATGGGGCTGCTGGCGAGATACCCAGATACGTATCCAGGGGCCTGCGGCCTTAGATTGTGAACTTGCATTTGCCATGGACTGGAGCCGCGAAGATGCTCCCGGGACAGTTCCCGAACTGGCTTCCTCGAAGTATTATCCTCCGGTACAGGCTTCCGGCAGCGTCGATGTCGAAATGCTCTGCTCCGGACCTTTCGGCGAAGGACCAGTGATAATGCACCGTATATGCCGCATGCTCGATTCGGCCCGCGACTATGCCTGGCTCGAGTCGCCATACCTCATCCCCACCAAGGAAATCATGGCCTCTGTCTGCAATGCGGCGCGGCGCGGCGTGGACGTCCGCATCATCATTCCGCCCCGCGGAGACAGGGGCGTACTCACCCCGCTCGCCACCAAGGCCCATGTACAGGCATTCCTGGATGCTGGGGTGAAGGTGGCGACGTACAACAGCGGCTACATGCATTCCAAAACCATCGTGTCCGACGACCGTTACGTCACCGTCGGATCCACCAACATAGACGTGCGCAGTTACATACTCGATCTGGAGATAAATGCTTTCATGGACGATGAGCCTTTGGCTCTGCACATGAAGCAAATATTCCTCCAGTACGAGTCCGAATCAACATATATAGACCCCAAGGCGTGGCCCAAGCGTTCTTTTGCCGAAAAAGCTGCGGAAGCCTTTGCCAAATTGTTTTCATTTGAATTGTAATAGTTATGGAGACCAAGCAAGCCCAACGAATACAAACATCTGTCCTGAATGCTTCCGAGCGCAAACTGCTCATATGGCTGGCAGAGCGTCAGCCGCGCTGGATGACTTCCGACGGACTCACTTTAATCGGCACCATCGGCGCTGCAATTACCGGCATCGGCTTCGTGCTGTCCGACCTTGACATTCGCTGGCTTTGGCTCAGCTCGTTCGGACTCTTGGTGAACTGGTACGGCGATTCCCTCGACGGCACTCTTGCCCGCGTAAGGAAAACGCAGCGCCCTGTGTATGGGTACTATCTCGACCACACGATAGACTGCGTCAACGAGAGCCTTATGTTTATAGGGGCAGGCCTGTCGCACTTGGTGCGACTGGACCTTACCCTGTTCGCTTATATTATTTATCTGTTCCTCACGATCAACGTGAGCATAAACGCACACCTGAAAGGGGAGTTCCGCCTCACCTATGCCAAGATGGGACCCACGGAGTTTCGGCTGCTCATGGTGATTGTGAACACCATCATGATCGCCGTTCCTGCCCTGCAGGCTTTCAGCTGTAACTTATGCCTGTTCGGCCGTCCGGTTGAACTCAGAACATTCGATTTCCTGGCCGTGGCGATTATCGTGATCCTTGGCCTGATGTACGTGGTGACCATCATCTCCGATGCCCGCCAGTACGCCAAGGCCGACCCGCCCAAGAAATACGAGGACTCTTAGCGTTCCACGTCGATAGACGCTTTGAATATCTTCCCGCTGAACAGGAAGGGGGATTCGTAGTCTTCGTTGACCGGCAGACCCCACTGGCGTCCTATGTTGAGGGCGTTTGCCTTGGGCGCAATCAAAAGCTTGGCTCCGGTGGTCATGCTTCCCACCTTCTCGCCATCCACGAGCAGTGTGGCCTTGGTCTTCTTGTCGGCATAGTCTATTTTTACCGTAACCACGCTTGAGCCTTCGGGCAACGCTTTGCTGCTCACTATTTTGGAACCGTTGACGGAGGCATACACGGGATATCCGTCAAGCACATACAGAGCCCATCCCTTTTGGGATGCAAGTATTCCGTTTGCAGCGGGGCCGGCTTCGTCTATATAAATACTCATGGTGTAAGGCTTGCCCTGACTTCCGTCGCCATAGGGATATTCGCCCCAGCTGCGCGCTCCCACGTAAACATCGTAGTGACTGCGTGTGATTTGGGGATAGTTGGGGTCGGCATCCTTTCCGTTCTTGAGGGGGTATATGTTGTATTTGCGGGCCAGCTTGTCGAACTCCTTGAGCATTTTCTTCACCTTGGCCGGGTACTGGGCTGCAAGGTCGTGGGACTCGTTGAAGTCTTCACGGAGATTGTAGAGGTGGACGTCGGTGTCGGGGTAGAATCCACGCACCTGTTTGTTCACCGCACCATTGGGGAACTGTACTTTCCAGCCGTCCTTGTACAGGGCGTAGGAGGCGTTCATCTCGTAGTACTGTACCGTCTTGCGGTCGGTGATGTTATTGTCGGGGGATTTGACGGCATAGGCGAAGCTGACGCCTTCCAGAGGGGTCTGCTTGTAGCCGTTGATGGTGCCGGGCATGGTGCTTCCGGTGAGTTCCAGAGTGGTGGGCAGGAAGTCCACGACGTGAGTGTACTGGGTGCGGATGCCGCCTTTTTCGAGTCCGCCGTTGGGATAGAACACAATTAGGCCGTCGCGGGTGCCGCCTTCGTAGTCTGCCCATTTTTTATAGTAACGGAAAGGGGTTGCGCAGGCCTGGGCCCAGCCCACGGGGTAGAAGGGCCAGGTGCGCTCGTCGCCGTAGTGGTCCATTTTGGCGATCTCGCCGTCCAGAAGGGCCCTTTCCTTGGACGGATGATATGCCTCTTTGTAGCCAATTCGGCCGCCCTCTCCGGAGGGACCGTTATCGCCGAGCGCTACCATGATGATGGTGTTGTCAAGCATGCCGCTGCGCCTCAGGAACTCCACGATACGGCCGATTTCGTAGTCGGTGTGGGTCATGAATCCGGCGAAAGTCTCCATCTGACGGGCATACAGGGCACGTTCGTCTGCCGGTATCGTGCTCCAGTCCTGTACGTCTAAGTTTGGAATGGGGAGCTCGGTCCCTTCGGGCACTATGCCCATGCGTATCTGGTTCTCAAGTGTCTTGCGGGCATATTCGTGCCACCCGTCGTCGAACTTTCCCTTGTACATATCGATCCATTCTTTATCGACATGGAAAGGGGTGTGAGCCGTACCGGGGGCGAAGTACAGGAAGAAGGGCTTGTCGGGAGCGGCTGTCTTTTGTTCTGCTATGTAGTTGATGGCCTCGTCGGCGAGACGTGTCGTAGCTACGCGTCCTTGTGGGTCTTCCGGCTCGCGGTGAGTGTCGTGGTACATGAGGGGATGCCACTGGTCTCCGGATCCGGAGGCGGGGTTGAAGCCGTAGTAGTGGTCGAAGCCGCGTCCCGTGGGCCAGCGGTTGAAGGGACCGGCGTTGGTACCGTCAACGACGGGGATGGCATTGTATTTACCGACGCAGAATGTGGCGTAGCCATTCTCGCGCAGCACCTCTGCGATGGTACCGTTCTCCATTGGAAGATAGGTATCATAGCCAGGGGCGCCGTATTTGTCGTCGTTGAAACGTCCCATGTGGGAAGAATGGTGATTGCGGCCTGTGAGAATGGCAGCCCTGGTGGCAGCGCTTATGGACGCTGTGTGGAAGTTGTTGAATCTCAGACCGTTTTCGGCAAGATAGTCAAAGGTGGGGGTCTCTACCAGGCCTCCGAAGCAGGAACTGACTCCGAATCCGGTGTCGTCGAGGAGTATCCATATCACATTGGGCGCGCCCAGCCTAGCCACGGGGTTGTGGGCGGGATAGTCGGTCTTGGTGTCTTCTACGGTTTTGCCGATTTTCCCTTTGAACGGAGCGACAGGACTGTGCTGGGCCAAGAGAGTGGCGGGAACGAGCAGGGCTCCAGAGGCGGCCAGACCGCCGATGATTCTTGTCTTGTTCATTCTTTATTTGACTTTTACTGTTTGTGCCGGATCGACTTTGGCTATGAATAGCGTGGGGATGAGCATCAGCAGCAAAATGACTCCGAAGGCGGCGGCATTTGCTGCCAGAATGAGCGGAAGGTCAATATGTACCGGGACGAACGATACGAAATAATTTGCAGGATTGAGCTTTATCAAATGTGTAGCCCCCTGAATGGCGCAGAACAGCAGGGCGGCGCCGTTTCCTGCCAGCATGCCCGCGAGCACGATGCGCGAGGCGACTCTCATGAACACGGAAGCCATGGATTTGTTGCTCATGCCAAGACTCTTGAGCGTGCCTATCGTGGAGATGTTGCGGAACAGCAGGATAAGCAGTCCGGAAATCATGTTGAAGCCAGCCACCACGGTCATGAGCAGGATAATGGCCAGGACGTTGAAGTCTATGAGGTCCAGCCAGTCGAAGAGCTGGGGATAGCGGCGCCGGGCAGTTTCTGCACGCAGAATGTCCTCGTCTTCCAAGTGGTTGCCTATGGAAATAAGATAGAGATGTTCTGCCAAGGACGACGCGGACTGGGCGTAGGACGGATCGAGCTTGACTTCCAGCGCACTTGCCTGGTCTGCCTCCCACGAGCACAGGCGCTGCATGTCGGAAAGCGGCACTGTGATTATCATGGAGCCGTCGGAGTCCATGATGCCTTCGTAGGTCCCGGCCACCGTGAAACGGCGTGCGCGCACCTTGTCTTCCACGAAGTAGGTGATGAATGAGTCGCCTTCGGATAGCTTGAGCCGCTTGGCCAGGGTCAGCGGAATGTTTGCCGAGAGCGAGCAGGAGTCGGGCATGGGGACACCTTTCACCAGCACTCCGCAAATGTCATCTTCGCCCTTTACTATCGCGGGCTTCCATATCACCGGCTCAATGGACTTTATGCCCTTGACATCCAGCATTTTGTCGTAATATGACGGCCTTGTGTCCACGGGCTCCGAGGATCCTTTGAGCATAATGTCGCCGGAGATGTCCGACAAGCCTTTCCTGATCTCGTACCTGAATCCGGAAGACACTGATATGGACAGCACTATCACGAAGAAAGAGAGAGCCGTGGCCACCATGGCAAGGCGGCCGGAAAAACGCAACTTGCGGGCTATGAAGCTGGCGGCTTTCATCTTAAGGGCAGATATGGTGATAACGCTTGGAGTAGGTGAATATCTGGCGGACGAACCCCACGGTTTCCCGGCCGTTGAAGCGTCCGTGCTTTATGTGCCCGAGTGCGGCGACCGAATCGTCCTGCATCTGCGGAATGACGGATGCTACGTTTTCCCAGTATGCCACGTCTTTGTGCATGTGACGTGCATGGTTGATGCAGTCTTTCAGGCGGCCGCTGCCAGCATTATAAGCTGCGAGGGTGAACTTGGTGAGTTCTTCTTCGTTGGCTGCCAGGCCTTTGTAGCGTTCGCGCAGAGCCAGCAGCATCTTGGCCCCGGCCGCTATGCTACTCTCGGGGTCGAGAATGTCGGTGCATCCGAAATGCCGCGCCGTGTCGGGCAGCAGCTGCATGAGTCCGGCGGCTCCTGCCTGGGAACGGGCTTCGATGCGGAATTTAGATTCCTGGTAAATGAGTGCTGCAAGCAGCTTCCAATCCCATCCCAGGGTGTCTGCGTAGGCCCTTATCAAAGAATCGTAAGGGGAGATAAAGTCGGCGCTGACCCGCTTCAGCGGATTGTAAAGGTCGAAATATGGCTGCCGTACTATTGCGTAATCGGGGGCTTTGCGGTACTTTTTGAACCATGAAGCGGCATCGGATGCCGCGTCGGACGCCTCAGCACTGAAAACCCACAGTCCGCAGCTGTCGGTGCCGATGGTCACAAGCGTGCTGTCGGGTGGCAGCGAGTCGATGTATGGAAGGACCACTATGTCCAGGTTCCCGTTGCGGAGCGAGTCCAGCGCCGCCTCTCTGCTACGGGCCAGACTGATTGCCGCAGGCCTTTTGTGGCTTTCGGCAAAACGTCTGAGCAGCATGTGGTTATAGCCGCAGAGCAGGGTAGCGCTTCCCGACTCCCGTCCTTCCAGGCTGATTTCACATTCCACCGGTGCCGCGCCGTGATTCCGCTCGCGTTCTTTGCATGACACAAAGCACGCAAGCAGCACGCACGCAAGCGCGCAGAGCCTAATGAGCCCCGTGCGACTCATGCTTTTCGGTTGAAAAGTAGAAGGGCCAGAATATGCCCAGTTTGAGACCGTCGGTACCGTCGAGCGTGGTGATGTAGTGGTCGGCGGTGAAGTAATCTTTACGCCTCATCGGCCATCCGCGTCCGAAGTTCTGATACTTGATGAATATGCAGCAGCGCTTCCACTGCACATTGACGAAGATATCGAAATAGGGGCCGTTCTCGTAGAGATTGACGTTCTGGTTGTGGAATACGCCTATGGCGGGATTCCATGCGGGAGAGTACCACTGGGAATTGTAGAAGGCGTTGACGCCTACCTGCATTTCCATGATATTGTGGGTCTTGGTTTCGTCCCTCTGAACCACGAACTGGGCGTACCATCTGAGGTTGAGGGCTACCGACGGCACCGGCACGATGTCGGGCATCGAAGAGTACTGCAGGAGCACCCGGTTGTCGAAATGCACGGGGCCGGCCACGAACTCCTTGCGAAGCGAAGCGGAAATGACGCTCATGGGAGTCGTATTCTGCCTGGCTATTCCAAGGGTGTCGTAGTAAACATTGTTGACCAGCAGGGAATAACCGACGTCTGCGCTCAACCTCCAGCGGGGGACGGAAATGTTGCCGCGTATCTGCGTGGTGGATATCTTGCTGAAGTCGTTTTCCCAGCTGAAATGGTTGGTCTGAAGCATCCTCTGGTAGTAATCCGGAGTCTGAAGCTTGGTCTCGAAATGGGCGCCGACCGACACCGGGCTCTTGCGGGCCCGCCGGAACGGGTAGAAATTGAAGCCTGCATTGGCCTCTATCTTTGTGTCGCCCACATTGTATCCGAGCACGGTGAAGTTGGCTTTGGCGTTCCAGTTCAGATAGTTACGCCACTGGCCTTCAGCGCCGGCATAGGCATAGACTGAGTTTTCCACGTGTGTCGTGGGACGGAGCGAGGTGCTGTCGAAATAGTGCATCAGGCGGTCTCCTATGCCGAGGTCGAGCTTGGACACCAGACTCTCGCTGCCCCATGGCTGGAGCCTGAGGAACAGCTTGTTGTCCAGCTTCATGGTGCGCAGGGAATCGGCGCTTGCCGATCCGTAGTTGAACACGTTGTGGTAAAAATTGCGTCCTGTGTCTGAGGATATGTTGTCGGTGTATTTGCGTGTGTAGGTGGACCACTCGGAACTGTGCCCTATGAACGCGGTGGTAATGTCGCGCCTAAGGGTGTCGGGGCTGGCATCCACGAGGGTGTCCTTCAGGGCGGTAGTGTCCCGGTTGGCCTTGAGCTTGTCGATAAAGTCGAAGGGGATACGGTACTGTTGGTCGAGGTACCAAGTGTTCTTGGTGATCTTGGATGCAGAGCCGCTGATGGCGACCTTTATTTCCCTGGCTTCAACGGTGGTGTCCCTTATCCAGAAGTTATCGACGATACCTCCGTTCTCTTGCCTGTCCACCATGTTGTAGATGTATCCGAAGTGAGCCATGTATTTCTTGCCTAGATAGTTAAGTCGCGGCGAGAAGGTCTTGTTGGTCACTTTTTCGGCTTCCAGCATACCGCCTCCGCCGAAGCGGTCGTAGCTTATCGTGAGGTTGAGCTCCGGCAGTATGTTCTGGGTGGTCATGATGTGCAGGTTGTCAGACTCCTTGGCGTCACCGGCCAGGAGGGTACCGAAGTACGCCAGCTCGGTGTGCGGCGTCTTGGTGTTGTAGTTGGGGATGGTACGCGGCGAGTAAGACCAAGATTCCTGAGCCTTGTAGAACTCTACGCCTTCTTCGCTTTCGCGGTTCAGGAAATTATAGTACTGAAGAGGAGAGCCGGGCACGCCCAACCACGTGGCGTTGACATCTTTACGCAGGAACGGGTAGTCGTTGAAATGGTAGTTGTAACTGGAGTCTGGTATCCTTACGTCCATCCGCTGGAAATCCTGGTCCACGGTCCATTCGATAATGCGTTTGTACTGCATCGAATCGGGAACCGCAAAGGTGGAGAGGATGCGGGGGGTGTACTCTGTTATGGAGTCTTTGATAGCCTGTTTCTCTTCCTTGAGCTGGCGCAGCGAATCCATCTTGGCCAGCTTGGCGGGGATGGATTGCTCTATGTCGTACTTCCTGCGCTCCTTCCGGCTCAAAGAATTGTACCACTTGAGGAAAGCCGCCTTGGCCCTGGCCGTGGAGTCGGACACGTAGATCGAGTCGAGCATGCGCCAGTCCAGCGAATCGGCGAGCGCATGGGAACGTAGATTCGCAGCATAATCGTGCAGATTCATCTCGACCAGAGAGTCCGCCCTTGCCTTGAGGGAGTCGGACGAGTGGCGCAGAGAGTCTCTTACGATGACATGTGTGAGCGAGTCCAGCAACGCCACGTAGTACTTGTAGCGGAATGGATCGATAAGACGCAGTGAGTCAGGGATTTTGATAGTGTCGCGGGCCGTAAGCCTGGGCAATGTGTCCAATTCGGCCATGGTGCTGTCCGCGTCGTCGGCAACCAGCAGGCTGTCGGGCAGCTTGATGTCTTCAAGATTGCCTATGCGCCCCAGTTTGTAGGCATCGGCAGTATATATTACCGTGTCTTTGGTGGCAAGCGGATCGGGGAAATAGCGGTATTCTACCGGACCGCCGCCAAGCGACAGAGATCCAGCGATGGTGGTAGCTACCACCGCCGCAGGAAACCATATCCGGGAAAATACCTTCATCGCTTATTCAAATATTTCGGTGCCACTGTCGGTGACAAGTGCATTTTTCTTGGCCTTGAGCATCGCTTTCAGCTCTTCGTCGTTGCGGATGAATTCGCCGCCCTGGGCGAGCAACGCCTCCAGTTCGGCTGTGTCCAGGTCGTTGAACAGCACCGTAAGAGCCTGTTTGCCAAGCACATTGTCGGTATTTGCCAGATAGGTTTCTCGGCTGAGTTCGTCGATCTTTCTGGTCTGGGCCTGAAATATGGAATCGGCCTTGTCGATCTGGCCGTTCAGGCTCAGCGAGCCTATATCGGTCTCGTGCTCGTAGAATAGATTCATCACCGACTCCCTGTAATTTAGGATGGCGTCGGTCAGGGGGCTGCCGGTCACTGTGGCCGGATAGTCGAGGTCTATGCTTATGCGCTCTGCGTCGGGGACGAATGATACCAGGTAGCGGTCGTCGTATTTATCTCTGTCGGGGAAGCGCAGCATGGCTACAAGCTGCTTGGTCTTATCTATGTCACCTTTGAACGTGAACGCACCCTTGACCACGACTGTGGAATCGATGGGGCCGTCGGCACCTATCAGGTACACCATACTCCCCGGCAGGGTGGCGAGAGTGTCGGTGATATTTCCGCTGACGGTAAATCGGGTGGGCTCCCGGTCGCAGGAGGCCAGCAGGCATAGAAGCAGGCCTACAGCTATAGCTGATTTAAGCTTCATTGGAATCGAATATTGATGATACCTTGTCCATGTTGCCCTCCGGCGTGTTCAACTTTATCTTGCTGAAAGCAAGCACTGCCAGAGCGCTGACGATGACCATCGCTGCAACGACTATGCCATAGAGAGGGGACGGAATCACCTCAAACCACCCGTCGGCATCCTTAAGTGCATCGATATGTCCGCAGATGAGGGCGAAGGTGTTATTGGTGAAGTGCATAAGCATGGTGAGCTTAAGCGAGCCTGTGCGCCAGTACACATAGCCGAAGAGGCATCCCATGAGGAAGGCGGGTATGGCCTGCCAAGGGTTCATGTGTATGAGGGCGAAGAAGATAGCGGAGATGATAATTGCCCACACGGGCTTGATCTTGGCCTTGCAAAGCAGTCCGCGAAGCACGATTCCGCGGCAGAGCCACTCCTCGAAGAAGGGGGCGAAGATGCTGACGGCCAGGAAATTAAGGAAGAAGTTCCCGGTTGTCAGACCCTTCAAGGTTTCTTCAAGTGCTGCGGGCATTTCGGGGAGCAGCGATGTGATGGGCTCGGCCCAGAAACCGACCGCCAGGGTGCTTACGATTGCAAGCAGCACGCAGACAAGGGCCCCGAGGGGCGAGAAGTTGTTGCTGTCCAGTTTGCGGCCGCCGTTGTCCATGGACAGGGTGTTGCTTTTATTGGCGGCGTAGATCATGGGCGGAATGAACATGATGGGGTAACTGACCAGCTGACCGTACATGGTTCCGGCCTCCTGTCCCATTACGGCCATCAAGATCATCATTGCAATCCCTCCCAGCAAGGCGCCGAGAAGGAGCAGCGCCAGCATGCCGAACATGCCGCCGACTCCCGGCAGGTACCAAGAATACTTTGAGAAGAATTTGTAATTACCGCGTCTCATGTTCTAATAAAGTGGGGATGGATAAATGCCTTTTTGGACCAGTTCTGCAAATTTGGCCACCACCGAGGGGCGGTCTTCCTTGAACGTGACACCGAACCAGCGGGAAGGGGTGGCGAGCACGTCGCAAGCGGCTGTGCCGGAGTGGATCATATTGTCCACCGCGAAGGGGATGTAGAACTCTTTCTTGAGCTCCATGCTGTTCTCTTCCAGGAAATGGACGAAGATTTCGGCGCTCTTTTTAAAATAGTCCGGGGTGAAGCACCACATGTTCATGGAACAGAGGTCCTTGGGCTTAAGTTCCACGTGCTGTCCGCTCACTGAATTGTCGCCTCTCAGCACTCCGTCGGGCTCTATCTGTACGTTGTGATGTTCTACCACGGTAGTGAGGTGTCCCAGGCTGTCGTAGTGGCAGATGCCTCGGGAGACTCCGCCGGACTCGCTCAGCGTGTTGTCAATCTCGAAGCCCACGATGGCGTAGGTGCCCTCGCCGCCTTTGTGCTTATGGCACCAGTCGGCAGCTATGCGGAATGATTCACGTCCGTAGAAGTCGTCGCCGTTGATCACCACGAAGGGCTCCTTGATGATGTCTGCCGCCATAAGTACGGCGTGGGCGGTGCCCCATGGCTTCTGGCGCTCGGGATTGAGCGTGAACTGGGCGGGGATCTTGTCCAGCTCCTGGGTTACGAATTCGAACTGCAGGGGAGTGCCGTCGGCGCATTTGACGTGGCTGTATTTTTGGGCCACGGTCTCTTTGAACTGCTCCAGGAAGTAAGTTCTCACAATGTAAACCACCTTCCCGAAGCCGGCGCGCACTGCGTCATAGATAGAATAGTCGATTATAGTCTCTCCGGAGGGACCAAGTCCGTCCATTTGTTTGAGTCCGCCATATCTGCTGCCCATACCTGCAGCAAGTACTAAAAGAGTAGGTTTCATAAAAAAAAGTCTTAATAATCCGCAAATTTAACTATTTTTGTGATTATGGGAAAATTTAAGGACATTTGGGACAAATCGAAAGACGGCAGCCGTGCCGGACAGCGTTCGTTCATACGTTTTGCGATTGTCATCACTGCCGTGTTCGTGCTGTTTCTGTTCATCAAGAAAGACAGTGTGGTGAGGTGGGTTCAGGCCGGATTTACCCTCCGGGCGCAGGAGAAGCGTATCGAGACCCTTAAGGAAGACAATCAAAGGCTGGACGAGCGCATTCACATGTTGTCCACTTCCCGTGATTCTTTGGAAAAATTCGCCCGCGAAGAGTTCGGTTTCGCCGAACCGGGGGACGACGTGTATTTGGAGGAAAAATAATGCTTGTAGTTATAGAAGGCCTTGACGGAGCTGGGAAATCCACTCAGGTCAGGCTCATGAAAGAGTATCTGTCCAAGGTATGCAATCGCCTGGAATACATCCACTTCCCACGCTATGACGCTCCCGTTTACGGAGACTTGATAGGCAAGTTCCTCCGGGGCGGCTTCGGGCCCATGGACAAAGTGCATCCCCAGCTGGTGGCCCTGCTTTTCGCCGAAGACCGGCGGGACGCCGCACCGTCGATTCTGAAGGTACTGTCCGAGGGAGGCACCGTGTTGCTGGACAGGTACGTTTATTCCAACATCGCTTATCAATGCGCAAAGCTGCCCGGCGTCGAAGAGGCCGAGGAGCTGCGGGAATGGATTCTGAACACCGAGTACGGCGTTTTCGGACTCCCTCGCCCGGACCTCAATATCTTCCTTGATGTGCCTATCGATTTCGTGGAGCAGAGCCTTTCACGTCAGAGAAACGGGGGAGACAGGACCTACCTGCACGGAGGGAATGACATTCATGAGGCCGACATTGAGTTCCAGAAGCGCGTGAGGGCCATGTACCAGAGGCAGGCATCTCTGGACAAATCGTTCGTTATTGTGGATTGTGCCGCAGAAGACGGCTCCATGCTCCCTCCTGAACGTATATTTGCAAAACTTCGTGCCGTATATGAAGAGCGTTAAAAGGATATGCGCCGTGCTTTGCGGCATCGTGCTGTTGCTGGCCGGCCTTCTCAAGCTGATGGATCCGCTGGGTGCATCGCTGGTCGTCGGGGAGTATTATAATTATCTTCATCTGGGCTTTCTCGCTCCCACTTCCAAAATAGTAGCGGCGGCCTTGGCATTGCTGGAGTCCGTGACCGGCATAGCGCTTATTACCGGGGTTAGGCCCAAGATAACCGCTATCGTGTCGGGCGTTTTGCTGGGGGCGTTTACCATACTGACGCTGGTGCTGTGGATAGACAATCCTAAGATGGACTGCGGATGCTTTGGAGAAGCTATACATCTTACTCATTTCCAGTCATTTATAAAGAACGTCGTGCTATGTGCCCTGTGGGCGGTCGCCTTCCTTCCTCTCAAAAAAGTCTGGGAGCCGGTGAGCGTCAAAAAGGTTTCGTTCTCCATCGCGCTGATCTCCGTCGTGGCTTTTCTGGTATATTCGTGGATGCACATTCCGGCCATGGACTTCACTCCTTTCAAGCCGGGTTCCATACTCATGCAGGCCCAGGAACAGCCGTCTCCTGATTCTCCGCTTCTCTCGATAAGCAGTGCCGACGGGGAATATCAAGACGAAATGCTTGCCACCGGCCGCCATCTGCTGCTTACCGCCTACGATCCGGAAAAGCTGTCAGATCAGGAACTTGACAAGCTGCGCGAATACGGCGGCACCTTGTCCGGCAGCGATGCCCTGCAGCCCGTTTATATAGCTGCCGGAGAGTTTCCGTCCATAGACGGTGCTTTTTCGGCGGACAGGCGCACATTGATGACCGTCAACCGGTCCAATGGAGGCGCCACATTGCTGTCCGACGGTATGGTGATTGCAAAATGGCCCCTGCGCTCGCTTCCCGACCGGGAAAAGCTAGAGGCCCTGGCCGGACAGGACGGAGCCGCCGCAGTGTCACAAGAAAATACCCCGCGGCGTCTTAAGCTGCAGGGTTTCCTTCTGTATCTATTTGCGGTAATTCTCTTATTGTAAGAACTTTACCTCGTAGGGGAGGCGCGCCACGATCTTGGGAGTCTTGAGCTCGCGGGCCAGTTTCACGCTGTAGTCTTCCTTGCTTCCGTTCAGGGATCCGAGCATGGTCTCCATGATGGTGGGAGGCGCGGGGTATCCTTTGACGTTCCAGTTGGCAAGCTCCGAATCGCCGGCCAGCACAGCTGCGTAGCGGACTGCGTCGTCGAGCGTGCCTATCTCATCTACAAGCCCTATTGCCAATGCATCGGTGCCGGTCCATACGCGTCCCTGACCTATTTCGTCCACCCTCTCTTTAGGCATGTTGCGGCCTTCGGAAACAATGGTGGTGAAGCGTTCGTAGATATCTTCGATGGAACGGAGCATATAGGCATATTCCGCCTGGTCGAGGGGCTTTGTGAGCGAGGTCATGGCTCCGTGCTTGCTCGACGAGATGGTCTCTACACCTACCTTGAGCACGTCGGAGGCCGTTTTGCTGAAGTCCGGAATCATGGCGAACACGCCAATGGAACCGGTGAGCGTGAGGGGATCGGAGAATATCTTTTCGCAGTGGTTGGAAATCCAGTATCCGCCGGATGCCGCGTAGTCGCCGTACGATGCCACAAGGGGCTTCTCGGCCTGCAGACGGTCGAGCTCGGCTTTGATTTTCTCGGAGGCCAGAACGCTTCCGCCGGGGGAGTTGACCCTCAGCACCACAGCCTTGACGCTTTTGTCGTCGCGGACTTTGGAAATCACTGATGCGAAACGCTCGCCGGAGACATTCTCTTCCGCGCTGCCGTCCACAATCTCACCGTCGGCATAGATGACGGCAATCTTCTGGCTTGCCTTGCTGGGAAGCACCTTCACCGTGGCGTAGTCGGCAAAGTTTATCATGGTCACGTCTTTGAATTTATCGGCAACTGCCAGCACGGCCAGCTGGTCTTCCAGTCCCTTGCGGTCCAGGAGGGCGTCTGCCAGAGAGCAATCGATAAAGTCCTGCGGCAGGCAGAGCTTGAGATTGTCTATGCAGTCGTTGAGCTGTTCCACGCTTATGCCCCGGCTCTCAGCTATTTCGGAAGCCATGGAACCCCACATTGAGTCGACCATCACCTGGTACTGCTCGCGGTTTTCGGGGCTGGGGCTGTTGCGGATGAACATCTCGCCGGCCGATTTGTATTTGCCGTGGCGGATGAGCTGTACATTCACGCCCAGTTTCTTCAGCAGGTCGCCGAGGAAGAACATCTGGCTGCTCACTCCGGTCAATACGGTGGTGGCCCCGGGGTGGGAGGTCATGTAGACTTTGTCTGCCACGGAAGCGAGGTAGTATGAACCGGTGGAAGGGGCCTCAGTGTAGGCTACGACCGCTTTGCCGGAGTTCTTGCGGAAGTTCTGAAGAGCCTTTCGGAACTCATACAGCATGGCGGTGCTGCTCATCGAGCCGTCGGTTTTGAGGTAGATATATTTAACCCCCGGGTCTTGGGCGGCAGCGTCGAGCGCGCGGGTAGCGTTCCATATGCCGATGGTGACGGGACTCTGCCCGCCGCTCTGAATCATGGTCATGGGATCGGTTTCGCGGCTCTGCTCGGCCAGCACTATTTTGGACATGTCGATTTTCAGAACGCCTTCAGCGGGCACGGCGGGGGCGCTTGGAGTTGCCAGGCCGGCCACGACCGCTATCACCAGGGCGTTGAGCAGAAGTATGCCGCAGATGACTGCGAGCACCATTTTTAGAAAATTCTTCATCTTATACACTTATTTATTTTGCAAAAGTAAGTAAATTTGCGCAATTATGTCACAAAAACCTTCCATCCCCAAGGGGACCCGCGATTTCGGCCAGCAGCAGATGGCAGGCCGGAATTTTATTTTCGACACGGTGCGTTCCGTCTTCAAGTCTTTTGGATATGCCCAGATAGAGACTCCTGCCATGGAGAATCTCAGCACCCTTCTGGGTAAGTACGGAGAAGAGGGCGATAAGTTGTTGTACAGGATATTGAACTCCGGCGATGCGTTTGCCGGCGTGGATTTCGACAGCCCGCTTGCCCCTCAAGTGTGCGAAAAGGGTCTGCGTTACGACCTCACGGTGCCGTTTGCGCGTTACGTTGTACAGCACCAGAACGAAATATCTTTCCCTTACAAACGTTTCCAGATTCAGCCTGTATGGCGCGCCGACAGGCCGCAGAAGGGCCGCTACCGCGAGTTTTATCAGTGCGACGTGGACGCTATCGGGTCTCGTTCGCAGCTTTGCGAGCTCGAGCTGGTGCAGATAGTGGAGAAAGTTTTTTCTCTTCTGGATGTGCGGGTATGCATGAAAATCAACAACCGCAAGGTCCTCACCGGCCTTGCGCAGATGTGCGGCTTCCCGGACAAGGTCGTGGACATCACGGTGGCCATAGACAAACTCGACAAAATCGGCCTTGAGGCGGTTGAGGCCGAAATGATGGAAAAAGGCCTCTCTGCCGATGCCGTGGCTGCCCTGAGGCCGGTGTTGCTGCTGGAAGGCAGTTTCGAGGAGAAGATAGCCGCCATGCGCGGACTCATGGCCGCTTCGCCGGAAGGGCAGAAGGGTCTGGATGAACTGGAAGAATTGTTCGGGCTGATACGTGCGGCAGGCGTCAAGATGCCTTGCCAGATGGATCTCTCGCTGGCCCGCGGACTCAATTATTATACTGGAGCCATCTTCGAGGTGAAGGCTCTCGACTGGCAGATTGGTTCCATCTGCGGCGGCGGGCGCTACGACAACCTGACCGGCATCTTCGGCCTGCCCGACATGTCCGGCGTGGGTGTATCCTTCGGCGCCGACCGCATATACGATGTGCTGGAAGGGCTGGGCAAGTTCCCGTCCACTCTCGTCGCCGGTGCGGACCTGCTGTTCGCCAACATGGGTGCCGGCGAGGTGGCGTACGTGCTGCCGGTTGCTTCCGCACTTCGTGATGCCGGCGTGTCGGTGGAGGTTTACCCCGACACTGGCAAACTCAAGAAGCAGTTCGACTACTGCAGCCGTAAATGCATACCGTTCATCTCGATATGCGGTGCCGACGAGGCTGCCGCAGGCCTGGTGCAGATAAAGAACCTGGCCACCGGAGAGCAGCGCAATTTCGCCCTCAGCGACACCCAGGGCATGATAGCCTTCCTGCAGGCCTGAAAGAATATTTGGATAATTAAAAAATCCTTCCTATCTTTGCAGTCTACATCGCGGGGTAGAGCAGTTGGTAGCTCGTCGGGCTCATAACCCGGAGGTCAGAGGTTCGAGTCCTCTCCCCGCTACTACACAGGATAAATCGAAAGATTTGTCCTGTTTTTTTATTTTATCTGTTTCGTAATCTGTTCCATTGTGCTCATCATTCTTTATCTTTGTACCTACAACAACATAGCGGAACAATGGCGAATGTAACTGGAAAACAAGAACGGATGGTCGTACATCTGGAAATCGACGGTCAGCATGGTTACTGCGGGAACCTTAAAGCCCTCTGTGACCACTGGGACAAAGATGCCCTTGGGGTCGGGTACGCCTATCTCCGGGACTAGAAGTGCATTTACATCGCAAAGAATAGCATAGCAGCCCCAACCTCGTTATTACTATGAAAGTACCAAAATTGACATTGGGTTCTATACCAGCACTTGTATCCTCTATTTTCTGGGGGACATTGGGTTTTTATGTCGCTATCTATGAACTGATTGACTTCTTTGTCAATGTTTGGACTTATCCCGACTTGATGGATATGACCGCATTGTTCTTCTTGATTGGCTTAACCTTGGTGGGGTCTGCCATTCTACAATGGAATAAGAGAAAGAATATTAAGATAGCCACAAATATCTATCTGATTCTCATTTCGCTGGGGATGATTCCTATTTCTATGATAGGTGCCGCTTCTGCTCATACATCTACGTCATTGTTTGCGAAGGTCTTTCCTTGGGTTGGTGTTGCTCTTTCACTTCTTTGTATTCTTTATGCTCTTATCGAGAAGCCACAGAAACAATAGGCACTTGAATAGCGTTAGTTTATTACAAAATAATAAGATGGAACGCTTCTCCTACCCCGGGGAGGCGTTTTCAATGTTAAAATGATGCATTTTGGAGCGGTGGCGGGCATCTTGCTGAGTGTCAGGCACTTCCGGAATCTGCCTGCACGAAAAATGATGCAGGCAAAAGTAGCAAGACGCTGTGGACTAGTTAGTTAGCCGCCACCGCGAAATCTATTAAGAAACGGCTTTATTCCTGCTGGCACGAAACTTCAAGTTGAAGTTAGAAAGCCCGGTCTTGCCCGCGTGAATTCGTACATTCGGATTCAAAACGTTAAGCCAGTGAAAGTCCGGTATTACTATAGACGCTCTCAGGAAGCGAAAGTAGTATCTGTCCGGATTAGTACCAAGTAAAGTAGCCTTCTTCCGTCCCTGCAGCACGGGGAGAGCTTCGGCCCTCCTTTTTCTCTTTATGTTAATGCATGCGGCTACAATGCCATCGGCATTATTTTTGGTGTATTCGACTCCTTTGATGACGGATACGTAGTTTCTGGCGAAACTGTTTTTATTCCTCGTATGCGTTCCAAGAGAAAGAGGTGATTGATGGATCGATAGAATAGATATAATATGAGATACAGTTTTGTAATTGTCCTTTGTATTGTAATTCTTAACACTTTTACTGTCAGTGCTCAGGATCGGCTGCATACTGCAGATGCTTTAGAATATGCTATATCGCAAGAACGTCAGTTGGAATTAAAGACCGTGTTAGGGGATAACGAGTCTTTGTGTGATGGCGCATTTATCGATGAAAGCAATTGCCGGGGTTTTAGGATTGATCTGAATAAATCTATAATCACACTTACTAAGTACTCTCTTGGTTATGAAGATGATAACTGGCGCTTGAGGAATTCAAAGAGCTATTCGGTTGTTATTAATCGTTCCGTTTGCACTAGATTGTCTTGGCTGTATAACCTTGCAGTTTCTACGTCATCTCCACAGAATCCGCCTTCCGTTATGGATGGAGAACCGTGCTCTTTTGTCTTCGAGAATATGATTGCTGATTGGAACTGCAATGGCTCGTATTCGTTAATAGAACTATCCAGAAAAGTATGTAATGCTGTCGAGAGTGCAAATCCAGCTGCGCTTAATGCGTTGAAAGACAGCATCGAGCATCTGATAAATGATTATAAACAATTCGCCAGTTTGGAGGTGGTGTCGGATTCAGATGTATATTATATTGGCGTTGGAAGTCTTATGGGCCCTTTCAGTGTCAGTGTATCCTTATATCCAAATGCTGTGTCTGCCATTGACGAAAAGACTGTCAGAGAGTTTGCCGGATTCTTATTAGAAAAGAGTATGCACCCATTTCATTATCACATTACAGTGACTGATGACTCGGATTGGTTTAAAGTCAGTGGCTCTGGGACATTTATTGATATAGGGATTAGGAGAAAGGATTGTTCACTAGAAAAGCTAAAACGTATGAGCCAGGGGTGGATATGGTAATAGTATTATTTTTTATCTTTGCCAAGATTCCAGTGAAACCCAACCGTGAAAATTATGCCTTCCAACACCGTTTTGATTATCCTCCTGATTTTAGCCGGTGTGGCTCTTTTTGTTTATCAGCGAAGAGGCAGACCGGATCGAGTGAGATTGACGGAAACCCAGCAAGATCCATTATATTGGGAAATCATGTCTCTTTGTAGACCAGTTGACGAGTGTGAAGTTGATACTAACGCTGCTGTTAGCCGCTTGTCTCAAGAAGAGGACGAGGTGATTTTCAGATTTGAAGATACGCTGGCAGATTTACTGGCGTTGTTAAACAAGCCCTATTATATTCACTCATTCATTAAGAAGAACCCAAGCGAAGATGATGCATTCTTGTATGCTCGTTGCACGGCAATGATTCACGGGATAGAGTTTTTCAAACGAGTTCTCGAGGGAAAGGAAAAAGATTTTTGGGCTAATGAAAGTGAAAGTGTTTTATATATTGCCAAGGAGGCGTGGGCAATGAAGCATGGGTCTGATATAGAGAGTTTCCCTCACTCATCGAAAACTGCTCTGTATTTATAACTTCGCTGTTTAGCCCGAGTTTCTAACTGAGCAAATATAACATGAGCTACAAGGCGAACTTCCTTTTCGTCACGGGGATGTACTTTTGTCTCCGGGAAATCCTTCAACCCGTAAATTGCGAGAGTATGGCATAATACGATGATGATTACTACGACGCCTACTGGAACATCGACTGAGACGATTCCTGCTTTTCCCATGAACTGTTACATGCAGGTACACTCAGTTATGGCCAAATCGAAGCAAGACTTGCAGACTTTACACAGTCATAAAACCTGTGGGAAAGGCCGTCATAATTGGCGAGAAGAAGTTTCAGGCCCAAATGGAAGAAAAGAAAAACGGCGCATAAGTCTTGCTGGTTCAGCATCTTTTGATTATATTTGTATCCCGGTTTTGAAAAATTCCGGGTTATGGATACTAAATATATTTTCGTTACAGGAGGCGTTGCTTCCTCACTTGGCAAGGGGATTATCGCAGCATCTCTTGCAAAGCTTCTTCAGGCAAGGGGACTCCGCGTCACCATCCAGAAATTCGACCCATATATCAACATCGACCCGGGCACTCTGAATCCGTATGAACATGGAGAATGTTACGTAACGGAGGACGGGGCAGAGACAGACCTTGACCTCGGGCATTATGAAAGGTTCCTGGGGATTCATACTTCCAAGGCCAACAACGTCACTACCGGGAAAATCTACCACACGGTTATCACCAAAGAACGAGAAGGCGCATATCTCGGAAAGACCGTGCAGATCGTCCCGCATATAACTGATGAGATAAAGCGAAGGATGCTCCTTCTCGGCAAGAGCGGCAGCTATGACGTCATTATCACGGAAGTCGGAGGAACGGTCGGGGATATGGAAAGCCAGCCCTTTGTGGAAGCCATGCGCCAGCTCCAGTGGGAGCTTCCCGAAGAAGACTTCCTGTCCATACATCTGACACTAATCCCTTATCTCAAAGCGGCAAAGGAACTGAAAACCAAGCCAACCCAACATTCCGTCCAGGAACTCCAGGCCCTGGGTGTCCACCCGGATATCATCGTCTGCCGGACGGAAAAGGAACTCACCCCGGAACTCAGGCACAAGATTGCCCTCTTCTGCAACGTCAAGCCCGGCCATGTCATCCAGTCCATCGACGCATGGAGCATCTATCAGGTACCGCTCAACATGGAAGCGGAACGGCTGGACCAGATGGTTGTGGACAAACTGGGACTCGCGAATCTTCCGGCCCCGAATCTTGCCGCACTGAAAGCCTTCCTCTCCAAGCTCAAGAATCCGAAAAGGGCTGTCGATATTGCGCTCGTAGGCAAGTACGTTGAACTTCAGGATGCATATAAGAGCATACAGGAGAGTTTTGTCCATGCAGGTGTTGCGAATGACTGTCTGGTGCGCGTCCATACCATCCATGCAGAGCATGTGAGCAAAGATAATGTCGAAGAGCTTCTCGGAGGAATGAACGGCATACTCGTGGCTCCCGGATTCGGAGAACGCGGGTTGGAAGGAAAGATCTGTGCCGTCCGATATGCCAGGGAAAAGCGGATTCCTTTTTTGGGAATCTGCCTTGGAATGCAGATGGCTGTCGTTGAATTTGCCCGTGACGTCCTGGGTTACGAGGATGCCGCCACGACGGAAGTCAATCCCGAAACTGCACATCCTGTCATTGATCTGATGGAGAGTCAGAAGTCAACAACCATCAAGGGTGGGACCATGCGTCTTGGAGCATACAGATGCCGTCTTGTCCCTGGGACACTGGCGCATGGTATCTACGGGCAGGATGAAATCAAGGAGCGCCACCGCCACCGCTATGAGTTCAACAATGCCTACTTGGCTGCAATGCAGGAGGCTGGTTTAGTGGTGAGCGGCATCAATCCGGATGCCGGGTTGGTGGAGATCATAGAGCTTCCCACGCACCCCTTTTTCATTGCTACACAGTTCCATCCAGAATACAAGAGCACGCCGGAGTGTCCCCATCCGCTGTTTGTCAGCTTTATAAGGGCAGCATTAGATAATATCAGGAAATGACAGAACCCGTCCTCAATGCCCACAAAAAGGAGGAATACCCTCCGGCACATACTGCCGAACACATCCTCAACGCCACGATTTCGAAGATGGCCGGTGGAGAGTCAGGTGGAAGGTATTATGAAACCGAGAAAGAAACAGAAGAAACTCCGCATCACTGAAGCCGACTTCATGCTGGCCAACAGGAGGGCTGCCCGTCTGGAGGAGATCGAGCAGCACGGGAAGCCCGTTTCCTTCCGGAAGGTCCTGCAGAAATCAAAGAAGGCCTATAACCGCAAGAGGTTTAAGAATGAGATTCCGTCGGATTTTCAGTAAATTCGCAAGATAAATCCGTCACAACCATGAAACGCTTTTTAGCTTTATTCGCTGCCGCAATGTCACTATTCGCCTGCAACTCTTCCTCTGAGGTCCCTTTCACGGAGGTGAAGAATTATTTCTTCCGGAATGATGCTACGATTCCTTCTTCCCCGAAGATTGACTCCCAACAGCAGTTTGAATCCCTTTTTGGCGCGGCCGCTTTCATGGGAAAGGGCGGAGAGCCGACAGAGATCGACTTCGAAAAGGAGTTCGTCATTGCCGTTGTTTGCCCGGTAACGGATGTGGCGACGGAACTTGCCGCCGAGTCCCTTCACAAGGCTGGCGACAAGCTGGTATTCACGTACCGGGAGACAAGAGGGGAGAGGCAGAGCTGGTCCATGCAACCGGTGCTTCTTGTCAAGGTTGACCGGAAGAATGATTGTCAGGACATTATCCTCTCTCGCGAACTCCACGAGGAAACATGCAATCCCATCGAGTATAAATCCTTCAACCAAGATAACATGCAAAGAGTAAGAGATTTCCTGCACGAGGCAGGCGTTTATTTCCTCGCGACCGTGGACGGTGACACTCCGCAGGTGCGTCCCTTCGGCACGGCCGAGATCATCGAGGGTAAACTCTATATCCAGACCGGACATGTCAAGAACGTCGCCAAGCAGATTGCGGCCAATCCGAAGGTTGCCATCTGCGCCTACAAGGCCGATGAAGGCCGATGGCTTCGCATCAGCGCAACGCTCGTGGAAGATCCGCGCGTGGAAGTTAAGAAGGCTATGCTGGATGCCAATCCCGGGCTCAGGAGCATGTATGACGAGAACGACAGCAACACCGCCGTCTATTTCCTCAAGGACGCAAAGGCGACCATTAACTCCTTCACTGCTGAACCCATAGAGATTGATTTCTAGGCTATCAACGGAGTTCGGGAGATGCTGACCGCCTTTGATATTTATCTCATCGGTATCAATGTGTTGACCTTCGTCATCTACGGCGCGGACAAATGGAAGGCCCGGAGGGACAAGTGGCGCATCCCCGAAGAAACTCTCATATGACTTGCCATCGTCGGAGGCAGTATCGGCGCTCTGCTTGGGATGCATCTGTTTAGGCACAAGACAAAACACAAGAAGTTCCTGATAGGGATTCCGGTGATACTGCTGATTCAGGTAGTCCTGATTCTCTATTTCTAGAAATGATTTTATGAAGAAAGTACTTATCATCGCGGGCAGTCCCCGCAAAGACGGCAACTCGGACCTCCTGGCCCAGCAGTTCGCCAAGGGTGCCGCAGAGAGCGGCAATGAAGTGGAAATCGTGTATCTCCGCGACAAAAAGTTAAACTATTGCAAGGGATGCCTTGTATGTCTCAAGAAAGGGGAGTGCTTCCAGAAGGACGATGCCAACAGCCTGCTTCCGAAGATGATGGAGGCAGATGTCGTGTGCTTCTCCTGCCCGGTGTATTACTACTCGGTCTGCGGGCAGATGAAGGTCTTCCTGGACAGGATGAATCCGCTGTATGGCAAACTGAAGGACAAGGATTTCTACTACATGGTCACTGCCCAGGACGACAACAAGGCGCAGCTTGACAGGGCCTTCGATGTATTCGACGGCTTTGCTGATTGCTTTGATGACATCCGCCGCTGCGGACGTGTCTACGGAGGTGGCGCCGACAAGAAGGGTGAAGTCAAGGATCTCCCCGCTTTTGAAGAAGCCTATCAGTTGGGACTGTCAATTAAGTGATGATAACGGTTGCCTGCGATGGCATAGCCACTACACAGCGGCATACGGAATATACGGGATGTGGTTGTAAAGCTTTGATGATTTGCTTCCAACGTGAGAAAGATGGTAAGCTAAAGAATCCAGTTTGGAAAGCTTTTATTAGACAGTACCTGCGTAGTACGTACAACTAAACGATACAACTATAAACACTATTTCCGAAGGGGATAAATATAGAGTCATTCGTTATAGAAGTTTCGATCTTGTGAACAAAAAAGGCTGATAGGAATACATATAAAAGTTTAAGAGAAATCTATAAATATGAAATACAAGAGTACTATCTATATTGCGTCGTTGGCTCTTTGGGCTCTGACTTTATCTTGTTGGCGTGTTTGCAATTAAAGCGGCTATCCACTCTGTCGGGCTTCGCCCTCCGAATTTGTTTTTCTAATATTATTCCCTGTTTTGCAGAAAAGTAAGTAATTCATATTTTTCTTATTATTTGAGGGTATGGCAACAATAGCAACAATGTCATCGAGAGGGCAAATCGTACTTCCCATCTCAATCAGCAGGGAACTTGGTCTTGGGGAGGGCTCACAGTTTCTGGTAGTGACAGACAATGAGAATATCCTCCTTAAACCCGTCAAGGAACCATCCCTGGATGAATTCTATTCACTGATCGAGCAGGCGCAGAAAACTGCTGCACAACTTGGACTTACAGAGGAGGAGATTTATGCGGAGATTAAAGCGATGAGCTCCGAGAAGCGCAAATGAGAATAGTCATAGATACAAATGTCATAGCTTCCGCCGTTTTCTATGGGGACAGCGACTTGCTCTCCATCGGTAACTACGGGGACATCGAGATACTTACTGTCGCCGATTTCTTGAGTCGCTTGAAGGATTAGATAATCGGTCAAGCTTCTTCAAATCCTCAAAACAGTTCGAGAATTTACCTGATTTTATTATATCTGTTTCGTAATTTGTTCCATTGTGCTCATCTCATTATTCTTTATCTTTGTACCTACAACAACATAGCGGAACGATGGCGAATGTAAATGGAGAACAGGAACGGATGGTCGTACATCTAGAAATCGACGGCCAGTATGACTACTGCGGGAACCGGTGGCCACTGGGACAAAGATGCCCTCGGGGTCGGGTACGCCCAATTTGAAGAATCTAAATATTTCGGCAGAAAAACCTTTCATGAATTCAAAGTGCATAATTTGAAAAGGTATTATCGTGACGTCTGTTAAGTATTAAAACCATGACAACCATTCACTTGAAGGGAATCAACGGCTTAAGGGCTTTAGTTGCACTCGTGATATTATGGGGGCATATTCCGCAGGATGCTTTTGCAAAATGGAGTGAAGTCGAGAGTCTTCCATTGCCAATATGCTGCGCATATGTTTTCTTTGTTATTAGTGGCTTTTTATCCGGCTTCCGCCATTCGTCGATAGAATCTTTTGCATGTTACTACAAAAGTAAAGTTAAGCGTATTTTTCCGCTATACTATTCATATCTTTTAATTGCAGTATTTGTATATTGCTTATTTGGATGGTCAGATGAGGTAATTGACAACCGTTTATTCTATTACTTATTTCTTGTGCCTAATATTCCTTTCTGTAGCGCTTCGGGATTGGTACCAGTCGTTCATCTTTGGTTTATAGGTTCTTTACTCCTCTTCTATCTTATCTTTCCGATAATTGTCAAATTAGGAAAAGGTAGGATGCTAAAACTATCTGCCATTATTTGTATCTTTTGGGCTCTCTCTAAATGGGCTATTTATCTTTTCGTAGGTAAAGACACATTCTTATATCGTTATTGGGGTATCACCGGTTTTGATTGTGCCTTTGCTGGTGTGTTTTTTGGTGTTCTATTTCGAGAAAAGAGTGTTCAGGTATATTCATTTCTTGATTCTACGTTTTACAAAGGGATTGCTATACTAGCTTGGGTTCTATTTCTTTCTTCCGGACTCTATGGTAGTTTCCTTCCAGCCCCAGTTCGGGTTGAATACATTGTATTGTTGTCTATCTGCTTAATATTCGACCAACTCTCTAATAAACCTGTGTTGAATCTAGAGAATAAAACTTGCAACTGGTTAGGGAAGATTTCATATGAAATATATGTTACCCAGATACTAATCATTGTCTTATTATCATCTCTTTATGTCAAGTTTAATTTATCCTTCCCAGATTACCTTGTATATTTATGTGTAACGGGAGTGGTCATCTTTGTATCTTGGTTGTTTAACAGAGGACTATCTTTCTTCAGTAATAAATAACACCTTTAGCACAAAATAATATAATGGAACGCTCTCCTGCCACGGGGAAGCGTTTTCAATGTTAAATGACACATTTGGGGGCGGTGGCGGGCATCTTGCTGAGTGTCAAGCACTTCCGGAATCTGCCTGCACGAAAAATGATGCAGGCAAAAGTAGCAAGGCGCTGTGGGCCAGTTAGTTAGCCGCCACCGCGAAATCTATTCGAATTTAAATATGTCGATGAAGCCGGTGAGCTTGAAGACGTTCTTGATGTCGTCGTTGACATTTCGCAGAACCACGCTGCTGCCTGCCGCCTTGGCGCCTTTGAGTATGCCCAGCAGTATGCGCAGGCCGCTGGAAGCGATGTATTCCAGGTTTTTACATTCTATGACGACATCTTTCCCATCCGAATTGTAGAGAGGCTTAAGTATGGATTCGGCCTCCACGGCAGCTGCGGTGTCCATTTCTCCTTCCAGTGTAACGGCGAACCTGCCGTCCTGTTCTTCAACTTTAGTGATCATAGTATTATATCTTTTTAGTCATTGTCAGTATATTCCTTCCGGCCATGCGCTGGTAGTGCAAGGAGTCGGTCAGCCTGCGTACAAGATGGATGCCAAGCCCGCCGATGGGGCGGCTTTCGACATCGAGCGTAGTGTCCACTTCCATGACGGAAGTGGGATTGAAAGGTATGCCGCAGTCGATTACTGTGAAGCGGAGCTCCTGCCGGTTGCTGTCTGCCAGCACGGTCACAGTCCCTTTATCTCCGTCCTGGAAGGCATATTTCATCACGTTCACGACTGCTTCCTCCAGAGCCAGACGGATATTTGCGGCGGCTGACCTTTCTATGGGAATGCTGCCGCAAAAGCCTTTGACAAAGGCGCTTAGCTTGCTAATGTCCGCAATGTCATTCTCCAGCGTTATGCTCTCCCGGACCAAGTTCTCGGGAGCGTAGCGAATGACCAGCATAGTGAGGTCGTCGCTCTGCGGAGCGCTTCCGGCAAAGCTGTGGGCGGCCTCGCTCATGGAGGACACCAGGTCCACCGGAGTAACGACGCCACTGGTCATGTTTTCTTCCAGAAGCTGCTGCACACCGGCCAGGCCGAACTGCCGGCGCTCGATGTTTTTGGCCTCGGTCAAGCCGTCTGTATATAGCACAAGCGTGGTTCCCGGAGCGAGAGTGCAGTTCTGCTCAATGAAGTTCGTGTCGGGGAAAACCCCCAGCGGCAGATTGGCCTTCGTGTCCAGCTGCGTCACGGTTCCGCACATGACAAAAGGCTTATCGTGGCCGGCGTTGCTGAAAATCAGCTCTCCTGAGTAGAGGTCCAGACAACCCACAAAGAAGGTTATGAACATGTTGCTGTCGTTGCTCCGGCAAAGCTCCTGGTTCATCACGTGCAAGATGCGGGAAGGGCTGTTCTCGTTCCCGGCGGTCATGCGGAAAATGGAGTGGACAACGGACATGAGTATGGCCGATGGGACGCCCTTGCCGCTCACGTCGCCGATGCAGAAAAACAGCTTGCCGTCCCGGTTGAAGAAGTCAAAGATGTCGCCGCCCACCTCGCGGGCCGGTTCCAGGGAACCATAGACGAATGGCGGGAATGTCTTGGGCAGCATTTCATGCTGTATCCTGCTTGCCACGGCAAGTTCTCCTCCCAGACGCGCCTGCTCCTGAGAGGCTTCCCGCAGTTTCTTGTCGTTGTGGGCGTAGCGGTTTATCATGAATGCCAGAATGGCCAGAGCCAGCAGGATGAAGAGCATCTGCTGCCGGCGCATCCTGTGCATACGTTCAAAAACCTCGTCCGTGCGGTGCACCTGAACCACCTGCCAGTAGGGCGCTCTGTCCATGGCGCCTTTCATCAGGGCATATTCAGGGTGGGCGGACGCCGGAACCTTTCCGCTCAGGATTTCCATCACGGTGTGCACAACCTCCGGAGATATCCGCTTGGAAGAAGGACCGGCCACAAGCTTGCCGCTCTGGGTGAGCAGAAGGCGGAACGAGGACGGGTAGTGGTGGCGGGCATTGAGCGTGTCGCCCAGCCAGCTCAGGTCCAGGTCGAGACCGCACACGGCTGCGAGGCGGCCTTTCCTGTCCATAAGGGGGTAAGAATATGTGGCAAACTTCAGAGAGTCAGGGCCGAAGACGTAGGGGTCGGACCAGACGGGAGCCTTGACTGTGGCCGCGCGCCGGAACGTTTCGTTTTGCGTATAATCGTGGCCGTTCTCGGCAAGTTGCCGCATCACGAAGCCGCCGTTCTCTTTGGAAACATAGGGCTCGTACAGACGGCCTTTGGACGGGTAGTAGCCGGGGACGAAGGCCATACAGCCGCCGATCACGTGCGGATTGTCATCGATTACGTGCTTTATGGCGGAATACACGGAATCCGGATGTGCCAGGCTGCGGCGTAGCTCCAGCACATTCTCGTTCATGGTAGTTTCCGTGATCTCGAGGTTGTGCACGATATCATCGGCTAAAGCGGTAAGGATGATCTGGCTCCGGTCATTCATTTCCTGCCGCATAATCTTTTGTACGCGCTCGTATTGTATGATGGAGATGATTTCCACCAGAACGGCAGCCATCACCACAATACCTACACGGAACAGCCAGCTTTTGTTTTTCATGCTACTCGAAGAATCCAAAGGCGGCAATCTGCCGGAGCATCTGTACAATGTAATCGGACGAAGTGTCGCTCCAGTGGAAGCCCAGCCGGTGCAGGACGGCGCAAGTGAAGCGGTTGTCGCGTTCTATGGTCTCGGCCTTCTGCCCGTGCGAGAGGTCCTGATAGGCCAGCACGGCCGACAGCAGGCCGGCTTTGCGGGGATCCTGGCTGGCAATGGCGATGGCCTGCCGGAACTCTTCCTCTTCCACGAAACGCATGTTGCAGCCCACTTTTTCCATCAGCCGCAGCACGTCTCCCAGCAGCTCAGTATGGTTGTTGAAAGGCTGGAATACGGTGCATTCCTTGGGAGTCAAGGCCAGCAGGACCACGGCCTTTGCAGTTTCGTCGATGGGGGACATCTCGGTGGGCTCGTCGTAGCCTTCGTAAGGGCAGCAGCCCAGAGTGTAGAAGACTTTCAGACGGCCCATGTAGCTGTTGCTGTTGAAGTTGGCCTGGAATTCTCCGTCGGAGCTGCGGGGGGCAAGATTACCCACGCGCATGATCTTGGCGCTGAGCCCGTGGTGAGCCACGGCTTCAAGTATGAAGCGCTCGGCCAGGAACTTGGAGTGCATGTACCTGTTGTCCAGGAACTGGCCGAACCAGAGCTTGCGCTCGTCAAGCATGGGTGCCTGGCTGCCGTCTCCGCGGTCGACCCAGATTTCTCCTATCGAAGTAGTGGAGATATGCACCAGGCGGGCACCTGTGTGCAGACAGTATTCCACGCACCTGCGGGCACCTCCCACATTCACATCTTCGATGTCCGTGCCCTTGGAGAAGTGCTTCACGTTGGCGGCGCTGTTAAAGACCGTGTCTATGTGGCGGCCGGGGTCGAACTTCGAAGTGACGTCTCCGCACACCACGAAGATACGGGTGCCGAAGAGCTGGGCGAAGGACTTTTCGAAATAGTAGAACAGCAGGTTCTTGAGCCTGTGCTCCGCCGATTCCCTGTCTTTCCCGCGCACGAGGCAGGTGATGGTGGCGGCATCGGAATCGATGAGCTCCCGCAGCAGATGTATGCCCAGGAAACCGGTGGCGCCGGTAAGCAGCACGTCTCCAAGCTGCTGGCGCTCTCCCTTCAGGAACATTCCCACGTTATTGTGCTGCAGTATGGCGTCGATGCCTCTGTAGTCGAAGCTCTCGATCTCCGTATCTTTTTCTTCGACCTTGGCTTTGATTCCACCGCCTAAGAATTGTGCGAGCAGACGGGGCGTGGGGTGGTCGAATACATCGCCGTAGGCCACATGCTTGCCGGCTTTGTCGGCCTCGATGACTATTTTGGTCACCATGAGCGAAGTGCCTCCCATTTCGAAGAAGTTGTCGGTGGCGCCGACCTTGTCTGTGGACAGCACAAGGGCGAAGACGTCGCAGAAGAATTTCTCCAGCTCTCCCTCCGGAGCCACGTAGTCACGGTTTTCGGCCTGGATTTGCGGGGCGGGAAGGGCCCTGCGGTTCACTTTCTGGTTCTGGTTCAGCGGAATGGCATCCAGCTGCATGGTGGCGGCGGGAACCATGTAAGAAGGTTTACGCTGCTTGATGAACGCATTCAGGGCCTGGATGTCCACCTTGCTGTCGCTCACTATGTAAGCGGCTATGTACTTGCCGCCGTTGGGATAATCGAAGGCCTGCACTGTGGCGTCCTTAATGCCCTCGAACTCGCGTATCACGGCCTCCACTTCCTTGAGCTCGATGCGGAAGCCGCGAATCTTCACCTGTCCGTCGCTGCGCCCTACGAACTGCACGTTGCCGTCTTCCAGATAGCGCACCACGTCTCCTGTGCGGTAGCAGCGCATGCCCTCCCACTGAATATAGGTCTGCTCGGTCTTTTCGGGCAGGTTGAGGTAGCCGCGGCTTACCTGCGGGCCTTCGACCAGCATCTCGCCCACGGCGCCTAACGGCAGGCGGTTCATGTCGCTGTCAACCACGAACAGCTTGAGGTTGTCCAGCGGCTTGCCTATGGGGGCGTTTTGCTGGAACTCGGACAAAGGATATGTGGTGGTGAAGATGGTACACTCCGTGGGACCGTAGCCGTTGTGCATGCGGTAGGATTTGGGAGGAACCAGCGGCAGTATTTTCTCTCCGCCCACGCTGAGGTGCCGCAGGGACTTATTGTCGCAATTGATGGCGAACTGGCAGCCCACCTGGGTGGTCATGAAGGAGTGGGTGACGCCTTCTTGCTCGAAGTACCTGTTCAAATCCGGTAGGTTGAGGCGGATGTCATCGCCCACGATGACTACGGCGGCGCCTGTGGTGAGCGCGGGATACATGTCCATCATGCAGGCATCGAAGCCGTAGGATGCGTATGCCGCCACTTTGTCGCCCGGCGTGAGATCGTAGTAACGCTTGTACCAGTGGCAGAAGGCCACCAGATTGCGGTGCTCCAGCTGGCAGCCTTTGGGCTTGCCGGTACTGCCCGATGTGTACAGGAGGATGAACAGGTCTTCCGGCTTCACCTCCACCGGTTCCGGAGTTCCGGAAATGCTTTCCAGTTCTTTGGTCAGCACCACGGGACCTTTGTATTCAGCAACCTTCTCCAGAAGGTCTTCCTGAGCAATGAGCAGTTGCGCCGAAGCGTCCTCCATCATGAAGTTGAGACGTTCGGACGGGTAGGACGGATCCAGCGGCTGATAGGCGCAACCCGCCTTGAGCACGCCCAGGGAGGCGATTACCATCCATTCGCTGCGTCCTATGAGTATGGACACCACGCTTTCCTTGACGCCTTTCACCTTGCTCTGGACAAGTGCGGCGATGGCGTCGGTGCGGCTGTCCAATTCTTTATAGCTGAGCCTCACGTCGTGGTAAACTACTGCCAGTTTGTCCGGCGTTGCGGCGGCTTGTGCCTTGAAGAGGGATACGATGGTCTGGGAATCATCGTAGCTGACGGCAGTGTTGTTGAAAGAATCCAGAAGGACTGTTCCGTCCTTGTCCAGCAGGGATACGCTCTTCAGGCCGGCCTCCGGCTTGGCTGCAAATGCGCTGACGGCGTTGCACACGCTTGAGGCGAGGCTCTGCATGAGGGCCTGGGAGTACAGGCCGTTGTGGTATTCGATGGCCACGGACGGAACGCCCTGCACTTCGGTGATGTAGAAGGCGATCTTGAACTTGGGGACGTTCAGCTCCATGGTTGAGTCGGCCAAAACCTGCTTGCCGCCTGCGCGGTAGTCGCTCAGGACGCCAATCTGGTAGGCGAACATGATGTCGGCCTTGATGCCGTAGTCTGCGGCGATGCGGGCGAAAGGATAATTCTCATGCGCGATGGTCTGCTCGAAAGTTTGAGCAGTCTGGAGAATAAACTCCTTCACGTTCTGGGCGCCGATCTTCGATGAAAGCGCCAGGGTGTTCACGAACATGCCCATGGTCCCGGCCACTTTGAGGTTGCTGCGTCCGTTGGAGATTGTGGTGATGCACACGTCGTCGCTGCCGCTGAAGCGGGAGAGACTGTAGAACACGGCACTCAGCAGTATGGCAGAAGGATTCACGCCCAGAGTCTTGGACAGGGCCAGGGCATCTTCCCATTTGATGGGGGAGAACACGCGGCCGCTTTCGCCCTGAGGCCTGGGATTTACCAGGTCAGGCGCTATTTCCGTAATGTTTTCGACTCCTCCCAGGCGCTCCTTGAAAAATTCGCCAGCCTGAGCGAAAGCTTCCCCTGATTCGGCGGCCTTCTGCTCCGTCACGAACTGTGCGTAGGAGCACATTTCGGCTTCGATCTGCCCTCCGTCCAGCAGAGTGCATATTTCGTGGATGAGCACGTCATAGGAGTAACCGTCGCACACCAGATGGTGTATGTCGCAGTACAGATATACGGCTTTTTCTGTCTTGACTATTTCGAAGCGGCATAGACGGTCCTTGGACAGGTTGAAAGGCTTCACAAAGTCCTTGCGGAATGCGGCAATGTCTTCCTCGCTCATTTCTTTCACAGGCACCTCGAGGGAGCTGTCTCCCGCCACCTGCACGACTCCGTTCTCGTCACTGTTGAACTGCACGAAGAGTTCCGGGTGGTTGGCGGCGGCTTTGCGAACGGCCTCGTCCAAGGCGGCGACATCAGTGTCTGCAGGGAACTGCAGGCACATAGGGATGTTGTACAGTGTGGAAGTCGGGTTCTTCATGCATTCGAAGTACACGCCAGCCTGGGAATAGGACAGAGGCACCTCAGAAGGCAGTTCCGCCTCAGGAACGGGGGCTCCTGCAGCTGCCTCCTTGGGCTGCAGAAGACAAGCAAGTATTTCGTTCTCGATGCTCTGGATGCTTGCTCCCTTGGTGAGAAGCTGCGAGTCCAGCTGCACGCCGAAGCGTTTGAATATCTGCGTGGCCAGCTTTATGGCCAGGATGGAAGTGAGGCCTGCCATGCGCAGGTCGGTGGTGAGGCCGAATGCATCGGTGTTCACAACGGCAGCTACCATTTCCTTGAGCTGCTGTTCCAGCACGTTGAGCGGGGCCGCCGACTCTTCTTCCTCCGCGCCCGCGCCGATGACGGGCTCGGGAAGGGCGCGTTTGTTCACTTTCTGGTTCTGGTTCAGCGGTATGGCGTCAAGCTGCATGGTGGCCGCGGGAACCATGTACGGCGGCTTTTGCTCCAGGATAAAGTTGTTCAGGGCGTGGACATCCACCTTGTCGTCGGACACAACGTAGGCCGCGATGTATTTGCCTCCGCCGGGATAGTCAAATGCCTGTACTGTAGCGTCTTTTATGCCATGGAACTGACGTATCACGGCCTCTACTTCCTTAAGCTCGATGCGGAAGCCGCGAATCTTCACCTGACCGTCTTTCCTGCCCACGAACTCGATGTCTCCGTTCTGGCGGTAACGCACTATGTCTCCGGAGCGATAGGCCCGCAAACCGTTCCATTCCACAAAGACGGAAGCCGTCTTCTCGGGGAGGTTCAGATAGCCCATGCCTACCTGGGGACCTGTGATGAGCAGTTCTCCGGCGCAGCCCCAGGGCACCTGTTTCCCGAAGCGGTTCACGATGTAGAGCGGGGACTCGTCATTGGGCTTGCCGATGGGAATATTGGGCTCGTTCTTGTCCACAAAGTGGCTGCACACATACACGGTGGTCTCCGTGGGCCCGTAACAATTGTCCAGAGTGTAGGACGGCGGATCCATGCTCATCATCTTCTCGCCGCCTGTCCCAAGCCATTGCAGGCCGGGGATATCCGGATAATTCAGCACCATCTGCGTGGCCATCTGGGTGGTCATGAAGCAGTGGGTGATTTTCTCTTTCTGGAGATATTGGTTGATGCCCTCCAGGTCGAAACGAATATCGTCTTGGATGATATGGATTTGGGCTCCGGCCCAGACGCAGCTCCAAAGGTCCATCTGGAAGGCGTCGAAACCGTAACCGGCATAGGTAGCATAGCGCGAGTCGGCGGTGAGGCCTATCTTGCGGCTGTGGAAACGGGTGAAAGTGACGAAGTTCTTTTCGCTGAGCATCACGCCCTTGGGGGTGCCTGTGGTTCCGCTGGTGTAGAGCAGTACCAGTATGCCGGGGGTGTGGCACCCTGCTGCGTCCTGTTTCATGAAGGAGAGCCGGTCTTCGGGGTAGCTGGCATCCAGCGGCAGGGAAGTGAGGCCGGCCTTGGCAATGGCCAGGGGGGCCAGCACCATCTTTTCGTCACGTGGGACGGAGAAACCCACTACCTGGTCGCCGCAGCGGACGGTATAGGAAGGGTCGATGGTATCTGTGAGACGGTCCACTTCGGCAAAGCTGAGGCGCTTGTCCCCGGCCACCACGAAAATATCGTCCGGACGCTTGGCAACGTGCTCTTTGAAGCGTCCGATAAGGGTCTGGGGGTCTTCGGCTTTGGGCTCCGGATTCAGGCTGTTCAGCCATTTCACCTGTTCCGGCAGGGCATATTCCAATTCGCTCACGGTGCCGGCCGTGACCATAGACCGCAGTATGGCGCTGTAGCAGGCGGCGAGCTCCGTCATGAAGGCCTCGGAATAGTCGGCGGTGCTGTAGCCCAGCTTGAGGGAATAAGCGTCCCCGTCTTCAAAAAGTTCGGACACCAACTTCCAGCCGGGAGTGAGCTGCCGCAGGTCTTGATAATGCACCATGCTGTCGCCGAGACGCAGCCCGCGTTTGCTGGCCAGGACCGAGCCCTGGTACACAAACATCACCTGGTTGCTGAGTCCCAGGTCCTTAACGGCGTCCTGGTAGGCGTAATACTGAAGGCTCTGGGCCTTGTCCATCTGTGCCGCCAGTGAAGCAAAGACCTCTCCCAGAGGCTCGTCGCCATCGGCGTGTAGGAATACCGGCAGCGTGTGCACCATCATGGTAATGGTGGAGAGGGTGTTTCGGTCGGAGCGGCCGAAGTAGGCAGTGCACCAGGAGGCTTTGTCTTCTGCGCTGTAAGCGGCCAGCAGAAGGCCCCATGCGGCCTGCATCAGCGTGCTCTCCTTGACGTCCCATTTGCGGGTAATGGCCTGTATGTCTTCTTTGGATACCGAAAGCGGGTAGTGCTTGTAGCAAATATTGGCCGGAGTGTCTCCGAGATCTGTTTGTGGCAGCGGAAGGGAGTCTGTGTCGGCGGCGTCGCAGAATGTGGCTGCGTACCACTCGCGGGCTTCGGTCATTTTGGCTTCGTCGGCCCGCAGGGCTTCTTCTTCCGTCGCAATTGCGCCGCCGTCCACAATTTCTCCGGCGGGCTTCCTGCCATTGAAGCAGCGTTCTATTTCCCTGAAGAAGAGTACAATGGAGAACCCGTCTGCTAGGACGTGATGAAAATCGACATACAGCCATGCCTGCCCGTCGGGGGCGAGGTAGATCTCGCAGCGGTAGAGTTTGGGTGCATGCACGTCCATGGTTTTGCCGAAGCCGGCACGGACGTCGTCGAGAGATTTCACCTCAATCAGGGGGACCGCATCTTCCAAGGCAGGAACCGAACCGCTTTCAGCCCAGGGCAGACCGTCATCGTCCAGGACGATGCTGGTGGCCAGGTAAGGGTGGGAGCACAGGGCCTGGTAAACGGCCTGGCGCACATCTTCGGGTTTCACACTGTCCGGCAGGTCAAAAAGGATGGGGTTCTGGTAGTTAAGCTGTTCGTCCTGACTGGTGACGCAGGCGTAATAAACGCCCAGCTGGCTTTGTGATAGAGGTGTTCTCATTACTTTCAGAGTATCGTATCATCAAATATAATAATACTCTATCACTTTTGCAAAAAAAAATAGCTACCTTTATGATGCGTAATGCTCTATTTGAATACACATATTCAAGATCTGGACGTGGAGCGCGCCCTGGCGCAGGTGAGCCCCCAGCGGCGCCGCGAGGCTCTCCGCTATGTCAAAGAATGCGACCGCCGTCTTTCGCTGGCGGTTTATCTCTTGTTGCAGGAAGCGCTGGAAAAGGAGTACGGTATCACAGGTGCCCCTCGGTTCGGCTTCGGCCCTGCCGGCAAGCCTTTCCTGGAGGATTATCCTCACATTCATTTCAACCTGAGCCATTGCCCAGGTGCAGCATTATGTGTGGTAAGCGATGAGCCGGTGGGCTGCGACATAGAGTGTGTGCCGGAAACCCTGGACATGGACCTGTGCCGCCATGTCTGCCATGAATCCGAACTGGACGTTATCCTGAATTCCCCGTCACCGGAAGTTGCCTTCGCAACTCTCTGGACCAGAAAGGAAGCCTTGCTCAAGTACACCGGAGAAGGGCTTACGGAGAATCTGCCTCAATTGATGTTCTCGCCTGTCGCCGGAACGGTCCGGTTCGAAACCTTCACTACGTTCTCAGGCGACTTTGTCTATACCGTCTGCCGAGAACTTGATTGCTAGCATGGTGAGGTCGTCGCTCTGTTCGGCGCCGGCGGCGAAGGTGTGGACGGCGTCCGTCAGGGCGGCTACCATACCGTTGGGGCTGCTGTCTTTCATGTCGTTGAGCAGGTTCAGCATCCTTTCTGTGCCGAACTGGGCGTGTTCCATGTTTTCCGCTTCGGTGAGGCCGTCGGTGTACAGCAGTATGGTGGTTCCGGGCTCGATGACCTTGTTCTGCCTCAGGTAGCGCCATTCGTTGTCTATGCCCAGGGGGATATTCGCTTCTACGTCAAGAAGCTTTGCGCCGTCTTTGTTGACAATCACCGGAACGTTGTGTCCTGCGTTGCAGAAGTGGAAAGCTCCCGTGGACAGATTTATCATGCCGGCGAAGAACGTAGCGAACATCATGGACTCGTTGCGCTCGGTCATGGCAGAATTGAGCCCCGATATAATCAGGTCGGGCTGGGTCTCGTGGGCCGAGAGGGCATGGAACTGGGTGTTGATTTCGGCCATCACGAGGGATGCCGGGACACCCTTGCCGGAGACGTCTCCAATGCAGAAAAACAGCATGTTATCCCGTATATGGAAGTCGTACATGTCGCCGCCGATGATCTTTGCAGGCGTGAGGCTTGCATAGACTTCTACGTCGGGGCGCTCAGGGAAGGACTTAGGCAGCATGGACATCTGGATGTCGCGGGCGATATTGAGCTCGCTCTCGAGCGATGCGCGCCGGGCCGTGGCCGTGGTGAGCTGGTTGATGTACGCGGACAGGGATATCTGCATGTCTTCGAAGGAATCTCGCAAGCGGCATATTTCGTCGCGGTGCTTGATCTTCGGGAGTTCTGTGTCGAAGTTCCCCTTGGCAATCTCTTCCGCCGAGGCGGCGAGCTTGACCAGGGGCTTGGTGGCGCTGCGTATGCTCAGACGGCAGACAATCGCAATCACGATTGCGGCAAGGCTTATGAACAGCAGCACAATGAATCCCAGCATGACTCCGGGGAGGGACACGGACTTGACGGGCACCACCACGCCCATCGACCAGCCGGTGCTCTTGAGCGGACCGTAGTACACATAAACGGCCTGTTTGTCAATGTTGATCTTGGCCGATCCGGTCTTGCCTTCCATCATGTCGCGGCCTGCGCGCCTGTAGCTGCCGTCGTCGTCGGGCTCGGCGAAGTCGAAGAAAGTCTTTTTGAGAATGCGGCTCGTATCCGGATGCACTATGTATTCACCGTTGCGGCCCAGGATGAAGCTGTATGTTCTGAAAGAAGGGTCGCGGTTGGACAGGCGGGACGAACGACGGGAATTCTCTTTCCGGTCATTCTCCTGAAGCTGCTTTATGAGCCATTGAAGTTTGAGATCGGCCCCGAGCACCGCCACGGTTCCGCTTTTGCGGTCGCGTACGGGAATCGAGTATGTGCACACCATGGAGCGGGCCCCGTCCCTGTCGATATAAGGATCGGACCATCGGCCTTCAGGATATTTGAATGCATTCTGGTACCATTCCAGCTGGAAATAATCGTGATTCTTGGATCCTATCTGCCTGATGCTGATCTCTTCTGTGAGAGAGTCGCGCGCGGCATAAGGCTCGAACCATTTTCCAACCTCCGGGAAGTAATTAGGTATGAACCCGACGCACGCCCCGTTTACGTATGGGTTGAGGCGAAGCTCGTCGGCAAGGGCTGAGCACACGCTTGCCGGTTTACTGAGATTGTAGCTGATTTCGTCTTCTATGTTGGCGGCCGAGATCTCAACCGCAGACAGCCAGAGGTCCATCTCGTCGTTGGTAATTTCCATGACGTCCATGAAATGGTTGCCAACCTGGGCTCCGAAGCGTTTTACGGAATGGTAGAAAATCCATCCGGAAAGAAGCAGCATCGTCACCAGTACAATGGCTATGACCCTGTTTGTGATGCGCCTGGGGAACGAATGAGGATACTTCATCTCAGTGGCTCAAAAAGTAATTCACACAAAATTAGCGACTTTTTCGCAATATTCCTATTATATTTGTGTGTCAATACCGATAAGCAGATGAGAGTTTTCAGTGAGCAGATTATGGCGGAAGCGTGCCGCCGCAACAATATAATACGTCCCGGAATCGCCACGATTATGGATTGTGCCAAATTGTCGGCATATCTGCAGGAACAGACGGGTATCCCTGTGATCCACATGGAATTAGGTTCTCCGGGGTTTGCCCCCAACAAAGTCGGAATCGAGGCCGAGAAAGCGGCGCTGGACGCCGGAGTGGGATCGTCGTACCCGCCGACGGACGGCCTGCCGGTGCTCAAGGAGGCGTCGTCCCGCTTCGTGAAGGCATTCCTCGGGCTCGAGCTAGCACCGCTCTACCATATACCCACCACCGGATCTATGCTCGGGGCCTTCGGTGCATTTGCCGCGGCGAGCCAGTGTGTGCCCGGGCGCAAAAAGATATTGGTCATTGAGCCCAGCTTTTCTGCCAACAAGCAGCAGATGGCCATTCTGGACATACCTTGGAAGGGCGTAGAAATTGCCGGTATGCGGCAGTGCGGCTTGGAGGCCGGCCTGCGGGCAGAGCTTGCCGGCGAGGAGTATGCGGCGATAATGTATTCCAACCCAAATAATCCTTCATGGATGTGCTTGTCGGATGAGGAACTTAAAATAGTGGCAAAGGTGGCAGACGATACCCATACCATTGTGATTGAGGACCTTGCATACTTCTGTATGGACTTCCGCGGCGCCGGGTTCGGTATCCCCGGCAGGGAACCTTATCCTCCCACAGTGTCGAAATATGCAAGCCGCTATATCATTTTGCTGTCTGCCTCCAAAATCTTTTCCTATGCGGGGCAGCGTATCGGCGTCATGTGTGTGGGACCTGAGCTCTACCATGAGTCATATCCGGAGCTGGCCCGCCGCTACGGAGGCTTGGGAATATTCGGTCTCACCCTCACTGGCGGCATTCTGGACATGATCACCTCCGGCTGTACGGCCAGTACTCAGTGGGGCCTTGCCGCGATGATGGATCGCAGCTGCGAGGGAAGCCTCGATTTCGTGGCCGACGTGAAGGCCTATGGAGACAGGGCGTCGAAGATGAAGGAAATATTTCTGCGCCACGGTTTTTCTATTAGTTATGATTCCGATGCCGAGGGACCGATTGCAGACGGCTTTTTCTTCACTCTCAGCTATCCCGGAATGGACAGCGGCACCCTTGTGGAGGAGCTGCTTTCCTATGGCGTCAGCACCGTGAGCCTGGACAAAATGGGCAGCTCCCGCGACGGCGTGCGGGTGTGCTCGAGCCGCATTCAGGGCCACCAGTTCGGCCTCCTGGAAGAACGCATGGCCGCTTTTGCCGCTGACCATCCGGTGGAACTATAGTTCCATATTTTTTGTATATATTTGCAAAAGCTGATAAACCAATTGCCTATGCCGTCCCATTCTTACAGAGAAGTGGAAAATATCTCTTCCTTGCCAGGCCCCGACGAATCGGGAGTAGTGGCCCATTATGTTTTCCAGTATATTAACTTCAACATGGTGCCGCAGTATGTCGCCGCAGGACATCGTTTCAGCGACTGTTTCTTCTTTGGCTGCGACATTCCTTCGGACATGGAAGGGCGTATAGGCAGCACCTGTCTGGTGTTCCCGCGCCTGGGCCTCAGCTACAGCACTTTCAGGGGCAAGCTCTACACCGCTGAAGAGCTCTATGCCGGCTATGATCCGGCGCACGGAGAGAGTTTTGCAAACTGCTTTGACACAAGAGTTTACAACGATTACATAGAAAAGGGCAAACATTGCAACGAGATACGCGAGACGCTCGGACGCACACTTCATGACAGGGCGATCGAAGATGCCATGGGCGACTTCCTCAGCCGCTTCGGCGAGCGCCAGGTGGTGGCGATTATGGGCGGTCATGTGATCAAAAGGACCGAGCCGGAGTACCGCAAGGTGGCGTTGATAAGCAAGGAACTTACCGAAAAAGGCAAATTGATGGCCTCCGGAGGCGGCCCCGGTGCAATGGAAGCGACTCACTTGGGCGCATGGATGGCGGGCCGGACAGAAGAAGAATTCAACGAGGCCCTTGAGATGCTCTCCGAGGCTCCCACCTTCCGGGACGAAGGCTGGCTCAGGACCGCTTTCGAGGTGAGGGCGAAATTCCCCCAGAGCCGCTACCGCAGCCTGGGCATCCCCACATGGTTCTACGGCCACGAGCCCGCGACCCCTTTTGCCACCGACATAGCTAAATACTTCCAGAACAGCATGCGTGAGGACATTTTGCTCACCATAGCCAAGGGCGGTATCATTTATACTCCGGGCTCTGCCGGCACCCTTCAGGAGATATTTCAGGATGCCGCGCAGAATCACTACAAGACCGTGGGCATTTCCAGTCCCATGGTATTCCTGGGCAAGGATTTCTTCGGGCGCGAAGTGCCCGTGTACACCTTGCTCGAGGCTCTTATGGCCAACGGCCGCTACAAAGACCTGATGCTGACGATAACCGACAGCAGGGAAGAAGTGGTCGATGCCATCATGTCTTTCGGTGCATAGTAAACAGCCATGCGTAAGTTATTGTTACCATTCCTTTTACTGCTGCTGACGCAGGTGCTGCAGGCGCAGGAGATACGTTCCCTGGACATTGATGTTTATATCGATCCGGAGGGGGATGCTTTGATCAAACAGAATTGGGATGTGACTGTGGTGAGCGGTACGGAGTGGTATATCCCTATCGGCAATTTGAATGGAAGCCTGATCCGGGGGCTCAAAGTGAGCGAGGACGGAAAAGAGTTCGAGAGTGACGGGGACAAATGGGATGTCGGACGCAGCATTGTTCAGAAGGCAGGGCGTTGCGGCATCGTGGATAAGGGCTCTTCCGGGGTTGAATTGTGCTGGGGCGTAGGTAATTACGGTCCTCATAAGTGGACGGCAAGTTATGTGGTGCTGGGCCTTGTGCAGTCGCTTCAGGACTACGATGCGTTCAACTTTATGTTCGTGAATCCGGGGATGGTGGCGCCTCCGCAGCATGCCTCGGTCCGCTTCCACAAGATATCTGGGGACGGCTTCGTTGCCGATTCCACCCGCTTCTGGTTTTTCGGATGCGAAGGTGAGTCCAAGCTGTGTGAAGACGGAACGATATTTTTCGAAACCGACCGCCCCATGCCCTCCAACGGCAAGGTGATAGCGATGCTTCGCTTCGAAAAAGGCATGTTCGATGCTTACAACGAGAAGGATATCCCCTTCGAGAAGATGCAGAAGAAGGCCTTCAGAGGGAGCAGCTATCAGTCTAAGGGTTTTTCTTGGGACAAATTGATAGACCTCTTCTTCGAGTTCTTTATTTTGATCATAGGGGCCGGTTTCGCGATTTTCATGTTCCTTCTCAAAGTGAAAGACTGGATCCTGAAGGCGCTTGGCCGGCAGTGGTCTCCTAAGTTCTTCGGCAGCAAGAGCGTAAAGGGCTGGGAGAGGGACGTGCCCTTCGGCGGCAGTATCCCGGTGGCGGCTTATCTGCTTCAGGACGGGACGCGCCTGTCGTTCAAGGACGGGCATCCCGAGAGAGCCATCGGCTCATATTTCCTCCGTTGGGTAAGGAACGGCTATGCTATCCCCGTCAAGGCAGAGGACGGCCACTACGACCTTCAATTCCCCGAGAAAGATCCAGAGTTCGTGGACAGTAGCGAGAAGTCTCTGTATAGGAAGGCTTTTGCTGCTGCGGGTGAAAACCGTCTTTTGGAGAAGGGTGAATTTGACCGTTGGGCTGAGAAGCATTATGCGTCACTGTCAGGATGGCCGACCGCCATTGTGAGTGAAGGCAGGAGTGCCTACTCAGTGTTCAAGGGGAATAAAGTTGACGAGGGCGCTAAGCTTCTGAAATTCAAGAATTTCCTCGAAGATTTCTCGCTTTCCAAGGAGAGGGAAGTGCCAGAGGTTGCATTGTGGGGACAGTACCTGGAATTTGCACAGTTGTTCGGGATAGCAGACAAAGTGGCGGAGGGATTCTCCAAAATGTATCCGAAGGAGTTTACTCAGTTCAGTGAGCAATACGGCCTTGATATGACTTCAATGCGCACTTTGATCCATAATTGGAATGCCACCGGAGTGCATGCATACAACAGAGCTTACGCAACTAAGTCCAGCCACGATGCCGCTTCTGCGAAAGGTGCGTCAGGCGGATTCGGCGGCCATTCTTCTTTCGGAGGAGGCGGCGGTTTCTCTGGCGGCGGTTTCGGCGGTGGCAGCAGATAAAAGCTTAATCATGAATAAAATAGAGATAGAAACAGTGAGAACGCGCCGGCAGCTCCGGCAATTTATTCTTTTCCCTGAAAAACTTTTCAAAGACAACCCAAACTGGGTTCCAGCCCTTGTGGGCGATGAATTCAAGACCCTGGGCCCGGGCAATCCTGCCATGGAGTTCTGCGAGTGTGAATACTATCTGGCAAAAGATGCCGGCGGACAGATTGTGGGCAGGGTGGCCGCGATAATCAACCATAGGGCGAACTCGCACGCCGGAGAGAAGATAGTGCGTTTTGGATGGATCGATTTTATCGACAGTTTTGACGTCTGCAAGGCGCTTATCGATGCCGTGGCGGCATGGGGCCGGGCGAAGGGTATGACCAGCATCAAGGGGCCCCTGGGCTTCACCAATATGGATAAATCCGGGCTTTTGGTCGAGGGCTTCGAAAACATGTCTCCCTTTACCTGCATCTACAATTTTCCGTATTATGGCGAATACCTCGAGCGCTGCGGGTGTTCCAAAGATGTGGATTGGATACAGCGTTTGGTGACCCTGCCTTCGGACCCGCCGGAGTTTTTCCGTCTAGCGGACATCGTGGAGCAGCGTTACGGGCTCCATATCTTCAGGCCGAAGAACCGCAAGGAGCTGAGGTCCAAGGCAGAAGACCTTTTCCGGGAGCTGAACGCGGCCTTCGCCAATATCTATGAGTTCTGCCCGCTTACGGATGCCCAGGTGCAACTGTATATCAATCAGTATTTTCCTTTGGTGAACAAGGACTTTATCTGTATGATCCTCGACAAGGAAGAGAACGTGGTAGGATTTGCCATCACGGTTCCGTCGCTCGCCAAGGCCATTCGAAAGTCGCGCGGACGCCTTTTCCCTTTCGGGTGGATTCGTATCCTGCATGCCATGAATCACGGCCACTTGGTTGAGGCTATGATGGTCGGGGCTGCTCCGGAACACCAGGGCAACGGTGCAAATGTGATGATTCTTAAGGACATGCAGCTTATTGCCATGAAGTACGGCATAACTAAGATGATTACCAATCCTCAGCTGGAGGATAACATCAAGGCCATCACAATGTTTGGCAAATACTATGAAACACAGCCCTATATGCGCCGCCGTTGCTATGTAAAGAATCTGTAAAAATATTGCTATATTTACAGTTTGAAATGAAAAACAGATACATACACGGATTTATTGCCGCCTCGGCACTGATTTTTGCCTTGTGCGCTTTGTTTGCATGTCAGCCCGAGGATCGGACGGATATCGTTCCCGTTGAAAATGACGACGAAATAGCAATAGCCAAAGATGGAAAGTCTATGTTTTCCATAGTCTATTCCGCCGACAAACCCAATGCCACGGGGCTCGCCTCTTTTTTATCCTACTACACTGGGGCCGACATTCCGGTAGTGCGTGACAATGCGGCAGCTTCTGAGTATGAAATACTTGTGGGACAGTGCAACCGCAGCGAGTATGCCCAGGCGAGCGCAGATTTTGCCGGCACCTTTGGCTACAGCATCAAGGTGGTGGGCCACAAGTTGGTGGTGGCCGGCTCAGACGTAAGCTGGATTGCCCTGGGGCTCCGAGCCCTGACCAGCAAGCTTGTCGTTGAGTGCTTGGACGGCAAGAATATCGTGATTCCCAAAGACCTGGCGGTCAAGCAGACAAATTCCGACCCTCAGATGATAGCCCGGCTTATCAGCAAGGGATATGACTTTAATCTAACGGCTGAATCTGTGCTCACCCACGCTCCCGTCGGAGACTTGTACGTGGCCCAGGGCGCCGCTTCTGACGGCAAGCATTTTTATATTGTCATGCGCAACTCCGCAGATACCAAAGCCGTTGTCTATAAGTACGATATGGCCGGCAAGTACCTTGTGGCGCAGTCAAAGGAATTCAATGGCGGGCATTGCAACGACATGACCTACGATGCCGCAAAAGACCTTGCAATCGTAGCTCACGGCCAGAGCCAGGGCAAGATTCTTACCCCACTGAATGCGTCCACGATGGAGGTTCTTCCCAATATCAATATTTCCGTTGGCAGCGGTGCAATTACTTATAATCAGTCACGTAAGTCCTATGCCATCAGCCAGGGCGGCTCGTCTTTCTATGTGACTGACGGTGACTTTAATGTCAAACTCAGCGCCACCCGCACCGATGCCACTGGCTACACGGCCCAGGGAATGGGCAGCGACGACAGCTACGTCTATTTCCCCATGAGCGGCTCCAAAGACAATGTCCTCGTCGTGTACGACTGGGAAGGCAAGCATGTGACCACGCTCACCGTGCCGGTGGCTCTTGAGTCGGAGTCCATGTTCTACGCTGCCGGCCGTTATTACGTGGCGTTTTATACCGGCTCTAAGACCGGAGCGGCCATCTACGAGATTAAACCTGTACACTATTACTCATTTACCAAATAATTGCTAACACTTTAACAATGAAGAGAATTTTCCATTTAGCCGCCATTGTGGCGGTTGCTTTTACGGTCAGCAGTTGTCTCGCCGGCAAGTATATGTCCCGCTATGCGCTTTGTTTCGAGCCCCACGGTGTGGCCGATATCGAGCGCACCCGTCACAAGGCCGATTCCCTTTGTCCGGGCAGCACCGCTTGGTACGATTCCCTCAAGACAGTGGGCCTGTTGAAAGACACCACCATCGTGGGATACAACGACTTCAAAGTGCACGCATGCTACGTACCTGCGGCCGATCCGTCCAATGCTCAGGGCACGGCCATCGTGGTGCACGGCTACAGCGACAACCACCTTGTGTTCCTGTATCTTGTCCGCATGTACAGGGATGAATTCAATTACAACGTCCTCTTCCCCGATCTTCAGTATCATGGCTATTCGGAGGGCAATCATGCCCAGATGGGATGGTTCGACCGCTTCGACGTAGAAAAGTGGATTCAGGTGGCGCATGGTATATGGAACGATGATTTCATGGTTCTTCACGGAGTCTCCATGGGCGGTGCCACTGTCATGATGACCAGCGGAGACGAGCTGCCCGAGTATGTGCGTGCATTCGTAGAGGACTGCGGCTATTCTTCCGTGGTCGCCCAGTTCAACAACAACCGCAAGCAGAGTTTCGCTTTCATTCCGGCCGACGTGCTGCAGAGCGCGAGCCTCGTGACCAAGAAAAAGTACGGCTGGGGCTTCTGGGAGGCGTCTTCAGTGAAGCAGCTCGCCAAGTGTGACAGGCCTATGCTCTTCATACACGGCGACGCGGACGACTTTGTGCCGGTGAGCCATGTCTATAAGAACTACGAGGCAAAGATTCACGGCTACAAGGAGTTGTGGGTGGCTCCCGGCGCCGTGCACGCCAATTCCTACGCCAAGCACCCTCAGGAATACACCCAGAGGGTACGCGACTTCCTGGCAAAGGCCAAAACGCTTTAGCATTTCTAGTTGCTGCGTGCCAGGGGGTGTCTTTGACGGCACCCCTAGGTGCGTAATAGAGCTTTTTTGCTCCACGGGGTGCTGAAACAGACACCCCCTGACACGAAAGGAGGCCGACTATTGCAGCCGGCCTCCTTTCGTGAGCAGTGTGTTTTAGAACTGGTAGTTGATACCGATTCCAAGCCACATGCCTGCGTCGAGAGGCTTGTAGAAGCACTTGGCGAGTTCGACAGAGACGATGAAGTTCTGGTTCATGGCAATCTTCAGACCGGCACCGGCGCTGTAAACGATATCGCCGACCTTGGATGCATCGTAAAGCTGTCCCAGAGGCATGTAGGTATCGACGCTGAGCGCCTGAGCTTTCTTAAATGCCTCTTCGCGGTAAGACTTGGTGATGACACCGGCGTCGAAGAACGGATTCACCGCGATATAGAAGTACTGGTTGAACAGCTTGAAGTTAACGAGCTTTACGCGCAGTTCGGTATTGACCCATGCAAAGCCCTCGGCCAGGATCCTGTTCTCGCGCAGACCGCGGATGGTGTTGGAAGAACCGAAGCCCTCGGAGATCATGTTGCGCTGCACAAGCAGAGGATTGTTCTGGATCATGTACAGGGGTGTCTCTCCGGCGATGGTCTGCTGCCATGCGAGGCGGTAGGCAAACACGGGGTCTCCTGCAGGGATGTGGATGGGGATGTCGATGTAGTGACGGAAGTACATACAGGCCTTCAGGTAGCGCTGGTCGAGTACGTTTCCGTTGAGGTAAGCCTCAGCCCAGATGCCCCTGTTCGGAGCGGCCTCAATGTCGCGGGTGTCATATACGAAACCGGCGTTGAGCTCAAGGGCGGTGCCTCCGTCTTTTTCGGCATCGGTAATCAGACCGAGTTTCTGGTAGTCCCTATACAGGGTCTTCTCTTTGTCGTAGTACTGTTTGGCGTCAGAACCTTCGACCTTGTAGCCATTGTCGCGCATGTCGCCGAGCTTCCAGTTCCAGAAGTTCACGCCGGCGGCCCAGTTCAGGTGGTCGGTAATGCGTCCCTGAAGGTTGGCCAGAATCCTAAGCATCTGACGGCTCATGCCGAAGTAGTTGATGCCGGTGGTCTTGTTGGTCCAGTAGGAGTCGTAGGTCTGGGGCAGGTTGGCAAGTGATGCGCCGCCGTTGTATCCCCAGAAGCTGTACAGAGGATCGTTTACGTAGGTAGCTGAAGCATTGACGCGCATGCCGGGGATAAGATATTTCGAATCGTAGGCAAGGTAGAAGCGAGAACGCTGGCTGTGAGTGAAATAGGAGGCTTCCCAGCTGATCTTGTGAAGGGGATCGGGATAGGTTGAGCCGTCTCCATAGTAGTAAACATCGCCGAAAGCACCGGCCTGGAAGCCGTTATCTACAGAGTAGGTTGCTGTGGGCAGAACACCGAAACTCCAGCCCTTCTTCATTTCTTTTTCCTTTTCTTGGGCGGAGGTGGCAATTGTTACGCCAGTAACGAGTATTGCCGCAAGTAGTAGTTTCTTCATTGTATTGTTATTAATTACGTTGCTTTAAAAGTGCGCAAATCTAATAAATTTCTTTGGATTTACAGCTATAAAATGGATGCAATGCTTTCGTAGTACTTCTTGGAAATGGGAATTCCCTCATCTCCTGTGCCCAGGTCGGCGAAGTTGATGCCGTTTGCTCCCTTGCTTATAGTCTTGACATGCAGAGGGTTAATTATATAACAGCGGTGAGCTCTCGCAAAGCCGGCCTTTTCGCACAATGGCTCAATGCTTTTCATGGAGTTACGAATCTGGAAACGCTTTTCGATCCCGTTCTCAAGATAGTGTATGATTATGTAATTCTCGTTAGATTCGATATATAGCACAGACGACGCTTCGGTGATGAACTTCAGTTGGTGCCTGTTGTCGTAGAACTTGAGCCTAGTCTCGTCCGCGGGCCCGTCGTAGCGGGATTTGTCCCTTACGCAGATGATAAGGGTCAGAATGATATACGGAAAGATAGAGACGGCACCTATGTTTATGATGGAACGTCCCAGCCAGCTGAACCATCCGTCCTCTCCGCGCGCCATCAGTACGAGGAAGAGGGAAACAAAGGCACCGCACACGGCAATTTCCCCAAGGCACCATATGCAGTAGCGGTACAAGTCCATGGCCAGATGCTTGCGGAGCAGCCACAGAAGCACCCGCGAAAGGGACAGGACGGCCAGCATGATGGTGAACGTAATCACTATATTGAAACTATAGACATTGCTCATCGCCGACAGGCCTTCGCCGGCCCGCATCAGTTCGCACAGACCCTTGGGCTCGTATAGCAGGACGCTAATCAGGAAGAACACCGGAATGGCCAGCGCAAACACGTACGAAGGGAAAAAGCGCACAAGTGATTTCGGATAATAGCTCATTTTGTCACGTTTTTTATTGTGACAAATATAATACAATTCTTTTTTCGTCACAAATTTCAGGCATTTTTGTCACAATTGGTCCTGTTTCATCACAAAAATACGTTTCTCGTGGCATCTATTTCCTGCTTAAGATGCGGACCAGTACTTTTGTATCGCCAAACGTAAACAACACAGATATGAAACTACCCGAATGGACAAAGCTGGAGAATTCCGCTATTATATATCCCTCTTGTAAGACCAGCAAATATGCGGTCGTTTACCGTATGTCTGTAACCCTGGATGCCAGGGTTGATACTGACATACTCGCCGAAGCCCTTCAGAACATGATGCCGCGCTTCCCGAGTTTCCGTTACACTGTCAAGAAAGGCATGTTCTGGTGGTTCCTTCAACGTCTCGAAAACGATCCGGACATTTCGGACCCGTCTCCTCTGAGGGCGTTCGATTTACGGCACAACGGAGGTTATATGTTCAAGCTCTCCGCTTCCGGCGACAAGATTAACCTTGACGTTTTTCATGCGCTTACCGACGGAACCGGCGCAATGACCTTCTTGCTGAGCGTGGCCGCTGAGTACCTGAGGATTAGCTGCGGCGCGCGCATCCCTTGCGGAAAGTGGGTCCTGGATCCCTCCGAGGAGCCTGACGCATTAGAGATGGAAGACGGCTTCGACCACTTCTCCGGCACCAAGGGTTCGCTTGACAGCGAGAAGAAAGCATACCACATAAAAGGCCGCGTCGAGCGCCCCGATATCCTCAACTCCCTTGGCGTGTCGGTAAGTGTCGAGGCCATCTCCGCAGTTGCTAAGAGCATGGATTGTACCGTGACCGAGTTCATAACCGCCTTGATGCTCTATTCGCTTCAGGAAGTCAGGAACAATGATCCGTCGGCCCGCAAGAGCACCCACCTGCGCATGGAGGTCCCGGTGAACCTGCGCCCGATATTCGGGAGCAAAACCCTCCGCAACTATTCCTCATACGTGTATATCGGCGTGGACGTAGCAAATGGTGACTACAGCCTGCCGGCTGTTGCGAAGGAAGTTAAATATCAGAAGAGGCTTTACACCCAGCCATCGCACCTGACCCGCAGGATTGCCGCCAACGTGGCCCTGGAGGACAACCTGGCGATTCGCTGCGTTCCCTTGTTCATCAAGAAACCTATTATCAATCTCATCAATCACTTGAAAGGTGATAAATATGCCTCTTATACCTTCTCCAACATGGGAAACATTGAACTTCCGGAGGGCATGAGAGAGCACGTGAAAGACATTCACTTCATCCTCGGCAGAACCCGTAAACGCTCAGGCTCCTGCGCCTGTGTGAGTTATGGTGGAAGGCTTAACCTGGACTTTTCCCGCAAAATCGCCGAGGATGATTTTGAAAGGACATTCGTCAAAAATCTCAAGGCGCTGGGCATCTGGGCCACAGTAACGGTCCCTTCTGAGGCCCTTCGTCCCGAGAAAGGAAAGGTATATAACAATCGTCCGGTTTTTAAATCCGGATCGCTTATCCCCAAATATCTTCTTTGCATATAATTTATTATATTTGCGGTCTGTATTAACACATAAACCGAATATGGATATTTGGGGAAAATTCTGCGGCTTTTTGCTGCGAAAAGTAATGGGCTGGACCACGGTGGATGAACCACTTCCTGACGAGAAATGCATTCTTTTAGGTGTGCCCCACACCAGTATATGGGATTTTGTAGTTTCGTACCTTTACTACCGTTCCTTCGGAGAGCACGGAAAGTGCATGATCAAGAAAGAGTTATTCTTTCCGCCCCTGGGCTGGATTCTCCGCGCCATGGGGGGCATTCCCGTGGACAGGAGCAGCCCTACCAATATGTTGCGAAGCGTCATTTCCGAAATGGAGCGCCCCGGCAGGTTCCATCTGGCCATTGCGCCCGAAGGGACCCGTAAGCCGGTCAAGAACTGGAAAACAGGTTTCCATCTCATAGCACGCACTGCCAATGTACCGGTGTGCCTTGGCTATTTCGACTGGGGCACCAAGCGCATAGGCCGCGGCCAGGTGTTCCAGCTGACCGACGATCCCCGTGCAGACATGAAAAAGATTCAGGAAATCTACGAACAGATGCACCTGACCGGTAAGCATCCAGACAAATACATAACTCACTGAGCTGATGAGACATAATTTTCAATCCCTTGCGGATGTACTGAATTATACGACAGCTAAATATGCTAAGCGGACAGCCTTCCGCTCCATTGAAGGCGACAGTTCATACACCTTTTCTTCGTTCAGCGAAAGTTGCCGGCGCCTGTCCCGTACGCTGTCCAATTTCGGTATCAGCGCCGGAGACAAGGTGGCCATTCTTTCTCAGAACATGCCCAACTGGCCTGTGGCGTTCTTCGCCATCACGGCTTTCGGACGTATAGCCGTTCCCATGCTCACTGAGCTCACGGAGAACGAGATCACCAACATCCTGGTGCATTCCGAGTCCAAGGCTCTCTTTGTGTCCCGCCGCCTTCTGCCCAAAGTTCCGGAAGATCTTCTCGCCAAGATGCATATCGTCATCTGCACGGACGACTTGAGCATCCTTCAGGTTGACGGCACGGCGTACACCTGCGACGGACACCCGTCAAACCCCATTGCCGACGACCTGGCGTGCATCATCTACACCTCCGGCACCACCGGAGCGGCAAAGGGCGTCATGCTCACGCACAAGAATTTCTGCGCCAATATCTTCGCTTCATGGAAAGCCGCCCCGGCAACGCGCAGGGACGTTTTCCTTTCCATCCTGCCGCTTGCGCATACATACGAAATGAGCGTCGGCATGCTGTATCCCTTCTCGGTAGGAGCACAGGTATGCTATCTGATTAAGGCTCCCACTCCTTCGGTGCTTCTGCCCGCCTTCAAGACACTGCGTCCCACCATGATGCTGTCGGTGCCTCTGGTGATTGAGAAGATATACAAGTCCAGCATCATCCCTACCATCAAGAAGAGCCGCTTCCTGACATGGCTTGACAAGACCAGCCACGGACTGCTCTGCCTGCTGGTGGGAATGCGCCTCAAGCAGACATTCGGCGGCCGTATCCGTTTCTTCGGCATCGGCGGCGCCAAGCTCGACAGGGAGGTCGAAGCCTTCCTCGCCAAAGCCAAATTCCCTTATGCCATCGGCTACGGGCTCACCGAGACGGCGCCTCTTATCTGTAACGCGAACCCCAAGCAGACGCATCTGGGCACCACCGGAATCGCCGCTACGGGTGTGCGGATAAGGCTCGAGAATGTCAACGAATCCACCGGAGAGGGCGAGATAGTGGTGAAGGGAGACAATGTCATGATGGGCTACTACAAAGATTTCGAGCGCACCCAGCAGGTGCTTTCGGCTGACGGCTGGTTCCGTACCGGCGACCTGGCCAGCGTGGACAAGCGGGGCCGCTATTCCATCAAAGGCCGCCTCGGCAGTGTCATACTCGGTCCTTCCGGAGAAAACATCTATCCTGAAGAGATAGAAAACGTTATAAACAACATCAACGGAATCAATGAGTCGCTGGTCGTTGAGCGTGACGGCCATCTGGTGGCGCTGGTGCATTTCGACGATAACGTACTGGACTGGAACTATGAGAACCAGGACCGCTTTATAGAAGATCTGGAGAAGCGCAAGCAGGAGATTCTCGAGTTCGTGAACACACATGTGAACCGCAGCAGCCGGATCAAGGAAGTGCAGGTGGAGAAAAAGCCTTTCGACAAAACGGCGACCCTTAAAATCAAGCGCTTCTTATACAAAGAAAAAAAGAAACCCACAGATGGAGTTGATAAACAATAAAGAGTTTGGCGGCGAGAGGCCGCTTTATTGCAAAAAAGGCCTGCGGCTGGAAAATGTAACGATCCATGCAGGCGAGTCGGCGCTTAAAGAGACAGCCGAAATAGAAGCAGAGAATTGCAGGTTTGAGGGAAAATACCCCTTCTGGTGCTGCCAAGGCTTTAAAGTCAAGAACTGCCTGTTCACCGAGGGAGCCCGCGCTGCGCTTTGGTACAGCAGCGATTTACTCATGGAAGACACCCTCGTAGAGACTCCCAAGATGTTCCGTGAGATGGAGCGCCTGACCCTTCGCAGGGTGCGTATCCCGAATGCGGCGGAGACGCTTTGGAGCTGCCGCGGAGTCGAACTCGACGATGTCGAAATAGACAAAGGCGATTATCTGTTCATGCATTCTTCCGACGTGAAGATCGACGGACTCAAGCTGCAGGGAAACTATTCTTTCCAGTACTGCAAAAACGTCGAAATCCATAATTCCGTGCTTCATACCAAAGATGCGTTCTGGGAGACCGAAAACGTGACGGTGTACGATTCCGTCATTCTGGGCGAGTATCTGGGCTGGTATTCCAAGGGTCTGAAGCTTGTGAACTGCCGTATAGGAGGCACCCAGCCGCTTTGCTATGCCGAAGGTCTGGTCATGGAAAACTGCACGATGGAGCCGGATGCCGACTTGGCCTTCGAGTATTCCTGCGTGAATGCGGACATCAAGGGACACGTGACTTCCATCAAGAACCCGCGCAGCGGCTGCATCAAGGCCGGTTTAGTGGGCGAAATCATCTTGGACGAAAATATCAAGGCTCCCGCAGACTGCAAAATAATCGTTTTATGAGTTTCGATGAAGTAGTAGAGCGTCGGGGGACCGACTGCGTAAAGTGGGACACGATTCCTGAAGGCGTGATTCCCATGTGGGTGGCGGACATGGATTTTGCCACAGCTCCTTGCGTGAGAGCAGCTGTGCAGGAAAGGGCTGCACACCCTATTTACGGATATACGGCAGTCCCGGACAGCTACTACAAATCGGTGTGCGATTGGTTCGCACTGCGTCATGGCTGGAGGCCCGACCCTTCGTGGATCATTTACTGCCCGGGAGTAGTCCCTGCCATGTCGGCCTGCATCAGCGCCTTCACCGAGCCTGGAGACAATGTGCTGATAATGAGCCCGGTGTACAACTGCTTCTTCTCATCGATACGCAATTGGCGCTGCAATATCCTGGATGTGCCGCTCAAGACGGTACCCGCTTTGGGCAGTCCTCGCTACGAGATTGATTTTGAGGCTCTTGAGCGTGCCGCGGCCGATCCTCGTACCAAACTTATGCTCATTTGCTCGCCGCACAACCCTGCCGGACGTGTATGGACCAGGGAAGAATTGGCGAGGTTGGGACGCATCTGCATAGACAACGGCGTGATACCTGTTTGCGATGAGATACATTGCGAGTTCACCATGCCGGGCGTGGAGTTTGTGCCATTCGCTTCCGTGAGCCCTGAGATAGAAGCGGCATGCATCACGCTTAACTCCCCGGGCAAGGCGTTCAATATTGCCGGACTTCAGATTTCCAATATAATTATTGCCGATCCGAAACTTCGCGCCGCTGTGGATAAGGCGGTGAATGTCAACGAAGTGTGTGATGTCAATCCTTTCGGTGTGACGGCTCTCCAGGCAGCATACACCCAAGAGGGCTTTGAATGGCTCCAGGGGCTCAATGCCCAGGTAGCTGCCAATTACATGCGCCTCAAGGAACTTGCTGCCTCCCAGTTGCCCGAGTTCCCGCTCTATGTCTTGGAGGGAACTTACCTGGCCTGGATGGACTGCAGGGTGCTCGGCATTCCTTCCGTGGATATCGAAAAGAGCCTCGTCGAAGTAGAGAAAGTGAGGATCAGTAATGGCTCCATGTATGGTACCGAAGGTTTCATACGCATCAATTTGGCCTGTCCTCCCGCTTTGCTCGAAGAGGGACTTGCCAGAATCGTCAAAGGTTTAAGGCGAATGCTATGAAAAGATTGATAGTTTTTTTGACTCTTGCGGCTATGGTGTCTTGTGCTCCCGGCGGTTGGACCGCTTCCGAAAAAGCATTGATCAATGATGAGAGCAAGGGCGCCGTCATGCGTGTGCTGACGGTGGACGATGCTGCCGATTCCCTGATTCTGCGGGCACCAAGTAAAGATATGTCCGTCAAGGCTTTGAAGTCTCCGGAATATAAGCTGCTGGAGAACCGCCTTATAGCCACGGTCACCAGTCCCGAACAGGACGGAGTGGGGATCGCCGGACCTCAGGTAGGTTTGCTCAGGAGGGTGGTTGCTGTGCAGCGTTTCGACAAAGAGGGGGAGCCCTTCGAGGTCTATCCGAATATCCGCATCACAGCTTTCCGCGGTGACAAGGAGCTTGGCGGCGAAGGCTGTCTGAGCGTCCCTGGCCGCAGGGGACAAGTGCTGCGCTATCGCGACATCGACATCACCTACACCTCTCTTCAGAGCTATGCCGATACAACCGAGCGGGTGCAAGGATTCACCGCCGTTATATTCCAGCACGAGTGCGACCATCTGGACGGAGTGCTCTATATCGACAAAATAGATTTGGAATAACCAAATTTATTCGTATCTTTGCAACCTCTAACACGGTGCGATTAGTTCAGTTGGTAGAGCACCAGATTGTGGTTCTGGGTGTCGTGGGTTCGAGCCCCACATCGCACCCCAAGCGCTTGCGGTAAAAGTCTGATTTTCAGATAATTACAGTAAGCGCTTTTCTTTTCCTCCCAATTTTCCACCCAATACTGCATTTGATACAGTTATTCAGAAAAAAATGCCCACATTGAATCAATGCGGACATTTAATGGTGCTGAATGCTTTCGGATTGCTATCAATGTACTCTTGTAGCCGCTGCTTATGGAACCTCCATCCACCTGCATCATATTGTATTGCTGGTTTAGTTTTCATGAGTACTTTGCTATTGATTATTGCCTGTGCTTTGGTTATCCCACAATTAAGCATATGGGCAAGTCCTTTTACCCCACGTATTACATCAACTTCATTCTGGGCACTTTGGGCATTCCCACTATTGCCCCATTCCTCGCTTTTGGAAGCCTTTTCTGTTTCTGCCGCATTGCCCAATATAGTGCGAAGATAATTAATGGTATCGGTTACTGACTTATCTATGAACTCATCTACCTTCCCCCGACTCTCGATTTCTCTCTTAACCCTTTCCATCTCCATTATCGATGCACGAACCACATTAGGATTTGGAATGCTCACTATACCCCAAAGGTATTCCTGCCGCATCTGTTCAAGATTACGGAAGTATTCTTCCCTTTCTTGTGACACAACGGGAGCCTGAGAGTAAAGGAGTTCCGGTATGTAGTTCGTGGGGGATGCCATCTGCTAAGTTACCTAAAATGGGGGATTGTAGTCTTCGTCATCATCAAACTCGTCCTGCTCGCAAGTGTCGTGGGCGTAGTTCTCTTCGTAGTATTCAGCAGCACCGCCGAAGTTCTTCTCGATAAAACGATTGAACCTCTCGTTTTCATCCTCCTCCAATTGTGCCTGATGACGGGCTAGAATATCATCTTTGTTCTCTTGGAAAACCTGACAGCCAATTCGACGCACCATCGTCATCACGTTCTGTAAACTAACATATTCCGGATGCTCAGACATAATCATTTGGGACAGGCTCTTCGTCAACGCTTCATCAGTAGTACGTGTGGCGTTGCTAACAACGTATAGGAACTGCCCGTAATACTCCCTTTTGAGAGCGTCCTCTTTGGCAACCTTTCCTTCCTGAGCCTTCTTCCCTTTGATGGATTTAGCCTCAACCTCCTTGGAGTTGTCGATGCCGTTGAAGTTCTTGACAGCATCTAGGTTAATTCTGTAAGCGTTGGTGTACTTTCCGTTAACAATCATCTTTTCCCCGCATTTCTCCACCAGCCCGGCATTGATGATTTCGGGAAGCACCTTCTTGCGGATTTGGGAAGTGCTGATGTTCATATGCTCAGCAAGCCGTTCCGTAGAACAGTAGAAGGCACCATCGACAAGTTTATTGGTGTCCTTGGCATAGGTGTACGTGGCGTATAGGATGGCATAGGCAACCTTAGCGTGACTGCTAAGGGTTGGTGTTAAAAGGACTGTGTTGGAGATTTGAGTGTACGCACCAATCAAGTCCTTGGTTGTCGGTTCCCCCGCTGGGGAGTTGATGTTCTGCCCGTTCAGGGCTGCTACTTCTTCCATAATCAATAATTCTTTACGTTGAGGGTGTGTTTCGCCTTTGGCTATTTCCTTGCTCCGCACCGTTGAGATTGTCCGTTTCCCATTGTCCCCTGTGAAGTCTTCACGTACGCGAAGCGAACCCCAGAGAGAAAGAGAGGCAAATATGCCGAGAACTGGTAATGGACATCAACACACGCGAAGCGGCTTTCTTGTATCGGTTGAGGACTTCAAGCCCTGGGGAGTTGGAAACAAAGAGTGGGAGGTTGGGACTTTCGGCACTGGGAACCCTACTTGGATATCTAGGAATTGTCAATACGTATAAAGAAGGATTCCCTAGTGTATATTTATCTATACGTTAATGGAGTTTTTTCTTTTTCTTATTGTACGTATAGTGTTGTTTCCGGTTCATCCACGCCTCACACTCTCGGCATCCAAGCACAGGGTAGTGGGGCATCCACGCACAAGGTGATTAAGCATACACGCTAGCATTTCAGCTAACCTTTGGACTCGCAAAGTCGCTTGTGAAGTTGAACAAGTTCCTCGTCGACTTTTATCCGCTTAGGCTCTCCGCCGATATTGCTGTCCTTGCAGAAGAATGCATACTGAGGATAGAATAGACACACACCTGCAATCAGAATGCGAGGGGAAATACTCTGTGAAAGTATGAGCCGAGCAGCTTCGGAATCTGACAGTTTCTTGTTGTCCTTGAACGGATTCGCACGATACTCTTCAATCTCTTTGGTTTGTTTGTTGATGATTGACTCCTTGTCTTTCACCTTTTTTTCAAGTTCGGCGATTGTCGTGTTGTTCTCGCGAACGTCCTTCTGGGTTTCTTCCATTTCCGAGATGATTTCCTCTACAAGTTTTCGGAGTTCCTTACCCCTACTGTCTTCTTCAACCGCCACAGCTTCTTCTTCCACTGGCTCAGCAGGCTTGGCAAGAGGTTTGAGCCGTCTTTTTACCACAGGAGCGGTTTCCTGCTCAGATTTCCTTTCTTGACGTTCTCTTTTTGCCTCGCGCTGGCACTCTTTGCACCAACCCTGAAAGCCATCACTACTTTTACTGCTCTCGTAAAAATCCTCTTCGAACTTCCACTCTTCACAGTTGGGGCAGTACTTTAAACGGCAAACTTCGCCATCTACAAGCATTTCAGCGTGCCTTGAATCAACCATTACTGCGCCTTTGGGCAATCTTTCAACAACAAGGTTATACTCAGAAATAGTCAGTGCTATTTTTCTCATTTTGATAATTGTTTAAGGGGCTTTTGATGCTGTCGCCAGCCCCGGTTAAACTTACTCGTTCGCCATATCCCTCACCATTTCTTCGTCGAGGGAAATATGGTAGTTACCATCGTCAGTCACACTCAGGATGACATAGGATGCACCTACTGTTAAGTGGTAGTATCTACTGTCGGGAGTAAGAAATACGTCCACCACCGTTCTTCCCTTCTCAACAGTTTCGGAATAGACTAACTGATTACGGCGAACTGCCTTGTCAAGACTCTTGTCACAGGAACCTTTCAGAAGCAACGCCGAGAGAGCGGTAAGGAAGGATTTGTCGCAGTGTAATGTCCTTGCGACATTTTCAATAGAGTCAAGCCTGCCAATCCGGTTTTCGCCAACCACATACTCCTGCCCATCGATAAGGAGACGATAAAACGGGACAAGAAGCCCATTGTGAGAGAAGCCAAGAATCTGGGTAATGATGCATTCAATGCTCCCAAGATACTTTTCTTTTTTGCCCTGAGGTTTCGGTGTCTGGGCGGTAGAACCTGCATTCTTCACAGCCTTGCTGCTGGATGCTGTTTTAACTGGGTTTTTCATTTTTTGCCAATCTGCTCATTTTAATTGCAACAAACAAGCCAAGTCCTTGTGTATCAATGGTTTACCGTGGTTAACAGTTAACCACAAAGCACAAAAAAAGCACCCCGAAGGGTGCCAATTGCAGTGTCATATTATGGTTAACTCTGTATTGTCAATGCGAGAAGTTAACCAAGGCTTTGATACCAACTATCAATCATCTTGCGATTCGTCTCATACTTTTCCCTGTGCCACTCGTCTTTACAAGACTTGGAAAGATATGACTTCATAGACTTGATATTAAGTCCTTTGAAAACTAAGGGTAGTTCTTTCCAAGGGACAGACTTGTCTCCTGACAGCCGTTTCATTAGGATAGATAATAATACGGCATCACCTTTCCAAATAAGAGGCTCGTGAGATTCTTCTCCTTTGCCAGTAAAGCGATAAACAAATCCTGCCTTACCAGTATCTTCAATCAATCCCTTTTGTAAAAGTAAATCATATAGTTTTTCTGCCTGTCCTTTGTTAATGCTTAGTGCGGTGAAATGAAATGGCTGAGAAGCATTGGTTTCTTCCGTGTCAAGACTCTTAACAACCCCACGGACTATACTTCGAGCACACTTGATTTTCGATTTTGGGACAATCTCTACGAGATTTTCAAGTAATCCTACAACTGTTCTCAACTGTTCCTTTATATCATCATTTTCCCCCGTTGGGATATCAACAGGGATAGGTACATTAAACCCAAGTGAATATAATGAAGAAGCAGCCTCTTCCAGTAGTTCGGCTGACGAAATCGAAGAAACCCACTGCCGTTCTGTAATAACATCCACTATATCGTCTTCCATATCCGGAAAGACAGAATGGAGGATATAATGTTCAAGCTCTTCGTATGCACTTAGAATCTGCGGTTCATAAGAACCAAAACCCCTCCTTTCAATATCCTCTGGGGTTATCGAACTAAGCAAATCAAAGAAGTTGGAGATTGGTTGAGCCTCATTCATATTGAGCATTTTTAGTCTTACGAAGATACGCATTTTTCGTGAGTCCTAACCACCTTTTTGCTTTTCGCCACTATTTATAATAAAAACAGTGGCAATGGAAAACAATTACCTCAACGAACATTGGCTCCCTGTAAAGGGCTATGAAGGACTCTACGAAGTAAGTAATTACGGACGTGTGAGAGCATTGAATTACTACGGGCGGCTCATTAAAAGAATAATGCATTTAACAGCAGGCTGGGGTAAGTATATCAAAGCCGGTTTGACTGGCAGGGACGGTAAGACGCGGTATTTTCGTGTCCACCGGCTTGTAGCCCTGGCTTTTCTACCCCAACCAGCGGAGGATAAAACACAGGTAAATCACAAGAACGGCAATAAGCAAGATAACCGAGTCGAAAACCTTGAATGGGTAACGCCACGAGAGAACTGCCGGAATCCTGCAACGTACCCCAGATTATTCATCAGATATCATCGTGAGGGCGAGCACGAGAGGCGCAGCCGTGCCCAGCGTAAACGAATGCAGGAGCACCCGGAAGACTTGCAGAAGTTGTGGGAAGGGTTGAGACGCTATTTTGAAGCTCGCAGATTAGGACGGCTGCAAGCATAAAGTGACAAAGCCCCAATAATGGCATTATGTGACATCTTTATCAAAAGGCAACCCTTGTTACACCCATTTTGTTTGTGCCGTTCCTATCTAAAAGATAAGGGTGCTCACATCTGAACACCCTTACCAACCCTTAATAATCCATTGCCGGAATGTGCGTCTTCAAGTACGCCGAGATTTTGGACTTGTCATACAGACATCCAAGGAGCAGCAACGCTGCATCCACCGCTTCCTCAACGGGAGTGTAATAAGGATGCAGTGCATCCATTTCAATTTTGTCATTGACATTGCCATCGTAGGAGTATGTGTACTCCCCGCTTTTGATAATGATTTGCATAATAGTATTGGTATTGGTTTAACGCGGGGAAGGTACTAAACAAAGCGTTTTAGTTTCCTAAGAGTGCCGACACTGGTTCCTGTAAGTTTCCGGACGTTGCGGAGGCTGATACCCTTACGAAGCAATGATAGTTCCTTTGGATACTGTTGCCGGTACTCTTCTTTCGACTTCCTGTAATCCACCGGGCGTCCTAGCGGGTGCTCTTCTTTATTGTCCCGGCGACGTTGAAGATATGACTGGTAGCCCATCTGCATACGTGTTTTTATTTGCTGCCGCTCCATAGCACTTATTTCTAGGGTTATGGTAAGGATAAGACTGGTTATAGGGCTTATCTTCCCGTCCTTATCAAGCGTTTCCAGTCCGTAATTGGCAAGGAACAGATTCACCCCGTTCTCTGCCAAAGTCCTGATAATCTGAACGCCGGTTATCAAGTCCCTTGACACACGGGAAATCTCAGTAGCACAGCAATAGTCTATGTGGTTCTCCTTCACGTAGGCAATCAAGTCCAGTATCTCCTGCCTTTCCCCGATGGGTGCTGCACCAGACACGTACCCACCGAACACCTTCACAATCTCCCATCCCCGGCTTTCACACACTTTGGTTAAGGCATCGACTTGATATTGGTAATCCTGCAACCCCTTCTCCTTGTCGGTGCTACACCGACACAGTAATACACAACGTTTCATAGCCTATGCGAAATAAGTATCACGTACACGTTTGTTGTAGTCCGGGCAGTATTCCACCAGCTTGTCGATGCAATGCACCAACCCGTCCAGATAGATTCCATCTTGCACTGTTTTTGTGCTGCCATCTGGGTTGAGGATACGGACACAGAATAAGTCGTAACCTTCATCATAAGTTACCTCAACAGCACCTTTGTGGATGAATCCTTGGACGTAGAATCGCAATCCATTCTCGATAGCCTTCGGGTTGTGGAATCCCCAACTCATTACCGTGAAGATGTAGTGCTTGAAAATCTCGATAATGTAGTTTGCCATTTCCATATCTTAGAACTTTTCGGGGAATATCGTGTACAAGGGGTACGTGCAGAATCCACTGCGTTCAATGACGTACATCGGCAGTGCAAGTCCGTTTTCTTGCATCCAATTGCCGATGCCTGGATAGTTGTTTTCATCAAGGAATGCCATCGAATCGGACTGCATCGGACTGTTGAGGTTTACGGTGACAACATTGTATAATTCACCATCGGGGCTGCACAGGCAGACTGCCAGTGTGTTGTTGTTGCGGTATTGATTGGGTTGGAGCGTTACCTTTTCTCCGTTGTAATTAAACTGTTTCATTGGTATTGTGGTTATGGGGAGGGCGAGAACCCTCCCCGGTGGAACATTTAGCAAACGCGCAAAATCGTCTCGAAAGAGCAGCATCTGAAAGCGTTTTTCTGCAAGTCCCAGTACGTGAAGTTGCCGTAAACCGCATTCGGGACACCTGTGCTCTTGATGTTAGAAGCAATAAGGGTGCTGTTCTTAGGCAAGCACCCAACAGCGTGGCGTATTTCCTTAGTGCTCTTTTTGTAGTAGTCGAACTCTACCACCTCACCCTTCTCAAAACGCTTTTTGAGTTCGGCGAGCATTGCAACCTTTGCGCCCAGAAGGATGGGGTTGATTGTACCGTTGGACTTAGCAACCATAAAGGCAGCACGTTCAATGTCAGTGTTAGTTGTAGCGATGATGTTAGCGTTGGTGTTCATAACAAATGGTATTAAGGGTTAAACAATCAATCTTAGGCGATAGCTTTCATCAGTTCAGCCTTGCGGTTCTCGAAGTTCACAGTTTCAATTCCGTTCACTTCGTTGGAAGCGTGCTCATAGTTCAACTTCCACAAGTTTCTCAGAGCTTCACGAACAACAGGACTCTCAATCTGGTTCACAGTCTCCACAAACTGTTTCATCGTTGCCTTCGCAGCATTGTAGTGGGCGGTGAAGTTGCAATCTGCCATTCTCCAATACCAGTCGTGTCCGTTCAGAAGGTTGAGGGCTGTTGCTATGTTGTTCGTTGCGTTCATTGTCTTGTTCTTTGTTTCCATTACAAAGGTAATAATTCTAAATGACTTCTCCAAATTAATTTATTACTTTTTCAACTTTTTTATTACTTTTGAGGATTGATTTATTACCGTAGGGGTAATGCAGTAATATTTTTATTATATTTGTGAGACAAGCAACAACCAATGGCAGAAATTAATTACTCAGAGCGCATACTAGAACTAATGCGCACAAAGGGCATCACCAAAAGTGAATTGGGGCGTATGATGGACGTGCAGAAACAAAACGTTGATGCCCTGATTAAAACCAACAGTATTGAGAAGCTTATCGGAATCGCTAAGAACCTTGGCGTGAGCCTCAACGACATCATTCAAGAAGAGCCTCTTCCAGAAGAGGTGAAAGGGTGCATCATATACAAGGGAATTGTGCACCCCATCAACAGCAAGGACGATATTCAGAACATTCTCAATACCATTCAATAATAGTATTGACAGTGTTCATAACGTTATCATTCCACGAAACTATTCATCCGTAAGAACAATTAGTAAAATGCACAGGCTATGAATACAAAGCACATTCCCACCCTCATTGCATTTGTATCATTATTCTTTGGTTCTCTGCCCCTGTCCGGACAAACGTATGTGAGTTTGGATAAAGAAACAACCGTAAAATCCATTCAACTAATCACACCTTCTGGTAGTTACTGGAATAATCCCACTCTCTACTCCATTCTGTTGGTGGATGAAAATGTAAACCACTCGTCTGTCGGTGGCAGTGCAAACAATCCTTGCAAGTACGCAGTTCTTCTTTCCAAATCGCAACTAGCAGAAATCAAGAAGAAGGTAGCTTCGACGGGCAGTATATTCATTCCGAAGCTTCCAATATACCACAAGTTCTATTTCCCCGGCTTAGAAAAGGAATCGGATATCCTTAACACAATCAATGGGGCTTTGTATGTGCATAAAACAACCCTTGAAAAACGTCCCAGTACTACTGTCTATGAGTATTGTGATAGTAAATACTGCCCTGACTCTATCGGCTCACACGAAGTGGCAGGCAGCTTCCAGCTCACAAAGTCCGGTGGGAAGTATTACCTGATTTCTGGAATGCCAATGAATAGTGGTGGGACTCCGATTCCTTGGAAGATTGAAGAGATTAAGAAAACCGGGGGCTTTGGGGAATTGGTTGTAGAACTAACCGACAGCCAGTATATGAGGATATTCAATGATAATTAAGTAGATTTGTAGAAAAATAGAACGCAACCCCGATTATATGAAAAAAAGATTGTCACTACTGCTTGTTTTTGCTATTGCTGTCGCCTGCGTGCCAAGTAACAAGTATGAAGAAGCTTTGAAAGCCAATGAAACACTGCAAAAAGAGAATGAGTCGTTAAAGGGAAAGATTGAACTTCTTCAAGATGAACTTGTCAAGTACCAAACGTCGCCTGATGCCCTTATGTCAAAGGCAAAAGAAAGTTATCTTGCCAAGGACAGGAAGGCTCTTGATAATGTCCTTACTCAATTAAAACGTTATCACCCCGGTTCCACCGAAGCTAATAAGACTGCCGGATTATTGAAAGAACTCGACACAGAGTTAGAAAAGGCAAGGGCGGCAGCTGAAGCTAAGGCGGCAGCAGAAAAAGCAAAAAGGCTGCAATCCGTAAAGAAATTGAAATCGAACTATGATGATGTTAGTGGGGTAACGTGGTATTATAATCCGTATTTCACTCATTATAACAACTCTAATCACGTTTCCATTTATATGGGGAAGAGAGAGTCTGGAAAGCCTTGGCTACGATTAGTAATGTCGTATTATGGGGATAATTGGATTTTCTTTGAGAATGCCTATCTCTCATATGATGGAAATACTATGGAAATCCCCTTCAATAGGTATGATAACAAGAAAACGGACAATAGTGGGGGCTATGTATGGGAGTGGATAGATGTTAGTGTAGACAACAATTCACTTTCTTTCTTAAAACAATTAGTTGAGGGCAAAACCGCAAAAATGAGGTTGTCAGGCAAATACACGCATACCAAAACACTGTCCACCAGCGAAATTAATGGTATCAAAGATGTCCTCCTTGCATATGATGTATTGCAAAAAGGCGATTTTAGTACAGACAAAGTATCACCTAATTTTAATCCCGTCAAAATAACACCAAAGAATAATTAGGTGAATTAACAATGACTAAAAGACTGAAACCATCTCACCCCAACACTTCAATCAATAGATTAAATTGACACAATATAGGGGTATCACAAAACGCTAAACCTAACTATCAGACTTCACATTCAGAATACCCACATACTTTAACCGCTTCTATGATTCTGGAATCTGCCGACAGGCAAAAGGATTATCGCTCACCAAACACCATGTGGCGGGAAGGAGTTATTGTTGTATAACTGAGGATTAAGCAATGAATATGAAAAAGTATTTGTTCATTCTATCGGCATTGTTTCTTGCCGGATGCACTCTTCCCGAAGGCGGGAACAACACATTTGAGTTTACTGCTACTCTTGAAGACGTAGACACCAAAGTTTATGTCGATAACGGCTTAAAGACTCACTGGACAAAGGGTGACGCGATAAACATCCTAACCCCAAACTATAACGAGCAGTATAAGTATGATGGGAATACGGGGGACACAAAAGCTGTATTTCGTGCCGTTGTTGATAAACTCCCGACAGAGGTTGATGCTTCAAATATTTTTGCGGTTTATCCCTATTCCTCAGAAACATCGCTATCATCTTCTGGTGTGATAACAGTAAACCTTCCTGCAATTCAGTATTACTCGGAAGATTCTTTTGGGCTTGGGGCAAATACTATGGTGGCGACAGCTGAGCCTAAAACCTCACAGGAACTTTTCTTCAAGAGCTTATGTGGTTATGTAGTAGTTATGCTTTACGGTGACGCAACCGTAAAATCCATAACCCTTACAGGAAACAATGGTGAAAAAATAGCAGGAGTGGCAACTATGGCTCCGGTATATGGACAAAACCCAGAGGTGGTAATGTCGGGGATGGCAACCACAAGCATTTCCGTTGATTGTGGAGCAGGTGTTAAACTCGGAGAAACGGCGGAAACAGCAACCGCGTTCTGGTTCGCTGTGCCACCGGTAACGTTCTCCCAGGGTTTTACGATTCGTATTACGGACAACGATTCGAGGAGCGTAGAGAACGCAATAATGGTTGAGCACACAGTTAATAGGAACCTTAGGCATCTGTTGTCTCCAATTGAAGTGAACTACGATGCATTAAAGACAATAGAGTTTGAGGATGCCAACTTCAAGGCGTACTGCGTGGAGAACTTCGATACTAATGGAGATGGTGAGATTTCATATGCAGAGGCTGCATTAGTGAAGCAAATAAAATGTGACGACAGACAGATTACATCATTAGGTGGCATTCAACACTTTACGTCATTATTGTATTTGGCTTGTTATAATAACCAACTAAAATCACTTGACGTAAGTAATAACACTGCTTTAACTAAGTTGAATTGTTCCTACAATAACCTTTCTTCATTGGCTCTAAACAACACCGCTCTAAAAGTTTTGTGGTGTCAGCATAACCAAATCACAGCCCTTGACATAAGCAAGAGTCCCTCATTGACTCTCTTAAATTGTGGGTTTAACCAGATTTCATCTTTGGACGTTAGCAACAACCCCGCATTAGACTCTCTGGGGTGTTATAATAATCAGATTCCGGCTCTTGATTTGAGTAAGAATACTGGATTAGAGTATTTAACGTGCTATAATAACAAGCTCTCATCTCTGGATTTGAGAAATAATACCACCTTAACTCATTTATCGTGTTATAATAACCAGATTTCGTCTCTGAATATCAGTAGCAGCCCACGAATAGATACTCTTGCGTGTTATTGTAATCAACTCACAGTCCTAGATTTGAGCAAGAATACAGGATTAAAGTATCTTGCTTGCCGTGAAAACAAGCTTACCTCTCTTGATTTCAGCAACAATACGGCTCTGACATACTTAACGTGCCACAAGAATCAACTATCTAGCTTAGATATCCACAATAATGCTGCATTGACATATTTGGATTGTGGCACAAACAAACTATCGTCGCTTGATGTTAGTAATAATACCGCTTTGACAAAGTTGTATTGTAAAGAAAACCTCTTAACCAGTTTAGATGTCAGTAAGAATCCTGTTCTGGAATTGTTGCGTTGTCAGGGCAATAAGCTTACCTCTCTTGATGTTAGTAAAAACGCACTCCTTAATTGTCTATGGTGTTATTCGAATCCAAGCCTAACTGAAATCTGGTTGAAGACAGGACAAACGATAGCAGATTTTCAGTATGATACTGATGTTGCAACCATCAAATACAAAGACTAATTATCCCGAATAGAGCTGTGACTATGCACACGATAAAGCGCCCAAAATACTGCACGCCAACCACCGAATGGGCTGTTATGGATTATGATTGTTTAATTGCACAGTCTTCGTTGGAAAACCCCAACGAGGGTGACGAATGGACTTGGGAGGGCTAGACGATGAAGAAGTACTTGTTCATGCTTTCGGCACTTGTTCTTGCCGGTTGCACCGTTACTGAAATTGGTGACGATACCGTTGAACTTCGCTCCAATGGAGTGGTTTATACTGCCGGATTTGAGGATGTTGATACCAAAGTGTATGTGGACACTGACTTGAAGACTCACTGGACGGAGGGAGACGAAATCAGCATCTTCACTTCAACGTACAACGAGGAATATAAGTTCGACGGACAGACTGGCGACTTGGAGGGCTCTTTCAGTGCTGTTGACGATAAGTTCCATACCGGTGCAAGCGTTCCCTCTATCTATGCAGTTTACCCCTATTCAGAAGGAATGTCCATAACCTCAGAAGGTGTTATTACATTGAATCTCCCGGCAGTCCAGAACTATGCAGAAAACTCCTATGGGCTGGGAGCCAATACGATGGTGGCGGTAACGGAATCCAAGTCATCGAAAGCACTCAACTTCAAAAGCCTGTGCGGTTATATCGTTGTCCGGCTCTATGGTGAAGGTTCTGTAAAGTCCATAACCCTTACCGGAAACAACGGAGAGAAACTGGCAGGACAGGCAACCGTTGCTCCTGTTTACGGACAAGCCCCTGTGGTTACGATGTCTGAGTCTGCCACAACAAGCATCACCCTTGATTGTGGCGAAGGTGTTGAACTTGGAAAGACTGTTGAGGATGCAACTGCATTCTGGTTTGCAGTTCCGCCGGTGACATTCAGTCTAGGCTTCACTATCAGGGTAACGAATGCTGACTTGTGGAGTATGGAAAAGGCGATGAAAGTTGAACGCACCGTTGTCAGGAACATCAAAAACCCTCTATCCCCTCTGGAAGTGCACTTCGACATACCGAGGGAGGGGAACATTGCGTTTGAGGATGCGAACTTCAAAGCGTTCTGCGTCCAGAACTTCGACACCAATGGGGATGGGGAGATATCGTATGAAGAAGGGCTCGCTGTATCAGAAATCGAAGTCAAAACTGATAGAATAGTATCATTAGTTGGCGTTGAACACTTCTTGAATCTCAAACATTTAGAATGCATTGGTTCAGGGTATTCATGGAATGAAGAAAAAAAAGCATATATAGGAAACGGGCAATTAAAGGCACTTGATATTAGCCACAATACGGCGCTGGCAACTTTGAATTGCTATTACAATCAACTCACGGCACTGGATGTTAGCCACAACACAGCGCTGTGGAGCCTGAGTTGTTTTTATAACCTACTCACCGAACTTGACGTGAGCAATAATACGGCGTTGTTAGGCTTGAATTGCGAACACAACCAACTCGCATCTCTTGATGTTAGAAATAATAAGGCGCTGGTTGAATTGATGTGCGGTCACAACCAACTTACGTTTCTGGATGTGAGCTATAACAAATTGTCATCCCTGGATTGCACCAACAATCAACTCACGACACTGAATGTCAGCAACAACTCAGCGCTTTCAAGCCTGCATTGTGGTTCGAACCAACTCACAGAACTGGATGTCAGCAAAAACACGGTGTTGAAGTACTTGACATGCTATAACAACCAACTCACTGCGCTAGATATCAGTAAAAACACGAAATTGACAAACTTGCACTGCTATGGCAACCAACTCACTGCACTAGATATCAGTAAAAACACGGCGTTGGATTACTTGTTTTGCTATAACAACCAATTAACATCTTTGGATGTGAGTCAGAATAACGAGTTGACGCTTTTGTATTGCTATAACAATCGACTCACAAAATTGGATGTGAGTAACAATGCGGCGCTAAGACAATTGGATTGTGCTAACAACAAGTTCACAGTACTGAATGTGAGCAAAAACACAGCGTTGGTATGGTTAATATGCAATAATAACCAACTCGCGACTCTGGATGTGAGCAACAATACGGCGTTGTCATCCCTATCCTGCACTAACAATCCCAACCTTACTGAAATCTGGTTGAAAAAGGGGCAATATATATCGAACTTCCAATACGATACCGATGTTGCAACCATCAAATACCGAGGCGTTGATGATGTCGTTCAATTCGAGGACGCCAACTTCAAAGCATACTGTGTACAGAGTTTTGATAAAGATGGTGATGGTGAAATATCCTTCGATGAGGCATCGGCGGTAGTTCACATGTTCTGCTATAACAAGAACATAACGTCCCTTGAAGGTATTCAGTATTTTACATCATTACAAAACTTACAATGCTACGGTAACCAATTAACCTCGTTGGACGTCAGCAGGAACACGGCATTGAAAACTTTGTCATGTTCAGCGAATCAACTGGCTATGTTAGATGTTTCTAACTGTACTGCTTTAACATCTCTGGAATGTGCTTCCAATCCACTGACTTCGCTTGACGTAAGCAGCCTTCCGGATTTGTTTAAGTTGAATTGTGCTTCTTGTCAACTATCTGCACTTGATGTCAGCAATAATACCAAACTGGGACAATTTGTTTGTTCCTCGAATCTACTCACATCCTTGGACGTCAGTGCTAATACCGGGCTGGCAACTTTGCATTGTGAGTACAACCCTCTCTTGACAGTCATTTGGTTGCAGGAAGGGCAAGTCATTAATGATTTTCAGTATGATACGGATGTGGCAACCGTTAAGTATATTGGCGCCAATATAGTATTCCACGATTCTAGATTCAAAACATACTGTGTTGGTAGTTTCGACACAGATGGGGATGGGGAGGTTTCATATAAAGAGGCATCCGTTGTTACTTCCATTTCTTGCACATGGACGACCATATCTAGTTTGGAAGATATTCAGCATTTTTCCGCGCTCACCAGCCTTGTTTGCGATGGTTGTTACTTAAAAACACTTGATGTAAGTAACAATAAAGCGCTGAAATCATTATCATGCAAATCCAACCAGATTGCGTCCCTCAACATTAGTGGTTGTTCTGCATTGACATACTTGCTGTGTGAGGATAATAAATTAACCACATTGGATGTCAGCAACAATCCGGCGTTGGTAACATTAATGTGCAAGTGGAACCCACTCACGACGCTTGATGTCAGTAATAAAACCGCGTTATCATACTTAGATTGTAGTGCATGCAATCTCTCGTCATTATCTTTCACAGGAGATGCTGCCATAACCACGCTAAATTGTTCTGGTAATACACTCACTTCTCTTGTCGTGAGTGGGTGCCCTGATTTGGAGTATTTGCATTGCAGCGAGAATCAATTAACCGAACTTGATGTTAGCAACAATAAGTCCCTTACAAAATTGTATTGTGAATCCAACAAACTCACACCATCTCTTGACGTGAGTAAGAACACTGCCCTCACGACTCTGTGGTGTAGAAGCAACCCGAACTTAGCCGAAATATGGCTCAAAAACGGGCAAACAATCAGCGATTTCCAGTACGATAAACTTGTTTCTACAATCAAATATAAAGACTAACAAATTGAGGCTCCTTCACCGGGAGCCTCAATCATTACATAACATCATCCCAACTTGCACCGTTGTCACCATCCTCTTCTTTGGGAGGTACGGTGCTCCATAAGGTTTTCATCGTGTCGCTGATGTGTTGTTTATGTTCAGGGGATTTTGGACGGTTCGATAACGCCTGTGATATCTTCTGTTTGGTTGCCGGGGACAATGCCCGGCTTCTGTTGTACGTATTTTCCATATTCCTTAATGCTTTCCCAATAAATAGTGAGTAACAACAGAAAGTATAGTAAGTCCACCTATGAAAAATCAAAAAAATTGGGGGAATATTTTTCCGGCAAACAGTGCACCCTACTAAACCTACCCGGTAGGCTGGGATAGTTCTCGGGGAGTGTACATTTGAAAAGCAGCGGGGCGGGGTAAAACTATCACAAGCAACAGATTGAAGTTCACAAATATCCGGAGTTATATCCGGTGGTGCCCGGAGATAATAAAACCTCAACAGACGTTGTTGAGGCTCATTTTCTTACTCTGCAAAACCGGAGGAATAGTGGTTTTCAATCTAAACGAAGAAAGGGTGGATTATTCTTTTTCTTCCGTTGTAACCTCCTTCTCCTTTCTCTTGAAGGCATCTACAATTATGTTGTTAACTCGCTTCTTGCCTTCCGTAGATATCGTCAGATATGGCATCATCTGTTTCACCTCAGCGTGAGAAGTATAGAGCGCGATTTCATCTGCCGATGCCCCGTTGTTGATAGTAGTAACAATAAAAGTCCTACGAGCATCGTGTGTGCCCAAATCAGCCCTCTTCCTGACTGTTTTCACTTCGTCTTTTCCTTTCTTATAAGTAACAGTTGTTACCTCACCTTTAATTCCGGCATCTTTGCCTATACGGTGAAGGAACTTGCGGAAATCAGTATCTGAGATGACGTGGAATACCCTGTTATTATCGTATACATTATCTTTGTACTTGTTGTAAATACCAAGGGCAATTTCATTTAGTTCAAACCATATCAGTCCTTTGTCTTTTTGCGTTACAAGAAGAACTTCTTCTTTGCCATATTCATTGAGCCTTATGCAATCGTGAGTGAGGTTTTTTACGTCGGAATAACGCAAGGACGTACAACACTGGAAAATAAAAATATCCCGCACCCTCTCAATGGAAGGTGTATTGGGGTAACTTAGAGCAATAATATCTTGAACTTCATTGGGGTGTAGGTACATTACCTTCTTATCACGTTTGCGAAGTTTAGGTTTGAACTCAAAGAACTCTTGGTGTATTGGCATATTCTTCTTTTTTGCGAAGCGAATGAACTCTTTGAGTTTTTTCAAGTATTCTTTGATTTTATCATCACTCATACGTTCAGATAGATGCGAAACGTAGGAGTTCAAGAATGCATCGCTTAAATCCGAAAACTTCAATTTGGGCTTGAAGTCTTTCAAGTCATTCATCATTTTTTTCCACTGTGAGTAGTACTTTTCGCTCCAATTATTGTCTTTATTCTTTCGCTCGATATACTCCTCCAACATAAAGAAAAACTCATCACTTTTCTGGGCATCTGTACGTTTGAACTTAGCTCCATACTGCTGCTTCAAATCGGCAGCACAGGCAGTTTCGTCCTCTCGAAGTTGTGCGTTGTCACAATACTTTTGAATGAAGTCTAAGCAGTCATTTATTCTTTTGTTGAGAGTGGAATACAAAACGCCATTCACCCGACACCCATGCTTGACTCGATGTAGATTCTCATCCCATTGTTCATCTTTCACGGATACTTTCGGATACAAGTCGCACCGTCCATTAAACGAAACGCGGACTCTAACAAGACGGTTCCCGGATTTGTCAGGAGGGGACAACGATATTATTGGTTGCTTAGGATTCATATCAAAAATGTGTTTCAACAAAGGTAGGTATTCCTGTTAAAAAAGCGAATAATTTCCACCCAATTTTCCACCCACTTTCCCGCATAATGATGCAAAAACACGCATGATATAGCAATCCGCACGAATATAGGAAACGTGCTTCAATGCGTTGATAATAAGGAAAAACAGCCTATTTGCAAAATGAAACAGTTATTCCCCTGGAGTACCACATCGCACCCCAAAGGAAAAGGCCTCCCGCGAAGGAGGCCTTTTCCTTTGGGGTGCTGCGCACTACTATCCCCCTGCACCCCCAGGGGAGAAGGGGAAGGTTCCCCTTCCGCAGCGACGCTGCTATCCCCTCTGTCGGCGCGTAGCGCCTCCGAAACTTCCGTTTGTCCTCGCCCGAGCCCTGTTTTGAGGAGGAATAGCAGATTTTCGGTCTCTTGTCCTCATCAGGGCCCTGTTTTGAGGAGGAACTGCGGCTTTCTGTCCAATCTGCCACACTTTGGCTTCTCTCCGTGTCAATCACCACTGTCTTAGAACGTTTCTGCCACGCTGTGGCCCTTTTTCGTGTCAGCCACCGCAGTTTTCTCCCGTTTCTGCCACGCTATGGCCCTTTTTCGTGTCAGGCACCGCAGTTTTCTCCCGTTTTCGCCACGTTATGGCTGCTTTCCGTGTCAGTTGGCGCTGTTATCTATCGGCGTGACGGCCTGCGCGGAGGGTTGGTTCTCCACCCTCGGGCCTCCGGCCCTCGCCCTCCCACTACGCTGCGCTTGTGGGCCCCTCCCTCTACAAGCGAGGGTGCTTATGGTTCCGAACCAATCCCTCCGTCTCCGGCCGCTTGTCCTCACCAGAACACTGTTTTGAGGATGAACTGCGGCTTTATGTCCAATCTGCCACGCTTTGGCCTCTCTCCGTGTCAATCACCACTGTCTTAGAACGTTTCTGCCACACTGTGGCCGTTTCCCGTGTCAGTTGCCGCAGTTTTCTCCCGTTTCTGCCACGTTATTGCTGCTTTCCGTGTCAGTTGGCGCTGTTATCTATCGGTGTGACGGCCTGCGCGGAGGGTTGGTTCTCCACCCTCGGGCCTCCGGCCCTCGCCCTCCCACTACGCTGCGCTTGTGGGCCCCTCCCTCTACAAGCGAGGGTGCTTATGGTTCCGAACCAATCCCTCCGTCTCCGGCCGCTTGTCCTCACCAGAACACTGTTTTGAGGATGAACTGCGGCTTTCTGTCCAATCTGCCACACTTTGGCCTCTATCCGTGTCAACCACCACTGTCTTATAACGTTTCTGCCACGCTGTGGCCCTTTTTCGTGTCAGCCACCGCAATTTTCTCCCGTTTTCGCCACGTTATGGCTGCTTTCCGTGTCAACCACCGCAGTTTGGGTCCGTGTTTTCTCCAGCAAACGGCCCCGTCGGCCCCGGCACCCCTCTGCAGCGGGCAAGGTGTAGAAAATTGGCCGACACCTTGCCCGTTGCAACAAAGCTAAAACCCCTAATGAAGAAAACTTATTTTATATTTGTCATTAAGATAAGATAACCTGTGACCGTATATTGAGGTTCCAGATGATACTTTGATAGAGCAGTTTTCTGCATTAAAAATAGTGTATCTTAAGTCTTCGTCTGTAAAATCCTTGAATGAGATATTATATGATTTACTTTCGTCTGTAACAGAGTAGGGGAGAAAATAGCGAAGATTGCTCATGTATGAAAGGTAAGTAAATTCGCTGGTTTCTTGCGGCCCGAGCGCCGAAGAATAGTATTCAATCTTCGTAAAGTCAGAGGAAGCGGGCATCCAATGCTCAGAGTCTTTATTCAGTGTAAGCCCAGACCCGCCATAATTGGGGTAAGTCTGATAATGGATTCCTTTAGCATAGTCCAATAAGTTTCCGTAGTGTACTATCAATTCATATTGGTCTCCTAGACATAGCCAACCTTTGAATGCTTGTTTAAAATTCAGACAAATATACCCCTGCTCATAGTACATTTTGATGATACTCTCATTGTAAACGGGCGTTGAATACTTGTGTTTTTCCAGAACAATTTCATCGCTATCCTTTACCAACAAAGTATGTGTTCCTGAACCGCCCTCACCTTCATTGTCACTCGCCATCATATTGTACTTCAATGTTGTCCCTGCCTCTATATCCAAAAAAAAGCAGATGGCAGTGCTATAATCGAGGCCTTTTCCTGTAACCGGACATTTGGTGTAACCATCAGGCTGGTTATGACCATTCCAACCAAAGTACCCAAGAGCGTCGTCAGAGAGCCAAGCGCTATAGTCTGATCCTTTTGGGAATGAAAGGGTGCCATTTCGGTCTATTCGTGTGAAAGAACCTGTTAAATATGGCGCTGTAGTCGGTAGCGCAACAATACTATTAAGATTCTGACAGGCTTCTAAAGCTCCGCCATTAACAACTGCAACCGATGACGGAATAGTAATGCTTGATAGAGAACTGTACTGTGCGGCACCGACATCCAGTTTTGTTATGGTTCCATCGCAAGTTATAACTCCTTGTCCAAGGCTGCCATCTTCCCCTGGATAGTAGACATTTGTCTTCATTTTGGGTCCAAATGCAATAGAGCGTCTTGGACGAAGAACTTTTTTATCCGTTGTTGTATAGTACAATTTATTATCTTCGGGACAATCTGTTGAAACATATTCTTCCTTTTGGCATCTGACAGGAGCCCCATAAGCGGATGATTTCAGAGCTTGACTGACGTAAACATTGTAACCATAAGTCGTGAAGAAACCATCATTTGCGGATAAGCCGAGAAAAGAACCTTTGGTAGAAGACCAGCACGCTCCAATCGGATAAACACCCGTTGTGTACATCAAAAATCCCCCCGGGGCCATAACTCCCGAATATGGGTAATATACTTCTTCGGTATTACTGGTCATACTCATTAGATAGAAACGGAAACCATTTGTCGATCTATACGGCATCTCGTCTCCTCCATTTGAGCCAAAAGCATTATACCACAAATACTTATCAGCTACCTTATATCCGGGAGGACAAGGGTCGTTAATGGTCTTTTGCTCACTCCATCTGCCAGACCACTCCGAATCATTCCAGTCTTCGGATATACTGAGCGATGTCGTAGGTTTGGACACCGAAAGGGACGAGAATTCTGAAGGGGAATTGGCTTTTTCGCTTGAAGGCCACGAAAGTGTACTCTCAGCTTTTGTTAGGTCATCTCTGGTTACTAGCCCATCTGAGACCTGTATTCTTACCCCTCCAAGAAAAGGATCTTTCCTGCCCCATTGATACATAAGGGAAAAATTGTAGGACCGGGAATCTTTGTCTGTCGTAACCGCTCCCAGATTTCTATCCATAAGAGCGCCTACTTTACCGCCAAAGTTATTGTTGTATATCTGAAGATTTGATTCCAGGTCATCTTTGACAGCCCAGATGTGCCAAGACCATAGAACATTACCTTCGCTACATTCTTTATCGGCATAAGCGGCTATTAATGCGCTGCCTTCTGTAAAGTTGTCGCTTGTTTTGAAACATATGGAGTTTGTTCCGGCCTTGTACTGAACAGTTGGGAAGATAATGGCTCCTTCATTGGGAGTTGTCTGGGACCCGAAAGTTTCCCAAAGAACTTTGACACCAGCAATGTTTCCTACCGGCTCGAGAGTGTTTCCCTTTACGGCGGAGAAACTGTAAGTGCCGGCAGATGAAATTATGTAACAATTGGCGGTGCCGTTCAATGACAGGTTGACAGGGTCTGGGAAGAGTTCTTCTTTCTCTATTATGACTTCAAGCGGTTCCATACGGAAAGTCTTATTGCGCTCGATTTCATAATTAATGCCGGTGGATTTTTCGAATGTATTGCCATCAATATCAGTTACGGTGAGGGTGAAACCTTTCGTAAAGGTAGTAGGTGGAACGGCGAGCCAGAATAATGTAGCCTCATCAGCAGAAGCGCCTAAAGCGACTTGTGAGGTACAGGAAAGAGTTAGGCATTTTGATTCTTCACTGGTTAGAGAGGATAATGATGGTGTTGAACCGGGCGTGGCAATCACCTCGGCGGTGCCAGACAAGACTTCATTGTTATTTCCTTTGATTGAGATTGAGGACACAACGACATTCTCCCCGTAAAGCTTGAGCAGTAGATAGCCGCAAAGGTTTTTGAAAAGTAGATTCGTATCACTGGTGGCAGAAACCATAACGTTAGCTCCGGGGCCGAAAGAGTCAGGCGTGTAGTACTGCACTGCCGGAAGGCTCAATGTCAGCGCTCCGGAGTTGCTTATCTTGGTGGATTCGTTGTATGGATACACGGCATACACATAATCAATTTCGTTGCCGGCTACGACTTCCTCGGAATTAACTTCCTTGAATACGCCGGCATTAGCGCCGGTTTCTCCTGTGAAGTAATATTCTTTGTTGAAGGTGTATCTATCGAATAAAGAAATTCTGTCATCATTGTTCCAAAGCACGTTGAAGCCCTCGTCCGCATAGACTTTAGTATCAGGCGAGGATGCCTCCTTATCTATTCTGGCCCGAATTTCTGCCGGATAGGAATAATTATTAAGAACTGGTTCCTGTTCGGTCATACATGCAGTGGCTAGCGCTGCTATTGATATGGCGAGAAAGTATTTCTTCATAACATCTATCAGAATAAGTTAACCCCAAATGTGTTCTTCAGGATTATCATCAATCATCTCAGTCTGGCTGGTGCCAAGGCAGATTTCAGTTAAAAGGAGGCATGTTTCCACCTCCGGCCGGAAGTATGGCATAGAAGAATTGTAATGTATCATGGGTATAGGAATAATCAAAGATATTCGATATCAAAGCTTAATCCTTTGATGGTTATGCTCTTGATATATGGAATGAGCGGTGGAACCAACAGGAGAATCATAATAAGGATCAGTACACTTATTATGGCGGAATCCAATGGAATCTTCGTATTTAGAAGGCCGTTGAAAGATAAAACATGCGCGGCAAGGTAGAGGAGAATACATAGCAAATAAGAAATAGATAGACACCTTATTTTCTTTCGCAACTTCTTATTGCCGCAAAAAGAAAGTCTTTTCTTGAATCTCTCTACTGCTTCGTTGTAGTTTAGGAAAGATGGTGAGGTCAATTCTAATCTCAGGTCGGAAGAATTATGATATTCCCAATTATCATCTGAAATATAAACAGCAACATAACATGCTGGAGGCGTAAGATATCCGAAGTCATTCCACTGATTATAAGAGCGATAGAAAGGGAACTTGTCAAGCTTTCGGCAGTGTTCGGCGCTCATTAGGACAAACGCTTGAATAACGTATCCTTCGTTTAACACTTCCACTCTGTCGTATTCCTTTCCGTCGTATTTATATGTACTTGTGTGAATATCTGTGCGATGATACCCTTTCTCTAGCAAATGTTTGATAAGTAATACGATATAAATGATCATGATACTTATTATTGAGGTATTGCTTGAATCCTGGATGCATATTTAGACCAGCCAGGAGCATCCTTATATGTTTCAATAGATTGTTCCGGAACATAAATAGTGCACATGTTCGTTAAGTCAAACATAGACCTTTCGCCACTGGGTGGATTAATACGAAGACAGTATATTGAAATTAGGCTCGAGCAACCATAGAATGCGTACCCATCAATCCTGTTCACGCTTATTGGGATGACGATGGATGTGAGGCTCGAACAACCAGAGAATGCGTATCCCCCAATTCTAGTTATGCTTTCAGGAATGATGATAGAAGATAGGCTTGAGCAATCTTTAAAAACTGCGTCATCAATACTCGTTACGCTTTTAGGGATAACGATAGAAATGAGACTTGAGCAACCAGAGAACGCGTATCCCCCAATACTAGTCACGCTTTCTGGGATGTTGATGTCTGTAAGACTCGAGCAGCCATAGAACGTTTGTCTTCCAATACTCGTTACGCTTTCTGGGATGACGATGGATGTGAGACTCGAGCAACCATTAAAAGCGAACTCTCCAATACTAGTCACGCTTTCCGGAATGAAGATGGAAGTGAGGCTTGAGCAATCATTGAAAGCGGATTCTCCAATACTAGTCACGCTTTCTGGGATGACGATGGACGTGAGGCTCGAGCAGCTATAGAACGCCGATTTCCCAATACTAGTCACGCTTGCTGGAATGTTGATGGCTGTAAGGCTCGAGCAACCACTAAATGTGCCCTCTGCAATACTAGTCACGCTTTCTGGGATTACGATGGACGTGAGGCTCGAGCAGCCAGAGAAAGCGGATCCTCCAATACTAGTCATGCTTTCTGGGATGACGATGGACGTGAGGCTCGAGCAGCCAGAGAAAGCGGATCCTCCAATACTAGTCATGCTTTCTGGAATGTTGATGGTCGTGAGACTTGAGCAACCCCAGAATCCCATTGACCCAATACTCGTGATGCTTTCAGGAATATTGACTGATGTAAGGTTCGAACATCCGTAGAACGCAAAGCATCCAATACTTGTCACACCTTCTGGAATAGAGATTGAGGCAAGATTCGAGCATTTAAAGAAAGCGTAGTTTCCAATACTCAAGGCGTCGTCAGAGACAGTGCTCGTTAAAATAGATACAAGATTCGAGCAGCCATAAAACGCATAGTCTCCAACACTTGTCGCACCTTCTGGAATAATGATCGAAGCAAGATTCGAGCATTCATAAAATGCATAGCTTCCAATACTCAAGGCGCCATTAGAAAAAATGATTGAAGCAAGACTCGAGCAACCATAAAAGGCATAGTCTCCAATACTTGTCGTTTTTCCTAGAACAACAATCGAGGATATGCTGTTACATCCTCTGAATGAACTGTTGCTAATGCTTGTGACGCCCTCGGGAATAACAATTGAGCCAAGATTAGAACAGCCATAGAATGCAGAAGATCCAATGCTTGTGACGCTTTCAGGAATGTGGATCTCTTTAATTTGAATACATCCTTTAAAAGCGGCATCCCCTATTTGTCTTAAGCTGTTTGGAAGGGTTATAGAATTCAACAGCTTCCACTCATCGAACATATTATCAGGAATAGAAGTTATTCCCGTGAAATATTGAAACTCATCGAAAGATGTGTACGTTTTTATTGCCCGGAAGACTCCCTCGATAGATGTCACGGCTGCAGCCTCTTCGTAAGAAAGTTCGCCGTCACCGTCAGTGTCGAAAGCAGCCACAAGCTTTGCCTTTACTTTGTCATCGGCAAATTGGATAACGTCTTCGGAGTGCGTTTCACCATCTCCCTGTCCTTTGAAAATAAGGTCTTCGTCTGCATCAGCAAGTGAGCCATATTGGCCGCGCTTGAAGCTTACGCTGCCAGAGGTGATGAGTTTTGCCGAATCAGACTCACGTGTGAACGTCATTTTGAACCCGTTAGACAGTGTCCCCGGTAAAGCCGCAATGTAGTACCACTGTCCGGTCTGGAGCGTTGTGCCGCTTGGAGCCTTGATCGTAATGGTTGTCTTGGCTTCGGAAACATCTTGAATAGCAGGAACACCGCCTTCAAAAGCCAGCTTGATACGCCCCGCGAGCACTTCTCCGTTGTTTCCTTCGATGGTTACGGATTTGATACCTTCCTGAGTAAGAGAGAAGCGCATGCCTCCGCAGACATTATAGAAGGCAAGGTCAAGCCCGTCGGCGCTGGCCAGAGTGATATGTGTGTTCTTCTCGAAACTTCCGGCGCGCGCGATCTGATTGTCCGGGAGGGTTGTAGTGACTGTTTGCCCGTCTGAGGTAGCATCAGCCCGGTATGGATAGAGTCCCCAGATGTGATTGCTTGAGCCTGAACCTTCGTTTGCGCCAACCAATCCGTGAAATGTACCGGAGAAGTCTGCGACGCTGGCAAGCTCAGAATTCATAGAAACGAATTTACTGCCGCTTCCTTTGAAGAAAACGTTTATTGCATCGCCAGGCTCCCAAAACACATTCGTTCCGCCGTCAACAACGGCAGTTTTGGAGTTAATGGCTCCTTCCTGGTATGCTCTGATTATTACGCTTGAGTCAGCAAACTCTGCCTGCGGCATCTCTGTGGCGCAGGCAGACATGGCCAGCAGTGCGAATGCGATTAAAATATTGCGATTATTCATGTTCGAGATCATTTTACCCAATCTTCGTACTCTATGTCCTCGAGGCCACCAGGACCAGGACTTGTGCACACTAATTCAAAGGGGGATATAAGATACTGCTCACAATCAGGAGGACTGTAAGTATGATGCAGAAAATCCATGAAATTCTCTTTTGGCCGTGGCGCCCTACGGCGAAAACCAAACTATTCAAAAGTGTGGAGCCGTTTCGCATCCACAGCATTGAGGTTCTGGAGGACCTTTGACAGATAGATTACGACCGATACTCCACACTCGACGATATGAAGCTGGTCGTAGAATACGACTTGCGACAATACCAACATCGAGCGGAGTGTATTGCCGTTGTCCTTGTCAAAATTTTCCAGATCTCAATGCTGGACAACGCGAAAACACTTTCGCTAATATGTACGCCTGCTGCCAGGCTTCGCAAATATAGAATTTCTTTTCGGGATTTTCAAGTGGAAACGTCCATGATGACCTTTTAGGTCAATGTGATACAGTCGTGAGATGATGAACTTCCAGATTAGATTTTTTCGGTGGACGTTGCGTGATTGAAAGATTTTGTATCTTTGCGGAAGTCATCGTTACATCTCCCCAAAGGTACTGTGCTTAGTATGATAATGAGTTCAACAAGGAAGGGTTTGCTTACGTTAGTGGTTTCTGTCTCTTTGGCGGCATTTATTTCTATCTTGTCTTGTGAGCAGGTACAAGAAACGGTAATGCCACAAGATGGTGATATCGTTTTTCATGAGTCCACTTCCCGCCAAAGTTCGATTATCAAATTGGCACAGCATAGCAAGTGGACGCACTGCGGAATCGTCTTTTACTTAGGAGAGAAAGCATACGTGTACGAAGCGGTCGAACCTGTCAAGTACACACCACTTAAGGATTGGATAGCTCGGGGGAAGAACGGGGTGTATAGTGCAAAAAGGTTGGAAAGCCCATTATCCGCCTCGACAATTAAGAAGATGAAGGCGGTTGGTATCAAGTACAAAGGGAAACACTACGACACTTTGTTTCAATGGAGTGATAGCAAGATGTACTGTTCTGAACTGATATGGAAGATTTACTCACTTGGGGCAGATATTGAGTTATGTCAACCCGAGCAGTTCTCCGATTTCCCTGTCTCGAATCCTACAGTAAAGAAACTTATCAAAGAAAGATACGGCAACAAGTTCGACCCATCTGAACAATTAGTGTCTCCCAATGCCCTGTACAAGTCGAAATTACTGAAGGAGGTCCGTTACTCTGAACTGTAAAGTTCTATGTAACACGAACTTTTAAGATAATTTCTGCCACGCTATGGCCGTTTCCCGTGTCAGTTGTCGCAGTTTTCTCCCGTTTTCGCCACGTTATGGCTGCTTCCCGTGTCAGTTGGCGCTGTTTTCTCCAGTTTTCGCCACGTTATGGCTGCTTTCCGTGTCAGTTGGCGCTGTTATCTATCGGTGTGACGGCCTGCGCGGAGGGTTGGTTCTCCACCCTCGGGCCTCCGGCCCTCGCCCTCCCACTACGCTGCGCTTGTGGGCCCCTCCCTCTACAAGCGAGGGTGCTTATGGTTCCGAACCAATCCCTCCGTCTCCGGCCGCTTTCCCTCACCAAGACCCTGTTTTGAGGATGAACTGCGGCTTTCTGTCCAATCTGCCACACTTTGGTCTCTCTCCGTGTCAACCACCACTGTCTTAGAACGTTTCTGCCACGCTGTGGCCGTTTCCCGTGTCAGTTGCCGCAGTTTTCTCCCGTTTTCGCCACGTTATGGCTGCTTTCCGTGTCAGTTGGCG
>CAMJBH010000003.1 GCA_946403855.1 uncultured Bacteroidales bacterium
GCTCCCGAAGTTCCCTGGTTAATGGCCTCGGCAGCATTTACGTACCGTTTTTGCTCCCGAAGTTCCCTGGTTAATGGCCTCGGCAGCATTTACGTACCGTTTTTGCTACCGAAGTGCCCTGGTTAATGGCCTCGGCAGCATTTACATTCCGTTTTTGCTACCGAAGTGCCTTGGTTAATGGCCTCGGCAGCATTTACGTACCGTTTTTGCTACCGAAGTGCCTTGGTTAATGGCCTCGGCAGCATTTTCATACCGTTTTTGCTACCGAAGTACCTTGATTAATGGTCTCGGCAGCATTTACATACCATTTTTGCTCCCGAAGTGCCTTGGCTAATGGTCTCGGCGGCATTTACATACAGTTTTTGCTACCGAAGTGCCTTGATTAATGGTCTCGGCGGCATTTACGTACCCTTTTTGCTACCGAAGTACCTTGATTAATGGTCTCGGCAGCATTTACGTACCGTTTTTGCTACCGAAGTGCCTTGGTTAATGGCCTCGGCAGCATTTTCATACCATTTTTGCTCCCGAAGTGCCCTTGAGAAGAGCCTCGGCAGCATTTACAAACCGTTTGTGCTACCGAGAATACTGGTTAGTTGGCAGAAGGCTGTTTTGGGAGGTGGCTGGCTGAGGCGGGAGGCGGCAGACGCTGATGGGGCAGACAAAGGTGAGACTGAATTGCCTGCCACCTCCCGCCAGTCCACGGTTGAAACTATCATTATGCTTCTGAACCTAACACCGTCATTCTGAATGCTTCTGAACCTAACACCGTCATTCTGAACACCGTCATTCTGAACGAAGTGAAGAATCTCTTCAGCAACATCTGAAGGGACTTAAGATAGGCCTGCCATCCGCCCTCAATATCTGCCTTATCTGAGGATAAACGAACGGGCTGTGGCTGACACAAAACTAGGCACCGACGTGGCAGAAGCAGCCGCAAGCAGCAGAAACTGACACAAAACCAGGGCGCAGCGTGGCAGAAATAGGCAGAGACGGAGGAGATTGACACAGAAAAGGAAGGTAACGTGGCAGAAACAGGCAGGAATGGCAGAGATTGACACGGAGACAGGCTACAGCGTGGCAGAAACGGCCGAAAGCAACAGAAATTGACACGGATACAGGAGGTAACGTGTCAGAAGTGCGGCCGGAGACGGAGGGGAAGGGTTAGGAACCGTAAGCACCCTCGCTTGTAGAGGGAGGGGCCCGCGAGCGGAGCGAAGTGGGAGGGCGAGGGCCAGCGGCCCGAGGGTGGAGAACCCTCCCCTCCGCGAAGGCCCACAATCTGACACAAAAAACGCCAGAACCGTGTCAAAAATGGGAGAAAACTGAGGGAATTGACACAAAAAGAGGCTACAGCGTGGCAAAATTATGCAGGAATGGCTGATACTGACACAGAACTAAGTCGCAGCGTGGCAAAAATAGGCAGAGACGGAGGAGATTGACACAGAAAAGGAAGGTAACGTGGCAGAAATGAGCAGGAGCGGCATAAGAGTAGCGGCAATTGGCACAGTACCAGGCCCCCGGCAGCAGTTAACACCTATTTTTGCTTCCCGAACATCGACAAAACACCATCCGGCAGCAATTTACCCCCATTTTTGCTGCCGGAACATCTGCAGAACAACCTTCGGCAGCAATTTCATACCTTTTTTGCTTCCGGAACCGTATGTGAATAAAAGGAGATTCTTCGGCAGGTAAAGCTGCCTCGAATGACACGATGACCGGCAGAATCGTGTCAAATCTGAACGAAAACACTGCCGCCTGACACAAAAAGAGGCTACAGCGTGGCAGAAACAGGCAGGAACGGCAGAGATTGACACAAAAAAGAGCCACAGTCTGTCAAAAATAGGCAGGAACGGCAGAGACTGACACGGATACATGAAGTAACGTGTCAAATCAGAACGAAAACACTGCTATCTGACACATAACCAGGCAGCGGCGTGGCAGAAATGAGAGGAAACGTCAGATACTGAAACATAACCAGGCAGCGGCGTGCCAAGGAGTGACTTGCGCGGCACCCCCTGGCGTGTTCAGGGGTGTTTTCGTAGCAGGAGGTGCCGCGCAAGGCACCCCTTGGCACGATTAGCCCACAGCTGATTGCATCTGCTGAAAGGTTCGAGAATTCCCCCTTTGGCATTATCAGGAAATTTTTGTTACTTTGCATTATTAGGAACGGTTTCCTCTCCCCTTGTTTTGTGGTCCCAAGAGGGCGCCTCCAGCTTTACCAAACACCGCAAACACCGCAAATTATTAATATTTAAACATATAGGAGAACAAAACATGTTCAAAGGTCAGCCCAAAGGCTTATTCGCTCTGGCCCTCGCCAACACCGGTGAGCGCTTCGGCTACTACACAATGCTAGCCATCTTCCTGCTCTTCCTGCAGGCCAAATTCGGATTTTCCGCAGCTGCTGCGGGCCAGTTTTACGCCATTTTCCTTGCCGCGGTGTATTTCATGCCGGTCATAGGAGGCTGGCTCGCCGACAAAATCGGTTTCGGCAAATGTGTCATCACCGGCGTATGCGTCATGTTCACTGGTTACCTGTGCCTGGCCATTCCCACCGACGCATTCTCCGGCAGGGGCTTCGCCCTGGCCCTGATGATAGGCGCCCTGCTGCTGATCGCAGTCGGCACGGGACTCTTCAAAGGCAACCTGCAGGTGCTAGTTGGAAACCTCTACGATGACCCTAAGTATGCTGCTAAACGCGACTCCGCCTTTAGCCTCTTCTACATGGCTATAAACATAGGCGCAATGTTCGCCCCTACCGCAGCTACTGCCCTCACCAACAGCCATTTAGCAAAAGCCGGCCTGATCTATAAGGCAGACATCCCCGCCCTCGCCCACCAGTACCTGGGCGGCACCCTGGCCGATCCTTCCGGACTGGAGGCTCTCAAAGCTACCATGCCCGGCCCCGAAATCGCCTCGATGGACCTGACCGCTTTCAGCCAGTACTATATCAACAGCCTGTCCACGGCCTACAACCTTGGATTCGCAGTGGCCTGCGTGTCTCTCATCGTTTCCATCGCCATCTACCTGGGCTGCCGCAGCTGGTTCAAGCATGCCGACGTCAATGCCAAGCAGGCCAAGTCCGGCGAAGGAGCTCCCGCAGTGGAACTTACCCCCAAGCAGACCAAGGACCGCATCACCGCCCTCATCTGGGTGTTCGCAGTGGTCATTTTCTTCTGGATGGCATTCCACCAGAACGGTTCTTCGCTCACCTACTTCGCACGTGACTACACCCAGGCCACCGTGTCCGGCCCGCTCAAGATAGGCTTCAACATTTGGGCACTGGCACTGATTGCCGTTTCGGTATATACCTTCTTCAGCACCTTCCAGTCAGAGACCGCCAAGGGCAAGACCATCAGCGGCATAATCACGGTCGCTCTCTGGGCTGGAGCATTCATGCTCTACAAGGGCATGGATCCCCAGATCAGCATTCTCCCTCAGCAGTTCCAGCAGTTCAATCCCTTCTTCGTGGTGGCGCTGACTCCCATTTCGATGTACATTTTCAGCACCCTTGCCAGCAAGGGCAAAGAGCCTTCCGCCCCTAAGAAGATAGGCCTCGGCATGTTTGTCGCCGCCCTCGGCTACCTCATCATGCTCGCCGCATCCAAGGGCCAGCCGGCTCCGTCGGAACTCGTGAGCGTAGGCGGTGTGTCCCCCGACCCCGTGGTTCCTACCTACCTGATTTCCACCTACCTGGTGCTCACGTTCGCTGAATTGCTGCTCTCCCCCATGGGCATATCGTTCGTGTCCAAGGTCGCCCCGCCCAAGTACAAGGGCCTCATGATGGGTCTGTGGTTCGCCGCCACCGCCGTGGGCAACTACCTCAGCTCCATTCCTTCCATGCTTTGGAACAATGTGCCTCTCTGGGTCAACTGGACAGTCCTCATGGCCCTGTGCATCATCTCCGGAGTCGTGATGTTCTCAATGCTCAAGAAACTCGAAGCAGCGACAGCATAACATGAAACGTTTCCTCAGCATTCTGGCAGGCATCCTGCTCGGCGTCTCGGCTGTGGCCGCCGAGCTGCCCGATTCGGTGTATGTGGCTGTCAAAGACGGCCATGTGCAGGGCATTGCGCTCGACAAGGAGAAAGGCTACATGTACTTCTCCTTCACCAGTTCTTTCATAAAGACAGACCTCAAAGGCAATATCCTGGGCACCATAAACCGCATCCAGGGGCATCTGGGAGCCATGACTCTCGGCCCCGACGGACGGGTTTACGCCTCGCTCGAATGCAAGGACGACATTATAGGCCGCAACATTTCCGAGCGCCTGGGAGTGGAAAACCTCAGCCACGAGAACTCGGTGTTCTATGTGGCCATCATCGACGTGGACCGCATAGACCGCATCGGGATGGACCCTGAGAAAGACGGCGTCATGACCACCGTGTGCATACGTGACGCCTGCAGGGACTACGTCGGCCACACCTACGGGTGCTCAGGAATAGACGGAGTCACTTTCGCCCCCGGCATAGGCAAGTGCAGCAATAAGCTTTACCTGTACGTAGCCTACGGCATATACGGCGACAACGACCGCACCGACAACGACAACCAGGTGCTGCTCTGCTACGACATCAAGAACTGGAAACGCAAATACGAAACTCCGGTGGTCTTCGGTACCGTTCCGACCAACGGCCCCGAAAAGCCGCTGCACAAGTATTTCATCTACACCGGCAACACCACCTGGGGAGTCCAGAATCTTGGATATGACGCCCATACGGGCCGCATCTTCATGGCAGTTTACAAAGGAAAGAAACCCCAGTATCCCAACTATCCCCTGTTCTCCCTTGACGTGAAGCAAAAGCCCGGAAAGGCGGTGCCTGCGGGTCTGAGCGAGAAGCACGAGACCCTGCAGCTCAGCCAGGACGGCTTGTTCGACGAGGCGAGCGGCGTACACGGATGGAAGTTCAAGTGGGGTTCTACCGGACTCTGTCCGCTCGGAGACGGACTTTGGTACATTTCCGAGAACCACAAAGACAAGTCCACCGGCATACAGAGCTGCACGGCGCGGCTCTACCGCTGGACAGGGCTTGGAGACCAACCGTTTAAAGCAGCCAGATGACTCGCAAAACAATAGATCAGATGATAGCGTGGGCCGAGGAGTACAACGACCCGCGCTATTTCGAGGAAGACCCTATAGCCTTCCCAAGGGAATTCGTACGCCGCGGTGCATCCCTCCAGGACGTGGAGATTGCCTCGGTATTCGCATCCTTCCTTGCCTGGGGCCGCAGGGCCATGATAGTAAGGGACTGCGAACGCCTTTTCGATGAGATGGAGTGGCATCCCTACGATTACGTAATGGCGGGCTCCTACCGCAACGACGAGGCTTCCCTGCACCGCACCGTCAAATGGAGCGAAGCGGCCGGGATATGCGGACGTCTGCGCGAGTGGTACACCTGGCACGACACTCTCGAAGGGCTCTCCGCCAAAGAGATACGGTCCATTGTGTTCCGCCGCAAAGACGACCCGTCTGCGCCGGACAAGAAGATCAACCTCATGCGCCGCTGGCTGGTAAGGACCGACGGCAAGGTGGACCTGGGACTCTGGACGAAGACCGACCCGGCATCACTCCTGGTGCCCCTCGACGTGCACGTGCATGCGCAGGCGACGGCCCTCGGGCTCACGAAAAGACGTTCCAAAGACATGCGCACCGCAATAGAAATAACCGAACAATTCCGCAAAATCTGGCCCGAAGACCCGCTTCTCGGCGATTTCGCCCTGTTCGGATATGGAGTAACACACAGTAAATAATGCCCCGCTTATTCATCCTGTCAGGCTGCAACGGGGCCGGAAAGACCACTGCTTCATACTCGTTTCTGCCCGAGATTCTGGACTGCCACGAATTTGTCAATTCCGACGAATTCGCTAAGAGCCTGTCGCCTTTCGACCCATCGTCCGCGTCGGTGTCGGCCAGCCGTTACATGCTCATGCGCATTACGTACCTGCTCGACCAGAACGCCGACTTCAGCATAGAGACCACTCTCGCCACCAGGTCTTTGGTATCCATCATACGGAAAGCCAAAGAAAAGAACTACAAGGTTACGTTGATCTACCTCTGGCTGCAAAGCCCGGAACTGGCCATACAGAGAGTAAAGAACCGTGTAGCAAGCGGCGGCCACAATATTCCGGAAGATGTGCTCAGGCGGCGCTACAAAATGGGTATCTACTATTTGTTCTCCACCTACATGTCTCTGTGTGACAATTGGATAATCGCAGACAATACCCATCCCCCGTTCACTGTGGTGGCCGAGGGAAACAACGAACGCACGCTGATAAAAGACGACGTAACTTTCAAGAAAATCAGGAAGCTGATTGAAGATAATGAAGAATAGCATGGATTTGTTCGGGGTCACCAGAACCGAACTGCGCACCATAGTGAACGAAGGATTGAAGGGAGGAGGCTGGTGCGATCTTTATTTTGAACAGACTGTATATAACGACCTGCTGCTCAGGGATTCGCAGGTAGCGTCCGGAGGGTTTCACCTGGACTACGGCTGCGGAATAAGGGTTCTCAACGGCGAGAAAACCGGCTACGCCTATTCCGAATCCACCGACTTTGCTTCGCTTATGGATGCCGCAAGGGCGGCCACTGCGGTGGCAGGCAAACCCGGCTCTTTCAAAACCGGCTCCGCTGCGCCCAAAGCAGTACCTCCATACGGAATGGAGCTGGACTGGGACGGTGCCGACAAAAAAGAACTCGCATCATGGCTGGCAAGTGTCGAAGCCGCAATACGCGCACGCGAGCCCCGCACCTCCAAAGTAATAGCCCTCATGTCCTGGTCGGTAAGCCATATAATGATGTATAACTCCCTGGACGAGCTGACTTTCGACAGCAGGCCGCTGGGCAGCGTCACCGTCACCGCCATCTTCAGCCAGGCCGGCAGCACCGAGCAACGCAATGTCTCAAGAAGCTTCCGCTGCGGCAGAGAGATGCTCAGCGACGAACTCAAGGAGACGCTCGCCGCCGAGGCCGTGGCAGGTCTGGACGACAGTTTTGCCGCAAGGCGCCCCAAGGGAGGCAAAATGCCTGTCGTAATGGCCGCCGGCGCGTCCGGGATACTGCTTCACGAAGCCATGGGACATGCTTTCGAAGCCGATTTCAACCGCAAAGGGCAGTCGATTTTCAGCGACCGGATGGGGAAACGCATATGCAAGCGCGGCATCAATATACTGGACGACGCCACCGTACCCGGCAACCGCGGCTCGCTGGCCTACGACGACGAAGGAGTGCCCGGACAGAAGACCTACATGGTGCAGGACGGCGTGCTGACTTCCTATCTTCACGACCGCATCAGCGCCGGGTGGTATGGAGTGCCTCCCACCGGAAACGGCAGAAGGGAGTCATTCAGATACAATCCCATCCCCCGCATGCGCGCCACCTACATGGAAAGCGGCACCGACGGCACCCTCCAGGACCTGATAGCAAGCGTTCAGAAAGGCATTTACGTAGATAAATTCGCCAACGGAGAAGTCAAGATCGGCGAGGGTGACTTCACGTTCTATGTGAACCGCGGTTACCTCATCGAGAACGGACGCATCACCATGCCGGTCAAAGACATCAACATCATAGGCAACGGTCCCAAGGCCCTCGCCGACATCGAAGCCGTGGCCGACGACCTGATAATAGATAACGGCACCTGGACCTGCGGCAAGGAACAGAGCGTAGCGGTATCCTGCGGCATTCCCAGCGTACTTATAAAGAATTTGACAGTAGGAGGAGAATGATTACCCAAGAAGAAAAACAGTTGGCCAGGGAGTGCCTGGATTTTGCCTTGCAGGCAGGAGCGTCCGATGCCCGCATCACGCTCACCAAGAGCACGGAAGACCTAATTGCGACCCTTGACGGCCAGGTGGACAGAGTCACCCGCTGCGCGGACCGGTCCCTGAGCATCGCCATCTTTGCAGGCGGCAGCTTCGGCAGCTTTTCCAGCAATAAGATAGAAAGGGACAGCCTGCGCACTTTCATAAATGAAGCAGTAGCTACAGTGCGAATGCTGGCGCCGGACCCTTACCGCAGACTGCCAGATCCCGAGCGCTGCTGCAAGGACGCCCAGAGCGGATTCGAAATGCAGATTTACGACGAAGCCTACCAGCACATGACGGCCGGAGTGAGGAGCAAGTCAGCACTCGACGCGGCTGTTTTCGGAAAAAACGTCCAGGCCCTTGCCGAAGGCGCCGCGCTCATCTCCGAAGAAGGTGAGTACAGCGACTCCGAATATGACGTCTATGTAATTGATACGCACGGCCTTGAGTGCCGGCACACAGAAACGTCCTTCGACTATGGAGTAGAAGTGACCATACAAGATGCCGAAGGCAATAAATACAGCGATTACTGGTGGACAGCATCGCCCAGGCTCGCCGATTTCGACCCGGCGCAGTGCGGGGTCACGGCCCTCAAAAGGGCATGTGCCCAGATAGGATCCGAGCCTCTGAAAAGCGGCCGATACAATATGGTTGTATCTTCCAATGTGGCCTCCAGACTGGTGTCTCCCCTGCTCAATGCTCTCAATGCCTATTCCATCCAGCAGGGCAACTCATTCCTTGTTGACAGCCTCGGCAAGCAGGTATTCTCCGACAGGCTTAGCATTTTGGACGAGCCTTGGCGCAAAGGCGAAAGCGGCTCAAAGCTCTTCGACTCGGAAGGAGTGCGCACGAGCGCCGCTCCCATCATAGAGAACGGCGTCATAAAACGCTATTTCGTAAACACTTACATGTCAGGGAAGTTAGGCATGGATCCCACCGGCGAAGATGCTGTCCGCCCGCTTCTGAAGGCCTTCCCAAAGGCAGGAACCGACGAAAGCGGATTGATGGAGCTGTGTGGGGACGGCATACTGGTGACCGACTTTAACGGCGGCAATTGCAATATGGCCACAGGCGACTTCTCCTATGGTATTGCAGGGCAACTGTTCCGGGACGGCAAGACAGTGAAGCCCGTGAGCGAGATGCTCATTACAGGCAACTTCCTCACGCTGTGGAAGAATCTTATCGCAAGCGGGGACGATTTCCGCAGCTGCTCGCCCAAGCTCATAGGGTCACTGGCGTTCAGCGAGGTAGAGTTCAGCGGATAATAAAAAAGCACTGCGAAATGCAGTGCTTTTTGGTAGTGGGTAGGAGAATCGAACTCCTATTGCGAGATTGAGAATCTCGAGTACTAACCGTTATACGAACCCACCGGGTTGGAGTGCAAAGATATGAAGATTTTTTGATTCACCAAAAATTTTATCAAATTATTCTTATCTTTATAGTCATTATGAGGCCACATTTTATTGCACTACTGGGTATTCTGGCGCTTGCTGCCCCCTGCACCATGCAGGCACAGCACATTTTGATAGAAGCAGAGCAGTTCCAATCGTATGGAACATGGTCTCTTGACCAGCAGTTCATGGAACATATGGGTTCTTCTTACCTGCTGGCACATGGCGCCGGCGTACCTGTCCAAGACGCAGTCACCAGCATCAACGTACCCAGGAACGGACGCTACTACGTATATGTCCGCACCTACAACTGGACTTCTCCATTCGCCCTCGGAGAGGGACCCGGCAAATTCCGCGTAAGCATTGCAGGTCAGATGCTTGCCACCGTCGGCCACACCGGCACTTGCTGGGAGTGGCAGCAGGCAGGCCGCGTACATCTCCAGAAGGGCACATGCAAGGTTGGCCTGCACGACATCAGCGGGTTGGACGCGCGCTGCGACGCCCTGCTTTTGACCCGTAAACCGCTCAATGCTTCGCAGATTACAAGCTTCCGCCCCTACCCTGCCGAACCTTCAGAAATCAAAGACGCAGGCAATTTCGATTTCGTTGTCGTCGGCGCCGGGTATTCCGGGATCTGCGCCGCTGTGGCCGCCGCCAGACAGGGGCTCAAAGTGGCCCTGATCCAAGACCGCGCCGTACTTGGCGGCAACAACTCCACGGAGATCCGCGTGCAGTTGGGAGGTTCTATAGACTGTCAGCCATACCCCAACCTGGGCAACCTGCTCAAAGAATTCGCCCCCACCCGCAAAGGTAACGCCATGCCGCCGGAGTACTACGGAGACGACGCCAAGATGGCAATAGTTGCAGCCGAGCCAGACATTAGCCTGTTCACCCTGACCAAGGTTCTGGAAGTCGAGAAGCAAGGCGGACGGATTGCATCCGTAATCGGAAGGCATGTGGTCAGCGGCGAGCGCTTCTGCTTCCGCGCCCCTCTGTTTGCCGACTGCACCGGCGACGGCACCGTGGGTGTCCTGGCGGGAGCCGAATACCGCATGGGACGCGAGGGCCGGGACGATTTCGGCGAATCTATGGCCCCTGAGCAAGGCGACAACATGGTGCTCGGCGCTTCGCTCCAGTGGAGCTCCAAGAAGGACAGTTCGCCCAGCTCCTTCCCCGTCGTTGAATACGGCATCAGCCTGGACGAAGAAAGCTTCCAGCGCATGACCAAAGGTTCCTGGACTTGGGAGACCGGCATGTTCAAGAATCAGATACTGGAGGCCGAGCAGATACGTGACTACGGCATGTTGGCCATATATGCCAACTGGTCGTACCTCAAAAACAAAGCATCCTGCCGCAAGGAATTCGAACGCCGGAGCCTCGACTGGGTGTCTTACAACAGCGGCAAAAGGGAGAGCCGCCGGCTCATGGGAGACTACGTGCTCACGGGGGACGATATTCTGAAGAACGTTCAGTTCCCCGACGGCACCTGCTCCACTTCGTGGTCCATCGACATTCATTATCCTGAGCCAGAGAACCATAAGTTCTTCCCCGGACGCGAATTCAAGAGCGTCTGCGACCAGGAAGAAACGCCCGTCAGCCCCATCCCCTACCGTTGCTTCTATTCCAGAAACGTCGAAAACCTGTTCATGGCCGGACGTGACATAAGCGTCACGCACATAGCCCTGGCATCGGTACGGGTCATGCGCACATGTGCAATGATGGGTGAGGTCGTGGGGCTTGCGGCCAAGGTGTGCACGGATCACAACTGTATGCCCCGAGACCTGTGGCCCACGCATTTCGGGGACCTTAAAGTCCTGATGCAGAAAGGGGCGGGCAATCCTGACGCGCCAAACCTGCAGATGACCAACGTCGGGCGCAACGCCCACCACTTCTTCGAGAAGCCCCAGACCGTCAAGGACACTCCTGAGCATGAAGTCAAGGACGCTGACTGGCAATTCGAAATAGGCGGCAGCAAGCTGGAAATGGTGCTGGTGGAGGGAGGCAGCTTTGACATGGGAGCCGACGGACGTGCCGAATTTACCCACGAAGACGAAAAGCCCGTGCACCGTGTGCAGCTTGACAGCTATTATATAGGCAGGTACGAAGTCACAAACGCGCTTTGGAAAGCGGTTATGGGTGCTGAAGCCGGCATAAAGACAAAGGCCGAAGAAGACCAGTTGCCCGTCCAGCGCCGCACAAGAACTGAAATCAAGGCCTTCTGCAACAAACTGGGCGAACTTACCGGCAAGTCCTTCCGACTGCCCACAGAAGCCGAATGGGAATACGCCGCCCGCGGAGGCAGGTACTCAAAGGGGTACCTTTACAGCGGCAGCGACGACTGGGCCGATGTGGCATGGATAAACCTGACTTCTGGCGGAGTCATGCACCCTGTGGGCAGCAAACTACCCAATGAACTGGGTATTTACGACATGAGCGGCAATGCCTGGGAGCTGTGTTCCGATATTTACGGCCCCTACTCCCCTGCTTCGTCCACAAATCCTGCGGGAGCCGAGAAAGGCGCCTATGCCGTGGTGAGAGGAGGCGGTATTTTTGGCGGAACCAACAGCTGCAGAGTGACATACAGGAGCTTCGACGCTCCTGAAAGCAATCTTGTAATCAACGGTTTCCGTATAGTAATGGATTTCTAATTTTTTATTACCTTTGTGTAAACCATAAACCAATTTTTGTATGAAGAAGTATTTAGCTGAGTGCGTAGGCACTTTCGTTCTCACCTTCCTTGGATGCGGAACGGCAATGTTTCTTGGTTGTGGTGAGCCTGCCGGCGTGGTAGGCACAGCCATTGCCTTCGGTCTCGCGGTTGTTGCCATGGCATACACCATCGGCGGCATCAGCGGATGCCACATTAATCCGGCCATTACCCTTGGCGTCGCTCTCTCCGGCCGCATGAGCTGGAAAGATGCTTGCGGATACTGGTGCGGCCAGTTTATCGGCGGTATCCTTGCCGGCGCTCTGCTCTGTGCAGTCGCATCCGTCGTCAGTGCTCCGGATCTCACCGGCGGCCTCGGCACCAACGGTGTTGCTAACGCCGGAGGTGTATGGGGTGCAGCTCTCGTGGAGGTGATCGCCACATTCCTCTTCGTGCTCGTTGTTCTGGGCACCACCGATCCTAAGGTCGGCGCAGGCAACTTCGCAGGACTTGCTATCGGTCTCAGCCTCATCCTCATCCACCTTGTGTGCATCAACCTCACCGGCACTTCCGTGAACCCTGCAAGGTCTCTCGGTCCTGCAATCTTCGCCGGTGGCCAGGCCCTTAAGGATGTGTGGGTATTCATCTGCGCTCCTCTGGTGGGCGGCGCTCTGAGCGCACTCTGCTGGAAGTGCCTTGCTCCCAAGGAGTAAACGGCATAGCGCCAGAAAATTAAAAGCCCGAAGCTCCTTGAGCTCCGGGCTTTTTCCTATCACGTCGCAAGCAATTATTTCTTGCGGGCTTTGTAGCGCTGGTAGAACTGGTCCACACGGCCGGCGGTATCGACGATCTTCATCTTGCCGGTGTAGAAAGGGTGAGATGTGTTGGAAATCTCAAGCTTCACGAGAGGATATTCAACGCCCTCGATAGTTATCGTCTCCTTGGTGTTGGCGCAACTGCGGGTGATGAACACGTCTTCGTTGGACATATCCTTGAAAGCTACAAGTCGGTAGGTTTCGGGATGGATTCCTTGTTTCATAAAACTAGTTTTAAAAAATCGGCCGCAAATATAGCACTTTTCCTGTAAATAACAATGGTTCGGCAGCAAAATCTAGAATCCGATTGCCACCGTGCCAAGGCGGTCGTTGGCATAGACCTGCCTGGCACAGCTCAGCGAATTGCACCCAGCGGAATTACCGCCATGACTTCTCCTTCATATCCGGCGCCGATGTTATAGGGATAATAGTATATGACCAGAAAAAGAATTGTGTTTTCAATGGGAAGTTGGTTCACATATCAATTTTTTGACAGATTCTTTTATATCTGTCAAATTTTCCATATTTTTGACACCTGAATAATAAGCTATCAAAAAATGGAAGCATACGACCGGAATGTACCTTACAACCAATTGCCCCCTCTCCCTCCTGCAACTGAGTTATACCGTGATGAAGAAGTTCTTGACAGACTGATGGTTGCCAGTCGCCGTCTCGCCGAATTGAAGGGGCTTGCATCTACGCTTCCCAATCAATCCATTTTTGTAAACACTATAGCTCTGCGAGAGGCAAAGGCCAGCAGTGCCATCGAAAATATCTTCACGACAGATGATGAGCTTTATCGGTCTCTGTCATATCAAGAAGATGATTATCTGGAAGGCCCCGCCAAAGAGATTCTCCATTATCGAGAAGCGCTTTGGAAGGGTTATCAGAAGATTACCGCCGAAAAGGAACTGACCCTCGATACGATTATAGATATATACAGGGTGGTCAAGAAGACTAATGAAGGTATCCGACCCTATCAGGCCGAGGTGGTGATAAAAAAAAGAGGATGGGGATCTCTGGTCGCCGAGACCGTCTACACTCCACCACGCGGCAAGGGCATCATTGAAAAGAAGATAAATGAGCTATTGGAGTTTCTAAATGACGACACAAGATTTCCGATTGATTCCTTACTGAAAATGGTTATGGCTCATTATCAGTTTGAAGCTATCCATCCGTTCAGGGATGGTAACGGTAGAACCGGCAGAATTCTTTGCATCTTATACCTGATTCAAAAACAGTTACTGGATCTACCAATTTTGTACTTGAGTGCATACATCCTTCAAAACAAGGATGACTATTATTGGAAACTGAATGGCGTAACGGGAACTCGTTTATGGAAACCATGGATTCTGTATATGCTGGAAGCCGTATCCCAAACTGTTGAATACACTATAGATAAAATCCTTCGAATTAAGAAACTAATGGATAATACCCAGATTGTGATGCTCAATAACAATTTTCCGGTAAAAAAGATGGATATTCCAAAGCTTTTCGAACAGCCATATATCCGACCAAGAAACCTGATCTCGGACAAGATAAAGAGCGTCAACACAGCCAAAAAGTATCTAAGCCAACTTGAATCTTTAGGTATGCTGGATAGAGAGAAAGTTGGGAAAGAATATATATGGTTTAACACAGATTTAATGACAATCCTATCGGATTAACCGCACGTGCGCTTCCGCCTTTCCCTTACCCGTAGCGTGCCAAGGTGTGCATCGACCGGCACCCCTTGGCACGTTTTGGGCCTTTTTTGAGCCTACGGGTGCAACAGCCTGCACCCGTAGGCACACCGGCCCAACGAAGGCCGTCCTAACGGCTGTGCTTAATCTTCAAGCCAGGCGCCGAGCTCGGTGTAGATCTTCTCGGCCATGAACTTCATGGCTTGGGAGCCGGGATGGCAACCGCCGGTATCGCCGCTGTAGTCGTGCTTGGGCATGTTGGGCTGGGTACCCTTGTTGCTCAAGGTCGAAGGGCTGTAGCCGCCGAGGTCGTTGAATCCGTTGACACGGAACAGGTTGACCGTCTTGGCACCGTAGTGGCCGGCTATGTCGAGTATCGACTGCTCTATGCTCTGGCTCAGGTAGTCTCCTATGATGCACACCACCTTGCACTGCGGGTATCGCTCCTTGATCTGGCACATCAGCTTCACATAAGCCTCACAGAAGGTGCCGTCCGGCAGAGCGTTGATCTCACTGCGGGTCTTGGCAGCATCGGCAGTCGCATAGATAGCGTTCATGATGCTTTCTGAAGGCTTGGTTCCTCCGTAGATGTTGGACGCATCGTTACGAATGTCCACGCCGGGAGCCAAAGGATCGGCATTGTGGGCCCAGTCATTGGTGCCGCCGTGGATGAGGATGATGTCGGGACGTCCCACGCCGCCGCACTCGGCAAAGCGGGTGGTGAAGTCCTTCTTGAACCAGGCATTGGACGCAGTTCCGTACCGGGCCTTATAGTTGGCATCAGTGGTGTTGGTCACAGTGGAACCGGAGAAAGCGATGTTGGTATCGAACTCGCAGTCCTTCATGTAATCGTGGGCCAGACGATACCAGTATGTCTCGTTGACCAGAGTCAGGGTGCCGTCAACCGCCGGATAGTGAGCGCTGTAGCCGGCAGGAATCCAGCCCTTGAAAGTGGAGATGGAGTCTCCGATCACGCTCAGACGCTTGGCTGCTTTGGGCTTGACATTGGGATCGGCGGGAAGGCCGTCAATGGTGGGCAGACCGTTTGCTCCGGCCACCCAGGTGGTGCCGTTGGCGCTTGCCTGGAGCTTGGAAAGAAGGGTTCCGTCGGTAAACTGGGCAGTCGTAAGAGCCTGGTTGCCAGTCTCGGTAGTCCTGCCTTCGTCTGGACCGATCTGCTTCATGGCTTCGTCCCAGAAACAGTTGCGCACAGTGGTCGGCTGGGTGCAGCGGGCGTAGATGGCTCCGTAGAAGCAGTCGCCGCTCACGTCGGTGACACGCTCGCCGCGGTTAAGGACATTCGTAGGCGTAATGGTAGAGTAACAGTTTTCGTACACCGTGGTCCCGGTGCAGTTCTGGTAGCCGCTGATTCCGCCCAGCGCGCCGCGGTTGCCCACAGAAGTTGTCTGGACGAGCGAAGGAGCTGCATAGCAGCCTTTTATGGTAGTTATGCTGCTGCCGTGGGTCCATCCCACCAGACCGGTCACAAGGGAGTAGGCATTGCTGCCGCCGTTGTTGCCGGTGGCGGTGATTTCGGCTCCTATAGACGCACAATTGGATATGGTCACAGGCTTGGTGGCATTGCCGACTTTGAGGGAGCTGGAAAGGAATCCGGTGTAGCCGACCACGGCACCGACGGAATACTGGCCGCTGACTACGCCGTAGGTTGCGCACTTGTCAATAACAATCTCGGTAGTAGGAACCGCAGCACCCACGATGCCGCCGACGAAGTACTTGTCGGAGCCCATCTTGCCGTAGCTTCCGAAGACGCACTCTTCTATACGTCCGCCCATCAGCTGGCCCACGATGCCGCCCAGTATGTAGCCGACATTGGTAAGGTTGCCTTCAAAAGAGCAGCCCTTGATGAGGGTTTTCTCTCCCTCAGCCTTGCCCACGATGCCGCCGGCCCAGTGATAATAGATATTGATCGTGTGATCTTTGGTCACGCGGCAGTTCTCGATGGTGGAGTTCTTGGCATAGCCCACCACGCCGCCGGAGAATTTACCGTAGAACGTGGCTTCGCCGTTCATTGTACAGTTCTTGATAGTGGATGAATCCATCCAGCCCACGAGGCCGCCTGAATAACCGGCGTTGGCGTCTGACCCGACACTCAGTTCCTTGACATACTGCCGCACCTGGCCCGATACTGTACAATTCTCTATGTCACAAGATTTTGCATAGCCAATCAGAGCAGCGCAGTAAACATATTTACCGTCAATGTTAAACTCCGCCAGCGACAGGTTCTTCAGCACTGCCCCGGTTCCCTTGGCTATGAATCCGGAGGGAGTTTTGGCCGCCGTCTCGACGGTAAGGTTTACAATGGAATTGCCGCCGCCGTCATAAACGCCCTTGAATTCCTCGGTTTGAGAAAGAGGCTTGAAGGACTTGCCCTTCATGTCAATGCTGGCTGTTTGCTTGTAGAAAGCAGCCACAAACTGGGAAGCCTTGTCGGAATTGGTATATATAGACAACGAATCCAAATCTTGCGCAGTGGCAATCTGGAAAGGATCGGCCTCTGTGCCCATACCTCCGGAGAAATGCCAGGTCTGAGGCTCAGGCTCTGGAGTCGGAGTAGGCTCAGGAGTCGGAGTGGGAGTAGGTTCCGGCTTAGGTGCCGGAGGTTCTGGTTTCTCACAAGACAAAACCACTAACGCCAAAGAGGCGAACAAAAGTGCAAACTTCTTCATGGTTATTTAATTCTATATGGTGAATCTTCGTAAAGCAGGAAACGCTTGGCCTTGCGTATCCATTTTTGTTCTTCTGACTTGACATGTTCCTGCACAATATCGAAAGTAATTCCCCCTTTGAGATACTCCGCTATGACCGGATCGTCTATTCTCTCCAGCAAGTCAGGAGTTATCTCGAAGCGCGAATCCCGGTCTGCGAACCAACGCATCAGCTGCACTGTGTGCAGGAGCGAGTGGTACTGGGCGCCGGGGAGCATAATAATCTGATAGCCATTGCATTCCTTGCCGGCATAGAGGCCGTAGGAAGGGGTGAACGAGCAAGGGCGCATAAGCACGCCGGGAGGACTGGGAGGAACCGCCGAATTGCTCAGAAACGGAGACCCTATATACTCATAGGGCCTAGGAGTGCCTATTCCCGGAGTGATGGAGGTTGCTGTCCACAAGCCTCCCCCGCTGTACATCTGGCACGAAAACAGCCCCGGGAAATCCGGAGACGGAGAAATGGTCCACGGCAGGAGGTCCTTTCCGACCTCGCTGCAAAGCGCCGAAATGATGTGCAAAGGGAAACGGGCGCCGATCTCGGAGCAATACAGATTGCACAGCTCTCCAAGCGTAAGCCCGTGACGATGAGCCACTTTAGGTGTCCACAAATCGGGTTCCAGCACAGGTATCGTCCCTTCCACCACCCTGCCGGCGGGATTGATATGGTCTATAATATAAATGGACGGTCCCTCTTCCATGCGGGCGCGGAAGCTCAGAAGCCTCAGCACGTCCCGCGTATAAGGAAAGTACCGCGAGCCCACATCCTGAATCTCCACCACCACGGCATCCAGGCCTTCCAGGTCTTCCGAGCTGAAGTCGATATGCCCGGACTCGGGAGAGAATTCGGGAGCGGCAGGGCCGAACAACTTGACCAAGTTGCCGCGGGAACGGAAAATATCTGTCAGATACTCCCCTGTCGCCGCATCCCAGCAACCGGGAGTGCAGAAACACGCCACCCGCCCCTCGGTAAGGCCCTTGTCCAGCTGCTCGCTGATAGATGTGGTACGGAAACTAAACATTCTTCAGAATATTATCAGCAATACCTATTACTTCCGCTGCGAGCGCCTCGGCCTTCTCCTGGGTGGGAGCCTCGGAGTAAATGCGTATGATCGGCTCTGTGTTGGAGCGGCGCAGGTGCACCCAGCTGCGGGAAGCTTCGAAATCTATCTTGACTCCGTCTATCGTGTTGATCTTCTCTTGCTTATAGTGCTCCTTCATGGCGTCAAGAATGCGGTCGATCAGAGCGCTGTCGCTGAGGTCGATGCGGTTCTTGGCAATGAAATACTGTGGCAAAGTGGCCTTGTAGGCGCTTGCGCTGAGCTTTTTGTGAGCGAGCTGGCTGAGGAACAGCGCCACGCCCACCATGGCGTCGCGTCCACAGTGCGATGCGGGATAGATGACTCCCCCGTTGCCCTCGCCGCCTATAAGCGCGCCCACCTCATGCATCTTGGTGGTCACGTTGACCTCGCCTACAGCAGCTGCGTAGTAGGTGCCGCCATGGGCCTCGGTCACGTCGCGAAGGGCGCGGCTGGAACTGAGGTTGGACACTGTATTCAGAGGCTTCACCCCCTTACGCACAGCCTCGTCGAGCAGGTAGTCGGCGACGCTCACCAGGGTGTACTCCTCCACAAAGGGTTCCCCGTTCTCGCAGATGAAGGCCAGACGGTCCACATCGGGGTCCACGCTGATGCCCAGATCGGCCTTCTCGCGCACCACGGTGGCGCTGAGTTCAGTGAGATTCTTGGGCAGGGGCTCGGGGTTGTGGGCAAAGTCGCCGGTGGGGTTGCCGTTAAGGGTTATACATTTGACGCCCAGGCGCTTAAGGAGCCTCGGCATGATTATACCACCCACAGAATTGATGGCGTCCAGCACCACCTTGAAACCGGCGGCCTTGATGGCGGGCACGTCAACCGCCTCAAGTTTCAGCACTTCGTCTATATGCTCGTCGGTAAAATCGTGATCTTCGATACATCCCAGTTCGTCCACGGAGGCAAAATCGAAGTTGCCGGCATCGGCGCAGTCAAGAATGGCCTGGCCCTGCACGGCGGTCAGGAATTCGCCCTTCTCGTTCAGGAGTTTGAGGGCGTTCCACTGCCTGGGATTGTGGCTCGCGGTGATGATGATACCGCCGTCGGCTCCGCTCATGGTCACGGCAAGCTCGGTGGTGGGAGTGCTGGCAAAGCCGCAGCGCACCACGTCCACGCCGCAGGAAATAATGGTGCCGACCACAAGCTGCTCCACCATTTCGCCGCTCAGGCGGGCGTCACGGCCCACCACCACTTTGTAGCGAAGCCCGAAGGGAGCCTTGCGTTCTTTAAGACACTTGCAATATGCGTATGTAAATTTTACAATGTCAACCGGGGTCAGATTATCACCCGTGGGGCCGCCTACAGTTCCGCGTATGCCCGAAATGGATTTAATGAGTGCCATATTATAAAGTCAATGGCACAAATTTAACGAATTATGTTTAACTTTACAACCATGAAACAATACATCGAACAAAATAAACAAAGGTTCTTCGAAGAGCTTTTCTCCCTGCTGCGCATCCCTTCCGTGAGCGCAAAAGCCGAACACAAACCCGACATGTATGCCTGCGCCGAAAGGCTCTCTGAGCTTCTTCTGGAGGCCGGGGCCGACAGTGCCGGACTGTGGGAAACCGACGGCAACCCGGTGGTGTTCGGACAGAAGACGGTCGATCCTGCCGCCCCCACGGTGCTGGTGTACGGCCACTACGACGTGCAGCCGGCGGAGCCGCTCGAGAAATGGCGTACCGACCCGTTCGAGCCGGTGATCGCTCCCGACGCCACAGGGCAGGATGCCATCTGGGGACGCGGAGCCAATGACGACAAAGGCCAGCTGTTCATGCACATCAAGGCATTCGAATATCTTCTGCGTTCCGGGCAGCTGAAGCAAAACGTCAAGTTTATCTTCGAAGGTGAAGAAGAAATCGGCAGTCCCTCGCTCCCCGCATGGATAAAAGCCCACAAGAAGATGCTTGCGGCCGATATTTGCCTGGTGAGCGACACCACCATGATAAGCGAAAAGGTGCCTTCCATCAACTGCGGCATGAGGGGCCTGAGCTACCTCGAAGTCAAAGTCACCGGGCCCAACAAAGACCTGCACAGCGGGCACTACGGCGGCGCCGTGGCCAATCCCATACAGGTGCTGTGCGAGATGATTTCTACGCTCATCGATGCCGACGGCCGCGTGACGGTGCCAGGATTCTACGACAGCGTGGTGGAGCTTTCCCGCGCCGACCGCAAGATGCTCGGGCGCGCACCGTTCGACCTCAAAGAATACAAGGAGTTCCTGGACATCCGCGACGTCCGCGGCGAAAAGGGCTACACCACCCTCGAGCGCACCGGGATACGTCCCTGCCTGGACGTGTGCGGCATATGGGGCGGCTACACCGGCGAGGGAGCCAAGACGGTCCTGCCCAGCGAGGCCCATGCCAAAATATCCATGCGACTTGTGCCCAACCAGCGCAGTTCCGAGATCACACGCCTGTTCGCGCGGCACTTCAAGGCCATCGCGCCCAAGTGCGTCAAGGTAGAAGTCACACCTTGCGAAGGCGGCGACGGATTCCTTATCCCCATTAGCAGCAGCGCCTACAAGGCCGCCAGCAGGGCCATCAGCGAAGTGTACGGAGTCGAACCCGTGCCGGCACGCGGAGGCGGCAGCATAGCGGTTCTTGCCGAAGTGCAGAAGATTCTGGGCATCGATCCGCTCCTGATGGGATTCGGGCTCGAGCGCGACACCATCCACTCCCCCAACGAAAGCTACCTGCTCAAACAGTTCTTCGGGGGCATGGAGAGCATCGCTCTGTTCTACAAATACTGGCAGAAATAATAATGGTCGGAAAGTTCAAATTACCTCGCTGGCTGCTGCCGGTCATCCTGGCCATGCCCATGCTGGCCGGAGCCAACGGCGGCGGAAGCAAAAATGTAGGTACTTCCGCCGCCCGTGAGGCATTCAACGCCGGTAATTACGAACTGATGTACAGCGAGCTGGAAAGCCTCAAGCGCAATCTGGGGCCTGACACCCTCCGCCTCAAATATGCCGATGCTCTGTTGCTTCAAAGCCAGGCGGCCGAAGCCAAGGGAGACACCCTTGCAAGCTTCGAGTTCCTAAAGCGTTACCTTACTCTGTCTAATTCGGTCGAGGACAGCCACTACAGGTTCAGCTTCGGCCTGTTCGTCATATTGATTGCCCTTCTGGCCCTGGTATTCAATATCATTTCTTCCCGCGAAGTCATCCTTCGCAAGAACGAGTCCCTCTCCAAGCTGCTTGCCGAGACAACGGCCTACAGGGAGAATGAATCGAAGGAGAAGAACGACATTCCGGAGCCCACTCCGCCGGACATCCAGGACATGGATCCCGAGCAGCTGTACATATTCCTCAGCAAAGCCATAACGAGCAAGAAGCTCTTCCTCAACCCCGCTTTTGGGCGTCAGACCCTCATGGATGACTACTCCCTGAGCAAAGAAAAAATAGGCCGGGCATTCTCCGTTTACGGGACATCCCTGCCCCAGTTCATCAATGTTTGCCGCCTCGATTATGCCTGCAGCCTGATGAAGAAGGACCACGATATCAGCGTCTCCGATGTGGCTGCCGCATCCGGCTTCACCACCCGTGAATCGTTCAGCAGAAGCTTCAAGCAGCAGTACGCCCTGTCTCCTTCCGAGTATCGAGAAAACCTTGATTATTAATAGGTTATATCCCAGCCCCGACAAAATATCACAAGATTCAGGACAAATTGTTAGCGGACAATGTTTGCTGACAAGGGGGGAATTGTTTATATTTCGGATTGACTGAACTTAAATGAACCGAGAAAATAAACCAAATATTAATAACAATCATGAAATCTAATTACATTTCACCCTCTTCGCGTGTCATTCGGGTGTCCCTGAATGGCATGCTGATGCAGTCTCCGGGAAGTGTTCAGAACATCAATCCCCAGGATACTGAGTCTTACGATGTTACAAATGATTCAGACAATTGGTTTTAAGGCTATGAGAAATACAGTGAAATTCATCGGCCTTATTGCCATGGCCGCAGTTCTTTTCGGATGTGAAAAGAAGATTGATCCCGTCACCCCCACCCCCAAGGACTCTGAAGAGCAGGTCATCGACCTTTCTCAGTTCGATCCCAGCGAGTATCTGGTAAGCTTCGGCGCAACTATCGAGTCTGCCAAGACCAAGGCAGATATAAATCTTGAAAGTGGAGTAGTCACCTTCGAGAATGGTGACAAGGTAATAGCTGTAACTGACGGCAAAAGCAGCACTTATACCTACAATAACGATAAATTCGAACTCGATACTTCCATTCAGGACAACGAGCCCCTGAAGTTTTCTACGAACGACATCCAGTTTTACTATCCGGCGGGATGCTTTGACAAAGATGGCGTATTCGCCATGCCCGATGCAGCTGCCGACCTCGCCGACCTCGGCGACAAGGCTCCCATGGCGGCAAAAGAAACTCCCGCCGAAACTGTTGAGGTTCATTTCAAGAACGTTGCTTCTATATTCAAGGTAAGTCTTACCGGCAACAAGTCTGATACCCGTAAGGTTGCTTCCGTGACACTTTCCAACTCAAATATTCCTCTCGCAGCAGCCGGTTCTTATACCGTCACTTGGAATGAGGGTAATCCCTCCATTGAGTCTACCGCAACCGACTACTCAATTACCGTCGCTCCCGCAGGAGAAATCGAGCTTGACGCAGACACGGCAAAGGATTTCTTCTTCCTGCTTCCTCCCACCGCCACGGCGATGAGAGACATGTCGGTTACCGTGACCATGGATGACAACGATACCTTCTCCAGAAGCCGTGAAGGAAACCTGACCATCGCACGCAACAAGATTGTGTCTCTGGCTTTCCGTGCCGGTTATTTCTATGATGGCGATGGCTCTGACTCGAACCCTTACCAAATCAAGACGGCAGATGATTTCAAGCAAATCAGCAAGAACGCAGAATTTTTGTCCAAGAATTTTATACAGGTAGCGGAGATTGATTTCAATGGCGCAAACATCAGCAAATGCATGATTGGCGCCGCAGACGCCCCTTTCACCGGCACTTATGACGGCGGCAACAAGACTCTGAGCAACTTCACAATTACCGGCACCCCCAGCGGCAACGAGGGCGTAGCTCCTTTCAAGGCTGTTGATGGCGCTACCCTTAAAAACATCTCCATCTCCGGTGCAAACGTCACTGGTGGCAAGTTTACCGCGGGCCTGGTTGGCTACGCAAATGGTGCTAGCCTTATGATCACCGGATGCTCCATTTCAAATTCCACCATTTCAGCCAGTGGTGACTACGGGGCTGGCGGACTTATCGGCGGTCTGTATGCCGGCACGGTTTCAAGTTGCTCCGGTACTGACCTTACCATCGGGGCCACTAATACTGAAGGCAATAAGAGGTATTATGGCGGACTTATCAGCTATGCCCGCGGTACTACAGCCATAAGCGCGTGCTCGCTTAACGGAACCACTACCGTGAACGGCACTCCTGCCTATTTCGGCGGTATTGCCGGCCAGGCCAACGAAGATGATACCACCATTAGCGATTGTCACAACCACTCAAACATTTCCGGCGTTGGCAACTTTGCAGGCGGCATTGCAGGTATCAAGAGCAAAGGCTCGATTGAAGGCTGCACCAATGACGGCAGCGTAGGCGGAGCCCAGTATGTCGGGGGTATTGCAGGAAGTAACGCTGCAGGCAATATCCTTGGCTGCACCAACAAAGGCGCAATCGTATCGACTGGTATTGCCGGCGGTATTGCGGGGCAGGTTACAGGCGGTACCATTAAGGACTGCACAAATGAAAGCAGCGCCACCTTCTCTGTCAGCGGAGCTACTGTAGGCGGAATCGCGGGCACCCTCACCGGTGGCACCATTACCGCTTCCGATGGCAAATATACGGAGAATAAGGCCGATATTGATCTCGGTGTTGTTGAAGGAAACAATAACGTCGGCGGCATTGTCGGTCAGCTTGAAGGCGCTATCACCAATGTCAAGAACTCGGGCGCAATTACCGGTTATTACAATATCGGCGGCATCGGTGGTACTATTACCACGAATGGTTCTGTAGAGAATGCCCTTTCTTCGGGTAATGTCTCCGGTTATCAGAATGTCGGAGGTATTTCAGGAAAGCATGGACATAATGCAAATGCTGCGATAACCAAAAAAATCACTCTCAAAAACTGTCATGTGGATGGCGCAGACATCACGGCAAGCGCCAATGACGGACGTGCCGGAGGTATTGCAGGTCTTGTTTTTGCTGGTTCCTGGATCGAAGGCTGCACCGCATTCCGCGGAACCGTTTCCGGTCATCAGGATGTGGGAGGTGCCATCGGTCACCTGCAGTATGCCAGCAGCAGCACCGACAAGAGCAACCGTATATTTGTCGGAGCTAATCTGGTCTCTATGAACGTTTCCGGTCTTACTCCTATTAACAATACTTCCAGAATCGGCGGATTCATCGGTTATTTCCAGAATAACAAAGATGCCTATACCTTTGCATATCAGAACGGTGTTGTTGGTGGTAGCATTACTGCTGAGGGGTGCCAGTATGTGGGATCATTCGTTGGATATGCAAGCGTTTCCAGCAACAAGGGCCGTATCTGGGATTCCTATTCCCTTATTGAAGACTCCAATTTCCATGTGACTACCACCAATGCCAATATCGGTGGCTTCGCCGGAGGTTATGGCAATGCGAATGTCAATTCTGTCCGCAACGCTCATGTGAACTCGCAGAATACTTCAGCCGCCACAAGCGGTATCACTGCGACTACGGTTGCAAACATCCGCACCGTCAATCTGGGAACCACGGAATCCCCTAGTTGCAATGTTGACGGCTCGGCTTACACAACCACTACCTGGTCCAACCCGGACGACGTGAACTACCCCGTTCCGACGATCCTCGTTACCTACGGAAATTACAAATAGACTAAGGATTCATCCATTTTCCCAGAGCCGCCCCACCCGGGCGGCTCTGTTGTTTTTGAAGGGGTAGAGAAGCATGCGTTATCCGACAGCCTGTCAGGACTGGACAGACCCCGTTTTACGCAAACACCTATACACCAGCAAGTTACGCAATCCGGGTGCTCCGATCAGAGCACCCGAAATATGTAAGCCTCTGCCACTCAAAGGTTTACCAAAAACGCCTGTAAGCCTGGGCGATCAGAAACGCCAGTTCCGCGCCGTGCATATACCCAAGAGATTCAACCATTTTCCAGTTTGCAAAGCTCCATACTTATTATTATATTTGTAAGATATAAAAGAATAGCACTGGAATGAAACTGAACTACATCCCGCCGCAGGTTTGCCTGGAGTCCGACCTCCCGGAACTTGCATTTCTGCAGGCCGCATCGGCCACAATCAACGATTACGAAGAACTCATCGACGAATGGAACTAAAACAGACCGCCATGAACGAAAAGTTAGCTATCGCGGTCCTGGCCGCCGCAACCATCCTCGCAGGATGCAACAAAGAAACTCCTGAACAGACCACAATCCCGGGAGAAGAAATCAAAACAGTACTCTCAGCCACCCTCCAGCCCCTCTCCAAAACCGAAATCGACGGAGTGAAAGTCAGCTGGACCGAGGGCGATGCAATCACCGTAGACGGCGTTGCTTCCGCCGCCCTCACCCAGGGTGGACAGAAAGCCGAGTTCAGCTTCACCGAGGAACTCACTGCCCCTTTCAACGCAGTGTACCCGGCATCGCTCTACAAAGACGCTTCTACCATAACCCTTCCGCAGACATGGGAAGCAGGAAACACCCCCACTCCCCTTCTGGCCTACAGCGCCGCTGAAAAATCGCTCAGCTTCCATCCCGCAACCGCCCTGCTCAAACTACAGGTAAGCGGCAACGGAGAAACCCTGACCAGCGTGACTGTCACCGCCCTGGGCGAGCAGATACTGAGCGGCGACTTTAGCGCCGACTACACTGCACAAACCATAGCGCCCATTTCCGGCAGCGCCGAAGTCACCGTCCAGAGCGGAGCAACACTCGGCGCAGATCCCGTAACAATTTACGTTCCCATCCCTGCCGGAGAATACCCCGAGGGCCTTCAAATAGACTTTAACACCGAGGGCGGTTCTATGCGCAAGAACCTGAGCGCCAGAACCTTCACCGCCGGCACAATGAGAACCATGCCGGCCGTCAGCCTGTCCGGAGCCAAGGGCATCATGTCCGCTGCAGACTTCTTGGCTTTCGCCGCCGCGGTCAACGCCGGCGAATCCACCGAGCCTTGGGAGAATGCCGAAGGCGTGGTGAACCTGCTTGCAGACATCGACTTCACCGGCGTCAGCGACTGGACTCCCGTAGGCAACGCCACGGCCCCCTGGACTTCATACAACCCCCAGGTCACCGACGGTCACCCGTTTACCGGCAAATTCGAAGGCAACGCCCATCATATCAAGAATCTCAAACTCGTTTGCAACGAGACTACGGCCGGCAAGCACTTCGGCTTGTTCGGATACATCGGCCCCAACGCCCTGGTACAGAACTTCGTAATCGAAGACAACTGTTCCCTCACCGTCAATTCCTCTGCATTCATCAGCGCAGGAATGATTGCCGGCGTGGTCTATGACGCACAGGTGCGCGACATCACAAGCTACGCCACGCTTACCTACAGCGGCAGCGCCACCGGAGCCCTCCACATGGCACTCATCGGCGGTATGTACGCCAAGAATGTCGGATCCATCATCGACAGCGTACACAACAGGGGCAAAATTACGGCCACCAACACCGCCAACCTCAATAACGGAGCCACCGGCATCCACATTGCCGGAATAGTGGGCTTCGCCAATGCCCCTTCCGGGAACGCCAAGCGCAACGTCATTTCCGACTGCAACAACTTCGGAGACATCGACTCGCAAGCCGGCAGGACCTCCGGAATCGTAGCCGCCGTCAACTCCTGCACCGACATCATCGGCTGCGAGAATCACGGCAACCAGCTCAACAGCATGCCGTCTGAGGGCGCTGCGCGCCTCGGCAACATAACCTGCATCGCCGCAAACGGCTCCACCCTTACCCGCTGCAAGAACTACGGCAACCTGGTCTCCACGACCGCCGGACGCGTTGGCGGCCTGGTCTGCCTTCCCAACACCGACAACGTAACATACTCGCAGTGCGAGAATTACGGCGAGATCATATCGGACAGCGAGTACCGCGGAGTATTCTTCGCATACAACAACAAAAAGTCCAAGTGGGACAGCTGCCACGCCTCCGGCAAAGTCGGAACATACAATGGCGGCACCTACACATATGACATCTACCCGGAGAGCACCAAAGTAAAGTACCTGGGCGTTGACAGCGGCGCAGGCAGCTTTAACAACATAACCTATGACATCGCTACCGGCGACGAGCCTGTCATCAACGACCTTGACGTCGAAGCCGACTTCCGCCTATTTTTCATAGGTAACAGCTTCACCAAAGACGCCGTAGAGCACCTGCCCGGCATACTTGCCGCAGCGGGGCTGGACAAGATACAGATGGTCCACATGCACTACGGAGGCCGCACAATTCCCGAATACAACGACGGCTGGTCCACCGCCAGCGACTACAACTGCTACGTCTGCAACCCCGGCGAAACCGGATGGACTACCCTTAAGGGTTACACCCTGGCTCAGATTGCCACCGCCAACCCTTACGACATAGTCACCGTCCAGGAGCACACCGGACGCCTGCTTGCATGGGGCTGGACAGACACAGAAAAGGCAGCAGTCGAAGGGATCGTGGCCAAAATAAAGGAGGCACAGACTTCCGTAAGCGGCTCACCCAAGCTGTACTACATACTGTCACAGGCCTATTTCAACATGTCAAAGGCCCAGAACGTCACCAAGCCTTTCACCAACCAGGCTGAAATGTGGGAGATTATCTCCGCACAGGCCAAGACAGCCGTAGAGACCTGCGGCTTCGACGGCGTGATCTCCACCGGAGCCATGCTGCAGAACCTGCGTTCCTCTGCCATCAACAACTCCATGGACCTCACCCGCGACGGCTATCACATGGACTACGGAATAGCCCGCTACGGCGCGTCCTGCACGGTTTTCGAGACTGTGATAGGTCCTTTCAACGGCAACGTCAAGCTTGACGGCAACACCTACCGATACAACGTTTCCTCCACCACCGACGGCAGCTACTCCACACCTGTCACCGACAAGAATGCTCCGGTGGCCCTGCAGGCCGCCCGCTACGCCATTGCCAGCCCCTACGCAGTCACCGACATGACAGGCATTGGCGCGGACGATCCGGAGGCGGCAGAAAAAATCAGCATCTCCAACGCCGAGGAGCTCCTGGCATTCGCCCAGAGAGTCAACAGCGGAGACGAAGCTGCAGCCAAGGCAGAAGTCACCCTGACAGCCGACATCGACTGCTCCGGCATAAGCAACTGGACACCGATTGCAAACTGCACGATGACCAAATTCGAGCATACAAACCTCACCACCAGCGGAACGCTCTTCACCGGAGTTTTTGACGGAGCGAACCATTCCATAAAGAATCTGCACATGTCTTTCAATCCGACTGCAGGCGGCGGCACATGGGGATTCTTCGGAGGCATAGGTGACGGGGCCGTCGTCAAGGACCTCACCTTCGACAGCAGCTGCTCGCTTACGATTTCTACCAGCAAATCCGGCGCCTTCGGCATGCTCGCTGGACTGGTGATGGGCGCAAGCATAAGCAACGTTAAGAACTATGCACCGTTAAGCGGAGGCGGCACCTCCGGCCTTGCCAACAACAGCGCAGCGGGACGCTTCACTGTGGGAGCGCTGATCGGCGACGTGCACCCCGCCACAGTGGCGGCCACACTTGACGGCCTCTACAATGCCGGAGCGCTCGGCACCAGCGAAGTTCCCTTCTCGAAAGGCGGCAACAATGGTAACGGAGCCAACGGCACTCACCTGGGAGGCATAGCCGGATTCGCCAGCAACACAGGAGGCAGCGCCACGGTAACTTTCACCGGATGCGTCAATGACGGAGCCATCTTCAGCACTGTCGGCCGCACTTCAGGCATAGTTGCGGCAGCAAACCGCTATACTATTCTTAAAAATTGCACCAACAACGGAGACCAGATGCATACCGGCACCGGAGCCGCCTTCCGTTTGGGCAACATTACCTGCATAGCCGGAGCCGCATGCGTTCTGGACGGATGCGTCAACCGCGGCGACCTCATAGCCTCTGGCACCAGCACTGTGGGCGGAGTGGTTTGCCTGGTGAACGCCAATGACGTAGAGGTCAAGAACTGTTCCAGCATAGGTGCCCTCATATCCTCCAACTCTGTTGTCATCGGAGGGCCCCAGGATTACAACGGCGTGCTCTTCGGCCGCTGCGTTCAGAAGAATGCAATATTCAGCAACTGCTCGGTAAGCGGAAGCATAGGCATCACCAGCACTGGCGAGAAGGTGACGCTCACTGCGGAGAACTACTTCCAGTATGCCGGACAACCATACACTGAGAACGACACAATGAATGCAGAAAACATAAAGTTTTACAGTGAATAACCCTTCCGCGCCGACAAATAATCACGCTTTACGGATAATTCGTCACGCGACAATGAGTAAATTCGCACATTAAAAATTATAACCAATCCACAACGTAATGAAAAAAATTTTCATCCTGCTGGCACTGCTGCTGCCGCCCTTCTTCTGGGCATCGGCACAGACGCCGGCTTCCGTCTCCGGAACCGTCACCGACAGGAACGGAGAGCCCCTCGCAGGGGCATCCCTTGTCGATAACAACGGAAAATATGCCCTGACAGACAGCGAAGGAGCATTTACCCTCAGCGGGGTATCTTTACCTGCAACCGTAACCATCTCTTTCCTTGGATTTGACGACAAGGTGATAACCATCACCGGCAATGAGCCCAAGCCCTATGTCATCGTCATGGATACCGAGAACACCGTACTCGACGAGATTGTCGTCGTGGGTTACGGCACTCAGAAAAAAGTCAACCTCACCGGTGCTGTGGGCGTGATCGACGGCAAAGACCTCAACGCCCGCCCCGTCACCAACACCGCCATGGCCCTCCAGGGTGCCGATCCTTCGCTGGTTCTCACCCAGACATCCGGATCGCTCGACGGAACCAACTACAGCCTCAACATCCGCGGTAAACTCTCGCTCAACGACGGCTCTCCCCTGGTTCTGGTGGACGGAATCGAAGGTTCCCTCACCCAGGTTAACCCCAACGATATCGAGAGCGTATCCGTCCTAAAGGATGCATCCGCCTGTGCCATCTACGGAGCCAAAGCTTCCGCCGGTGTGATTCTCATCACCACCAAGAGCGGCCAGAGCGGAGAAGCCAAGGTCACCTACAACGGACGCGTCAGCCTGTCTCAGAACACCACCAAGACAGATTTCATCACCGACGGCTACGACTATGTGACCCTTTGCAACAGCTTCTACCAGACCTGGCTCGGACATGGCGCTTTCACCTACTCCGACGAACAGATGGCCATGCTTCAGGAGCGCCACGGCGACGTGACCGAGAATCCTTCCCGTCCCTGGGTCATTCCCGATTCAACCGGCCAGTACACATACGTTTACCTCGGCAACTTCGACTGGTATGACTTCGTTTTCAAGCGCACCCGTCCCGAAACCGAGCACAACCTCACAGTAAACGGCGGATCCGACAGAGTCAAATATTATGTTTCCGCCCGCTACCTCTACCGTGAGGGTGTTTTCAACGGCAATGCTGCCGACAAACTCAACAATATTTCCCTCCGCGGAAAAGTTGACGCTAAGATGAACTCCTGGCTCGATTTCTCCACCAACATCAGCTTGCTCCACTCCGACTACGACTGGGGCGGATTCTGGGAAATGGACGGCTCCACAGGCAACGTGGGTACAGGTATTACCTGGAACATCACCCAGAACGTGAGCCCGACCTACGTTCCTTTCAACCCCGACGGAACCATCAACATGGTGCCCGCTTACATGGCCGATGCAAAATCTCCTCTGATGAGCGGCCGCGCAGGTGCATTCCTTGCCGACGTCAACCACAACAGGAACAGCAACAACTACTGGACCTGGACCAACCGCCTCACAGCGCACATTGCCAAGTGGCTCGACTTCAGCGTCGATTATTCCTACCGCCGCAGGGACCGTCAGGCCGGATACCGCAGCAATCCCACTCCTAACTGCTACGACAACGCCAACAAGAGGATGTACGCAGGCAACGGCCTCACCGGAGGTTTCTTCTCCAACGGCTCCGTGTACGACTTCTATCAGGAGTACAACTATTACCAGAACGGCAACGTGGCCAACGCATGGTTCAATTTCCACAACACTTTCGGAAAGAACCACAACGTGTCCGCCACCCTTGGTGCCAACTACGACGACTACTACGGCAGGAGCTTGACCATCAAGCAGAAGGGTTCGCTTAGCGACAAACTCGCCTACATCAATCTGGCCGAGGCCGAACTGATTGAGAAAGCTTCCGGCAGCGTTTCCGCCTACCGTACCCTTGGATTCTTCGGCCGTCTCAACTACGACTACGCCGGACGCTACCTCTTCGAGGTTTCCGGACGCTACGACGGCAGCTCCCGTTTCCCCAAGGGACACCGCTGGGCTTTCTTCCCTTCCTTCTCCGCCGGTTGGCGAGTATCCGAGGAGCCTTTCTGGACCAACATCAAGCCTATCGTGGGCAACTTCAAGATCAGAGCTTCTTTCGGAACCCTCGGAAACCAGCAGGTTGACAACTACTACTATTGGGACAAGATCAGCACCGGCACCATTAGCGGATACACCTTCGACGGACTCAACAAGGCTTCTTACGCCAACGCCAGCGCTCCTAAGTCCAGCAACCTTACCTGGGAGACAGTTGTTTCCAAGAACCTCGGCTTCGACCTGGGCTTCTTCCGCAACAGGCTCAATGTCACCGCCGACTTCTACATTCGCGACACCAAGAACATGCTGACCAAGGCCATGACCCTGCCTTCCGCCTACGGCGAAGAAGCGCCCAAGGAGAATGCAGCCGACCTTCAGACTCGCGGTTACGAACTCTCAATAGGCTGGAAAGACACTTTCAAACTGGCCGGCAAGCCCTTCTATTATGGAGTCAGCGCATCCCTGGGCGACTTCCGCACCTGGATCACCCGCTTCGACAACCCCGACATGGTTCTCTCCGATAACTATGTCGGCAAGGAACTCGGATCCATCTGGGGATATGTGACCGACGGAGTTTTCGCTACCGACGAGGAAGCTGCAGAATACGAAGCCAAGATCAACTCCAGCAACGTCAATAAGGGCATCTTCGGTGCCGTCGCACCCTACAACCACCTTATGGCTGGTGATATCAAATATGTCGATGTAAAGGAAGACAATGCCATCAACACCGGTGCCAACACCCTCAGCGATCCGGGCGACCGCAAAATCATAGGTAACAGCCGCCCCCGCTACAATTACGCATTCAAGGGTGACCTTAGCTGGAACGGCTTCGACCTGAGCGTCTTCTTCCAGGGCGTCGGCAAGATGGACTGGATGCCTAACTATAACTGCCTCTATTTCTGGGGCCCTTACAGCTACCAGAGGCCTACTTTCATTCCCAAGGACTTCCTGGATAAGTGCTGGTCAGACGCCCCCGGTGCCGACAACAGCCATGCATATTACCCCAGGCAGAGAGGCCGCATCGCAGCGAGCGGCAACCTCGTGACTTCGGATTACTACCTCCTCAGCGCAGCCTATCTGCGTCTGAAGAACCTCACCATAGGATACACCCTTCCTCTGCCCAAGAACAAGGTTATAGACAAAGCCCGCTTCTACTTCTCCGGCGAGAACCTCTTCTACTGGTCTCCCATGAAGAAAGTCACCAAGTATGTTGACCCCGAAGTTGCAACTACCGGGATCAGCGAGGATATCGTCTATCCTTATTCAAAGACCTTCTCGTTTGGTGTTGACATAACCTTCTAATGATATGAAAAAGATATTTACTTTCATCTCCATATTGGCAGCGGCTTTTACACTGAGTTCCTGCGAAGATTTCCTCACCAAGGCTCCGGAGACTTACCTTTCTCCCGACACCTTCTTCTCTACAAGTGAGGAACTTGACATGTGGGCCAACAAGTTCTACACCGATCTGCTTCCCGCAGCGGACGATCTCGCCGAGCTCAACGCCGACGACCAGGTCTCCGCTTCTTCCCTCACCGCCATCCAGAAGGGAACCCGCACTCCTACCTCCACACCGTGGAGCCTCGACATGTGGAAGGCTCTCCGCCGCGTGAACTACATGCTCGAAAACAACAAGTGCCCCGACGAATCTACCAAGAAGATGTACGACGGCGTATGTTACTTCTTCCGCGCATGGTTCTACTATCAGAGAGTCCGCGTATTCGGAGACATTCCCTGGTATGACCATGTGGTCGGTTCTGCCGATTCACTCGACCTCAAGAAGCCCCGCGACCCTCGCGGCTACGTGATGCTCAAAGCTATACAGGACCTCGACAAGGCCTACGAGCTGCTTCCGGCAAAATGGTCCAGCGACGCTGTTTACCACGTGTCCAAGGACGCCGCCCTGGCTCTCAAATCCCGTATCGCCCTGTTCGAAGGCACCTTCCGCAAGTATCACGCAGGCACTGAGTACGTTCCCAACGACACTGAGACCTACGAAGGTGTGACCATTTCTTCAGAGTGGTTCCTCCGTCAGGCAGCCGACGCTGCTGGCAAGATGCTGGGTACCCGCAAGCTCTACACCGGAAACACTCTCAAGCTCGCTCCCAAGGCTGTCAACGCCTCATACCGTGAGTACTTTGTACTCGAGGACGCCGAGACCGACGAAACCATACTCGCACGCCGCTACAACGTGGATCTTCTCATCCGCCACGGCATCCAGTTCGACTTCGCCAACCAGAGGCGCAGCGCCAGCGCCCGCTTTGTGAATCACTATCTGCAGAGCGACGGCACCCCTATCCAGGAGCGCAGCGGCTGGGAGACCCTGTCCTACTATGATGTGTTCCAGAACCGCGATCCCCGTATGGCTCAGACCCTCCACGGTCCTTCGTACGTAGCTGTGGGCGGAAACGGACACGAAATGCTCGACTTCAGCAAGCGTACCTTCAACGGATACCGCATCATCAAGTTCATTTCCGATGATACCCACGAGACTGCCACCACCTCCACCACCGACTTCCCTCTCTTCAGGTATGCCGAGGTGCTTCTCAACTATGCTGAGGCCAAGGCCGAACTCGGTGAGCTCACCGCTGATGATATCGACAAGACTATCAATGTGATCCGCGCCCGCGTGGGCATGCCCAAAATGACTGCTGTCCCCACCGTGGAAGATCCTCTCATGGCACAGTACTATCCCAATGCTAAGGGAGCACAGAAGGCAGCAATCCTCGAGGTTCGCCGCGAGCGCACCGTAGAGCTCTTCTGCGAAGGCCTCAGGCAATGGGACCTCCTGCGCTGGGGCGAGGGTAAGTGGCTCACTCCCAAGGCAAACGGAGGCATTAAGGGAATCTACATTCCCGCTCTTGGAGAATATGACCTCGACGGCGACGGTACCATCGACGCCCTGTTCTACACCGGCACCAAGCCCAAGACCACTGCCCCTTCTGCCAACCATGTGCAGATCGGAGGAAGCGTTACCCTCTCCGAGGGCGACAAGGGCTACCTTACATACTACGCTGCCGAAGATTACGACTGGGTCGAAACCAGAGATTACCTCTGGCCCGTCCCCGCAGAGCAGCGCACCCTCACCCACGGTTCCCTCACCCAGAACCCCGGCTGGGAAGACGGTGTAGTGTTCAACAACTAATGTAATGACCAAACTGCAGACAATACTGCTGATTGCTTTCGCCGCAGCGTTTGCCATGGCTTGCGGGCCGAAGGTGCCGGAAAAGGAATCCGTTCCGCTTTCCGCGTCGCCTCTGTCCGTGAGCATGGCGGCGCTCGGGGAGCAACAAACCATAACTCTCACTTCTTCTGCCGACTGGTATGCCAGATCGTCCAAGAAGTGGCTCAAGCTCTTGAATGCCAGCGGCAAGGCCTCCGAATCGGCACAGCAGATGGCCATTATGGCCGAAGAGAACAAGACCACCGATGCCCGCTCTGCGGAGATTACCATCTCCAATCTTAACAGCGAACAGGTCGTGATCTCCGTGTCCCAGGAAGCCGGCACCGGCGAATCCATACGGCGCGGAATCTACGACGCCCAGGACCTTGTGAACTTCGCAAAGGCAGTAGGCGGCGAGGGCTCGATAGCCATGTACCTGGTGGACGGAACGGCAAAGCTTATGGCCGACATAGATGCTTCGTCCATCAAGGAATGGATTCCCATAGGCTCAGCGGAAAAGCCGCTTACCTACAACTTCGACGGAGCCGGCCACAGCATCAACAACGTGAACTGGACGGTTGACCTTGCCAAGTACCCTTATGCTGGATTTATAGGCTACGCAAAGGGCATCACGGTGGAAAGGCTGACTTTCGGAAGCAGCGGAAGCACCGTTGAACTGAAAGGCAGCAACAGCACTGTCACCCAGGCCGGAGGAATCGTCGGGGCGGCATCCGCCACCTCTTTGGAGCGCGTAACCAACAACGCCACCCTCATAATGACCGGGAATTCCTGCCCTGGCAAGGGTATTTGCATCGGCGGCATTGCCGGCTACACCGGTCCAGGCTGCACCGTGGGTTCGCAAGAGCCTAACCGCGGCTGCACCAACAACGGCAACCTGCTGGTCAACGTCCCCTGCAAGGAGGGCGGACTAGTCGGGCACAACGAGGGTACCGTAACGGCAAGCACGAACACCGGGGCGATACTTGGCAAGACTGCCGACGGCCTCGGTCCGGGCTGGGGATGCTCGTACAATGCAAACAAGGCCAACTTCACAGATAACAAAGGCCTGGGCCACGTGGGCGACTACGACAAGTACGCCTCCGACCCCACTGCTGCTCCGGCAGACTGCATCTACAACTCCATGATCAATGCCGTGTCCGGCTACGACATTGACGCAAATTCCATCGACTGGACAGCCGATTCGTACTTCGACTGGGAGACCGTCGAGAGCTATCCCCTGACCGAAGGTGTCACCTACTCGCACTTCAGCTTCACCAACCTGCCACGGCACATGCATGTGCTGGAAATCGATCTTTCCAACCCGAAGATTGAGATTGCCAGCGCAGTCGCCGACGACGTGTTCCCCAATCCCAACGGAAACAACAACAGCAACAACGGCTTCAACAAGCGCGAGACCCTTTCGCAGCTGTGCACACGCAAACGCAATGAGGGCCAGAATGTGCTAGCCGGCACTAATTGCTGTTTCTTTGACTCCCACAACGGTATTTCCCGCGGTTTCCATGTACAGGACTGCGAGCCCATGTACATCAACAACCCCAAAGTAATCAAAGATTTGCCCAACCACAGCTGGGGCTTTGCCGTTTACACCGACGGCACGGCAGCCTGCGGCAAGAAAGAGTTCAAGGGAACCGTGCGTACCGGCGGCAAAGAATATCCATTCTTCACCGTCAACGACACCACCCTCAGGCACTCTTCTTCCGTCTCCCCTGTCAACCTCTTCACTTCAAGATATGTCCGCACGCCCCACCCGGCCTATCCGAAACTGGTCAACGACCTCGCAAAGGACGTGCTGTACATCATCTGCGAATACACCGCAGATCCCATGAAAGTCAATGCAGGGTATGCACAGGCCAAGGTCGTGAGCATATCCGACGGACGCGATACCTACATCAGCGACCTGCCTTACATCACGCAAGCAAACAGGGTTGGAATCGCAGCAAGCGGCAACTACGCTTCACAGCTTGCAAACGTCAGGATCGGCGACCCGATTGAATTTAAATGCGATATTACGGTTGAAGGCCATGACGCCACGCCGATATTCTCACTGGAATCCACCATGTTCCAGTTTTTGGACAAAGGCGAAGACAGCACCTATACCATCCCTGATGGCCACTCCAATTTCACCACCTACGACCCCATGACTTTCCCTGTAGTCAGTAAGGACGGACGCAAAGTCTGGCTCGTGGAAATAGACGGACGCCAGGCCTGGTATTCAATGGGAGTCAAGGCATATGAGGTCTATCGGATAGCAAAAAAACTTGGAGGTTGGAGTGCGACCCGTATGGACGGAGGCGGATCTTCTGCAATGTGGGTCAGGAATCCTTCGACAGGATGGAGCGGCTTGGTAAACAGCCCTTCCGATTCTAAGGGCGAACGTAGCTGCCTTACATACATGATATTGAGAGAAAAGAATAATTAACTTTTAAATACATGAAATCATTTATCCGCACTACATGCATGCTTCTGGCAGGAGCTGCACTGATTTTCTCATGCAAGCAGAAAGAGGAAATCGCCTACTACATGACTGCCGACAAGACAGCCATCAGCGACATTGCTGCCAACAACCCCAGCGACGAGACGCTGGTCCTCAAGACCAACTCCCCCACCTGGCTGGTCCTTACTCCTGACTGGATAACAGCAACCCCCAACTACGGAGAAGGCAGTGAAGACGGTACCGTGATCACTTTCAAGATCGCATCCAACTACAAGAACGAATCCACAGACACCGCTCCCCGTAACGGTTCTGTCAAGTTCAGCGGATCCGGCCAGACCCTTGAGGTTCCCATTTCCCAGAACGGCCACACAGCCGTTATCGATCCCAATGCCAGCATAGGCGGTATCACCGACGTAGCCGAGTTCGAAGACTTCGTGAAGGCTGTCAACAGCGGCGACGCTATCACCCGCTGGCTCAACTCCGATGGTGAGGTCGAACTTCTTGACGACATCGACCTGGGCGCCTACAGCGAGTGGACTCCTATCGGCGACGTCACCAAGTCCGGCAACGGCAACAACGCCAGCAATCCCGAAGGCCCGGTCTTCACCGGTACCTTCAACGGCGGCGGCCACACCATCAAGAACTTCAAGGCCAGTGCCCTCATCCCTGACGGCAAGACCTGGGGTCTCTTCGGCGCAACAAAGAACGCCGTCATCAAGAACCTCAACATCGTAGCCGACGTAACCCTGGAGGCCGATGCTGTAGCCGATGCCGGTATCCTGGTAGGTACTGCCTACAGCACCACCATCGAGAATGTCAAGATCAACGGTAAGTTGAACATCAAAGGCACCAAGACTGACAACAAGCGTTTTGCCATAGGTGGCATCGCCGGTTTCCTTTACTCCATAGCCACCGAAGGTGTGTCTTACAATACCACCATCAAGAACTGCGAGGTGACCCTCGAGGCGTCCGGCAACAGTGGAGCCAACACCAAGAACGGAGCTACCTGTGTGCACTTCGGAGGCATCGCCGGTTTCTCCACCAACAGCAAGGATGATGCAAGGAACTACATCGAGAACTGCACCTTCAACGGTTCTATGAAGATCGATTGCGGCCGCTGCGCAGGTATAGCAGGTGTTTCCAACTTCGGGACCATCATCAAGGGCTGCGTCAACAACGCAAGCATGCACAATGAGTTCACCAACGGACGCGAGGCCGGTATTGTCTGCGTCATTGCAGAACAGTGCGCCATCATCGACTGCATAAACAACGGTAACCTCACCACCATAGACACCGGTACAACGCTCGGAGGTTTCTTCGCTCTCCTCAACCATGCCTCCTGCTACATCGAGGGCGGAGCCAACTACGGTGACATCATCTGCGCCAACGAGAAGTACCGCGGTCTTATCGGTGCCAACTTCAGCAAATTCGACCACGTGAGCGGTGTCAAGGTCGGCGGCCGTATCGGCGAATCCGAGGCAAGCCTCGTCGCTGCTACCGCAGCAAACTACATGGAGCTCATCGGATTCGTGGTCGATGGTGGAGCCGAGAAGATTACCAACCTTGAATTCGCTTCCAAATAAAGTATGAAAAGGACTTATATCACCCCTCAGCTTGACTCCGGAGAGTATTCTCCGGAGCTGAGCCTTCTTGAAGTATCTGCTGATATTACAGATCTTACTACTGTGGAGGACACCTGGGACTATTAAACACTGAAGGCAATGAAGAAGTTTATTTTTGCTGCAGCTGCATGCGCTGCCCTGCTCTCAGTGAGCTGTACCAAGGAGTCCGGTGTCCCTGCAGGGAAGCAAGCCACCACTTTCGAAGCCTCCCTTTCGCCGCTTACCAAAACCGCCATCGACGGAGCCAAAGTGAGCTGGGTCGAAGGTGACGCTATAACTGTCAACGGCGTAGGTTCCGCCAGCTTGAGCCAAGGCGGGGCGACAGCGTCCTTCACTATGACGAGCGAAGTGGCTGCACCCTACAGCGCTATATATCCGCCAATTCTTTACTACGGGGACGACATCGTTGATCTCAGCAGTGTCATGTACCTGGAGCAGTGTACAAGCATTCCACTGGCAGCTTATTCCGAGTCAGGGACCTCGCTCAGCTTCTCCCCTCTCACCGCAATACTGAAGATTCCGGTAACCGGCGAGCAGGGTGTACTCCTCAGCACCGTAACCCTCAAAGGCAACGCCGATGAGCAAGTAAGCGGCCCTTTTGCGATAGACTATACCGTACCTGAGCTAATAGGAGGCCTTGACGGCACCTACAAGACCGTTACGGTGGACTGTGAGAATGCCGCCCTCAGCAGCACTCCCCTGGATATTTATATTCCTGTTCCCGCAGGCTCCTATGAGAGCGGACTGCAGGTGGAGTTCAAGACCTCTGACGGCATCACCGTTACCAAGGGCACGGGCGCACGCACGCTTGCCGCCGGCGAGCTCAGGAGCATGCCGGCAGTGAACCTCAGTGCAAGTGCACCCAAGGGCATCTTTACCGCAGACGACCTGGCAGCTTTTGCCGAGGCTGTGAACAGCGGAGCCGAAGACCTTTCGCAGTGGCAGAACGAGGCTGGCGAAATCGCCCTGATGGCTGATATCGACATGTCTTCCTTCTCCGAATGGACGCCTATAGGCTATCCCGCCACAAAGGCAGCCAACGGAGCCAACGAGAGTAGTCCCGAGGGCAATGTGTTCTCCGGCATCTTCAACGGCGGCGGCCACACCATCAAGAACTTCAAACCCACGGTTCTTGTCCCTGACAACAATACCTGGGGGCTGTTCGGTGTCCTCAAAATGGCTACCGTAAAGGACCTCAACATCAACTGCGAGATTGTCGTCAGCGCGGCCAAGAAAGCCGACGCGGGAGTGGTTGCCGGCACAATGATTTGCTCTACCATAAGCAACGTCACCGTGAACGGAACGCTTTCAACCAACGGCAGCAATACGGACAACCAGCGCTTCTCCCTCGGAGGCATTGCCGGATACCTTGCCGGTGAAAACGAGAACGGCGGTTCCAGCATCACTAACTGCGAAGTCAATCTCACGGTCTCCGGAAAAAGCGGTAAGAATACCAAGAACGGAGCTACAAGCATGATGGTCGGCGGCATCGCGGGCTACGCTACAACAAACGCAAACAGCACTGCCACGAACTACATCGAAGACTGCACCTTCCTCGGTGCACTTAATGTAGATGCCGGACGCTGCGCCGGAATACTGGCTACCGCTTTCTACAACACCACTCTCAGACACTGCGTCAATAAGGGAAGCATGAACAATGGATTCACTAACGGACGTGAGGCCGGCGTGGTTTCCCAAGTTGAAGAAAACTGTGCAGTCATCAACTGTGAGAACCGTGGGGACCTTACGGTTACCCACAATCTGACACGCGTGGGTGGCATTTTCTGCCTCCTCAACAAGGCTTCCTGCTACGTTGAAAACGGAGGTAACTATGGGACTATCATCAGTCCCAATGAAGACTCCAACGGCTATTGCTCCGGACTTCTGGGAGGATGGATCAAAGGCGACGGATTCGATCACATCAGCGGCGTCACCATCAGCGGCAAGATAGGCAAGTCGGCAACCGAATTGTTCGATGTCAACGCAGATAATTTCATGCAGTACATCGGACATCTGGCCAACGGCGCGGAGGACAAGATCACCGGTCTTACCTACGTAGCACCGTAACATATGGCAGGACCCGCCTGACCGCGGATCCTGCTCCCAATTAAATATCATTGTTTAGCATGACAAAAACAACTTTAAGGGACTACGTACGTCCTGAAGCAAGTGCAGACGCATACGTCCCCGTGCTGCTTTGCCAAAGCCTCGTAGAAGGAGGCTCGGAAGATATTGTGGATGATAACTGGGTTTTTTAAGTTTCTAGCCATGAAAAAGAGCAACATAGCATACATGCTGGCAATCGCATCCATGATTGCAGTCTCCTGCACGGCAGAGAAAGAAACCGAACCTGCAATTCCTTCCGCAGGAAGCGTGACCCTGACAGCTGAGCGCGAAGGGCTAACACCTTCGACCAAGGCGGCAGTCCAGCCCGACGGCAAGAGCGTCTGGTGGAGCGCCGGCGACAAGATAATGGTGTTCGCAGGCGAAGGCGGTGCCGGTTCCGAATTCACCTCCCAAGAGACGCAGGCAAGCCAAACAGCCACGTTCAAGGGAGAGATAGGCACAGCTTCAAAGTATTACGCAGTATATCCCGCCGGCTGCAACCCTTCAGTCGATGAGAGCGGAGCAATCACTCTCACCATTCCTGCCGCTCAGCAGGCTGTAGCAGGCAGTTTCGATGCCGGGGCCTTCCCCACCATTGCACAGTCGGAATCTTTCAGCATGAAGTTCTACAATGCAGCCGGAGGCATCAAATTCGCCGTCTCCGAAGATGGTATCAGCTCTGTTGTCATTAAAGGCAACAACGGAGAAGATATCGCCGGAACAGCAAGCTTCGCCTTTGAAGACGGTGTACCGGTTCTCAAATCTGTGAGCGAAGGCCAGAAAGAGATTGTGCTTACCGCCCCTGAAGGCACTTTCGAGCAAGGTACGTATTATTATGCCGTCCTGCTTCCGGTGTCACTCCAGAAAGGCGTTGACATCACACTGAAGCACAGCAACGGCGTGCCTGATTCCGAACTGGTGTCTTCCAAGGCCCGCACTATCAAGAGAAGCACCTTCGGAGTGCTGGAAGGTCTCAATTCCATCATTGCATCCAACGGCAAGGTGCGCTTCTACCTTGAGCTAGACGGTAGCCTCCGCGACAAGCTCGGTCTGCAGGAGGGCACCGTCAAGGACTGGTCGGTGACCATGAACGGCCGCATCTGCGTGGTGAAAACCGATGCAGCCGGCCGCTACTACATAGAGGTAGCAGAGAACGCAGACAAGCAATACAACGCCGCGATATACAATGCCAATTCTCCCAAGTGGTACGGCGCGAATGTCCTCACCGACGTCGTGGTCCCCTGCTCCCAGTTCTGGAACAGCACGGCTCAGGAATTTGCCAGCTATCCCCGCTACGCATCCTACAGCCCCGAGAACGGCAACATACTTACATTCTCAGATGCAGTGGCCCTGCTTAACGTGCAGCTCAGCGGCAGCGCATCCGCATCTTCCGTAAAGGTCCGCTCGCTCGACGGCAAGACCCTGAGCGGCAAGGCTGCAGCTGAAGGCGGCGCACTCTCGCTCACCGAAGGTCTCGACTGGACCGTCGTGAACTGCACCGACAGAGGATCTTTCGTATCCATGCCTGCCACGGTTCCCGTCCTTATCGCTCCCGGTGACTATTCCGGAGGGCTTGAGATTACCGTCTGCGACTCTGAGCACAAGATGGTGCAAACAACCATCACGCCCGGCGTCATAGAGGCAGGACAGATCTACGACACAACAGTTGACTATTCCCCCGACGGCACGCTTCTTTTCTACGAAGGATTCGATAACTTCGTTTGGGGCGGCGACATCATGGATGGCGAAGGCTCTATAGGATATGCTCCCGACTCCACCTTGCCCGAAGTCACCGACGGTAAGGACAGGGACGGCTATGCCAACGCATTTACCACGGTCACATACGACTACCCCGGCTCCAGCTTCATCCAGACCAACACCTGGAACGACGTAAAGACCTACACTGTAGGCACTTCCCACCAGGTACCCACGAGCTACATCAACAGCCGCAATCTGGCAGACTGGAAGTATCTGTACCGCTGCCAGGAATATCACGGAGCACTCGCTGTAGGTTTGCTGGTAAACCGCGGCGTCGTTCAGACTCCTCCGTTCGGCAAGATTGAGAACACCATCGACGCCACCATTTCATTCAAATTCTGCCTGCGCGACGGATGCGAGGACGACCTTCTGGTAGATCTCGTATATGCAGGCAAGATAGCATCCATGAAGATTGACGGCCAGGATGCGGACGCATGGATAGGTTACAACGCCATCAACGGACGCGGCATCCTCAACCACAGCAGCGTCACGATACCCGCTTCCCTCTCATCAAAGAAAGAGTGGCACCTCTGCGAGATAACTGCCGAGAACCTCACCGATGCCTCCAGCCTTTATATCGCCGGCAATTCCACCAGTACCAGCATAACGCACGGGTTCTACCTCGACGAAATAAAAGTCAACTACATCCCCGGCACTGACGGCAAGAAGGGCAATCTCAGGGTCCTTTACTGGAACATCGACTACGGCATGTGGGCCGATCAGCACAATAACTACGACACATTCGTGGAATTCGTCAAGAGGTACGATCCCGACATCTGCGTATGGTGCGAAGCGGCTTCCGTGTTCAAGAATAACAGCAGTGTATACGTCGGATCCTCCAGGTATCTGCCCAATGGTTGGGGTGAGCTCGCTGCCAGATACGGGCACAGCAACACGGCTGTCGGCGGCATTGTCGGAACCACCAACTACATATTCCCTCAGGTGGTGACATCCAAGTACCCCATCCAAACCATCAAGAAGATCACTTCCACCAACACCAGCAGGCCTATAAGCCGCGGTGCAGGTATGTTCCGGGTAACCGTGAACGGCAAGACCATAGACATAGTAACCGGCCATATGTGGCCCTTCGCTTACGACTACGGCCAGAGTTCCGGCAGTTCCGGCGGTGCTGAATACCGTGAGTTCGAGATGGATTACATAATCAAGCAGACCATCAACAACTCTTCTTACAGCTCCACCACGAACTGGATACTTGTAGGTGACTTCAACTCCCCTTCACGTCTGGACATCCCCGTGATAGATGAGAATGGATCTCCTACCGCAGCCAAGTACAAATGCCAGAATGTAGTGCTGGACAAGACAAATCTCCAGGACATCATGAGCATAGCCTACAGGGCTGGCGTAGATTTCGTGGCCAGTACATATGGCAATACCGACAGGCGCGACTACATGTATGTTTCTCCTGCCATGGGCAGCAAGGTCGTCCGTGCATTCAACGTAAACGACAGCTGGACCAAGACAAAGAGCAAGGGCGCCGTCTCCGACATGAACGTCCCCAGCGACCACAGGCCCATGCTCGTGGAGTTCAACTTCTAGAAGAGTAAAGACAAAAAGCAGCAGGCGCTCCGGAACCCTTTATCCAAGTTTTACGGGTTCCGGAGCGCCTGCTGCTTTTTGTCTGACCGAACTATACTAGAGCTCGCGGAATTTTTCGGAGCTGATCTTCTTGTCCTTAAGGGTGATGGTCTCTTTGATCTTCTCCAGCACCTTGCGGTCCTCTACCTGCTCGGAGAGGCGCTCGAGCTGGCGGCGGTCCTTCATGACATTGGCCACGGCCTCGGTGATCATATCCTCGGGGACATTACCGATGCCGTACATGGCATACTGATAAGTCACGAAAGCCTTTGCCGCTTCGAGTATATCTTCGTGCTCAACCGTGAAACCGAATTTCTGCATCAGGCTGCCGCGGACCAGCTGCCACTTGAAATCTTCGCAGAATCCGGGGAAATCCTTGTCGATGTCTTCCTGGGTGAGCTTACCCTGGTTGGCAGCAAGAAGCCACCTCTTGAGGAAAGCCTCAGGCAGCTGGATGCCGGCCTTGGCGACATAAAAGTCCCTGATATCTTTGCTGAGTCTCCAATCGGCCTCCTGACGATGCTCCTCCTTAAGGCGCTCTGTCACAGTCTTTTCCATCTCTTCCTCGGCCAGAGGCTCCTGCTTGCTCTCCTCTCGGTACTTCTTGAGATTCTCGATCATCGTGGCCTTCTCCTTGGCGGAAGAGGTGATGGAATACTTATTCACTGTATCGGACGCCTCGACTTCCACATTCACTTCGGGAGAAAGAGCGGCGTCGAACACAAAAGTAAAGCTGTTGCCGTCTTCCCACACAAGCTCCGGCTGGTTCTCGCTGCCCAGAGGTTCTCCCAGGAGATGCAGCTGATTGTCGGAAATATAATTGTCGAGAGAAGTTGTGATGACATCGTTAACCGCATCAGCAAGCGCCTGCTCCCCGTAAACCCTCTTGATGAGCGATGCAGGGACCATTCCTTTGCGGAATCCCTTGAACTCGGCGTTGCGCCTGCGCTCTGAGAGCTTTTTCTTTACTTCTTCAGCATAATCTTCCGGAGCGATCTCCAGCGTGAGCTCGATATTGAGGTCGTCGATTTGTTTTTTTGTAAGGTTCATGTTGTTATAATTTTAAGAATTTTTTTCTATTGGAAGGATAGGCCACGCGCCCGTGGTGCATCTGGGCAAGGTAGCCCTTGATGGCCTCCTTGATGCCGGAAATCTCTTTTATGGAAATATCGGCGTTGTCGAACTGTCCCTGGTCCATTTTGCCTTGCACTATACGCTCCACAAAATCGGAAAAAGCCTGGGGCGTGTATTCAGTAAGAGTGCGGGAAGCAGCTTCTATGCTGTCGCACAGCATGAGGATGATCTGCTCTTTGGTGGTCGGAGCGGGACCGGGATAGCGAAAATACTTGCCGTTTGCAGGATCACCTTTCTGGGACAGGTATTTACTCCAGAAATAGCCCGTCAGAGTGGTGCCGTGATGGGTGCGAATGAAATCCACTACTACTTCGGGAAGCCTGTGCTTCCTGGCCATTTCCACGCCGTCCGATACATGCCTTATTATATCTTCGGCACTCTGCTGTGGAGATAATCCGGTATGATACTTCTGATCCTCTGTCTTATTGAGCAGGGACTCATTCTCCACAAAGCACATAGGATTGTTCATTTTGCCTATGTCATGGTACAGGGCGCCCACTCTCAGCAACAGAGGGTTGGCGTCTATGGACCGGGCAGCGGCGTCGGCCATGTTCATGACCTGCAGGGAGTGCTGGAAAGTTCCGGGAGCCTTCTGTTCAAGCTCGCGCAGCAGTTTGCTGGAAGTATCAGCCAGTTCGGCAAGGCGTGAGTTGGAAACCAGGTTGAATATCTTCTCGAAAAGATAGATCAGCGGATAGAAGGCCACGGCGAGCATCGCGGCAATGAAGAGCCTGAGCAAATCTTGCAGGATCAGGCCGTTGACCGCTCCCACAAGGCGCAGGACAAGATAGGTCAGCGCCATGCTCACGAAGGTCAGCAACGCGAGCAGGAACTGCTTCCATCCCTTCCCGAATGTGGGGAAGCCCCATATGGACACCAAGCCTCCGACAATGAAGATCAGGAACAGCGAGGCCCCATGGTCGGCATAGACCAGAAGCGGAAGCAGCGAGATAAAATACACTGGTATGATAACCCGGCCGCGGACAAAGGCCTGCAGGTACAAAGCCGCAAGCGTAAGAGGGGTAAGGAACAGCCAGCGCGGGTTGAAGCGGCATATAAGCAAAATCGCTACAGCCGCGAAAGTGAATACGAAAAGCAGATAGTAGAAACGGGAGTCGCTGAATATGTCGGGATTGCTGTAATAGATGACCAGCACCAACAGGAACAGCAATATCAACGCCACCAGGAAATTGCCGAGCAACTCCAGATAGACGGAGCGCCCGGAGCCAAGATTAGTTTCATATTCTTTTTTATACGAATCGAGTATCTGGGCAATTTCGGCGGTAACGATCTCCCCTTTAGACACAATGAGCTGACCGGCGGAAATGACGCCGCTGGTGGGCGAAATGCGCGATGCGGCATCGGAATTCACCGCATTGGTAATCTCGGCATCGAATACAAGATTGGGGACTACCAGATTATACACGGAATATGCCCTTAGCAAAGAATCCACAGATATAGAATCTATGCGCTCCTGTATGTCTTTCAACAACTTCGAACGTGCAGCAGACAAACCCAGCACATTGTCGGAAGGCACCTTAACGGCGCGCTTCTGCCTCTGGATATAGATTACCTCGGTATCCATCGGAAGGGCGTCATCGGATACTACTCCACGGTCGAGAATAGCACCAAGCGCCGACACCACTTCGTTTCCATATCCGTCGAGATGAAGAGCCGAAACCTTTTTGAGACTTTCGGCGGTCACATCTGGGAGATAATTATAATAAGGCACGTAAACATCCGAAGAATTCCTCATCTCTTCCTGCATCTGCTCTTCGGTCTTGAGAACGGGGAAATCGAAAGGAGCGAACAAGGTTTCATAATCCCATGTACTCCCCTTCTTGTACTCATACTCAAAACGCACCGTCCTCGGAGCGACGGCGGCAAGAAGCAGGGCGGCAAAAAGCAGCGGCAGCAGTTTATTTAAACGGACTGTCGGTTTCACGTGCAATGTATTTATAAGTCAACTTGTCTGTAAGACGGGGGAACAGCCTGTGAGCCCAAACCGTGGCCTTTCCCAAACCGGTCAGGATTAGTTCGGACTTGCGACGTGCAAGGCCCCTCGCCAGGTGTGCGGCACATTCTTCAGCGCTCATGAGCTTGTCTTCGTCCAGAGGAGTGTCTCCCTGGGCGCTGCCGTCTGCGGTAAGGGCTGCATTACGGACATTGGAAGATGTATAGCCGGGGGCGAACACAAGTACCCCAAGGCCGTCTTTCATATGCTCTATCCTCAACGTGTCCAGAAAACCGCGTATTGCATACTTCGAAGAACTGTAACCTGTCCGGGCCGGAAGGGCTGAATAACCGGCTATGCTTATGACGCCGACCACCTGGCCTTTGGTCTCCAGAAGGTAAGGAAGGGCATATTTGGTGCAATTCACAGTGCCCCAGAAATTCACGTCCATCAGACGATGTATCACCTTGAGGTCCAGGTCTTTGAACATAGCGCGCATGGACAGGCCGGCATTATTGACCAGTATATCTATACGGCCGAAACGAGCCACGGCAGCCTGAATCAGATTCTGGCAGTCCTGCTCGGATGTCACGTCACAGAGCACCGGCAACACCCTGTCTTCGGGAGCCACCGAAGGGGCAAGGCTGCAAAGTTTGTCGTACGAGCGCGCAGCCATTACCACTTTTGCACCGAGGCTGCCGAACAGACGGCAGGCTGCAAGCCCGATGCCCGAACTGGCTCCGGTGACAATTATGACCTTGTCTTTGAAATATGCTTTGTTCACAATAAATGCTTTATGTCAGACTGTCTGCGCTCACCCCTACCGGGGCCTTTTTCCCAAGTTTGACGGCCCCGGTAGGGGTGAGCACAGATAGTCGATGTATCATTTGAGTGTCATTGCGGCAATGTCGTCGCCGTCGTACTGTCCGGCATCGAGCTTCGCCTTGATTTCCTTGAAAGCGTTCAACGTGTATTCCACATCTTCCATGGTGTGGGACGCGGTGGAAACTATGCGGAATATAATCATGCCCTTGGGAATCACAGGATAGATTACCATGGAGCAGAAGATGCGATAGTTCTCACGAAGGTCTTTGGCAATCTTGGTGGCCTGGGCTATACCGCCTCCGTCAATGTGTATAGGGGTCACGCATGCCTCGGCCTCACCTATATCAAAGCCCTGCTCGCGGAATCCCTTCTGAAGGGCATGAGTGATTTCCATGCACTTGCGGCGCCTTTCGTCACCCTCGGGAGACATTATGATTTCGAGCCTCTTGATGTTGCTGATGACATAGGCCATGGGCAGGCTCTTGGCATACATCTGGGAGCGCATGTTAAGGCGCAGGTAGTTGATGATCTTGCGGGGACCGGCCACGAAGCCGCCTATGCTCGCCATGGATTTGGCAAAAGCGCCGATGTAGATATCAACTCCGTCCATGACGCCGAAGTGCTCCGACGTTCCGCGTCCGTGCTCGCCCAGAAGGCCGAAGCCATGGGCATCGTCGATGAGGATGCGGAAAGGATATTTCTGCTTGAGGGCCACGATTTCGTCCAGCTTGCCAAGGGCTCCGGTCATGCCGTAAACACCCTCGGTGATAAGCAAGACACCTCCTCCGCTCTCTTCGGCCTCTTTGCAGGCACGTGCAAGCACCCTTTCGCAGTCGGCCATATTGTTGTGGCGGTATTTGTACTTGCTGCCGGTGTGCAGACGTATGCCGTCCAGCAGACAGGCATGAGCTTCGTTGTCATAGACTATCACATCGTGACGTGCCGTGAGGCAGTCGATGGTGGAAACGATGCCCTGATAGCCGAAGTTAAAGAGGAAAGCGTCTTCCTTGCACTCAAAGTCGGCGAACATCTTCTCCAGCTTCTCGTGGTATTTGGTATGGCCGGAAAGCATGCGGCTTCCCATAGGCGCGCTCAGGCCCCACTTGGCCACAGCCTCGGTCTCTACCTTGCGGATCTCGGGATGGTTGGCCAGGCCGAGATAGTTATTGAGACTCCAGTTGAGAACGGGAGTGCCGTTGAAAATCATATGAGGGCCCAGTTCGCCTTCGAGGCGAGGGTACATGTAGTAACCGAATCCTTGTTCGAAATACTGTCCGATAGGACCGCCGCTATCACGTTCTATGCGGTCGAAAATATCCAGAATCATGCGTCAATATTTGCGTAATGTGCGTTTTCTTCTATAAACTGCCTGCGGGGAGGTACGTCGTCGCCCATGAGCATGCTGAAAGTACGCTCAGCCTGGGCGGCATTGTCTATGGTAATCTGGCGCAGGCGCCTCTTGGCCGGGTTCATGGTGGTCTCCCAGAGCTGTTCCTCGCTCATCTCACCCAAACCTTTGTACCGCTGGATGTTGTATCCCTTGTCGGTGCCTTTGCCGAGCTTGAGGGCCGCCTCTTCACGCTGGTCTTCTGTCCAGCAGTATATCTCTTCCTTCCCCTTCCAGACCTTGTACAGAGGAGGGGTGGCCAGGTACACATAGCCGTTCTTGATGAGGTCGTACATATAACGGAAGAAGAATGTGAGTATGAGGCAGGCGATATGTGATCCGTCCACATCGGCATCGGTCATGATGACCACCTTGTGATAACGGAGTTTGCTGAGGTCCATGTGCTTTTCGCCGGTCTCATCTTCCTGCGCTACGGTCACGCCCAGGGCTGTGTAGATGTTGCGGATTTCCTCGGAATCGAATGCACGGTCGCCGGCAGCCTTTTCCACATTGAGGATCTTACCGCGGAGAGGCAGGATGGCCTGCGTACGGCGGTCGCGTCCCTGTTTGGCGGTTCCGCCTGCAGAGTCTCCCTCAACCAGGAACAGTTCGCATCTTTCGGGATCTTTGTCGGAACAGTCGGCAAGTTTGCCGGGCATGCCGCCGCCTCCGAGGGGGCTCTTGCGCTGCACCATCTCGCGGGCTTTGCGGGCTGCAGCACGGGCGGTTGCGGCCAGTACTATCTTGTCGATTATGGTCTTGGCGAACTTGGGATTCTCTTCCAGATAGAGGTCAAGAGCCGAAGCAGTGGCCTGGGACACAGCCGAAGTGGCTTCGGGGTTGCCGAGCTTGGTCTTGGTCTGGCCTTCGAACTGAGGCTCGGAAATCTTGACGGAAATAACGGCGGTAAGGCCCTCACGGAAATCTTCCGGAGCAAGGTCGCCCTTGAACTTATCGAGCAGCTTGTTCTTCTCTGCATACTGCTTCAGGGACCTGCTGAGGCCCATCTTGAAACCTTGCAGATGGGTTCCACCCTCTATGGTGTGGATGTTGTTCACGTAGGAATATATCTTCTCGGAATAGCCGCTATTGTACTGGAGGGCTATGTCGATGGGGATAATCTTGTCGGAAGAAATGCAGACCGGCTTGGGGATTATGGTCTGGGCGCCGGCATCGAGGTACTCGATGAACTCGCTGAGTCCCTGCTCGGAGTAGAACTGCTCGGAGCGGAACACCTTGCGGCCGGTGGCCTTGGACTCCCCATCCGCGTCGATCACCATCTCATCTACGAGCTCGCGCTCGTCGGTGAGCGAAATGTGGATTCCTTTGTTGAGGAAAGCCAGCTCGCGGAGACGGGCTGCAAGGGTGTCATATTTGTAGTGGGTCGTCTGGACAAAAATCTCCGGATCGGGATGGAAAGTGATGATGGTTCCGGTATCGGACGCCTCACCCTTTACCTCAACCTGAGTCATAGGCTTGCCCTTGGAATAACGCTGTTCGAAAATCTTTCCTTCACGGTGTACCTCAGCCACCAACAGGTCGGACAGGGCATTGACGCAAGACACGCCCACGCCGTGCAGACCTCCGGAGACCTTGTAACTGTTCTTGCTGAACTTACCGCCGGCATGCAGCACGGTGAGCACGACCTCCAAAGCGGAACGGTGCTCTTTCTCGTGCATGCCCGTAGGGATACCGCGGCCGTTGTCGCTTACCCGGATGGAATCGCCTTCGAGGATGCGCACGTCGATGGTATCGCAGAAACCGGCCATGGCCTCGTCGATACTGTTGTCAACTACTTCATATACAAGGTGGTGGAGGCCACGCTCAGAAATATCTCCTATGTACATGGAAGGGCGCTTGCGCACCGCTTCAAGTCCTTCAAGGACCTGGATACTATTTGCGGAATACTGTTCTTCCGCCTGCTTCATCTCTTCCTGATCAATCATAATATCTATTAAAAACTCGCAAAGTTACACAAAATATCACAAACTCAGACTTGCACCGACTATCACAGAAGGTCCGCACTCGCTGATGAGAGGGCTGATCCTTATGTCGTGATTAAGCAGGTTGTCTGCCTTGAGCCAGAAGCTGAGCTTGCTGCTCCACTTGTATTCTCCGAAAAGGCCTACGTTGACATAGCCGGGAATCTTGGGATTGGTAATTCCCAACGTAGCCTCACGCGCCGAGCCCATGTCCATGGACAGTCCGGCATATATACGTTTGTTCCAATTGTAGGTGCCTTTCAGGGTGCCGGTAACGGCCGATGGAGCGAAAACGCCTTCTTCGACTCCGCCCGGAATGTTCAAATAGTGCAGTCCCCCGTCGAGATTGAAACGCTCCGAAGCCCATGACACGAGAGCATCGACATGCAGAATATTGCAGTCCTGGAAGAACAGAGCTTCGTGCCCGGTCTTGGAGATAGCCCAGAATGGAGCATCTTTCATGAAACGGTAGCCGCCCTTCAGGTCGTACTGCAGGCCGAAATCGGCATGGCCGCGGAAACCGAGGAACAAGTCGGCGATTTCCCTGATGGGACGAGGAGCGCCGTAGCTCACATAATAGCGGTGAGCGCGGGACTTATAATCCCAGTAGGTCATCATATGGTCCTGACCGTCTGCGCCGGCATAAATGTCAAGATAGTCCTTCAGCAGGTGGAAGGTGGCGTTGATCGCAGGATGCGCAGTAACCTGCCCCGTGAACCAGCCGATACGCGCTCCGGCGTCAAGGTCAAGCTTGCCCATGCGCAGGAGTGCATGCGGATGCAGCACGAACTCGGAGTAGAACGAGGTGTACATCCAGTTGGCATCGACGGAAAGATGGTATTTGTCAAAAATGAATGGGGTCAGTGTGGCATCGACCTTAATCTCGTTGTCCCTCACGGGATCCTGTCCGTTGAGCCAGTCGTAAACATGACGGTACTGGGCTCCTACGGAAAGCATATAGGCATCTGCCTTGCCGTATGCGAGGCGTGCGGACACATAGGGAGCATGGCAGTTGTCCCCGTTGTAAATTTCATGTCCTGTGTAAATTCCGTCATAGCCGGCTTCGGCGCGGATGACGCAATCCTTGACGTTAAAACGCGCATCTGCGCCAATGGAAGTTCCGAAGTCCCAGCCCTTGTCGAAGGTTTTCTTGGCCAGTTGGAAGGAAGTGGGCACTATATGGCGGTAGTTTCCGTAGAAACCTTTGCCGGAGGCAAAAACGTTGACGGCGCTCTTTTTCTTGTCCACGGCCGCCCACACGAAATCCAGTTCGGGCTTGAAAGTGTAGCCCAAGCCGCCGCGCAAATAGAGTTTGCGGCCGTCGTAGGGCCTGGAATCGGGGGTAATAGTGACCGAATAGGGCGAAAATTCATATGCGCCCTTATAAGGAGAGTCGAAAACAGAATAATCGAAGTGATAATCGAAACGGAACAGGGAGTCAGGCACTTTCATGGACGGGCCCTGCTTGGCTGCATCACCCATGCGCGTCTGATACTCGTTGGTCACATGCACCTCGGGGTTGAGGTTCTGGGCGGCCAGCCCGAGCGGGAGCAACACCGCGGCCAGAAATATAACGTGTTTTTTCATACTCACTTAGATGTTAAGTTTGTAAAGTCTCGACTGGACAAGGTCCTGGATATCGTCATCCGCCTTTTCGGCTGTGTAGCCGTCCCGGATGCTTTCGAGCGTGGCCTTGGCCTGCTCGGTTTTGCCTATCTGGACAAATGTGTCAGCGAGCGTAAGGTAGGCGCGTGCGAGCCAGTAGTTCTGGCCGCCCGACTTGTCGGAGAAGTCGAACACAGCTTTCTGCACAGCCTCGTAGTCGGCCCTGTCGTAAGCATCTTGAATCAGGATGTAACGGGCCTCGGCGCCTTCATTGGTAGCCGGCTGGGCAGACAGGCTGCGGAACAGGTCGAGGGCTTCGTCGCGACGGCTGCTGGCCATGTAGGACTTCGCCTTGATGTAGTCGGCCTCACGCTTAAGGTCTGCGGTTACGTTGGAAGACACAGCCACTTCAGTCGCCGAAAGCGCCGCCTCGTCGTAATTATGGGCTTTATATGCGGAACGCATCATGCCGTAGAGGGCCTCCTTGCGGTTTTCTGCCATCTTGCCCTGGCTGCGCAGCTTCGCAAATGCATCATAGGCCTGGCTGTAACGCTCCAGGCTATAGCTCAACTGCGCGAGATGCAGCAGTGAAGCTTCGACGAAGGAACTGCTTTCGCCCGACTGGGACACACGCTCATAATAGTCGCATGCCTTTTCTTTGTTCCCCAGGGCGGAGTAAGACTCAGCAAGGTAGAACAAAGCGTTGGTCGTATGGGCCCCGTTGGGATAAGTGTCCAGATATTTCTGCAGAGACGAAGCCGCCTGAAGGTAATTGCCCGACAGGAAGACCTGCTCGGCAGTGTTGAAATAGAGTTCCTCCTTGTCGGAATCGCTCTTGCCTGCAGCAAGGTTGTTGCTCTCTATGTACTCGAGGTATTTCTCCGGTTCCTGACGGGCCTGGTAGATGGATTCGATGGCAAACAGCGCGTCATCGGAATACTGGCTGCCCGGGAGAAGCTTCACGACCTCCTTGTAGCACACCAGCGCACGGTCGTAGTCGGATGTGTTACGGTGCACCATACCCATTCCGATGAGGGCCTTTGCACGGGTCTCCCGGTCGGTGGAGCTGTCATTCAGCAGGGTAAACGCCTCAAGGGCCTTACGGTTGTCGGAGATGTCCATATTGGCGCGTCCCAGCTCGTAAAGGCCTTCCTCGTACATAGGTGTGCCGGGGGTGGACTGGAGCACGTAGCCCAGCACATCGGCCTTGGCGTTCTTGTCGCCGGAAAGGCCATATGCCATTGCCAGCTGGCAGTAGGGATAAAGGTCTTCCTTCACCCCGATTTCCTTGGTGGCGTTACGGTAGCTCTCTATGGCCCCTTTATAGTTGCGCTGGGCGAAATCGCAGTCGCCGCGGCGAACCAGTGCGTCTTTGCGGCTGGTCTTGCCGCCTTCGGACAGGTAAATGTCGAACCAGCGGGATGCGGATTCATAGTCCCCGGCCTTGAAGTGGGAGAATGCCACGTTGTAAGGGAGCAAGTCCCCTTCTTCCTGGCCGTTAAGGGCAGAAACATTGTACAGGTCGGCAAAGAGCCGTGCTGCGTTGTCGTAGTTTTCGCTGCGGTACTCGGACTCCGCCTGCCAGTAACGTGCAAGCTGTCCGAGGGGATCCTGCTTGGGCAGATAATAAGCCGCAGCACGCAGGCAAGGCACGGCGTCGCGGTAAGCTCCGCTCTCCACCAGCTGCTGACCCCTGAGGTAATATGCCTTGACGTAGTTGCTGCGCTGGGCGTCATCCAGTTCGTCTATCTTGTCGTACGCCTCCACAGCTGCGGCATAATCTCGGTTGTACAGGGATGCGAGTGCCATGTAGCCGTATATTTCATCGCCGCGCTTGGACGTGTTGTATTTGGAGATGTAACGGTTGAATGCGGAAGTATCTTTGTTGAGGTCGAATGCGAGCTTGGCATAGTTGAACATGGCGTCTTCCTGCATCACGGGATTCCATTCCTGCCCCGACGCCGCCTTGAAAGCATTCATGGCAGCTATATTGTTGCCAGTGTTCAGGTAGGCATTGGCCAGCTGGTAGTTGGCGATCTGTCCCAGAGAGTCGGAGCGCTCGGTCATTTTCTCGTAGTTGGCGATGGCTCCCTTGAAGTCGTCCACCGCATAGAGCACGGAGCCGGCATAGAAATAATCCGAACGGGTCATATTCTCTTTGGAGGTTGCCGCGTAGTACTCTTTCGCCTTGGCTTTGTCGCCCTTGACCAGGTAAGACTCGGAGATGATTCTGGCGAGGTGGGCCTTACGTACGCCGGGCTGGTTCTTGTAGGCCGACACGCCCTTGGACAGCACATAGTCGTAGTCCTTCTGCATGAAGCGGCAGTCCACAAGATAGAACGAGGAGAGCTCTTCGAAGCGAGGGTCGGTGACTGAAAGATCGAACCACTTTTCCGCCTCCGCAAAATCCTTTTCACAGTAAGCCATGTAGCCGAGGGCATACCTGGACGGAGCCTTGTAGTCCGACATAGGCAGCTCTTCGACTTCGTAGAAACTGGGACGGGCTTTGCCATACAAACCGCGGATAAAATCGGAATATCCCTTCTTGAACGCCAGTTCCGGGTAGTGGGCGTCGTCCAGATGCTTCTTTTCCACGTTGGCGAAGCGCTTGGACGCCTCGTCATAACGGCCGCGGTCGAACAGCACCAGGGCATACTCGTAGTCGATTACGTTGGAAATAGCAGATTTGTGCCACGTACTTTCGTACTCGTGCAGGCGGTCTTCAAACCCCTCGCTCTGCATCTTGATGGCGCAGAGCACCGCATAACCGTCGCTCATGGGGTCTCCATGTATCTTGTCAAGCAGGTTTGCCGCCCGCTCGTACATCCCGTGTTCGTAGAGATTTACGGCTTTGCGGTATATTTCAGTACGCTCATCTGGCGCCGCATACATCACTGCTGAGAGCAGCACGGCAGCCATAATCAGTTTCACTCGCATAAAATTACTTTTTAACTTACAAATTTACTCAATTTAAGTTATATTTGCAGAATCTAAGGGCAGTTTTTTATGAAAAATGTCATTATTTTTAAAGATGCCGACATAAGCAGCGGAGAGAGCATCGTCGTTTACGGCCTTAACATGGAGGTCAAAGAAGGTGACCTTGTTTACATCGTGGGCAAGGTGGGCACCGGCAAGACCTCGATAATCCGCACCATGATTGCCGAAAACCGCCTCGAAAAAGGCTACGGAGAGGTGTGCGGGCACGATCTTACCAAGATTCGTACGAAAGACATCCCCCTGCTCCGGCGCCGGCTCGGCGTTGTGTTCCAGGATTTCCAGCTGCTCATGGACAGAAGCGTGGAAGAGAATCTGGATTTCGTGCTCAAATCCACCGGCTGGAAAGACCGCGAAGCCATGGACAAACGTATCGCCGAAGCATTGGAGGCCGTCGGCATGCAGACCAAGGCGCACAAGATGCCGCACCAGCTCTCCGGCGGTGAACAGCAGCGAGTTGCGATTGCACGCGCAATACTCAACGAGCCCGAGCTCATCATTGCCGACGAGCCCACCGGCAATCTCGACTCCGAGACGGCGGACGGCATCCTCCAGTTGCTGCTGCAGATCAACAAAGAGCGCGGCACTGCAATAGTCATGATAACCCACAACCGCGCCATCATCGATAAGTACCCCGGGCGCGTGTTTGAGACCAAAAACGAAACCTGCGTTGAAATATGAAAGAATTTGAAGCCAAAGTGCAGAGCTGGCTCGAAGGAGACTTCGACCAAACCACCAAAATGCAGATACTGAAGATGCGGAGCGAAGATCCCGCGGAACTCGAGGACGCTTTCTACAAGAACCTCGAATTCGGTACCGGCGGCTTGCGCGGCATCATGGGCACAGGCACCAACCGCATGAACAAATATACCGTCGGGATGGCCACGCAGGGCCTTGCCAACTACATCCTGAAGCATTGCGAAGGCGAAGACCTTAAGGTGGTCATCTCCTACGACTCCAGGAACGGCAGCAAGGAATTCGCCAAGATAGCCGCGGAAGTGCTGTCGGCCAACGGCATCCATGTTTTCATATTCGACAACATACGTCCCACCCCTGAGATGAGTTATGCCGTAAGGCTCAAAGGGGCCGTGGCCGGCATCATGATTACCGCCTCCCACAATCCCAAAGAGTACAACGGATACAAGGTTTCCTGGTCCGACGGCGGGCAGGTTACTTCGCCAGTGGACAAAGAGATAGTGGCTGAAGTAGCCAAAATTACCGACCCCTCCCAGGTCAAGTTTAAGGCCGGGCTCCGCTGCGGCGAAATAGAAGCGATGGGAGCCGACGTTGACGAACTGTACCTGCGCGACCTGCTGTCGCTCCGGCTCAGCCCCGAAGCGTGCAAGAGCCACTCCGACCTCAAGATCGTGTACACTCCCCTGCACGGATGCGGCGTGAGGCTGGTCCCCGAAATCCTCAAGCGCAGCGGCTTCAACAACATAATCCATGTGCCCGAGCAGGACATTTCCGACGGCAACTTCCCCACTGTCATATCACCCAATCCCGAAGAGCCCGCAGCCCTCAAGCTCGCAATCGAGAAGGCCGAGCAGACGGGAGCGGACCTGGTGATAGGCACCGACCCGGATGCCGACAGAGTCGGTATCGCCGTGCGTGACGACCAAGGTAAAATCGTACTGTTCAACGGCAACCAGACTGCCTCCATGCTGACCTACTACATCCTGACCCGCTGGAAGGAACTGGGCAAGTTGGACGGCAAGAAATACGTCGTCAAGACCATAGTCACCACAGAATTGATCACCGAGATTTGCAAGAGCTTCGGCGTGCCTGTGTACAACGTGCTCACCGGCTTCAAGTACATAGCGGAAGTCGTCAAGCGCAAAGAGGCCGAAGGCTGGGAGTTTATCTGCGGCGGAGAAGAAAGCTACGGCTTCAACGTGGGCGAGTTCGTGCGCGACAAAGACGCCCCTGTGAGCTGCATGATGATTGCAGAATGTGCTGCCTGGGCAGCCGGTCAAGGCATGACCCTGTATCAACTTATGCAGCATATCTACAAAGAGTTCGGCTACAGGAAAGAGGGACTCGTGAGCCTGGTGCGCAAGGGCATCAGCGGCTCCCAGGAGATCCAGGCCATCATGGCCGGCCTGCGCGCCCAGCCGCCTGCAGAACTGTGCGGATCAAAAGTGACCAAAGTCATTGATTATCTGGAGCCTGAGAAAACCGGCCAGCCCAGTTCCAACGTGCTGCAGTTTTTTGACGAAGACGGCGACGTGGTATCGGTAAGGCCATCGGGAACCGAGCCTAAAATTAAGTTTTATTTCGGCGCCAAAGGTCCTGATGCCGATGCCAAGATTGAGAAACTCAAACAACAATTCACATAACTGATAATGACTAAACAGCAGATTAATATTGACTTCCAGGAATTCAGCAGCATTGATGAGCTGAATGCCGAAGACAGGGAGCTCGCCCAGGCAGCTATAGAGAGCATGAAGGGCTCTTACGCTCCTTACTCCCACTTCAATGTCGGCGCAGCCGTAAGGATGTCCGGCGGGCAGATAGTGAGGGGGGCCAACCAGGAGAATGCAGCTTTTCCGTCCGGTCTTTGCGCCGAGCGCACGGCAATGTTTGCCGCGGGTGCAAAATACCCCGACAAAGACATGTTGAGCTTAGCGGTAGCAGGTGGTGTTTACGGACGCATAACCGACGATCCAGCAACGCCTTGCGGGGCCTGCCGCCAGGTTATGGCCCAGTATCAGGCCAAGTCCGGAAAGCCCATGAGCGTCATCATGGTCGGAGGCAAGAAGATTTGGAAATTCGAGAAAGTTGACGATATTCTTCCGCTGATCTTCGATAGTATCTGATATTTTTTATATCTTTGCAACGGGAAAGTCGTACACGACCAGCTCCCTCAAAACTCCCCCAGGGCCGGAAGGCAGCAAGGGTATGAGGTCGTAGCGGTGCGATGTGCTAAGCTTTCCCTTTTTTTATTCCGGATAGAGCAGGTAAGGACGGCGCTGCGCCTTGAATGTCGCCACATCCGGCTCCCACTTCGCCTCGATTTCAGCAACGGGGACTCTGTCCAGCAGCATCTGCCGCACATAGGATACGCCGACCTGCAGTTCGAAATGATTCCTCTTCATGAAAAAGCTGCTGTCTGAGGGCATATGGTCCAGAGCGTCAGCCAGATAACGCAGATCGATCTGTTCCCTCCAGATATCCTCCAGGGTCTTGTCTCTCAGATCCACGCCGTAGCATTTCTGATCTTTATACCTGGGGTTCTTGGCGCCGGGGATGCTCCTTGGCGTAAAAGAAAACCCTCTGTCTTCCATATCCGGATGTCCGTAGAGCTCGAAAGGATAATCCGTGCCACGGCCCGCCGTGACTTCCGTGCCTTCAAAGAAACAAGTTGAACTGTAGAGATATATCGAACGCATGTCCTTCAGGTTCGGAGACGGCGCCTTGACCAATGTACAGTGCATTCCGTGCCTGTAGCCGAGGCAAGGTATCACGGTGAGATTGCACTCCAGGCCGTCTCCCAGCCAGCGTTCTCCGTTAATCATCAGGGCCAGCTCACCCAGGGTCATGCCGTGCACCATGGCAATAGGCAAGGCTCCGATTCCGGACTTGTATTTCATGTCGAGCAAGGGGCCGTCCACATAAAAACCGTTCGGGTTAGGCCGGTCGAGCACCACTACGTCTTTGCCGTAAGAAGCGCAGAGCTTCATCATCTTGAGCATCGTGACGTAGTAGGTGTAGTATCGAAGGCCCACATCCTGTATATCCACCACCAGGACATCGAAGAGTGCCATGTCCGATGCCAGCGCATCTTCCTTTCCGCGGCCGTAGAGCGACAGGAGCGGCACTCCGGTACGGGAGTCAACACTGGAATCCACCCCTTCCCCGGCATCGGCATCTCCCCGGAATCCGTGTTCGGGCGTAAAGATAGCCGTGACGTTTATGCCCTTCTCTATCAATACATCGACCAGATGCGGGCCGTATGTAACCGGCTGCGAAGGGTCTGAAGGGTGTCCGAACGGCACGCCTGCCGATTCGGGAGTGACTTCGCTTCCTCCGGCAAGGCACCAGTTGTGCACCTCATCCCCCACTATGCCGCTCTGGTTGCTCAAAAGAGCCACCCTGCGGTTTTGAAGCAGAGGCAGATATTCCCCGAAGCGTTCGTCTCCAAGGGTCACCCGCTCATTCCCGGTGCAAGAAAAACAAATGAAGGCTAACAGCGGCAACAGAATCTTTTTCATGACGCAAAATTAGCAAATCATTACTATATTTGCGTATTCACGCCACACATTATGCAAAACACAGACAAACTCACGGCTATAGCCTCACAGTTCGACCTGAAAGGCCGGATCCTGGGCATCAAACCACTCGGCAACGGACTCATAAACGACACATACTTAGTTACTTCGGACGGGCCGGACAACTATGTCCTCCAAAGAATCAACAATGCGATCTTCCGCGATGTGGAGTTGCTCCAGCACAACATAGACTGCGCAACCGCCCACATCAGGCGCAAGCTTGCAGGCGATCCGGACATAGACAGGAAAGTCCTCAGCTTCGTGCGCTGCACCGCCACCGGCAAAAGCTACTGGACAGACGGGCAGACTTGGTGGAGAGTCTCCATATTCATCAAAGATTCCTGCACATACGAGACCGTCGATCCCAAGTATTCCTACCTTGCCGGCAAGAATTTCGGACAGTTCGAGGCCATGCTGGCGGATATTCCGGACACTCTGGGAGAAACGATTCCGGACTTTCATAACATGGAACTCCGCGCCCGTCAGCTACATGAGGCGGTAGAAGCCGACGCGGCGGGAAGGATGAAGCTGCCGGAGGTTAAAGAGATACTCTCCAAGATGCTGCCGTTTGAACATGAAATGTGCAGGGCAGAGCGGATGTACCGTGAGGGTCTGCTGCCAAAGCGCATATGCCATTGCGACACCAAGGTCAACAACATGCTCTTCGACAAGGAGGGTAACATTTTGTGTGTCATAGACTTGGACACACTCATGCCTTCTTTCGTATTCTCCGATTTCGGCGACTTCCTGCGCTCTGCGGCCAACACCGTGGCGGAGGACGATCCCGATGTGGCCAAAATCGACTTCCGCATGGATATTTTCGAAGCCTTCGCAAAGGGTTACCTCGAGGGGACGAGCAGTTTCCTGACGGCAGTCGAGAAAGAGAACCTGCCTTTCGCGGCATGTCTGTTCCCGTACATGCAGGCGGTACGCTTTTTCACAGACTACATCAACGGAGATACTTACTACAAAATCAAGTACCCCGAGCACAACCTGGTGCGCACCCGCAACCAGTGGGCCTTATTTGAATCGGCACTCTCCAAAGTGCCGCAGATGAAGGCTATTATAGGATAAATTCTCCGAAGAATTCCGGACGATGGAAATCGGGCTCGGGCGTCTGGACCGGTGCCCAGGTGACGTAGTGCGGATGTGCGGTAAGGTCGCCGCATTTATAGATATTGCCCATCAGCTTTGAGGGCAGTTCCTCTATTCCCAGCACCTCGAACGGGATGATGAGCAGCACCCTCCAGTTCCAGATGCCGCCTTCGTAATTCAACGGAACCTTGACCATTGGCAATCCCTCTACCGAGCTTATCCTCACTATCTTGCCGAAGTCTTCGTCGGACAGGGGCACACGCCCTGCCCTGCCGGTGCCACGGGACGCGACGATGCGTCCGGCAGGATTGACCTCAAAGTTGAAGTACTCTTCGCTGTCCGGCAGCTTCACGAAGAACTCGCATGCGCTGTCTTCCCATATCCGGTCTTTGTCGGAAAGGTTCTGTATGCGCAGGTCCAGGCCGCTTACGCGGAAATCCACGAGCAGCGACTCTTCGGTACGGGCAATCCTTCCGTTGCATAAGGGGGCATAAGGATAGGCGTCTGGCCAGTTGATAGTATCTACCCTGAAAGGTTCGCCGCCAAGTTCGATTGCGGTATCGAGGTCAATGTCCTCGAGGTTACGGAGTAAAGGGATGCGTAACGATTTCATACTCTATTCATGGTTTTCAAGACGTCTGAGCGCAAGCTCTTCCCAGCGCGTTCCGGGACGGCCGTAATTGGCGTAAGGATAAATGCTTATGCCTCCCCTGGGAACAAACAGTCCGGTGACTTCCAGATACTTAGGATCCATGAGCCGCACCAGGTCCTTCATTATGACATTCACGCAGTCTTCATGGAAAGCGCCTTCGTCGCGGAAACTGAAAAGGTACAGTTTGAGGCTCTTGCTCTCCACCATGCGCTTGTCGGGCACATAGCTTATGCGGATTTCCGCAAAGTCGGGCTGCCCTGTAATCGGGCACAGGCTTGTGAATTCGGGGCAGTTGAAACGCACCCAATAGTCATTGTCCTGGTGCTTGTTTTCAAAAGTTTCGAGCACCGAAGGATCGTATGTACTTTTATATACTGCTTTGTGGCCGAGGGACTTCAAGCCCTCCGATTTCCTTTCTTCCATTATAAATCTCCTATCTTGAACGGATTGTAAGAAATGTCTGTATCATAAGTATCCACCTGCTCGGCCGCCTTGACCTTGCGGACCACAAGGGAGGTCACGGGCAGGATGAGAATTTCATAGCACACCTTGAAAGTAACCTGGGCAAGCATCATAGACGCGAGGGCCTTCAGCGGAGTGCCCCAGAACGCTATCGGCATGAATATAAGCGAGTCCAGAAGCTCTCCGGCAAGTGAAGACAGGATTGCCCGCACACCGAAGCGGCGCCCTTCGGAGGCAATTTTCATTTTGCTGAGCACCAGCGAATTGAGGTGCGATCCGGCCAGGAACGCCAGCAGCGAAGCCGCAGCCACCCTGGGAGCCATATTGAACATGAAGTCGAAATGTTCGGCCCCGTCCCAGAACGAAGCGGCGGGCAGCCACACCAGGAGCTGTCCCAGAATGACCACCAGGAAATTCATAAAGAAGGCCGTCCATATGACGAAACGCGCCTTCTTGTAGCCCCACACTTCGGATATACAGTCGTTAAGGATATACGACAGTGGGAAGATGATCACAGCCCCGGGAAGATTTATCCCCCAAAGGCTTATCACCTTGGTTGCGAACAGATTGGACGTAATGAGGCAGACCGTAAACAGCACTGCCATCAACAAGAATGTTGTCGAAAACTCTTTTTTCATCTTTGCAGTTTTTATAGTGGTACCTGTTACACTTGATCCTGCACCGTGCAGAATCTCGCCGCAAAGATAGACATTTTTTTTGTTATCGCACGCAGGTATCAACTATCGCCCGGTAAAGCTCCGGGAAACGGGTCGCCAGCGGTACGGGCTTGCCGGCTTCGATAAAGCAGTGGGTGCTGGTTGCAGTGCACACCAGCTTGCCTCCGACCTTCATGGTGTATTTGAAGCTGATTTTAAGATCGCTCATTTCATCCACAAGCACTTCAATTTCTATCACATCCTTGAATGTCGTGGTGCGTTTGTAATTGATACTCAGCGATACAACCGGCGACACTACTCCCTCTGCCTCCATACGCTCAAAGCCATAGCCAAGCTCGTCCATCCAATAGATACGGGCTTCTTCCATGAAGCGTATATAGTTGGAGTGATGGGTGACGCCCATCCTGTCGCACTCATAATACTTAACCTGATGCTTGTAGGGCTGGATCTGTTTCATAATTTTCCTCCTGTATATAATTCCCAATATTTACCGTGGGTTTCGAGCAGTTCGAAATGCTTTCCGGCCTCTATAATGTGACCCTTTTCCAGAACGATAATGTAATCGGCGTCACGTACAGTCGAAAGCCTGTGGGCGATGACGAAGCTAGTACGGCCTTTCATTATGCTGTCCATGCTCTTCTGGATGAGTTTCTCGGTTCGTGTGTCAATCGAAGATGTGGCCTCGTCGAGGACCAGGACTGGCGGATCGGCTACCGCCGTACGCGCTATGCTCAGCAGCTGCCTCTCGCCTGCGCTCAGAGAACCGCCGTCCCCTTCTATGCATGTGTTATAGCCATCCGGCAGACGCATAATGAAAGAGTGGGCGCATGCAAGCTTGGCCGCCTCGATGCATTCTTCATCAGTGGCGTCGAGCCTGCCGAAACGTATATTTTCCATGACGGTACCGCTGAACAGTTCCGTCTGCTGGAGCACTATTCCGAGGGAGCCGCGCAGCGAAGGCTTCTCTATGTCAAACACATTGAAATCATCGATACGTATCTCTCCGTCCGAAATGTCGTAGAAACGGTTGATAAGGTTGGTGATGGTGGTCTTCCCCGCCCCGGTGCCGCCCACAAAGGCAATCTTCTGCCCCGGATAAGCCGTGAGTGTTATATCGTAAAGCACCTGTTTCTCAGGCACATAGGCAAAGTCCACGTCTTTTAGGCTCACGAGGCCCTCCTGGGGCACAAGTTTGTCCCCGTCTTTCCAGAACCAGCCGCTGCCGGACTTGACCAGCTTCACTTTTCCTTCGTCTTTCTCCGGGGTTTCGTCCAAGAGGTCATAGACCCTGTCGGCGCCGGCCGAAGCCATGGCTATATTGTTGACTTCCTGGCTTATCTGGGCAATGGGACGGGAAAAGTTCTTATGCAGCGTAAGGAACGACACAAGAGTACCGACCGTAAGCGCCGCTGCTCCGTAGTTCAACGAAATATATGCTCCCGCGATTGCTATCAAGACATAGCCAAGGTTAGCTATGCCGGCATTGATGGGCATGACAGTATTGGCCACGCGGTTGGCCTTGAATACGCTTCGGAAGAGATCTTTGTTGATTTCAGCGAAGCCCTGCGCAGCCTGCGCCTCATGGCTGAAGACCTTCACCACTTTCTGGCCAGAGACCATTTCTTCAATGTATCCGTTCACCCGGGCCATGTTTTCCTGTCGCCCCTTGAAGTAGCGGCGAGAGTACTTGGACATGGTGACGGCCACCACCATCGCACCGGCTGCGCAAAGAAGCGACAGGCCCGTAAGCGGCACGCTCAGCACAAGCATGCTCACAAAGGTGGAGACCAGCGTTATAACGGCGCTGAAAAGATGCGGCAAGGTACGTCCCACCATCTGACGGAAGGTGTCCATATCGTTGGTAAAGACCGACATTACCGATCCGTGGGAGTGGGAGTCGAAGTACCTGAGCGGAAGGCGCATGAGGTGATCGAAGGCATCGATACGGAGCTGCCTGATTATGCCCTGTTCCACCTTGATCATGAAGAAATTGTAGAAGAAGGAGGCGGCTGTTCCGAGCAGCAGCACTGCAGCCAGTTTGAGCAGCGCCAGCCCCAGCGGAGAGAAATCGGGCACGTCCTGCTGTGAAAGCGGAAGTATATAGCCGTCGATCAGCGTGCGCGTAAAGAGGGTCATGGCAAGGGTGCACAAAGTCGAAACCACTATGAGCACCGCCACTGCGAGCAGAGTCCATTTCCAGTCCCGGAACATGTGTTTCAGAAGCCGTTTCATACCTGATCGAAATCGGCCTCCCCTCCGGATGTCTGCATATCGTATATTTCCTTGTATATTCCGCCTGAGGCGAGGAGTTGCTCATGGGTGCCGACTCCGCATATACGACCGTCGTCCATAACCACTATGCGATCGGCATCCTTGATGCTGAGTATGCGCTGCGAGATGATCAGCAGTGTGGTATCCGGGATGCGCCTGGCGAAAGTATCCCTTATGCGTGCGTCAGTGGCCGTATCAACGGCGCTGGTGGAGTCGTCCAGAACCAGCACTTTGGGGTGCCGGAGCAAAGCCCTGGCTATGCACAGGCGCTGCCTCTGGCCGCCGGACAAGTTGGCTCCTCCCTGGTCGATGACGGTATTAAGCCCCTGCGGCAAATCGGCGACGAAGTCGGCCGCAGACAGCTCACAGGCTTCAAGACACTCCTGCTCAGTGGCATCGGGGTCTCCCCAGCGGAGGTTTTCGAGCACGGTACCGCTGAACAGCGTGTTGTTCTGCAGCACCACGCCCACGGCCCCGCGTATAGCATCAAAAGAATACTCTTTTACATCGCGGCCGCCCACTTTCACAACGCCGCTTCTTGCATCGTACAAACGGCTTATCAGGTTGACGAGCGTGGATTTTCCGCTTCCGGTACCGCCTATGATTCCAATTCTTTCGCCGGCCGAAATATGCAGGTTGACGTCAATCAGGGCAGGATTTCCGCCCTCGGCATACGAGAAGCTCACATCCTCGAAGTCTATGCTTCCGTCCGGGACGTCGGTCAGAGGGTTGTCCACTTCTTTCATGCCGGGTTCGTGGTCCAGCACCTCCGCTATACGTTTTCCGCTCGCAACGCTCTGGGTGAGCATCACAAAAATCATGGAAAGCATCATCAGCGAGCTGAGAATCTGCATCTGGTAGGTGAACAGTGAGGTCAGCTGGCCAGTGGTGAGCGTTCCGCCGACAATGAATTTGGCACCGAACCACGACAGGATTATCATGGATGCATAGGTGACGATGTTCATGACCGGCTGGTTGAAGTTAACTATCGTCTCAGCGGCTACGTTCAGGCGGTAGATCACATCTACGGCTGCACGGAACCGCAGTCCTTCGTGCTTTTCGCGCACGAAAGACTTGATTACCATGATGCCTGCCACGCCTTCCCGGACGACGCTGTTAAGGTCGTCGTACTTGCGCATGAGTTCGGCGAAAAGCTTCATGGAACGGGACACTATGAAGTAAAGCGCCACGGCCAGGAACGCCATGGCTCCGACGAACACCAGGCTCAGGCGCAGGTTGATGAAAAAGCTCATGAACATGCCCGCCAGCACGTTCAGGGGCGCCCTCACGCTTATGCGCAGCAGCATCTGGAAGGCGTTCTGAAGGTTGGCCACGTCGGTGGTCATGCGGGTCACAAGGCCTCCGGTGCTGAAGGTATCGATGTCCGAAAAGCTGAAAGTCTGGATCTTGTCGAACATGGCGCCTCTGAGGTTCATGGCAAAGCCGGCCGAACTGCGGGCGGATTCGCGTCCGGACATGATTCCGAAGAAAAGGCTCACGGCCGCGATCCCAACCATTATGGTTCCGTACTTCCACACCGCATCGATATTACCGGCCATAAGGCCTTTGTCTATCAGGGATGCGGTGACATAGGGGATGAGTACGCCCATAAGTACTTCAAGAGCAGTCCAAAGCGGCGCCATCAAGGCGGAGCGTTTGAACTGCCCTACATAAGATAATAATGTCCTCAACACGAGGGACAAGGATACTAATTATTGTGATTTTATTTCTATCTTTGAAAAAAATCTAAAACTATGTCCAACAGAAGGATTTTACTGGCAGTTGATCTGCAGAAAGATTTCATAGACGGTTCCCTCACCGTTCCCAATGCATTCACCGTCATTCCGGAAATCAACAGGGTAAAAAAAGATTTCGACCTGGTGTACTTCACCCTGGACTGGCACCCGCTTAACCACTGTTCCTTCAAAGCACAGGGCGGGCCTTGGCCCCCTCACTGCATTCATCACACTGCAGGCGCTTCGATTCCCGACGAGGTGTTCGAAGGACTTGAAGAGAGCCGCATCCGCTTCATCTTGAAAGGGCGCCGTCCGGAGCGCGAGGAATACGGTGCGTTTGTGGATTTCGATCCTGATAATCAAGACCTTTTCGAGCCCGGCGACGAAGTTGTAGTGTGCGGAATAGCCGCGGAGTACTGCGTGCTTGAGACGCTCAAAAAGCTTTATGAGATAAGTCTTAAGATAGGATTCACGGTTAAGGTGTTCCTTGGCGGTACGGCTAAGTTTGAAAGCCACGACACCGTTGTCGCTTTCATGGCGGAGAACGGAATCAAAGTCTGGTAGCTTCCGCCCGGCATAGAATATTCATTTTTCAGCTATTATACAGCCGCTATACTCTGTTAGGGCACCCGTTAAACATGGGGAAAAGGGTGCCCTAACAGAGTATAGCGGCTGTATAACAACGAAACGGGTGCTGGAGCAGTCTGGCGGCTGTAAAAAGTTGACAAAATTTTCCGGAGGCATTTAACTTTTGTGTACCGGCGCAGTCTAAACTATAAAATCTCGATTATGAAAAGAACCCTCCTTTGCGCCCTCCTCACCATCATTTGCAGCCTCGCCGGCGCCCAAGAAGGCAGAATTGTCTGCGACGAAAGCTGTGACATCCCTACAACCGCGGACCACAGCGGAAACCCCGGATACGCAGTAGTCTCTCCTGTCGGCTACGGCACCGTACCCATGATCCAGCAAGCCCCAAGACTAACAAGCCTTAACGGCAAAACAATAGCCGTAGTGGGAGTCAGCTTCATGACCTCCGTCACCCACCCCGAAATCAAGCGCCTCATCCTGGAGAATTATCCCGACGCCAAAGTACTGCTGCTCGACGAGATAGGCGCAGCAGGAGTGTACCCCGCACCTGGCATCACACGCAAAGCCAAAGAAGAGTTCCAACGCAAACTCATAGAAATGAAAGTCGATGCCGTCATCTCAGGCAACGGAGGCTGCGGCCTCTGCACCCCCAAGGAAACCGGCTCCTGCATAGCCGCAGAGTATCTGGGCATCCCGTCCGTCATCGTTGCCGGCCCCGGCTTTTCCGACCAGGCCCGCTACACCGCCCTGAACAACGGCGTAGCTGTCATGCGCGTTGCCGAATACCCTGGCGCTTTCGCTGCACAGACCCATGAAGAACTAATACGCAACACCAGAGAAGTCACTTGGCCTCAGATAGTTGACGCTCTCACCCGGCCCATCACGGAGGAAGAGCTGAATGCCGGAATGTCTGCCACTCACGGAGTTATTCGCGACGACGCGTTCTTCGGCACGCTCGAAGAGATAGACAGCTATTTCAAAGACATGAACTGGAGCGACGGGCTGCCGTTCGTCCCTCCCACCTACGAGAGAGTACAGGAATTCCTCAAATACACTGACATGAAGTGGGACGAGACGGTGGCGGTACTGCCGATAGCCCACCGCAACAGCACCGTATGGCATGTGGCAGTGAACGGCGTAATGGCGGGCTGCAAGCCGGAATACATGCCCATCTTGATAGCCATGACCAAAGCTATGGGCGGGCCCGATTTCCGCCACACCCTGGCAAGCACCCACGCTTGGATACCCTACAGCTGGATAAACGGCCCTGTGGCCAGGCAGCTCGGCATCGACAGCGGACAGGGGCAGATAAACGAAGATGCAAACATCGTCCTGGGCCGTTTCATGAACCTGGCGCTCATGAACTTAGCCGGCTACTACGTCAAGCAGGACCGCATGGGGACTTTCGGCTATCCGGTGTCCTGGTGCATGGTCGAAGACGATGCCGCCTGCCTGCGCGTCGGTTGGAAGCCCTACCACGTCCGCAACGGATTCAAACTCAACGAAAGCACCATAACTACGGGTTCCACCTTGCTGTGGGGCAACAACATGGCACCTTCCACAACCGATCCTCAGAAGGTTATGGAATTGCTGGCCTGGGACATCTCTGAGCGCTGCCAATTCGCACTCGGAAGCGGACGTCAGTACACCTTCAGGACCATTTTGATGACCGAGCCCGTGGCTGCTATCCTGGCCGGTAAATACCGCAGTCCGGAGGCCCTGGACAAGGCCCTGGTCCAGAATTCCAGACGTCCCGTCAAAGAAAGGGCATTCGCCAACTACTACGCCAATCCCGGCAGCGCGAAAGACGGAGGCGAGCACAGCCTGAGGCAATATACAGGCCATATTCGCAAAGCTGAAGGAGGCGAACTCACCCCCACCGCCCCCTGGTACGATTCCCCCGAGGCGGAGCAGATGACTATTCCCACAATGAAGCAAGGCATGACCGCCTATCTGATCACCGGCGACTCGGCCAGGAACAAGGTACAGACCATGCCCGGAGGCGGTTATTCCACAATTGCCATCGAACTTCCCGCAAACTGGGACGAGCTCACGGCTCAGCTCGGCTACCGCCCCATCAAAGAATTCTACCTGCGCTGATTAATAGTACTCGGCGTTATACTTGGTGAGTATGTCCATGTGCATGTAATTGTCACGCCTGACAGGATCTTTTCCGAATACAATCTTGTCGGTTAGTGCTTGAATTGCCATGGACACTTGCTCATCCGGGTGCTGCGCAATCAGCACCGACACGGTGCCCCTGCCAAGCGCCGACATATTGGCCCTCAGATTATCAAAGCCCACCACCCGCTGCACTTTGTCCGGGTGCCTCTCAAGCCATGGCACGATGATGTGGATACGGGAATTGAACATGGCAACGTGGCTGGTCTGGGGAAATGCCGCAAAGAATGCTTCCAGGTCCTGGTCCATGCGTTCCGGGTCCATAGGGTCCACGAACAAGGTGCGCACCACGCTGTCCGGGCAATGCTCGTTCATATAGTCCATGAAGCCCGCGCGCCGTATCACGGTCGGGTCGGACTGGCGCAGAGGGTCGCGCTTGACTCTCACCAGGAGCACATCCGCAGCGCTGTTGTCAACGGTCAGCTGGTCCGCGCATAAGATTCCGCTTTTATATTCCGGCAGGCCGAAATAGGCAAGGTAACCTTCGTCATCTTGCTTGGTATCGAAGAACACATAAGGAATGGAAAGCTTCCTTAGCTCAGCAGTAAACATTTGTGTATCAGAACCGAACATAGGCGCCAGAACCACTCCCGAAGGCTTGCTTTCCAGCAGTCTGGAACAAGTAGCCCTGAACGACGAGGCATCTCTGGGATCATACTCAAACAGCTCGGTCTCTATGCCCAAAGGGCCCACCGCTTCAGCCGCTTTGCCAATGCCCTTGACTGCAAGCTCCCAGAAAGTATCCACATTAGCTTCCGGGATAAGCACGGCGATCATCCTCGATATTCCCCTGGCCAGCATCGAGGCCAGCATGTTGGGTTCGTAACCGAGTTCTTTGATTACGGACATGACTTTTTCGTAGCTCTTCCTGGACACTTCTCCCCTGTCATGGAGAACGCGGTCCACCGTACCTTTGGACAAGCCGGAGAGGCGGGCTATATCCATAATTGTCGGTTTCTCTTTCTGAGGCATAAAGATTTGTTTAATAAACACACAAATATATAAATTTTTTAATAAAACCGTTACCGTGCACGATTTTTTTCCGTTACCGTGCACGGAATTGAAAAATTATTGTATATTTGCAACCGACACTATTATAATAATCAATGAAAACTGCTCAGATCTTTACTCTTATCTCAACAGCTTTCGCTGCTCTTACCCTTTGTGCGTGCACAGGGAGCACATCTGCCGTCTCCGTAACGGATGTTCCGTTCGAAATGCCGGAAGTCGTGTACCCTTCCATTCCTGAGCGGAGCGCCGACATCAGCGACTTCGGAGCGAAGGGCGACGGACAGACTCTCTGCACCGATGCCTTCGCCCAGGCCATCCGTCAGCTTTCGGACAAAGGCGGCGGCCGCGTCATAGTTCCGGCCGGCATCTGGCGCACCGGCCCCATCACCCTGGAAAGCAATATCGAGCTCAACATACACAAGAATGCAGTCGTGGTATTCGATCCCGACCAGTCTCTCTACCCCATCATAGACACCAATTTCGAAGGGCTGGACGTACGCCGCTGCCTCTCCCCCATCAACGCCGACGGTGCACATGACATTGCAATCACTGGCGAGGGAGTCATAGACGGTAGCGGAGAGGCATGGAGGGAAGTCAAGCGCCGCAAGGTTTCCGACGACCAGTGGAAGCGAATAACGGCCCGCGGCGGGTTCATCCCCGAGGACGGCAAGGCTTGGTACCCCGACGAAGGCTATTACAAGGCCCGCCTCACCGCAGGTTCCCTCAATTTTCCCGACCCTTCGCTGGACGAACAGGAGATCAAGACCTTCCTGCGCCCGGTTATGGTCTCGCTCCGCAACTGCGAGAGAGTGCTCCTCCAAGGCTGCACATTCCAAAACTCCCCCTGCTGGAACATCCATCCCCTTTACTGCAAGAATCTTATAATCAAAAACATAAACGTCCGCAACCCCCACTATTCCGCAAACGGTGACGGCATAGACATCGACGCCTGCGAGAACGTCATCTTGAGCGATTCCACCTTCGATGTGGGAGACGACGCGATCTGCATCAAATCAGGCAAGGACGAAGACGGCCGCCGTCATGGCAGAGCCTGCCGCAACCTGATAATCACCGGATGCACAGTGTATCACGGGCACGGCGGCTTCGTGGTCGGCAGCGAGATGTCCGGCGGCGTGGAAAACATCCTTGTGAGGGACTGCCGCTTCCTGGGCACCGACGTAGGCCTGCGCTTCAAGAGCACCCGCGGCCGCGGCGGACTGGTCCGCAACATCTGGTGCGAGCGCATCTACATGAAGGACATTGTGACCTACGGCGTGATATTCAATCTCTACTACGCAGGTGTGGCCGCAACAGAAATGTCCAACGGCGCCTTCCAGCCTTACATCCCTCCCGTGGACGAGACCACACCTGAATTCAAGGACTGCCATTTCAGCGAAATAGTGTGCTCCGGAGCCGGTCAGGCCATCTACATCAACGGCCTGCCGGAGATGCCGGTCAAGAACATCGACTTCAGCTCCTGCAGCTTCACGGCCGCGAAATCAGCCGAAGTTAACTACGCAGAAAACGTAACATTCTCGGACGTCACCGTAAACGGACAGACATTATGAAACGAATTTCCCCCATCTTCATAGCCCTGGCGTGGCTGTTCTTCAGTTCATTCACCATCCATCTCATGGGCGACAGCACCATGGCGGAGAAGAACCTGTCCAAAGGCAATCCCGAACGCGGCTGGGGCATGATGTTCCAGAATTTCCTCGACGACGGGGTCAAAGTCATCAACTACGCCCAGAACGGCCGCAGCACCAAGAGCTTCATTGACAAGGGCCTCTGGGAAAAAGTTTACAACGCAGTAGCGCCGGGCGACTATGTCTTCATAGAATTCGGCCACAACGACTCGAAAAAGTCCGACCCCGAGCGCTACGCCGCCCCCTGGGGTGCCTACCAGGACAACCTGAGGCTATTTATCGACGGCGTGCGCGAAAAGGGTGGCACCCCGGTGCTGCTCACTCCGGTGGCCCGCCGCTGGTTCAAGGAAGGAAAGCTCGACCGTGAATGCCACGGAGACTACCCTGCCGCAATGAAGCAGGTGGCTGAGCAGAAGGGAGTTACGCTTCTCGACGTCACCACTTCGACCCTCGATTGGATTGAAGCCCTCGGAGACGAAGCCTCCCGTCCGTTCTTCATGCATCTGGCCCCCGGCAAATACGCTTATGCACCGGACGGCAAGACCGACAACACCCACACCGTGGCAAGCGGAGCCCGTGAAGTCACCAAAATCGTCTGCTCGCTGATAGAAAAGCAGATTCCCGAAATCGCCGCCCACCTTACCTCATACGACATAGTCGTCTCTGCCGACGGCCACGGCGATTACATGACGGTGCAGGAAGCCATCAACGCCTGCCCGGACTACAGCCACAGCGAGATAACCACCATCCTTATACGCAAAGGCGTTTACAACGAAGAAGTCATTATCCCCCACTCGAAATTCCGCCTCCACATCAAGGGAGAAGACGCCCAGAACACCATCATTAGCTACGGCAAGTACGCAAAACAGAACTGGCCTGGCCGCGATTTTGCCATCGGCACCTCGGGCAGCGCCAGCGTGTATATACATTCGAGCTACGTCACCTTCGAGAACCTGAGCTTCGAGAATACCGCCGGAGAGGGCAAGGAGATCGCCCAGGCCGTGGCCGTGTTCACCGACGGCGACTTCCTGTTCTTCAAGGGCTGCCGTTTCATCGGCAACCAGGACACCCTCTACACCTACGGACGTTTCGGCAAAGACGGAGGAATCAAACGCAACTACTTCTTGGACTGCTACATAGAGGGTACCACCGATTTCATCTTCGGTCCTAGCATAGCCTATTTCGAGAATTGCCATATCCACTCCAAGAAAAACAGTTATGTAACCGCAGCATCAACCCTCAAGGGACAGAAATACGGTTACGTGTTCAAAAACTGCAAACTCACCGCCGCCCCCGGCATAGACAAAGTTTACCTGGGACGTCCCTGGGGCGCCTACGCCAAGACAGTTTTCATCGAATGCGAACTAGGGCCTCACATTGTTGCGGAAGGTTGGCATGACTGGGAAAAAGAGGGCAAGCCTAACACCAAGAAGAATTCCTACTATGCCGAATATGGCAATTTCGGTCCCGGAGCCGCCGGGCCGAGAGTCAAATGGTCCCATAAACTCAGCAAACGCAAGCTTGCAGATTACAGTTTTGAAAAAGTAATGTTCCAGGAAGAAGACGGAATAATCTGGAACCCGTACGACAACCGATGAAAAGAATACTTATACTCATGGCTCTTGCCTTGACCGCATGCACGGCCAAGGCTCCGCTGTATTATGATGTCGCCCGCTCAGAAATGGAAAGGAATCCCAAGGCTTCCTATATCGACGGGCAGGAGGGCAAGCTGAAGTGGAACTACACGACAGGTCTGGAACTCAAGAGCATTCTGGACGTCTATTGCCTTACCGGCAAGAAAGACAAGGCGCTGCTCGAATATGTAGATTCCTGGTACGATGCAATCATCAGCCCCAACGGGGAGATTGGTGGCAAGTACAAACTGTCAAATTACTCCCTGGACCATATCTGCCCCGGCAACACCTTGTTCACGCTCTACGACCTTACGCGCAAAGACAAATACCGTCTTGCCATGGACTATGTGTACCGCCAGCTGCTGGAGCAGCCTCGCAACGACGAAGGCGGTTTCTGGCACAAGCAGATTTATCCGGGACAAATGTGGCTGGACGGCTTATATATGGCTCAGCCGTTCTATGCCATGTACACCTCCCGCTATTCGCCTCCCTTCCTGAAGGCCAATAACTTCGAGGATATCATCAGTCAGTTCGACCTGGCTTTCTCCCACTGCCTGGACACTCAGACAGGGCTTTTGCGCCATGCCTGGGACTCTTCCCTTGCATCAAACTGGTGCGATCCGGCTAACGGACAGTCCGCCCATGCCTGGGGCCGCGCCTTGGGATGGTACTGCATGGCCCTTGTGGACGTCATCGAGATACTCGACAAGAACGAAGACTTTATCTCACCGACCAACGTAGGACGGCTCAAGATACAGCTCAAGTTCATCCTCAACTCCCTCAAGAAGTACTCAGACCCTGCTACTGGCATGTGGTATCAGGTGCTCGACCGTCCCGGGCAGGAGGGAAACTACCTTGAAGCGTCCTGCAGCGCCATGTTCAGCAACGCCATCTCCAAAGCATACAACCTCCACATAATAGACGACATCGCCTACGCGCGTAAAAGTTATGAAGGGCTCATTAAGACATTCGTAAGCAAAGATTCAAAAGGGCTTACGGACTTCGGGCCTTGCTGCGAGGTCGCCGGTCTGGGCGGCAAACAGAACCGCAGCGGAGACTATGAATATTACATACACGAGCGCGTGCGCGCGAACGACCCCAAAGGCATAGGTCCGCTTATCTGGGCTGCAATTGAATACGAGAAGATAAAATGATACGTAACCGAATTATAACTGCGGCAGCGATGGCTCTATGCCTTGCCGCATGCGGACAAAAGACTCCTGCTGAAGAGTCTTCCGCACCTGCGGTGCCCACCGGAGTAAGCCTCCACAGCGCCACCGAGACTTCGCTTACTTTCAAATGGAACCAGGCAGAAGGTGCCGATTCCTACGAATGGCGTCTGCTCAAAGGGGCCCAGAGCGTTGCAGAAGGCACGCAGACCAAGAGGAACGCCAACATAGCAGACCTCACTCCTGCTACCACATACAGCTTCTCCGTACGGTCTCTGTCGGGATCCGCTGCATCTGAATGGTCTGCAAGTTTAGAGGCATCGACCAAAGACAACAGCGCCGGCCAGGACGACCCCGGCAATATAGATCCTGACCCCGAAGCCAGCATCAAATACACCGACTTCATGATTCCGGAAGCAGAAGAAGCTGACGGTGCAGCCCGGGCCTTCCCCGGAGCCGAGGGCTGCGGCATGTTCACCACCGGCGGACGCGGCGGCAAAGTTATACATGTCACCAGCCTTGCCGACAGCGGCGCAGGCACCCTCAGGGCCGCTCTCAGCGAAAGCGGGAACCGCACCATAGTCTTCGACGTGGCCGGCCGCATCGAGCTCAAGTCCAATCTGGTCATCAAACGCGGCGACGTGACAATAGCCGGGCAGACAGCCCCTGGCGACGGTATCTGCATCAGCGGATGGTCAACGCAGGTTTCCGCTGACAACCTGATTATCCGTTTCGTCCGTTTCCGCATGGGAGACGAAGGCGCAAAGGCATATAAGGCCACGATGTCGGAAGAACAGTGGGCCGCTCTGTCGTCAATACCCATGGAAGACTGCATCTGGGGGCGCGATCAGAAAAACATCATCCTTGACCATTGCTCTATGAGCTGGTGCATAGATGAATGCTCTTCATTCTACGACAACGACAACTTCACCATGCAGTACTGCATCATCGCAGAAAGCATGAACAAATCTTTCCATCCCAAAGGTGCACACGGCTACGGCGGCATCTGGGGGGGCCACGGAGCCACTTTCTCCCACAACCTGATTGCACACCATACAGCGCGTACGCCGCGCCTGTGCGGAAGCCGCTACACCGGAAAACCCGAGAACGAAAAGGCCGAAATCGTGAACAACGTGTTCTATAACTGGGGTCCGACCAACGGCGGTTATGCCGGCGAGGGCGGCTCTTTCAATTTCGTCAACAATTACTACAAACCGGGTCCGTCCACTGCCACCAAGAGCAACCTGGTGAACCGTATATTCTCGCCGAATGCCGACGACGGTTCAAACAAGAACGCCAAAGGCATATGGGGCAGTTTCTACCTCAGCGGGAATTACTTCGACAGCGACTGTCCGTCACTCAGCGCCAAGCAGAAGGAGCTTTGCGCAAGTGTGAACTCCAACAACAACACCGGCCTTCAGCCCAACGGAACCCCCTCCGGATCCATCATATCTTCCACGCGCTTCGACATCTCCGTCAGCGGCAGCAGCATCCATGAGCTGAGCGCTGCAGATGCATACGAAACCGTGCTCGCCAGCGCAGGAGCAAGCCTGAGCCGCGACGCCGTTGACGCCCGCATCGTGAACGAAGTCAAGAGCGGAACCGCACCCAACGGCACCCGCGGCATCATCGACTCCCAGACGCAGGCAGGCGGATGGCCTTCATACAAAGCTACCGAGGAGCAGATTTCCCTCGCATCGAAGGATTCTGACGGCGACGGTATGCCCGACTGGTTCGAGGAAGCTGCCGGCCTGGCCAAAAGCAATCCTGCCGACGGAGCTGCTTACGGCCTCGATCCTAAGAAACGCTACACAAACCTGGAAATGTACCTGCATTACCTGGTCCGCGACATCGTTGCTGCACAATATTCGAAATAATCAATACTACCAACTATATTAATTATTAACATCAAAAATCCATGAAAAATCCAGCAAAGAAACTTATTTTTACTCTGCTTGGAATGGCCATGGCTGTCTCGCTTTCAGCACAGAACACCATCACAGGTATCGTGACTGACGAGAGCGGCGAGCCCCTCATCGGGGCCGGCGTCGTGATCGAGGGGACAACCAACGGCACCATCACCGGAATGGACGGCGATTACATGATCGTCGTTCCCGAAGGTGCCGCCAATCTGGTCTTTTCATTCATCGGACTCACCGAGCAGGTGGTCCCCATCGATGGACGCACCAAGATTGATGTAGTCCTGGCAGCCAACAACACCGTCCTCGACGAAGTTGTTGTGGTGGGTTATGCCACTGTGAAGCGCCGCGACCTCCTCGGCTCCGTCTCTTCCGTCAGTTCCGACAAGCTCACCGAGCAACCCGTTACTTCTGTCAGCCAGGCGCTTGCAGGAAAGATGGCCGGCGTGTCCGTAACCACCACCGAAGGTGATCCCGACGCCGACATCAAGATCCGCGTCCGCGGCGGCGGTTCCATCACCCAGGACAGTTCACCTCTGTACATCGTGGACGGCTTCCCCGCCGAATCTATCAATGACATCGCAGCTTCGGAAATCGCATCCATCGACGTGCTCAAGGATGCATTCTCGACCGCAATCTACGGTAGCCGAGGGGCCAACGGTGTCGTGATCGTCACCACCAAGAGCGCCGACAAGGGCGAGAAGGTTTCGGTAAAATTCAACGCCTACTACGGACTTAAGACCATGGCCAACAGACAGGCCATCCAGCCTATGGACGTCGAGAACTTCGTCAAGTTCCAATACGAAAAGGCCCTGGTTCTCAACCGCGTAAGCAACGATTATATGCCCTACTACGGACTGTTCTCCGAAATGGATCAGTACAAAGGCATGGCCAGCAACGACTGGATCGACGCAGTGTTCGGAAACACCGGATCATCCTTCTCCGCCGACTTCTCCGTATCCGGCAGCAATGAGGGCGTAAACTGGACTCTGGGCTATGCACACATGGGCGACAACGCCATCATGTACGGCTCCAACTACGTCAGGGACAACCTCAACCTCAAGACCAATTTCAAGACCTCCAAGACCACCAGCATCGACGCCAGCATTCGTTATGCCCGCGTGAATGTTCGTGGCGCCGGAGCCAACAGTCTCAACGACAAGGGCTCCACTTCCGGCAACGGACGTCTCAAGCACGCCGTGCAGTTCGCACCCATCCCGGTCAACACCATGAGCCTTGAAGACGAGGAAGCCGAACTTTACGGAGACAATGTCCAGCCTCTCCGCAGTGTTGCCGACAACGACAGCAAGCGTCTTCGTACCGTGCTGAACGCCAATGCAGCTTTCAACTGGAAGATTATCGACAACCTCCGCCTCAAGATCGAGGGCGGCATGGAAGACTGGCGTCAGAGCGACGACCGCTTCTACGGCCTGTCCACCAAGCTCAGCGCCCAGGACAGCAAGGTTCCCGGAACTCCCTCCAGCAACCACAAAGAGGCCTTCCGCACCAAGTACCGCAATACCAACACTTTGAATTTCGACTTCAAAGACATCTTCAAGAACGATGACCACCAGCTCACCGCCCTCCTCGGCGAAGAGCTCACCATCACCAACTCCAACACCATCGACATGCTGGTGGACGGTTTCCCTACGTTCTTTGATTCTCAGCTGGCATGGTACTTCATGTCTTCCGCCAAAGGCAACCTCAGCGGCGACGTTGTGGCCAATAACACCGAGGTAAGCAACAAATTCGCAGCCCACGACGCCCTGCTTTCTTTCTTCGGACGCGTGAACTACGATTACAAGCACAAATATTCCATTGGCGCCACCCTGCGTGCTGACGGTTCCTCGAAGTTCAGCAATCCTTGGGGATTTTTCCCTTCCGCCGCTGCCTCCTGGACCATTTCCAACGAGCCCTGGATGGACGGAAGCCGTGGCTGGCTCGACCAGCTCAAGCTCCGCTACAGCTTCGGTACCGCCGGTAACAACAACATCCCTTCGGGACAGCTGCTCAGGGAATATGAATCCCACGCCAGTTCTTACATCAGCCCCGGCGGATCCTACATGTCAACAAAGATCACCGACGGCAAACTCGTGATGAACAACCCCGACCTCAAGTGGGAGACCACATACACCCACAATATCGGTCTGGATTTCAGCTTCTGGCAGTCCAAGCTCAACGGTAGCCTGGAAGTTTACCAGAACGACACCAAGGACCTTCTCATTAACTTCCCCATCTCGGGTGCAGGTTACCAGAGGCAGTACCGCAATGCCGGTTCCACCCGCAACCGCGGTATTGAGCTCACTCTCAACGCTCCCATCATTGCCAAGAAGGACTTCTCCCTCAACCTGAGCGGCAACATTGCCTACAATGTCAATTCCGTAACCGACCTGGGCGGACTGGATGAGATTTCTTCCGACTCCGGCTGGGCTTCTTCCGAAATCAGCGGCGACTACCTGGTAAAGAAAGGTGAGCCCCTCGGAAACATGTACGGCTACGTCAGCGACGGCTTCTATACCGTTGACGACTTCGAGGGTTACATCGGAGGCAAATGGGTTCTCAAGGACGGCGTAGCCAACGACAAAGATATCATAGGTGAAAGGTATGTCATGCCCGGCGCCCTCAAACTCAAGAACGTGGACGGCTCAGAGGACAACCTGATCACCGCAGGCGATATCACCAAGATCGGCAACGCCCTGCCCGACTTCACCGGAGGCTTCTCGCTGAACGGTTACTTCAAGGGCTTCGATTTCAGTGCCAACTTCAATTTCATGCTCGGCAACCAGGTGTACAACGCCAACAAGATCGAGTTCACATCTTCCCGCAAGGACAGCTACATCAACCGCAACCTCATCAACATGATGAACGTTGACAATCGCTGGACCGTGGTTGACTGGAACACCGGCGAACTTATCACCGACGCCGAGACGCTTCGTTCCCTCAATGCCGGCAAGACCATGTGGAGCCCCCTCACCAACAAGGCCGTCTTCACCGACTGGGCAGTGGAAGATGCTTCTTTCCTCCGCCTTCAGAGCGCCACGATCGGCTACACTCTTCCCGAGACTCTCACCCAGAAGGTCCGTCTCAAGAAGGCCCGCATCTACCTAACAGGCACCAACCTGTTCTGTCTCACGAAATACTCAGGGTACGACCCCGAAGTTGACACCCGCCGCACCACTCCCCTTACTCCTGGCGTGGACTATTCCGCTTATCCCAAGAGCATCGGCTTCGTGGCAGGTCTGAATCTCACATTTTAATTGCCTGTGAAGATGAAAAAGATATTCAAACTTATCCTTTGTGTCGCAGTCACCGCTGCCCTTGCATCTTCCTGCGACAATCTGCTCAAGCCCGTGTCTCCTTCCTCGTTTGAAGAAGAGACCGTGTTCTCCAACTACAACCTCGCCGAGAGTTCCATCTTCGGAATCGTCCACACCTTCGGCATAGACAAGTCCTACAGGAACCGTTTCCTGCCTTGGTACGGATACAATACCGACATCGAGTGGTACAATACCTTCACCCCCGGCGACTCCAAGTCCGACATCGGCACCTACAACTGCCTTCCCAACAACTCGCAGCTCAATGAAGCCGAAGGCTGCTATACGCTGATGTACACGGCTATCGAACGTGCCAACCTGGCCATTGAAGGCCTGCGCAAGTTCGGCAATGTCGAGCAGAACGCTGACATGGCTTACCTCCTTGGCGAGGCCCTGACCCTGCGTGCCATGATTTACTACGACCTCTGCAAGGCATGGGGAGACGTTCCCGCCCGTTTCGAGCCCGTAACGTCAGAGACCATCTATCTTGCAAAGTCCAACCGCGACGAGATCTTCAAGCACATACTTTCCGACCTCGAAGAGGCTTTCGCTTATCTGCCTTATCCCGGCGCCACGGCTAACACCCAACGCACCGACCGCATCAACAAGGTCTTCGCTGAAGGACTGTACGCCCGTATCGCCCTCATGGCCTCCGGCTACGCACTGCGTCCCGATGACGGCATGGTGGGCACGAACGACCTGGGTTCCGTACGTCTGTCAAGCGATCCCGAGCTCCAGAAGAGCGTCCTGTATCCCAAGGCCCTCGCTTATCTGAAAGATGCCATCGCTAACGGCGGATGCCACCTTGACCCCAGCTACGAGGCATACTGGAAGCGCCTGAACGCCAAAGAGAACCTCACTTTCGACGGTGAGACCCTGTATGTCATTCCATTCGGCGAGAACCGCGGACAGTGGAACAACTACTATGCAGTGCGCGTCGAAGCAGGATCCCGCTACAACACCTACACCGGAGCCCGGGGAGGCTCTACCGGCCCTGTGCCCTACTTCTGGTGGAAGTACGACGAGAAAGACGTCCGCCGCGACATCACCTGCGTCAACTACAAATGGGACGGCGAAAGCGACGAACTGGTGCCTGCAGGCATTGCCAGCTGGTATTTCGGAAAATATCGTTTCGAATGGGCCAAGGATCCCGCCAGCAACGCTGACGACGGTGTGAAGCCTGTCGTGATGCGTTACTCCGACATTCTTCTCATGGCAGCCGAAATCGAGAACGAACTCAACGGCCCCACTTCTGACGCAAAGAGCTGGTTCCTCCAGGTCCGCAGCCGCGCATTCGGCGGCGACGTAGATGCTGCTGAGGCCTATGTCAACGGACTTTCCGGCAAGGATGCATTCTTCAACGCAATAGTTGACGAGCGTGCATTCGAATTCTGCGGCGAAATGCTCCGCAAGGCCGACCTCATCCGCTGGAACCTCCTCAAGACAAAGCTCGACGCTGCTAAGCTCGAACTCCGCGCCCTGCGCGACCACACCGGTGAATATGCCGGCCTTGGCGATGATGTTTACCATCAGTACGACGAGGACACCCAGACTCTCCGAATCTACGGATTCAAGGTGGGCGAAACGACCCGCCCCGCAGGCGCCTGGGAAAAAGACGGCAGCTATTTCTCCAAAACAGTTGACACCAAAGGCAAAGACACCGGGCTCTACGACGGCCGCATCGACGGCATCTACTCCAACGGGGATCAGATGGAATGGTACATGTACTGGCCCATCTTCGCCTCCCAGATATCCAGCAGTCAGAAATATCTTGTAAACGACTACTATTATGAATAAGTTCAGATTCGCAATACTGGGCCTGGCCGCTCTGGCAGCAGTCTCCTGCATCAACAAGGAGTTCGAAGAGATGACCACAGTGCCCCTCAAGCGCTGTCTGGAGCCTATGAACCTGTCAGCCAAGGTAGATGCCAATTCCGGCGTACAGACCACCTTCAAGTGGGATGTCACTTCGGATGCGGAGCAATATATCCTTGAAGTCCTCACCGAAGAAGGCCAGCGCGTGCTCTACGACACCCTGGCTCCCGGTCAGGTCCCCTTCGTGACAGAACTCGAGGCAGACGGCGTATATACCTTTACCGTCCAGGGAATCTCTTCCAAACTTGAAGATTCCAACTTGGCGGAATTCGGCGAAACATTCAAGACCTACGCCATCAAAGATAACCTCTTCCTCACCCTCACCGGCAAGACTTCCGAGTCGGTATCCCTGAGCTGGTCCAACTCCGTGGAAGACTACATGGACGTGTCCCACATCGAGGCAAAACCGGTTTCCGGAGGCAAAGGCGTGACCCTCGACATCGAGAACAATGAAGCTGTCAAAGCTGCAGCCGCCGCCACCGTAAGCGGCCTCCAGCCCTCAACCGAGTACAACATAGTGCTGTACTTCAAGAGTGCCAGCCGCGGAGCCCTGACCGTATGGACAAGCCCCGCTCCCGGCACCCTCACCAAGGTTACCACATCTGACGCACTCAAGGCCGCAATGACCGCCGGCGACGATGTTTATGTTGGTGCAGAGGGTTCCCCTTATTCTGTCGGCAGCGTCACTCCCGCCAAGGGATTCCGCATGCTCGGTGAGCCCGATGCCTCCGGCAACGCTCCAGTGGTCAGCACCGACGTGGTTCTTGACGCCGGATTCTCCGGAGACCTCTACTTCGAGAACATCAACTTCGACGGTACAGGCCGCGACCGCATCATCAACCACAAGGGCGGAGTCATGCAGATCAGCAAGATCAGCATCATCAACTGCGTGATTGCAGGCTTCAACGCCGGTATCTATTATGACAACAGCGCCGACCAGCTCGACCTCGGAGAATTCGTAATCGAAGGCTGCGACATTCATGGCATCCTCGGTTCCGGCGGCGACGGATTCGATGTCCGTAACGCATCTACCATAGGCAAGATCACTTTCCGCAACAACACCGTGTTCGACGGATTCAGGTCCTTCTTCCGTATCGACGACAAGAGTACGTCCCTGGAAGAAATGGTCTTCGAAAACAACACCGTCAAGAACATCGCGGTCAACGACAAGGGTATCTTCTACATCCGCGCTCCCTGGAAGAAGTTCACCATCAACAAGAACCTCTTCATGTTCCAGACCGGAGAGAAGGCCGTCCTCGCCACAACCAACAACGTGGACAATGTGCCCTCCGACATCATTGCAGCGGACAACTACTATTTCAACGTGGGTGAGAAGTTCTTCGGCGAAACCAAGAATTTCACCGCAGCTCAGATCGGTGCCAAGGCTCTGGCCGCAGACCCTTGCTTCAATTCTAAGGGCAACTTCTTCAACCTGGCCAACGAGGAACTGCAGGACAAGAAGGTAGGCGCCGCCAAATGGCTCAACGCCTATGTAGAGCCCATTGAAGACCTCACCCTCGGACTTACCGAAGCCCCTCACACTTGGGATCTTACCGACGCCACCCTCTTCGCGGGCGACCTCACGAAGTCGAAGGTCCGCGACGGTTTGCTCCTGGTTGCTTCTGAGGCATGTCCTATGAATCTCGACGGAGCCATCACCTTCAACGCAGCTTCCGCCAAGAGCAGGAAGGGCGTTCCCACCGACGGCTACATCGCATTCAAGGTTAACGCTCCCGGTTCTGTCATCATCAAGGTTGAGGATCCCGACGCCCTGGGCAGTCAGGTAGTCGTGGCCACCGGAGACGTTGACGGCGCTGCCGCATCCATCAAGGGCGGAGCCGTGGCCAAGGCCGACGGATCGCTGCAGAAGATAGTCCTTGGCGGCATAAGCGGAGAGACCATGGTGTACCTGTATGTCACCGGCGCAGCCAAGATCAGCACCCTGGCCTGGTCGCCCGACACAGCAGGAGTGAACACCGCGCTCGATGCTCCCAAGCCCACAATCTCCGTAGAGTCCATAACCAAGGGCGATGCAACCGAGATCGTGGTAAGCTGGGAGGCAGTACCCAACGCCGCCAATTATACTGTTACCTTCAACAGGACCAAGACCACCACGGAAGAAACATCGTTCGTCATTGACGCCGAAACCGCGGCGGCCCTCGAAGCTGGCAGCTACACCGTGTCCGTGGTAGCCAACCCCGCCGAATCCGACATCTACAACACCGAATCCGCAGCAGGCGTTGCAGCATTTGCAGTGCTCGCGGCAGGTGGAGAAGAAATGGTAGAGAAGACCCTCACCTGGGACTTCAGCTCCACAGAATGGCAGGCTGAATTCGCCAAGGTCGGAGCGTCCGGCACCGATATCACCAATTGGAACCTTACCTACGACGGTCTTACCTTCATCTCGGGAAGCAAGTCCAAGTATGGCTCCAACTACATGCAGTTCGGCGGTGCAGGCCTTAACAAGACCTCCGGAGAACTGGACCGTTACTTCACGTTTACGGCTCCCGCCGGTGGAACCCTCAAGGTCACTGCCTCCAATACCGGCAGTTCCGAGGACCTCACCCGCATGGTTTACGTCAAAGTCGGCGACAACGTGCAGCAGCTTGCAGGAGGATACCCCTCCACCGGCGCTCAGGCCATAGAGTTTGAGGTACCTGCCGGAGAGGTTTACGTTTCCAGTGCAGGCAACGGACTCCGTTTCTACAAGATAGAGTTCACCTATATGGAATCATCCGGCGGCAAGACCCCGGTCGAATATGACTGGAACTTCAGTTCTGAAGAGTGGCAGCTCGAACTGGGCAGGCTTGGAGCGTCCGGTACCGATATTACCGACATAGACAGAACCTACGACGGACTTCAGTTCTATTCCAAGACCAAGTCCAAATACGGAAGCAGCTATATCCAGTTCGGTGGCGCAGGAGTCAACAAGGAGGGCGGCATCGACCGCTGCTTCAGGTTCACCGCCCCTGACAATGGTACGCTCAAGATCACTGCATCCAACACCGGCAGCAGCGAGGACCTCACCCGCATGGTGCAGGTAAGCGTTGGCGACGACGTGCAGAGCCTTCCCGGCGGATACCCTTCAACCTCTGCGCAGGAGCTGGAATTCAGCATCAAAGCAGGTGAAGTGACCATCACGACCACTGGCAACGGCCTCCGTTTCTACCAGATCAGCTACACCAACCAGTAATCTTTTTGGGGAATCGGGCCTGACCGCCCGGTTCCCTCCCAAAATCTAAAAACACAAATAAAATGAGCTTTATCAACCCCGATTTCATGCTCCAGACGGAGACCGCCCGCAAACTCTACCACGAGCACGCGGAGAAAATGCACATCATCGACTACCACTGCCATCTTGTGCCCCAGCAGATTGCCGAGAACATCCAGTTCCGCGACATCACACAGCTGTGGCTGGTGGACGGTCACTATGGCGACCACTATAAATGGCGCGCCATGCGTGGCAACGGTGTGAGCGAGGACTACCTCACAGGAGGCAAATACGACTCCTGGGAGACCTTCAAGAAGTGGGCTGAGACGGTGCCCTATACAATGCGTAACCCCCTGTATCATTGGACCCACCTCGAGTTGAGCCGGGTATTCGGAATAGACAAGCTCCTCTGCCCCGCCACCGCCCGGGAGATATTCGAAGAGTGCAACGCCAAGCTGGCCACTCCGGAATTCCGCGGCCAGGCCCTGATACGCAAGTTCAACGTGGACGTGGTCTGCACCACCGACGACCCCGCAGACGACCTGCGCTGGCACAAAAAGATAGCAGCCGAACCTTTCGGCACCAAGGTCATTCCCGCATGGCGTCCCGACAAGGCAATGGCCATCGAGAATCCCGAGACCTACAAAGCATATCTGAAGCAGCTCGGCGAGGCGGCCGGCATGGAAATCGACTCCTACACCGACCTGCAGGAAGCCCTTAAGAAGCGCCACGACTACTTTGCCGCCAATGGCTGCAAGCTCTCGGACCACGGGCTCGAGACCTTCTATGCCGCCGACTACAAAGAGCTTGAGATCGAGCTTATTTTCAAGAAAGTGCTCATGGGCATCGCCCCTGGCCCCAAAGAGCTCGAGAAGTTCCGCAGCGCCTTCCTCCACGACCAGGCCGTCATGGATGCCGAGGCCGGCTGGACCCAGCAGTTCCACGTCGGCGCCATCCGCAACAACAATTCCAAGATGTTCGAAAAGGTCGGTCCCGACACGGGTTTCGATGCCATACATGACCTGCCCACCGCAGCCGCAGGCCACAAGTTCCTGGACAGGCTCGCCAGCGAAGACAAGCTCGCCAAGACCATTCTTTACTGCCTCAATCCCAAGGACAACGAGGTCATGATGACCATGGCCTACACCTTCAACGACGGCACGGTTCCCGGCAAGATGCAGTTCGGCTCCGGCTGGTGGTTCCTGGATCAGGAAGACGGCATGCGCAAGCAGATGAACGCTCTCAGCAACCTGGGTCTGCTGAGCCGCTTCGTGGGCATGCTCACCGACAGCCGTTCATTCATAAGCTACCCCCGCCACGAGTACTTCCGCAGGATTCTGTGCGACGTGATCGGCGCAGACATCGAAAACGGCAAACTCCCCGCCTCCGAGATGGACTTCTTGGGCCAGATGGTCGAAGACATCTGCTACAACAACGCCAAGAACTACTTCCAGTTCTAATGTCATTCTGAACGTAGTGAAGAATCTATGAAGTACATTAAGATTAACCCTGACGACAATGTGGCGGTAGCCCTGCAGGACCTTCCCAAAGGCGAAAACGTGGAAGGCGTCGTGCTGCAAATGGACGTGCCCCGGGGGCATAAAATCGTACTCAAAGACCTTGCAAAAGGCGAGAACGTCATCAAGTACGGCTTCCCCATCGGCCATGTCACCCGTCCGGCGGCAGCTGGAACCATGGTGGATCATAGCTGCATCAAGACCAACCTGGAGGGCCTCCTGGAGTACAGCTACTCACCCGCCCTTGTGGAGATTCCCGAAGCCTCCCGGAAACGCAGTTTCAAAGGCTTCAGAAGAGCGGACGGACAGGTCGGCATACGCAACCAGATATGGGTAATCCCCACAGTAGGATGCGTGAACGGCATCTGCGAAGAAATCGTACGACGGTTCAAGAAGGAGCTTGAAGCGGCAGGAGAACTGCCCCCGAGCGACTTTGGCCCTTACGAACAGGAGCAAGGGGGCAGTTCCCCTGAAGCGAAAAGCTCCGTCGACGCCATCGTGGCCTTCCCCCACAACTACGGCTGCTCTCAACTAGGCGGCGACCACGAAAACACCCGTACCGTACTCGCCGACATGGTGCATCACCCCAATGCCGGAGGTGTGCTTGTCGTCAGCCTGGGCTGCGAAAACAACCAGCTGGACGCCTTCCGTGAGCTGGTCGGCCCGGTCGATGAAAGCCGCGTACGCATGTTCGCAACGCAGAAAGTCAGCGACGAAGTGGAATACGGCCTTCAGCAGCTTCGCGAGATTTATGCGGTCTGCTCACAGGACAAACGTGAGGACGTGCCCGTGAGCGAGCTGCGCGTGGGCCTCAAATGCGGAGGCTCCGACGGCCTAAGCGGCATCACCGCCAACCCTCTTCTGGGCGTTTTCTCCGATTGGATCGTGGCCCAGGGCGGCACGACTGTCCTGACCGAGGTGCCCGAAATGTTCGGTGCCGAGACCATCCTCATGAACCGCTGCCAGGACAAAGAGACATTCGACAAGACCGTAGCGTTGATAAACGATTTCAAAGATTACTTCATCAAGCAGGGCATGCCCGTTTACGAGAATCCCTCGCCCGGCAACAAAGTCGGCGGCATCAGCACGCTGGAAGAAAAGAGCCTCGGCTGCACCCAGAAATGCGGAAAGAGCATTGTACGCGGCGTACTCAAATACGGCGAGCGCCTGAGTGTCAAGGGCCTCAACTTGTTATCGGCCCCGGGTAACGATCTGGTGGCCTCCACGGCCCTCGCTGCCTCAGGCTGCCAGATTGTGCTCTTCACCACCGGCCGCGGCACACCTTTCGGGAGCTTCGTACCCACCATGAAGATAAGCACCAATACTCCCCTGTTCGAGGCAAAGCCCCGTTGGATAGATTTCAACGCCGGTGTACTTGCTCAGGACGAACCCATGTCATCCGTAGCGCCGCGTTTTATCGAGGCCGTGTTGGCGGCCGCGAGCGGCGAGCCTGTAAACAACGAGAAGAACGGCTACCGCGAAATAGCCATTTTCAAATCGGGTGTCACACTTTAAAAAAGCAACACGCATTATTATGAACAAAAAGAATTACACTGCCCCGCAGGCAGAATGGCTCGAAGCAGACAGCGACTACTGCTTCCTTCAGGAGAGCGTTTCCGGCGACATTCCCGCGCTTGATGAAAGCGGAGTTGAAATAACTTGGTAAAAGGAGGATAACGTCATGAAAAAGATTTACATTTTCGCTCTTGCGGCACTTTCGCTGCTTTCCGCCTCCTGCGCCAAGGAGAGATTCACAGACAACGGCACCCCCGCCGCTACAATAAGCAAAACCTTCACGGTAACGGCTCCACAGGGCACCAAGACCGAACTCGACGGGCTCAATGTCCTTTGGTCAGAAGGCGACCAGATCAACGTGATTGCCAAAACTTCCGGCAACCAATATGCCTTCACTCTCTCAGAGGGAGCAGGTACCGCCAGCGCCAAATTCAGCGGCACAATCGCCGAGGCCGATGCCGGTGAAACACAGTTCTATGCGCTCTATCCCAACGTGGCCATACGCTCCGAGGAAACCAACAACAAAGGCGAGCGATGGGCCCTCGACCTTGACCAGCTGGTCATTGACCAGGCAGTTACCGCCCAGGAGGCAGTCGAAGGCGTCTTCCCCACCACCGCAGCATTCATGACAGCTGTCAGCGATGCTGACGGCAAGCTTGCCTTCCGCCACGGCGCCGCCTATTTCAAGATTCAGATTAGCGCTGAGGGCGTCAAATCCATCCGCTTCGAAGTCAGTGGCGGAGCCCGTCTCGGCGGCCGCCCCATTTACAATATGTCGGACGGATCCACATTCCAGGTCAACGGAGCCAAGAGTTTCATGGACTTCACCTGCGAGGGCGGCTTCAAAAAGGACGCTACATATTACCTTCCGGTCCTTACCAAGCAGTCTGACTGCGGAACCCTCACCCTTACCTTCAACGGCGACAACGCCAAAACAGCCACTGCTGAAACGACATCGTTGAACAAAGTAAAACTTGCTTCCGGCAAAATATACGACCTCGGTGCGCCTGCTATCAAATTCACCCCCATTATAGTAGCTGACGATGTCGCAGTTGACGCCGATGCCACTTCCGGGTCCATTGCATACGAAATCACCAACGCCACTGCCGACGGAGTGCTCAGAGCAACCCTCCAAGATGCTGCCGACTGGATTACTATCGGCGAAATCGCTGAGGATGCCGTATATTTCACCCTTTCTGCAAACACCGGTGCCGTGCGCAGCGCCACGGTAGTTCTCTCCTATTTCTACGGCGCCGAGTCCGTCACCAAGGAAATCGTCATCACCCAGGCGGCCCAGGGCTCTACCGAAGTTTCCCGCACCCATCTTTTCTACATCGATTCGGAAGGAACGGTAAAGAACCTCACCGACGGAGTTGACGGCGATTACTATACTGTCACCGGCACAAGCCTTCTTGAATGTGCGGCTGACGGCTATTTCGGAGTTAACGCCTTCGAAATCCTTGGTAATACCTATACAACTGCAAAGAAAATCGACGGCAGCAATAGCATTTCATTCACGACTAACGCCACCGCTTCATCTACCATCCGCTTCTTTGCCGCACGTCGTCAGACAGACAAAGACGGTATAATCAAGCTCAAGAAAGGCAGCTCCAACATCATCAACGCCAGCATGACTTACAAGGAACTCTACGACTCCGGGGTTGTGAATCTCGACAAGAACACTGAATATAAGTTCGACAAATCCGGTGAAGTCGGAATATTCTATATCGAAGTGACAGAAACATTTGAATAAGAATCACGTGAAATCTACTCTCTACGCACCCCCTGTGTGCGAATACGAATATTACCTTGAGGCCGCCTCCCTGCTCACAGGGAGCGACCTTACCGACGACGGCGCAGGCGACAGCCTGATTCCGGGATCTGAATTCACATTCTAAACCACTGCAGCGATGAAAAAGACTCTTTTAGCACTTTTGACTCTCGCCGCAGCGGCTGCGGCCTGCCAGCCCAAGGAACTCGCGGACAGCGACTCCGGACTCGTACGAGAGATTCCCGTCACCTTTACCGCCGAGCAGCCCGCCACCCGTACCTTCATCGAGGCTACGCCTACAGGCTGGACCCCTAAATGGCAGAAGGGCGACCTTCTCACCGTCACATACCTTCAGGACGGTGACTACACAGCACAGAAGGAATTTACGAACAGCGCCGAGGACGGCACCACAGGTGTGTTCAGCGGCACTCTTGAGCTCGCCGACGGCACCCATACCATCTACGCCTACTACCCCGCCGGCATGAAGGACGGGCGCAGCGATAAGACCTTCAAGTTCGCCCTGCCTCCCGTGCAGACCATCCCTAGCCTCACCACCTTCGACCCCGCTGCCGACCTTCTGGTCAGCGACGGCGCCGAGGTCGTGATTGAAAGCGGAGCGCTCAAATCGGCACAGACCCTTCATTTCAACCGCATTTTTGCTGTGGCAAAGATAGTCATCGCCGACGGTACGACCGGTAGCAAGCTTGCCGGCAAAGCCATCAAGAACGTGACCTTCAAAGTCTCGTCCGGCACACTCACCGGCCGCGCCTCCGTGGACATAAGCACGGCAAAGCTCACAGCATGGGAGGGCAAAAGCAGTTACAACTATGTAACAGCATCCTATTCCGGCAGCGACTGGAAGGCCGACGGCTCCACCGGAGCATTTATCGTCATCAATCCCGCCACTTTTGCAGCCGGAGTCACCGTAACTGCAGTGGTAGAGACTGACGATTCAAGCATCAACATAGAGCGCAGCGTGACTCTGTCCGAAGCTCTCGCCTTCGAGAGCGGCAAGGTGAACACGCTGACATTCAGCATCAAGGACAGCGACATCGAAGAAGATACCGGCATAGAGCCCACTACCTGGGACTTCTCAGAGGAGGCCTGGCAGACCGCATTTGCGAAAATCGGCACCATCAACTCCGACATCACCGGCTGGAACCTTACCCTCAACAACCTGACTATAGTTTCCACCAAGAAGAGCAAGTACAATACGACCTTCTTCCAGTGGGGCGGCGCGGGCGGCACCGACGACAGGTACATGACCTTCACCGCTACCACGGCCGGGAAACTCACCGTGTGGGCTTCCAACACAGGTTCCAGCGATGACCTTAGCCGCAAGGTAGAAGTAAGGGCCGGCAGCTACAGCGGAACCTTTGCCGCCGGTACTTCAACCAACAATGCTCCCACCGAGTGCACTTTCAAGGACGTCCCTGCAGGTGAAGTCAAAGTTTATTCTTCCGGAAACGGACTCCGCTTCTACAAACTCGAGTTCACCGGTGAAGTCAAGGAGGCCGAGCCCACTCCGGAGCCCGGTCCCGAGGATGGCGGCGAACAGGAGTGCACCACGCCTCCACCCACCGGAACAGTTGACCCTGCACGCATGTACGGTTATGCCGAGGCCGCAGGAGTAAAGGGAGGAGAAGGCGCAGACGCCCTGCATACCTTCCACTTCAACGACGGAGCAGCTCTCCAGACCTGGCTCCTGGCCCGTGAAAAGGCCGAGAAGAGCGGTGACAAGAGCCCCGTAATAATCTGGCTCAGCGGCTCTTTCGGACCCGAGGACGGCCGCAGCGGCGCCTTTGACGTGAAGAGGGTTTCCAACCTCAGTTTCTTCGGCACCGATGACTTTGTGATGGACAAGGTTGGAATGTTCCTTGTGGAGGCAGAAAACATCGTGATCCGCAACATCCACTTCAACCAGCCCAAGTACCCCGTGGATGCAATATCGATGCAGGAATGCAATATGGTCTGGGTGGACCACTGCACCTTCACGTCCCTTGACCAGACCAAGGATGCCGAGGACGGCAGCTGCGACGCCACCCACGGCAGCAAGAACATCACTGTGAGCTGGTGCGTCTTCGACAAGACCCAGAAGAGCTGCCTTGTAGGCCACTCCGACAAGGTCAACAGCGACACCGCCAACGACCCCGACATCACCATAACCTTCCACCACAACTGGTTCGCAAAGTCCAGCTCGCGCCATCCGCGCGTGCGGTTCGGCACCGCCCACGCCTACAACAATTTCTACGATGGCTGCACCACCTACGGAGCCGGCTCGGCCAGCAGCGCAAAGGTGCTCGTGGAGTACAACTACTTCGACGCAGTACAGCTGCCTACCGACATAGCCACATATCCGGCCAAGGAAAACGGCAATTCCAACCTGACGGACGGTACAGCAGGCTTCCTTTATCCCACGCAGAACGTTTATTACAACAAGCCCGCCAAGGCCAAGGAGCCTTATCCGCTGTGCAACGTAAAATACACCACCTATCACGGCGCCACCGTCACTCCCCTCACCTACGAGGACTTCAAGCCCGACTACGAGTACACTGTCACTCCTGTTGAGGATATTCCTTCCGTTGTGACGGCCAATGCCGGCTACGGTAAGCTCTCCGGCTTTGCCACGGCACCCATCGAAGTCAACAACGGAGGCATAAGCGGCGGAGGTGATACTCCCGACAACCCTGAAACTCCCGACACCCCTGACACCCCTGCAGCCGGCCTCGCCGAAGGATGGAGCTGGGTAAACAACAACGCCACAGCCAATTACGCCGTTACCGACGGCAAGCTGAGCATAGCCTCCACCGGCAAGTGGGAGAGCAAGGCCCAGGGCTTCGGTTTTGTGTACCGCGAGGTTAGCGGCGACTTCACCGCTACTGTCAAGCTGGTATCTTTCACCCCCCAGAAAGCCGGCAGCAACCAGGCCGTTGCGGGCCTGATGGCCATTGACGGTGACGTTTCCGCCACGGATGCAAACCTGGTTTACGGAATAGGAGGCGGCAACTACTACGGAAACTTCCGTCCCGCCGCCGGCTCCGACAGGTCAGGTTTCACGCTCAAAGCCCCCGCCACCAGCGGAACCGACGTGGTAATCAGGATGAAGCGTGAAGGCAATATCCTCAAGTTCAGCTATTCGCTCGACGGAGGTCAGACCTTTGGAGACGCGTCTTCCAAGGAATTCACTTCCCTTTCCGAAACCATCCACGTCGGCCTCGGAGTAAACAGCGGCGACAACAGCAAGCAAAGCACCGCAGTATTTGGAGATTTCACCATAAACAACACAACCATAGCATTTTAACAACACTGAATAATATGGAAAGATTAAACCGCACATCCGCCCCCCAGGCGAAGACCTACACCGAGAAGGTAATCCAGTTCGGCGAGGGTAATTTCCTCCGAGCATTCATCGAGTGGATCATCTGGAAGACAAACCAGAAGACCGACTTCAATGGCAGCGTGGTAGTAGTCCAGCCCATCGAGAAAGGCATGGTCAGCTGGCTCAATGAGCAGGACGGACTGTATCACCTCAACCTCCAGGGTCTGCAGAACGGCGAGCCCGTGGACAGCGTTGACCTTATCGACGTAATCTCCCGCGGCATCAATCCCTACGAGGACTTCCAGGCATATCTGAAACTTGCCGAGCAGCCTCAGATGCGCTTCGTCATTTCCAACACCACCGAGGCCGGTATCGCCTTCGACCCTGCCTGCAAGCTGGATGACGCTCCCTGCGCCTCCTATCCCGGCAAACTCACCCAGTTGCTCTATCACCGCTGGAAGTTCTTCAAAGGCGACCCTTCCAAAGGATTCATCATTTTCCCTTGCGAGCTGATTTTCGAGAACGGCAAGCACCTCAAAGAGTGCATACGCCAGTACATCGACCTTTGGCAGCTGCCCGAAGGCTTCCGCACCTGGTTCGAGCAGAGCTGCGGCGTCTATAGCACGCTTGTGGACCGCATCGTCCCCGGATACCCCCGCGACAATGCCGCCCAGCTGTGCGAGCGTGTCGGCTATCAGGACAACCTGCTCGACAAGGCGGAGATCTTCCACCTCTGGGTCATCGAGGCACCCAAGGAAGTGGCCGCAGAGTTCCCCGCCGACAAGGCCGGACTCAATGTGCTTTTCGTTCCCTCCGAGGCCCCTTATCACGAGCGTAAAGTTACCCTCCTGAACGGCCCTCACACCGTGCTGAGCCCCGTCGGCTACCTGAGCGGCCTGAATACCGTAAAAGAGTGCTGCGAGGATCCTGAGATAGGAAAATTCGTACACAAAGTGATGTACGAAGAGCTTCTTCCCACCCTCAACCTACCCAAAGAGGAGCTTGAGAAGTTCGCCGACGACGTAATGGAGCGCTTCCGCAATCCTTTCGTCAAGCATTTTGTGACTTCCATCATGCTCAACTCCTTCCCCAAGTTCAAGACCCGCGACCTGCCCGGTCTCAAGACCTATCTTGAGCGCAAGGGCGAGCTGCCCATGGGCCTGGTGCTCGGACTTGCCGGCATCATAACCTATTACAAGGGAGGCAAGAGGGGCGAAGACGAAATCATCCCCAACGACGATCCCAAGATCATCGAGCTTCTTCAGAACCTCTGGGCGAGCGGCAACGTCAACCAAGTCGCCGAGGGTGTACTCGGAGCCGAGTTCATTTGGGGCGAAGACCTGAACGCCATCCCCGGACTCACCCGTATCCTGGGCAAGGCTCTCGCTCTCATTCAGATGGAAGGCATGCGTGCAGCGGTAAAAGCCATATTATAAGAGCATATGAGTACTCATCAGAAACTAATGACCAACTGGCGTTGGTGGATATGTAGCCTGCTGTTCGTGGCGACCACTGTCAACTACCTCGACAGGCAGGTGCTGTCACTCACTTACGAAGAGTTCATCAAGCCCGAATTCCACTGGACCGATGCAAACTACGGCACCATCACCAGTTTCTTCTCCATATTCTACGCAATTTGCTGTCTGTTTGCAGGCAAGTTCGTGGACTGGATGGGCACCAAGAAGGGCTACCTGATCGCCATCGGCGTATGGTCTGCAGGCGCCTGCCTGCATGCGGCCTGCGGCTGGGCCACCGCCCACATCGCAGGACTCGACTCCGTAGCCGCCATGCGCGCAGTAGAGGCCGGTTCCAACATTGCACTGGCAGTATCAACTACATCTGTTTACCTCTTCCTGCTTTGCCGCGGCATACTGGCCCTGGGCGAAGCCGGTAACTTCCCGGCAGCAATCAAGGTCACCGCTGAATACTTCCCCAAGAAGGACCGCGCTTTCGCGACCTCCATCTTCAACGCCGGAGCATCCGTGGGCGCTCTTGCAGCTCCCCTGCTCATACCGCCCCTGGCAGTCAAATTCGGCTGGGAGATGGCCTTCATCATCATCGGCGGCCTGGGATTCATCTGGATGTTCTTCTGGACCTTCATGTACGATAAGCCCGAAAAGAGCAAGAGGGTGAACGAAGCGGAATTGGAGTACATCCATCAGGACGATGCTGCAGAGGCCTTAGAAAAGGCCAAAGCTGCAGAACTCGCCGCAAACGAGAAAAGCATACCATTCATCCAGTGCTTCAAATACAAGCAGACCTGGAGTTTCATCGCCGGCAAGTTCTTCACCGACGGTGTATGGTGGTTCTTCCTGTTCTGGGCCCCTTCTTATTTCAGCAACCAGTTCCAGGCTCCGGCCACATCTCCCCTGGGCCAGTGGCTCATCTTCACGCTCTACCTCATTGTGACGGTGATATCCATCGGCGGAGGCTACCTGCCCAAGATTTTCGTGGACAAAAAGGGCATGAACCCGTATGCCGGACGTATGCTGGCCATGCTGATATTCGCATTCTTCCCCCTGGCAGCCCTGTTTGCACAACCTCTCGGAATTCATTTCAATTCTCCTTGGTGGCCCGCAATCCTCATTGGTCTTGCCGGAGCCGGACATCAGGCATGGAGCGCCAACCTCTTCTCGACCATAGGCGACATGTTCCCCAAGAGCACCATCGCAACCATCACCGGCATCGGTGCCATGGCGGGAGGAATTGGTTCCATGATTATCCAGAAAGTAGCAGGCAACCTGTTCACCTATGCTGAGACTCAGGGGGCAGCCTTCACCTTCCTCGGATTCGAAGGCAAGCCTGCCGGATACTTCATCATGTTCTGTTTCTGCGGTCTGGCATACCTGATTGCATGGTCCATCATGAAGAGCCTGGTGCCCAAGTATAAACCCATTGAACTGTAAAAGATGAAAAAAATCATCATACCGATTTTAGCAATCCTCACCCTCGGCGCCTGCAATCAGGCGCCAAAGGGCGAGGTTATGGCCCGCGCCGTCCCCGAAAGGGCCGACGATTTCGTGTTTGAGAACGACCTGGTGGCCGGACGTTTCTACGGCAAGGCCCTGGAAGGCAATCCCACTTCGCCCGGCATAGATATTTGGGTTAAACTGCCCGGGAAACTGGTTGCGGACGAATGGTATAAAGGTGCCATGGAAGACCCCGACTTTTACCATCACGACCACGGCGGGAAAGACTGTTACAAAGTGGCTGTGTCTCTTGGAGGCGGCGCTTCCGCACCGCTGATTTGCGACACGCTACGTTATCCCGCCACCAATTACCGCTCCTACGAAATTCTGGAGCAGGGCCCCGGCAAAGTGGTGTTTGTGCTGCACTACCCTGAATGGGAGGCAGTGCCGGGAACGACAGTCGCCCTGGACAAAAAGGTTTGTGTCAAGCCCGGGACATATTTCTGCGACGTTGAAGACACATATACTTTCAGCGGCGCCGAAACCCTCACCATAGCGGCCGGCATCAACAGACATCCTGCACAGGAGACTATCGAAAACGAGCTGTGCGGAACCGACCGTTACGCCATCTGGGAAAGGGCGTCCGACCAGAGCATCGAGCCGGAGAGCGGCATGCTCGGAGTGGCGGTAGTAATGAAGGGAGCACACTGGGCCGGAGCATCCACAGACGGAGTCCATGGCCTGTGTACCAAGCAGATACGCAGCGGTGAGACTGTACGTTACAGCTTCGGTTCATGCTGGTCCAAGGGCAATATAAAGAGCTGCGAGGCTTGGTTCGAAACGGTAAAGAAGCAATGAACGATCTGTTTTCACTTAAAGGACGCAACGCCTGGGTCACGGGCGCTGCCTACGGAATAGGCTTCGCGATTGCCAAGGCATTCGTGGAGGCCGGGATAGACAATATTATCTTCAACACCTCAAACGAGGCCTCCATGCAAAAGGGACTCGACGCCTACCGTGAGGCCGGTATCCGCAACGTACATGGCTATGTGTGCGACGTTACCGACGAAACGGCCGTAAAAGCCCTTGTGGAGCGCATTCACGCCGAAGTAGGCCCTATCCACATACTGGTCAACAACGCCGGCATCATCAAGCGCATACCCATGCACGAGATGAAACGGGAAGAGTTCCAGAGGGTTATCGACGTGGATCTGGTTGGACCATACATCTGCTCTGCAGCGGTGGTTCCGGAGATGATGGAACGCCGTGAGGGCAAGATCATCAACATTTGCTCTATGATGTCAGAACTTGGACGCGAGACAGTGAGCGCCTACGCCGCCGCTAAGGGCGGTCTCAAAATGCTCACCCGCAACATATGTTCTGAATACGGAGGCTACAACATCCAGTGCAACGGCCTGGGGCCCGGCTACATAGCCACGCCGCAAACCGCCCCGCTAAGGGAGCCGCAGCCCGACGGCAGCCGCCATCCCTTCGACAGTTTTATTTGTGCCAAGACACCGGCCGGACGCTGGCTTGATCCTGATGAGCTTGCAGGTCCCGCAGTATTTCTGGCCTCACATGCCTCAGACGCCGTAAACGGCCACATCCTGTATGTGGACGGAGGTATTCTCGCATATATTGGAAAACAACCATAACATCATGAAAATCAATTGTCAGGTAAGACAGGCGTCCAGCAATGTGGACGCAAAGCACTATGATACCGAAAGGCTTCGCAAAGAGTATCTTGTAGAAAACCTTATGGTGGCCGATGAGATAAACATGGTTTATTCTATGTTCGACCGCATAATCGCCGGCGGAGCTGTTCCCGTGAATGAGGACTTGCTCCTGAGCGCCCCCGAAATCCTTCGCGCCGACTACTTCACACAGCGCCGCGAGCTGGGAATCATCAACGTGGGCGGCACCGGCAAGGTGCAGGTGGGTGATGAAGAATTCACAATACCGTTCAAAGAGGCTCTCTATGTGGGACGGGGCGACCGCCACGTTACCTTCAAGAGCGTGGATCCTTCCAACCCTGCGCATTTTTACTTCTGCTCTGCCACCGCACATAAGGAAACCGGCATCAAGCAGGTGAGCAAGAAGGACGCCGTGGTTATGCATCTGGGAAGCCTCGAAGAAAGCAACGAGCGCACTATCAACCGCTTGCTGGTCAAGGAAGTAGTTCCCTGCTGCCAGCTGCAGATGGGAATGACGGAGCTCTCCCCCGGAAGCACTTGGAACACCATGCCGGCGCACACGCACGACAGGCGCATGGAGGTTTACTTCTATTTTGAACTCCCTGAAGACGCGGCTGTGTGCCACTTCTGCGGCGAGCCTCAGGAGACACGTCACATCTGGATGCACAACGAGCAGGCTGTTATCTCCCCCCAGTGGAGCATACACAGCGCCTGCGCCACCCGGAATTATACTTTCATATGGGGCATGTGCGGAGAGAACGACGACTACAACGACATGGACTGGTGTGCAACAAAAGACTTAAAATAATATGGCAAAAGTAGTTACATTCGGCGAGGTCATGCTTCGCCTTTCAACCCCCGGGTACCTGCGCTTCAGCCAGGCCCATCAGTTCGACGCCACTTTCGGAGGCGGCGAGGCCAACGTGGCCGTATCTCTGGCAAACTATGGCGTGGACGCTCAGTTTGTTACCCGCATGCCCAAGAACGACATTGCAGACATGTGCATCAATGAGCTTCGCGGCCTGGGCGTAGGCGTGGACGGTATTGTGTACGGCGGAGACCGCGTGGGCATTTATTATCTTGAGACAGGTGCGGTAGCCCGCGGAAGCAAGGTCGTTTACGACAGGGCTCACTCCGCCATTTCCGAGATTCAGCCCGGAATGGTAGATTGGCACAAGGTGCTGCAGGGTGCCGACTGGTTCCACTGGACTGGCATCACTCCCGCCCTCAGCCAGGGTGCTGCAGACGCCTGCCTCGAGGCCATCAAAGTGGCCAACGAACTCGGCGTCAAAGTGAGCTGCGACCTGAATTACCGCAAGAAGCTCTGGAAATACGGCAAGAGCGCATCTGAGGTCATGCCCGCCCTGGTGGAAGGCTGCGACCTCATACTCGGCAATGAAGAAGACGCCGAGAAGGAATTCGGCATCAAGCCCGAAGGCTTTGACGCGGAAAAGACCGGCGGAGAGATCGACCAGACCCGTTTCGAGAGCGTTTGCCGCCAGCTCATGGAGCGCTTCCCGCGCTGCAAGAAAGTGGCTGTAACCCTGCGTGGCTCCATCAATGCAAACCACAATACCTGGGGCGGCGTGCTGTACGACGGCAAGACTCTCTGGCAGAGCCGCCGCTACGACATCACCCATATCGTTGACCGCGTGGGAGGCGGCGATTCCTTCATGGGCGGACTGCTGTACGGCCTCATTACCTACGGCACCGACCAGGAAGCCATTGAATTTGCCGCAGCGGCATCTTGCCTCAAGCACACGATAATCGGCGACTATAACCGCGTGACCGTGGCCGAAGTCGAAGGCCTTATCAACGGAGGCGGCTCCGGCCGTGTATCCCGCTAACCAACGGTCATTCTGAACAAAGTGAATGTCATTCTGAACAAAGTGAAGAATCTATGGCAAAATTCAGAAAAATAGATACCATCGGTATCATCCGCAGCACGGGAATAGTGCCCGTGTTCTACAACAAAGATATAGAGCTCACCAAGAAGGTAGTTAAAGCCTGCTACGACGGTGGCATCCGTGCCTTTGAGTTCACCAACCGCGGCGACGGAGCCCACAAGGTATTTGAATCGCTGATAAGCTTCGTGCGCGAGGAATGCCCCGAAATGGCACTTGGCGCCGGCACCATACTCGATGCCCCCACCGCCGCCCTGTACATGCAGATGGGAGCCGACTTCATCGTGTCTCCCTGCCTCGTAGAGGAAGTGGCTCCGCTGTGCAACCGCCGCGGAGTTCCCTACTCTCCCGGATGCGGCACTGTGAGTGAGATTGTACGGGCTCAGGAGCTGGGCTGCGATCTGGTGAAGGTGTTCCCCGCAGGGACCGTGGGCGGTCCTGCCTTCGTAAAGAACATCCTTGGTCCTCTGCCCTGGGCAATGATAATGTGCACCGGAGCCGTCGAGCCCACCGAGGAGAACCTTTCAGCCTGGGCAAAAAGCGGTGTCACGGCAGTAGGAATGGGTTCCAAGCTGTTCCCGAAAGAAGTGGTCGCATCAGGCGACTGGGCTGCCGTTTCGGAACTTTGCGCCAAATCTCTCGGCTGGTTCAAGAAATAGCTCTTCCTGACAGCAGCTGCGCCGTCCTCCCGGTATGGGCATTGGACTGCGGGACTCCTCCACACAAAGTGGGTCCCCTCCCTTTTCGGGAGCCAAAGGTCCCGCAGTCCAATGCCCATACCGGGAGGACGATGCTATCTTAAGAGCACCATTTTTGCTTTTTGCGCAGAAAAGATGTAATTTTGAAAGATTATTTTGCAGATAGAAATGAAAAGAGCATTAAACATTATGTTGGCCGCCGTACTTGCGGCATGTGTATTCTCCTGTCAGAAACCTGTCAACCCCGACCTTCCCACCATCGAATGGCCGTCCAATACATCTTTCGCACAACTTGAACTTGCGCCCGGAGTGGACGGAGCCATTACCATATCAGCCCCCGGCAAACTGGACATACTCACCATCACCATGGGTCTCGGAGACTACGCAATTCTGGCAAACCCCTACATCGGAGTGTCTTCCAACAAAGGCTCAGGGAAAAACAGCCCGGTGCTAGACGTCATAGACGACCCCACCGTTGCTTCCTTCCTCCAGAATCTCGGCATGAGCGCCGGGCCCGGCCTCCGCGGCAAAACCGTAGCCAACCTAAATCTGGTCGATATACTTGAAAAACTCTTCCAGGGCCAGCCGGTGCAGAACAACACCAGCTTCACCATGAAAATCGACCTCAAGGACCAGGCGGGAAACAGCAAGACCGCAACGGCCAGGTTCCACTTCACTTCCGCCCCCTCTTTCACATGGGACGGCAACGCAGCCTTCAACACAGTTGACCTGAATGCCGCCAAAATGCCCTGCAAACTGAGAATCACAGCTCCCGGCAAGATAGAGGCGCTCACTGTCACCCTCGAGAACGGAGCCGACAACCGGGTGGTATCCAATGTCAAGAACCGCACGGCAAACGGCGGCACCGTGATGGACCTGGTGAATGACGAAGAAGTGGCCAAGTACCTGTCGCAGTTCTTCCCCACCGGAACGGCCGTGACCGGAAAGACCGAACTGCTGATGGACTTTGGATTCATGTACGACTGGGCCCCCGACATGGGAACGTCCACCAATGTATTCACCATCAAGGCTGTTGACCGTAACGGCAAAGATACCACCGCCCAGGTCAAATTCAAGAAATAATCTGACCCGTTTAGCAGTTGATTTCAGAAATGATTAATCCGAAAGGTCCGTCTTTGTGCGGACCTTCCGCGTTTTATGACGCTTCTGGTTGTTCCAGAGTCCGTACACCTCACTGACGTTTCCTGCCGTAATGAAGGCCTGGATATTGTTCACGCGCATCATGTTCATGAGGTTACCAAACTCTTCCTGGGTCAGCAGGACCTGGATTTCAACATGCTCGTTGCCGCTGAATCCGCCCTGCACCTTGTAGAGGCTGCACCCCCTGTTTAGGTTCTCCACAATGAACTTACGTATCTGTTCATGATTGTCGGAAATGATGCACACGCGCTTACGCTTATTGAGACTGGCGGTGAAATAGTCAATTGCAAGCCCGTTGAGCCATGTTCCCACAAGGCCGGTTACGACCATTCTGAACGGATTGATGGCAAAAGCCGTGCAGCAGATTATGGCGCCAGCGACCGTGACTGAAACACCAATATCGAAGTGGAAGTATTTGTTTACTATCTTTGCCAGTATGTCTAGCCCGCCCGTGGATGCATTGATGCTGAAAAGAATGGTTTGAGAAACACTCACCACAAGCACGAAACACACCAGGTCCAGGAGCGGCTCTCCCATCACCGAGCTCATGCCTGGCTCTATCAGTCTCTCATAAGGCAGTATCTTTTCCCAGAGGTCGAGCATGGGACCAAGGATCATGGCGGTATAAACGGTCTTCGCTCCGAACTCCTTGCCTATAAGCAACCAGGCAAGCAAGAGGAGTATTGCGTTTATTACCATCACAACCAGCGAGACCTTAACATTGATGCCGACCATCCCGAAAAGGTTGGAAATAACAATCGACAAACCGGAGATGGAGCCAAGTACCAATTTGCTGGGTATCATGAAGTAATACACGGCGGCAGCGGCTATCATCATACCTAGTGTCATGATGAACAGTTCCTTCCAGAATTTGAAGGTCACCAGATAACGTAGTATGTCTTTCATTATAGTGGTTAGTTTACAGTTCAAATATAACATAAATTGCAAAAAAATGGCTACTTTTGGGAATAAAACTGGTAACCGCAAATGAAGAGAATCATTGAATGCGTCCCGAATTTCAGCGAAGGACGCGACCGCTCGGTAATAGACCGTATCGTGGAGGCAATTGCATCCGTAGAAGGCGTGAAAGTGCTTGACGTCGATCCCGGAGAGGCCACAAACCGCACTGTCGTAACTTTTGTCGGCGAGCCCCAGCCCGTGCTGGAAGCGGCTTTCCGCGGAGCGTCCAAAGCGGCGGAGCTTATAGACATGAGACATCACCACGGAGCCCATCCCAGAAGCGGCGCCACCGACGTACTTCCTTTGATTCCGGTGGCCGGTATCACCCTGGAAGAATGCGCCGAACTTGCACGCGGCCTGGCTCAGAGGCTATGGAGCGAACTTGGTATCCCCTGCTATTGTTATGAGGCCGCCGCCTTCAAAGAGGAGCGCCGCAATCTGGCTGTATGCCGTGCCGGAGAATACGAAGCGCTTCCGGAGAAGATGGCCGACCCTGAGCGCAAACCCGATTTCGGAGAAGAATGGAACGAAAGGGCAGCCCGCACCGGCGCCACCAACGTGGGAGCCAGGGGTTTCCTTATCGCCGTCAACTTCAACTTGAACACCACATCTACCCGCAGGGCCATGGCTGTCGCCTTCGACGTCCGCGAGAAAGGACGCAAGGCCCGCGAAGGCGGATCCCTCACCGGCAAACTTCTCAAAGACGAACAGGGCCGTCAGATTTGGATCCCCGGCACCCTCAAGGGCTGCAAGGCAATAGGCTGGTACATAGACGAATACGGCATAGCCCAGGTTTCCATGAACATAACCGACATCGACGCTACGCCGCTTCATGTAGCCTACGAAGAAGTGAGCCGCGCCGCAGCAGCACGAGGACTTCGCGTCACCGGTGCAGAAATAGTGGGTCTGGTGCCCAGGAAGGTACTTCTCGACGCCGGCAAGTTCTACCTCGCCAAGCAGCAGCGCTCCCTCGGGATCGCTGAGGAAGAAATTGTCAAGATAGCAGTCAAGTCCATGTCGCTTGACGATCTCAAGCCCTTTGAACCGTCAGAGAAGGTCATAGAATACCTGATGGAAGATCCGGCCGAAGCGGCAGCCCGCGAAAAGCTCGTCCGCATGAGTCTGAAAGCTTTCACCAAAGAGACAGCCTCTGAATCGGCCGCGCCGGGAGGAGGGTCGGTTTCGGCAGCTATGGGCGCACTGGGAGCCGCACTTGCCACCATGGTGGCCAACCTATCATCACACAAACGCGGCTGGGACGACAGATGGAAGGAATTTTCTGACGTGGCTGAGCGCGGGCAGGCACTCATAGACGAGCTCACGGCTCTCGTGGACGAAGATACTGCGGCATTCAACCGCATCATGGACGCTCTCTCACTGCCCAAAGGCACCGAAGAAGAAAAGGCCGCAAGGGCGCAGGCGCTGGAGGATGCTACTCTCTATGCAGCCTCCGTTCCCCTGCGTACGATGGAAGCATCGCTGCGCGCATTGCCGCTTGCCCTCGAAATGGCCCGCAAAGGCAACCCTGCTTCGGCCTCCGATGCTGGTGTAGCGGCGCTTGCCGCAGTGGCCGGCATACGCGGAGCGCGGCTGAACGTCCGCATCAATTCCGCCGGACTGTCCGACAAGAGCGCGGCGGAGCCGTTGCTCAAGAGGGCCGACGAGATTGAGCTTGAAGCCCTTGAGCTGGAGAAGTCAGTACTTGAAGAAGTAAACAAAAATATACTGCTGTAATGGCCCATAACGACACTGAACTATTCCGAAAACAGGTTTTGGAAGGCATCCCGGACGAACTCCCGGAGCTTCAGCCGTATGACAACACTGTAAACCATGCTCCAAGGCGCAAAGACATTCTCAGTGACGACGAGAAGGCGCTTGCGCTCAGGAATGCACTGCGGTATTTCCCAAAGAAGCACCATGAGGCACTCGCACCCGAATTCGCGCGGGAGCTTCAACTCTACGGGCGCATATATATGTACCGTTTCCGTCCTTCTTACGAGATGTATGCGCGTCCCATAGACGAGTACCCGGCAAGGTGCCCTCAGGCGGCAGCGATAATGGCCATGATTCAGAACAATCTTGACCCGCGCGTCGCCCAGCATCCGCACGAACTCATCATCTATGGCGGCAACGGAGCCATATTCCAGAACTGGGCACAGTACCGCCTTACCATGCAGTACCTTGCCACCATGAGCGAGGACCAGACTCTGGTCATGTATTCCGGACACCCTCTGGGCCTCTTCCCTTCACATAAAGACGCTCCAAGGGTCATAGTAAGCAACGGAATGGTCATTCCTAACTATTCCAAGCCGGACCACTGGGAGAGATTCAACGCCCTGGGAGTGTCCCAATATGGACAGATGACGGCCGGCTCGTATATGTACATAGGTCCGCAGGGTATAGTGCACGGCACCACTATTACTGTGATGAATGCTGCCAGGAAGCAGCTGAGAGCCAGGGGCATAGAAGGAGACGACAGAAGCGGGATGCTCTTCGTAACCGCAGGACTCGGAGGCATGTCCGGAGCCCAGCCAAAAGCCGGCAACATAGCAGGAGTGGTGAGCGTTACGGCAGAAATCAATCCGAAAGCTGCCGAAAAGCGCTACGAGCAAGGCTGGGTTGATGAACTGCACTACGACCTTGACGAGCTCACAAGCCGCATCAAAAAAGCGGTTGCCGATAAAGAATGCGTTTCCCTAGCCTACGTAGGCAACGTGGTTGATCTCTGGGAAAGGCTTGCGGCAGAAGATATAAGGGTCGATCTGGGGTCGGACCAGACTTCTCTGCACAATCCATGGGCGGGAGGATACTACCCTGCCGGATTGAGTTTTGAGGAATCGAAACGAATGATGGCGGACGACCCGGCCCGTTTCAAAGAAGCCGTGCAGGCTTCGCTCCGCAGGCAGGTTGCAGCAATCAATGTACTTGCCGCACGCGGAATGTACTTTTTCGACTATGGCAACGCCTTCCTGCTGGAGAGTTCACGCGCCGGAGCGGACGTGCTGCTGCCCGACGGCCGCTTCCGCTATCCTTCGTATGTGCAGGACATCATGGGGCCCATGTACTTCGACTACGGCTTCGGGCCTTTCCGCTGGGTCTGCATGAGCGAGAAGCCCGAAGACCTTGCAAAGACCGACGAGATTGCGATCAAAGTGCTCACGGAAATCGCTGCCGAGGCCCCTGCCCGTATAGCCGGGCAGATGCGCGACAACATACAGTGGATACGCGAAGCCGGGCGCAACAAGCTGGTGGTAGGGTCCCAGGCTCGCATCCTCTACGCCGACTGCGAAGGGCGGACCAAGATCGCCCTTGCCTTCAACGAAGCCATACGCAAAGGCGAAATATCAGCCCCTATCGTGCTGGGACGCGACCACCACGACGTTTCTGGCACCGACTCGCCGTTCCGCGAAACGTCCAACATCTATGACGGATCCCGTTTCACGGCCGACATGGCGATACAGAATGTAATTGGCGATGCCTTCCGCGGCGCCACCTGGGTATCCATCCACAACGGCGGCGGAGTTGGTTGGGGAGAAGTTATAAACGGAGGCTTCGGCATGGTCATCGACGGCAGCGAGGACTCCGCAAGGCACATTCGCGAAATGCTTTTCTGGGACGTCAACAACGGAATCGCCAGACGCAGCTGGGCCCGGAATGACGGCGCCCGCTTCGCCATCGAACGCCAAATGGCCAGCACCCCCGGGCTGCGCGTCACCCTGCCCAACGACGCCGACAATCAACTTATACTTAACTGTTTGAAACAAAAATGACTCACTATATTTCAACCCAAGCCATCACCCTTGAACAACTCAAGCAAATCATAGAAGGCAACTATAAGCTTGCTCTCTCGCAAGAAGCCAAAGATGCCATAGTAAAGTGCCGTAAGTATCTGGACAGCAAAATGGAAGACCTGGACCGCCCGCTCTACGGCATCACCACGGGCTTCGGATCGCTGTACAACGTCACTATCCCCAAGGATGAGCTCTCTAAGCTACAGCACAACCTCGTGATGTCGCATGCATGCGGCTCCGGCGAAACCGTAAGGCCCCAGATAGTCAAGCTCATGCTGTTCCTCAAGGCCCAGAGCCTGTCGTACGGTCATTCCGGAGCGCAGCTCATTACAGTTCAGAGGCTTATCGACATGTTCAACGAGGACATCCTGCCTGTAGTATATCAGCAGGGGTCGCTTGGAGCTTCCGGCGACCTGGCTCCCCTCGCCCACCTCAGCCTGCCTTTGATAGGCATGGGAGAAGTGCTGTACAAAGGCAAGGTCAGGCCGGCAGCCGAGGTGTGGGCAGAGAAGGGGTGGGAACCCATAACCCTCCAGTCCAAAGAAGGACTTGCCTTGCTCAACGGCACCCAGTTCATGAGCGCCCATGCTGTGTGGGCCATCCTCAAGAGCATGCGTCTGTCGCGCTGGGCAGACCTGATAGGCGCCATGTCGCTCGATGCCTACGACGGCCGTATAGAACCTTTCCTGCCGCTTACGCACCTGCTGCGGCCTCATAAGGGACAGATTCTCACCGGGCAGAAGTTCATGGAAATTCTGGAGGGCAGCGAGCTGATAAACCGGCCCAAGGAACACGTGCAGGACCCCTACAGCTTTCGTTGCATACCGCAGGTACACGGCGCGGTCAAGGACAATATCTTATACGTCAAGTCGGTGATAGAGAACGAGATAAACTCAGCTACGGACAACCCTAACATCTTCCCCGATGAAGACATGGTAATATCGGCCGGAAACTTCCACGGAGAGCCTATAGCCATCCCGATGGATGCCTTGTCCATAGCCATGTCGGAACTGGCCAGCATCTCGGAGAGGCGCACCTACCAGCTGATTCACGGCCTTCGCGGCCTGCCCAAATACCTGGTGGCCAACCCGGGCCTCAACAGCGGCTTTATGATTCCGCAGTACACGGCCGCCTCCATCGTGAGCCAGAACAAAGGTTTGTGCTGGCCGGCATCGTGTGACTCTATCCCCTCTTCCCAGGGTCAGGAGGACCATGTGAGCATGGGTTCCAACTCCGCGACCAAGCTTGCCCGAATAGTGGACAACACAGAGAGAGTGCTGGGCATTGAGCTTTTCAACGCCGCCCAGGCGCTCGAATTCCGCCGCCCGGCCAAGTCTTCTCCGAAAATCGAACGGGTGTTCGAAGATTTCCGAAAAGAGGTTCCGTTCATAGACAACGACACATACATGCATCCCTTAATCGAGAAGTCCATAGAATTCATAAGGCAGGAACAGTATCTATGATTATCACTAACATTGGCGAACTTGTAGGTATTGTGCCGGAAGACGTCCTTAGGAAGCAGGGGGCCGAGATGTCTCAAGTCAAGTCCATACGCAACGCCTGGCTTCGAATCGCTCCCGACGGCACCATCGCCGACTTCGGAACCGGCAGTGGCTTTGGTTCCGGCAGCGGCTGCCCCGAGCCGGCTTTGGCCCTTACGAACAGGAGGCTCGCAGCAGGCTCTGCCGGGGCTGCCGGGGCTGCAGAAGCAGAGGAAGTACTGGATGCCGAGGGCGGAATGGTCATGCCGGGCTTCTGCGACAGCCACACCCACGTTGTTTACGCCGGCAGCCGGGAAGGCGAATTCATCGACAAAATAAACGGCCTCAGCTACGAACAGATAGCCGCCCGCGGAGGGGGAATACTGAACTCCTCCGACCTGCTTCACGAAACAAGCGAAGACGAGCTCTACCGCCAATCCATGCAGCGGGTGCATGAAATGATGGCCAAAGGCAGCGCCGCCATCGAAATCAAAAGCGGATACGGCCTCAACCCGGCAGATGAGCTCAAAATGCTGCGGGTAATACGCCGAATCAAAGAAAATGTCCCCGCCCTCATTCGCTCCACTTTTCTGGGCGCACACGCGGTAGGCCGAGGCTACAGCCACCAAGAATATGTGCAGGCTGTCATCGACATGATGCCGAAGGCCGCTGAACTTGCAGACTTTGTGGACGTCTTCTGCGACCAGGGATTTTTCACTACGGACGACTGCGCCCGCATACTCGAAGCAGGAGCCCGCCATGGACTGAAGCCGAAGATACATGCAAACGAACTTGCCCAGAGCGGAGGCGTACAAGTAGGAGTAAAGTACGGCGCTTTGTCTGTCGATCACCTGGAAAGAAGCGGAGAGGCTGAAATCGAAGCCCTGAAAGGAAGCGGAACCATGCCCACCATGCTCCCCGGATCGTCTTTCTTCCTCGGAATTCCCTACGCCAAGGCCAAAGATTATATACAAGCCGGACTGGGCATAGCACTGGCATCCGACTACAACCCCGGCTCATCCCCTATGGGAGACATGCGCTTTGTGATGGCTCTGGGCTGCATAAAAATGCGTCTCTCCCCTGCCCAGGCCTTCAACGCCGTTACGCTCAACTCCGCATATGCAATGGGGGTGAGCCACCTCACTGGCAGCATCACCCCCGGTAAAAGAGCAGACTTGATAATAACCCAACCAGGCTGGAACCTGGACCGTCTGCCTTATTTATTCCAGACGCCCTTTATAAAACGCGTTCTGACAGCCGGAGTTTCACTTTAGACCTTTCGCACAAAGGCTTCATGCCATAGATCTGCCAAGCACGCGGGTGGAAGTAGGAATCTAGCCCGCTCTCGACGTCGTATCCTCTGGCGGCAGCCCTTGCCGCAATACCTGAAGGAGCCTGATAGACTATCGACTGGATGGTGATTTCTTCGTAATCTCCATAATACTCATCATTCACATAACCCGCGAACAGCAGATTAAGTCCGTAAGACGCATAAGCAAAGCTCAAACTATGCGGTGCCGTGACATTGAAGGCTATATCATCGTTATAGATATATTGATCATCACACATTACTACCTTAATCCATACTATGTCTGTCTGGGTTTCGTCTTTGTAAAATCCGGCAACTATCTGGCCGCTGTAAATGCTGTACAGAGACTTATCGGAATCATATTCACCATACAATTCCACATCATCAGCAATACCGAAGGATTCGGCGGTAAGCAGGACTGGACCATTTGCAGCGTCTGCAGAAGGGCCTATCGTAACCGGGTCGCTGTAAGGGCCCAGGCCATTTGTCGCCTCATACTTGGACTTGCTATTGATAATGTAGTTTCCGCTAAGGTCACTCTCAATCTCTTCAGTAGAAGCCCCCTCAGGGAACACCACCTCGGCTGCCGGCATATTAATGCGGGTATTGCGCTTGATTTCTACAGGGGTGGAGATGCTTAATAAGCACGGATGGTCGAAGTCAAAAGATTCATTAATAACATATACCGTGAAACCTTCGCTCAGCACTGCCGGAGGAAGCACGAACCAGAAATCCGTAGCGGCCTCGGCTGTTGCGCCCAGAGTAATCGGCTCATCAAAAATCATATAAACATAAGCGTCCCCTTCAGCAGAGACGGTAAGCTTCGGTTCCGCTCCGGGAGCAGCCGTCACAACCGCTGCTCCGGATATAGGCTCCTCGGCATTGGAATCAAGCTCTAATCCGGCGACAGATACGTTATCTCCGTATAATTTGAGGTGAACATAGCCGCCCACATTACGGAAGAAAAGATTCTCATCTTCCGTTGCGGAAATCATGATGTTGTCTTTCGGTCCGAAACTGTTGCCAAAACCCGACTGCACAGTAGGGAAGGTCACATTGATCTCGCCCTCCGCAGATATAGCATTATTAACATCATACGGATATACTGCATAGACATAGTTCAACGCATCGGAATCAAAACCATCGCGCACAATCTTAAAGTCTCCGGAATTAGCTCCGTCGACGCCCTGGAATTCAGCTATTCGACTTGTCTTGGTCTTATTGAACAGATTGATAGAATCTTTGGCGTTCCAATAAATCTTAAGATCTTCGGCATACAGCTTTGTACCCTGGAGGCCCTCTATGGTAGCATGGAACAGAGGAGAAGATTTAACCGACTCAATCTTGGTGCTGCATGACACTGCCAGTGCCGCTACTGCAATAAATATAAATAACCTTTTCATTGCATGTCCCACTCATAAAGGTTTGTATCATCGACAATGAGCTCTGTATTCGGCGAAGAGTCCAAAAGAACATCCGTAAGAGAGTACGGAAACAACTCACAATCCGGTGCGGCATACCTCGCCTTGGTGCCGCAGAAACTAATTTTTTCCATAGGGCTGGAACAATAATATTAACACTACGCCCCAAATATAGAAAATTATTTTTATTTGTACCCTTTGGAGCAAGAAAATCTAACGCTTTCCTGAAAAAACAATTACGGGTCCACCAGCTGCTTAGCTAAGCAATGCTGGTGGACCCGCCCGGTCACGGCTGCATGGCTGCATATGTTATACAGACAGCAGCAACTAAAAGCTAAATGCAGGTATAACCGCCGTCAACAGCAATGTTCTGCCCCGTTACATAAGTACTGGCGGGCGAAGCAAGGAAGAGTGCACAGGAATCCAGTTCCCCGCTCTTGCCATAACGTCCCAGAGGTATATTCTGCTTGGCAATAGCTTGGAAGAAATCTGAATCGAGGGTGGCGGTAGTAAGATCGGTATAGAAATAACCCGGACAAATGCTATTGACTGTGACGCCATGTTTGCCCCATTCTGCGGCAAGAGCCCTGGTCAGATTGACTACGCCTCCCTTGGCAGCATGATAAGGAGCGCTGCCGACAATGAGATTACCCACCAGACCATACATGGATGCGATATTGATGATGCGTCCGAAGCCGGCTTTAATCATTTCCTTGCCAAACTCCCTGGCGCAAACGAAGGTCCCGAAAAGGTCAATCTCCATTTCTTTGCGGAACTGCTCGTCGGTAATTTCTTCGGCGGGAGCGACAGCCCCGGTACCAGCATTGTTCATCAGAATATCCACACGTCCGAAACGGGACATGGTAGCCGCCACGGCTGCCTTCACCTTTTCCGTGTCGGTAATGTCACATGCAAAAGGCAGGACTTCCACGCCGAATTCTTCATTTATAGCCTTCGCATTCTCTTCCAGAAGGTTCATGCGGCGTGCAAGAAGGACAAGGTTAGCACCCTGGCTTGCAAAAGCTTTTGCCATCTGAAGGCCAAGGCCCGTTGATGCACCGGTAACCACGGCAACGCGGCCCGAAAGGTCAAAATAATTCTTCATATATAGGATCTTTATTTTGTGAGTTTATCGAATTTCTTTGGACGTATAACTGTTTCCTCGTGGATTATATTGCCTTCAGCATCCGTAACCCTCACAAGAATGGGAGAAGTAGCGTTTGAGGCCGTTGCAACATAACTGTGAGGCATCTTGCGGTCTGTTATTTCTTTCTTGGAAGGATTGCTGGCGCTAGTAAGCTTGGGCGTAACATAAGTGATTACGTACAGCGGGTCATCTGTGTCGGACTCGCTCACTGCCAGCGGCTTGCCGTCTTCGAAAACTTCTACTTTGTCTCCGGATTCATAGCCCCAATAGTTCACGTAAACCATGTTGGCATAGGACGGATCGGCGTACCAGCTGCGCTCGGGATAAAGTTCATGGAAAATACGGCACTGAGGGTCGTTACGATAAAAGTCCCCTACGGCATTGATGTCATACACGCGCAGCATCTTAGTGCTGCCGCTCACGGCGACGAAGCGCGGTTTGGGATCGCTCTCGCTGCAATCCAGGATATTGATAGCCTGTTCGCTGGAATCAGTGCCAAGTGCCTGATAGCCTAGCGGATGCTCCCACATGTTGCCGGAAGTGGCCCCGAAGATAAACTGTTTGAAACGGGTGAACTTGCCAGTAGTGGAATTAATCAGCTTATGACTATGGCCCGAGAACACATAGACTGAAGGGAAATCCTTGAACACTTCGTCGAGAATTACAGCCTGGCCGGGCAGCATCACCTCTTTCTTGTTGGCGTCGTTGAAAAGCGGCACGTGGCAGCAGAAAAAGATTCGGGTGCCAGGCTTGACATACTTAAGGTCGTTGCGGAGCCATTCTATATCCTTGTCTAGGATATGGCAGACATAATTGCGACTTCCGTTGATATTCTTGTGCTTCTTGTCCGGTTTGCCATCATTGATGTACTCCACCGAATCCATAAAAATCCAATGGTCGTCACCGATGTTTACGGAATAGCAACCGGGGCCCCAGGTGTGGCGGTAGTTCCATGCCGACACAAAATCGGTGCGCTCCCCCAGTCCGGCGACAGCCCCGTCGTTGTCGTGGTTGCCGGTTACCGAATAGAGCGGTGCCGGATAGCCCGACGCTGCCAGAAACTGCTCTGCGGCATACTCATTCATACCGAAGTCGTACCAGTAACGGTCATGGGAGAAATCGCCCAGATTGACAGAATAGACGGCACCTCCGGCCGCAGCTTTGTCATATTCCCTCTTGATGACAGGCATCACTGTGGAAGTGAAGCGTTCAAGGTCTTGACGGGAAGGATCGGCGGCAAAGTGGGTGTCGGTAATGAAAATGATGCTGTATTTGCTTTGGTCTTCAGGGACAAGGGTGAAATTGTGGACCTCCTTCTTTCCGGGAGCCTTGGTCAGCAAGTGCCAGAAACCGGGCCTGATGGAGTCTATCATCTGCGCCCTGTAGCCGGAGGGAGTAGTGATAAAGACCACGCTGTCCGACTTGTCGGTCACCATTTTATAGCGCCCTCTGGCATTGGTAAGTACAATCTGACGCCCGTCAGACACTTGTACGCCGGCCACAGGCTTACCTTGAGCAGTAACTTTTCCTTTCACTACACCGGCTTGGATGCACACCGGAAGAAGGACCAATGCCAGAAGAGCTATTCTTTTCATTGCTTGGAATACTTTAAAATCGGTTGACGGGCCGCCACGGTTTCATCGGGCCGCCCGATCGGGGTATTATGCGGAGCGGTTTTCAGCAGTTCGGGATCGTCCGCCGCTTCACGGGCGATCTTATGCATGACATCGATGAATGCGTCCAGGGTCTGCAGGGACTCCGTTTCCGTGGGTTCTATCATCAGTGCCTGATGGAAGAGCAGCGGGAAATATATGGTCGGAGCATGGAAACCATAGTCCAGCAAGCGTTTAGCTACATCCAGAGTGGTCACTTCCCCATGTTCGGCAAGTCCGTCGAAGACGAATTCGTGCTTGCAGACAGACTCTATTGGCAGTTTGTAGCTGTCTTTGAGCGACTCCTTGATGTAGTTAGCCGCCAATGTGGACAGCTTACCGGCCAGCTTGATGTTCTCCCGGCCGAGGCTGAGTATATAGGCGCAAGCGCGGACTATAACTCCAAAGTTGCCGTGGAATCCGCTGACCTTCGGTTTGTGCAGGAACGGAACGAGCCTTTCGGCAACGCCCACGGGACCGCTGCCCGGACCGCCGCCACCATGCGGGGTCGAGAAAGTCTTGTGCAGGTTCAGATGCATCACATCGAAGCCCATGTCGCCGGGGCGCACCACTCCCAGAAGAGGGTTCATATTGGCCCCGTCGTAATACAGCAATCCACCGCACTCATGCACAAGGGATGCGATTTCTTTGATGTCACGTTCGAAAAGACCCAGCGTGTTCGGATTGGTCATCATGATACCGGCGATGTCAGGACCGAGCAATGGCTTGAGGTCTTCTACATCCACCAGCCCGTCAGGACGGGATTTCACCACCACGACTTCGAGTCCGCACACAGCGGCACTGGCCGGATTGGTTCCATGTGCGCTGTCCGGGACGATTATCTTGGTGCGTGCGGTATCGCCCCTGCTCATGTGATATTCCCTTATGAGCATCAGTCCGGTGAGCTCGCCATGGGCGCCGGCGCAGGGCAGGAAGGTAAAATGCTTCATGCCGGTAATCTCGGCAAGGGCCTTGTCCATGAAGTCATAAACGGCACGGACTCCCTCAGTGCTCGATTCGGGCTGCAGCGGATGCACGCCGTTGAACAACGAGACCAGTTCTTCGTTGATCTTCGGGTTGTACTTCATGGTGCAGGAGCCCAGAGGATAAAAGCCCGTATCGACTCCGAAGTTCATCTGGCTCAGATTGGTATAGTGCCGCACGACATCGGGTTCGCTGAGTTCGGGAAGGTCTAGAGGAGTCTCCCTCCACACAGGACCTACAGGTGCGAAACCAGACTCTCCGGCCGGCTCTGCAGGAAGCGAGTATGCTGAACGGCCCGGACGGGACAGTTCGAAAACAAGTTTGTCGTAGTATCTCATAACTCTGCCTCCTCTATGGTCTTAACCAGTGCGTCGATTTCTTCGCGCGTACGGCGCTCGGTGACGCAGAATGTCACATAACCTTCTTCAGTGCCAAGGGCTCCGAAGAATCCCTTGTCCAGCAGGGCCTGCTGCAGCTTGGCAACATCGCACAATGGCTGCAGGGCAAATTCCTTGAGGAACGGACGGCCCTCGAAAGGATCGGAGAATTTACCGGTGGCAAGGAGCCTGTCGTGCAGGTAGTGAGCCCCCTGATAGCTAAGGGAGTTGACCTTGCGCAGACCTTCAGGACCCATGACGGACAGATAAACGGTGCACCACAGCGCCATGAGCGACTCGTTGGAACAGATGTTCGAAGTGGCCTTCTCACGGCGTATGTGCTGCTCGCGCGCCTGGAGGGTCAGCACGAAAGACCTGCGTCCTTCGGCATCCGAGGTCTGGCCGACGATACGTCCCGGAAGTTTGCGCATCCACTCGGAACGACAGGCCATGAATCCTACGTAGGGACCGCCGTAGCTGAGGGGAATGCCGAGAGTCTGACCGTCTCCGACCGCAATATCGGCGCCCCATTCCGCAGGAGTCTTAACGACAGCCAGAGCGGAAGGATCGCAATATTCTACCAGCAGACCGCCCATCTCGTGCACCAGTGATGCAAGTCCGGTGTGGTTTTCTATAATGCCGAAACGGTTGATTGACGGAACAACGACGCCGGCAAGGTCCAAGGTCCCTTCCGACACGGCCTCGGCGATATCCCATGTCTCCACCAGATTTATGCCTGAATACCTGGCATAGGTCCGGAGGGTGGCAAGCACGTTGGGAAGAAGAGCCGAAGAGGCAATCACCGTATTGCGCTTGCGGGTGCAGGCCACGCACATACGCATGGCTTCCGCAGCCGCGGTGGGACCGTCGTACATGGAGGCGTTCGCCACGTCGAGTCCGGTGAGCGAGCATATCAAGGTCTGCCATTCGAAAATATAACGAAGGGTGCCCTGCGATATCTCGCATTGATACGGCGTGTAGGCCGTCAGGAATTCTGAACGGGAGGTGATATAAGGAATTACCGATGGCGTGTAATGGTCGTACGCACCGCCTCCGGCAAAAACTGTCAGCTTGACATTGCGGGATGCGAGCGCCTCGAACCAGGCACGCACCTCATCCTCGCTTTTGGCAGCAGGGAGATCATATTCTCCCCGGTGAATGAACTCAGAAGGCACATCGGCATAGAGCTCATCCATGGAGCTCACGCCTATCCTTTCCAACATCACCTTTATATCCTCTTCTGTATGAGGAAAATAGGCGAATGTTCCCATAATTTATCCGGCTATTTCGGAATATGCTGCCGCATTCATGAGCGAATCCAGTTCGGAGGTATCGCTCATCTTTACTTTGATGATCCAGGCCCCGTAGGCATCTTCGTTAACCTTCTCGGGAGCGGATTCGAGCTCGTCGTTAACGGCCTCGACCGTTCCGCTGACCGGAGAATAAAGTTCGCTGGAAGCCTTGACGCTCTCGAGTGCGCCGAATTCCTCGCCAGCCTGAACCTCATCACCTTCCGAAGGAAGATCGACATAAGTGATGTCACCCATTTCTGCCTGTGCAAAATCGGATACTCCGATGATGGCAAGGTCACCTTCGACCTTGACCCATTCGTGTGACTCGCTGTAAAGGAGTCCTTCAATTATTCTGCTCATTTTTTATAGTTTGTCTTATAAAACCTCTTTTTGATAACTTCTCCCGGGAATACATGCTTACGTATCCTCACCCACAGGGGCGTGCCCAGGGCGGCGTAAGCGGAATCCACCAAAGCGAAGCAAATGCTCTTGTCCAATGTGATGGAATGATACCCGGTGGTGACGGTTCCGACCTGGGTACCGTCTTCGAGTTCTACGGGATAGCCGGCACGCGGTATAGCATTGTCTTTCAGTTCAATGCCTACGATCTTGCGCTGCACGCCCTCCGCTTTCTGCTTTGCCAGCGCATCCTTGCCGATAAATTCGGGTTTGTCCAGTTTGCAGAACATGGAGAGGCCAGCCATGACGGGACTGATCTCCGGGCTGAGTTCGTCTCCGTAAAGCGGGAGACCCGCCTCGAAACGCAGCGTGTCGCGGCATCCCAGGCCGCACGGAGTCACGCCGTCTTCAAGCAGTACGGCCCAAAGATCGCGGATATTGTCCGGTGAAGCATAAATCTCGAAGCCGTCTTCCCCTGTGTATCCTGTACGGCTCACGATAACCCGTCCGCCTTCTTCGTCTTCAAGGTCGAAGAAAGTGTAGAATTCAAGGTCCCTCAAATCTTCCAGGCCGAACGCCTTGACAAGCGCATCTTCGGCGCCGGGGCCCTGGAGGGCGATCTGTCCCCAGGACTCGGAGTCGTTGAAAACTTCAACCTTATAATCTTTAGCCTGCTCCAGGAGCCAGTCGTAGTCTTTTTCGACATTCGCCGCATTGACCACCAGCAGATAACCGGATTCGAATTCCTTGTACACCAGCAGGTCATCGACTGTGCCGCCGTCAGGGTAGCACATCATGCCGTAAAGTATGCTCCCGGGCTCAAGCCCCCGTACATCATTTGTAAAGACGTGATTGACAAACACTTCTGCATCCGGCCCGTCAACCAAGATTTCCCCCATGTGGGAAACGTCGAACATGCCTGCCGCATTGCGGACTGCATTATGTTCCTGAATTATGCCGCTATACTGAATCGGCATGTCGAAGCCTGCGAAAGGGCTCATTTTTGCCCCAAGTGCGATATGCTCGTCGTGCAGGCAGGTGGTTTTCAGAGATTGGTCCATAGTAGTGTCAAATATAGGAGTTTTATAGCGCTTTTCCAAGAATAAAAGCAGGATCGTCGTAGCTTTTTTGCAATTCCTCAATCGCAGATATTTCCGCGTCGGAAAGGCAGCGGGAAGAATCGCAGAAATAATCGGTCAAGGTGGAGCCAAGGTCCTCGGCCTTGAGGCCGGGAACAATGTCAGCCATATTTGCAACACGCTGACGCACAGACTTTACAGAATGTTTGGCAAGCTTTTCGGCACTGGGGGTGATGGCCATCTGGAGCATGTCCAGATCTACCGAATGCATAAGCGTACAATGCACGATACTGGCCGAAGGGTGGGCAAAAAAAGCACTCCCCGACACCTTACGGCCTCCGATAAGCACATCGTTGCGTCCGCTGACCTCTGCTGCGGGGCCGAACGATGACAGACATGCAGCGACTCGCTTAAGAAAAGCGGGGAACACCGTTTCCACCCCTCGTTCCTTTGTTATATAAGAAAGCATGAGATTGCCGCGGTCTGCATAGACACAGCCTCCCCCGCTCCTGCGCCTGACGACATTAATCCCCTGCTCCCGGCAGAATTGGAGGTTAACTTCCGTTTCTATGTCCTGATTACGTCCGATTATGACAGTTGGGTCAACCTGCCAAACAAAAAAACCGCAGCCGTAGGCCGCAGCGACATACTCTTCCATGGCAAGAAAAAAGGACAGGGACCGCTTCTGTGCGCCAGGAAGAAGAATATTTTCCATTACTGGATGGTCTTCAGGTCCTTTTTCAGAATCATTTTAGGGTCCATCATGGACACCTTCTCAAAAAGGCGTATCCGATTCCCGAGGGAAAGATACACTTTATCTTCATGCTTTCCCTTACGCCACCATTTATAGAACCCGACAGGATCGTTCTCGTAAGGGATCTTGGCCACGATACCCGTACTGTAGCCCGGATAGTCTATAATAAGCTGAAGGCCCATAAAGCGCTTGTAATACTCAGGATCGGCCCTGCGAAGCTTACTAACCAAGGGATTGAGAACCTCGAAATTATCTACCTGTAACACCTTGTCTTTCACTATCATACGATGAATTCTCACAGGATCCGCATTGAGCCAGGCCCCCATCTTCATGGTAATGGGGCCCTCTTCCGTGTCGAGGGTAAGGCTGTCCGTCGAATAATAAATTTTCGAGGAGTCGAGAGGGAACAGTTCTTCAGCGGCCATCAAAAAATCATCAATAGAGGTGTATCAGTTGGCAAATTTAAGAAATTTTTTTAGATTTGAACAGGTTATGAACAACATTCTGAATTTTAGCGGCGTTTTTAACGATGAAAACTGGCTCCCCGAGGGGCTGTCATATTTCGATTTCCGCACCCTTGAAGGATGCAGCTGCTACTGCAGTCCAGAATCGGAAAGCATTATCAGAAAGGCAGTTACCGAATGCGGCAAAGCCGGCGTCTGTTGGATAGACACCGGCGATTACCACTACATAAGCCTGTTCCGCATCGAACTTCTCAAAGAGCCGTTCCTTCTCGCACTGTTCGACAATCACCCGGACGATGAACCGGATTCCCTGTCGAGCGGGCTGCTCAGTTGCGGGAACTGGGTCAAACAAGCCCGCGAGCGCATCTCGCTGATGAAAGGAGACTACCGCAACTCCGATTCCCTGCCAGGAACGCTGCCGGTATTCCTGTCAATAGACCTGGACGTTCTTTCCAGAGATTTCGCAAGAACCGACTGGACACATGGGAACATGTCCGTGACCACCCTGCTTTCGAGCATAGACAAGATCAGGGAAACTCACCCCATCGCCGGCGTCGATATATGCGGAGGGCTTACGGTCGCCAAAGGTGCCAGGGCAGAAGACCTCAGCATCAATGCCGGTACCCGGTCGCTGCTATATTCTTACTTCCAAAGCCATCCACCCGTGTCAGGATAGAGCGCACCGTACTTCCAAATCACCAGATCATAGCCGGCGCCATACTCTTCGGGCACATGATATGAGTTATTCCCAGGAACGTCAAACGCGCCCAGCGATGATGTAAGGTCGATAAAGCCGAATCCGGGAGAAGATGTCTGCGTCAGGTATTCCCTGCTGTAACCATATACGGTATAAAGCCTGGAGTACATACCTTTCAGCCGTTTTCCGCTTTCTGAAATGCCGCCGACGGCATTCTCTTCCAGATAGCGGAGCCTTCCGTCATCCAGCCTGGGGAAAGCCCATTCAACGCTCACATCGCAGCCTCCAGCGCCATTGTCTGCAGCAACTCCTCCTACGGCCAGATTCACCGTAAAGTCAACTGAATAACGATAGTCCGACACAAATACTTCACCGGAATGGCGGTTGCGCATGGCCGGCGCAAAGGTGAAATAATGTTCAGGCATAGCTGTCTCAACATTATCCGAATAAAGTATAGTCATCTCGACCGTATTATTGTCGGGATAGGAGAAACTGTACTTATTCTCCGAAGAGAAAGGATATACTCCCCTGGCGCTGGAATAGTCATTGCCCCTGAGCACCATCCCGTCCAAGCGGAAAGAGTATTTCTCGTCATGGGTGCTTTGCCGGTACCATCTAGCCAGGGCCCAGCTGCTGCGTTCGCCAAGATGGCGGGACCCGCTGAAAGGCTCAGAAGTATAGAGTTCAGCCGTCGCCGGCAATACTCCGCACTCTCGGTCGTTCGGATATGCCGTCAATCGTTCCAGGCCTATCTGGCCTGAAGCAAAATCGTAGTTCTCGCTGATTGAGAGCCCACCGTAACTGAGTTTGGACAAATAAAATCCAAAACAGGTGTGCGTATCTTCAAGATTAATACATGAAACGGCAGGATTCCCTCCGGAAGTTGCGGGACGCCAGCCACGGCCGTACATTCCCCTTTCCATGTACCTTTCTATCGATACATCAAGCAATTCTTCATACAGTTCGGGCACAAAATCACTGTAAGCAAGCAGCCTGCCGTCCGTTCGGTAATAATATGGACCGCAATCGATGACACTGCCGTCTATAGGAAGGAATATTTTCTCGGAATCGAACCTGAGCAACGGTGCGACAGCCAGGAAAGGTATCCGGACGGCTTCGGTTCCGTCCACCTTGACACAAAGTTCATCCTCTCCCAGAGCCACTGCATCTACGTACCATTGCTGTCCGCCGGGATGGCTCACATCTGCCGCCCCGGTGGTCCCGCTTACCGTCACGCGGCCCTCGGGATACTTCCCCGTCCTACGGTCCAGGATCACAAGTTCCGCCCTCTGAGCCAGATACAGGACTCCCCCGCCCACGGCCCATGACGTTTCATAGTTTCCGGAAACAGGGCTTTTTACCGACAGCTCATGGCTTGTTGCCAATGCTCCGTCCCATGTCAGGGCATCGATCCGGAGAGAGGCGCCTTCCGGCGCTCCGTCGTGGATGCTGACCCCGAAAGTTTTGCCATCTGCGCCGGAGCTTACCGAAAAGCACATCAGGTCGCCGCTGAACGCATACGAATAATCTCCCGAAGCATGGCTCAGATTGGTCACAAGTTCCACGGTCTCGTTCTCGCCGGGGCTTAGAGAGGCAGACTCTGGAACAAATTTCAGCACCCTCGAGTCCTGCAGGCGCCCGTCGATTTTCCAATCCGTCCGCAGGCAGCCTTCGTCAGTAAAGGTCAATTCGATGTAGTATTGGCCATTGCGCACGATATCAAAGTTCGCCGTGGCGTCCCGGCCCAGAAACAGCCGGGCCGTCAGAGATTCGCTTCGCACCGTGCCTGAGCTCCCCTCGTAAGTGCCGGTCAGTTCAAAATATGTGCAGTTATCCGGGTTGTATCCGGCAGAGCGCACTTTCTCCGGAACTTTGGAATCCGGATCGATATTGCCGGCCAGAATATCGCCCTGCAGATTTTCTAGCAAATAAAAATAGCTTGAATAAGTCCCGTCCGACGAGTTTATCCGCACAAGGTCACTCTCGGAGGCCATATCCCCCGCACAGGTAACTCCAGCGGCTTTGCCCTCCGAGAAGAAGGGGCAGATGGTATTCATCTGACGCACCGACATAGATGTAAACCTAATTTTGCCGTGCTTGAGCCGGGAAGTATTTATGGTGAAGTTGACCTTGGCGACAAGCCTTACCATAGGTATTTCCACCCGTGTGGTAGTGGGAGTTATGCACACGCGGCTGCGGCCCGACATCGGAAGGCCTTGACTGTTCCACTCAGATATTCCGTTCGTGCTGTACTCCAATTGAGATATGGCCGCAGAGAGGCTTGTGGGCAGTTTGCCGGGTATTGCATTGGCAACCGCCAGCACCTCATATGTTTTTCCGGCCTGGAGTTCAACCGTGCAGCGGCCGGTGCTTACGCCCGATCCGGAATAGCTCAGGTTGCGGGTCAAACCGTCCTGCAATTCACCATCCATGTAAAAAAACACCACCGCGCTGCGGATTCCGTCTTCCGAAGCCGTGACGCTGCTTCTGGTATCCACGGCTGGCAGCCCGTCCCCCGACAACATTATACTGACATCCTGGAGGATCGGAGTCCCGGCCGGTTCGGGCAGTTCAGGGCCCCGAAGGCAAGAAACAGCAATCAGCAGCAGCGCAGACAATATTTGTACACGTCTCATTTGTATTCAATAATTGATTAGTTCATAGTTTTCTGTCTCCCAATCGGCCACTGTGATCAAGGCTCGCGACGAAGACAAATCGACAGTGAGAGCGATATCCAGCAGGTCAAGGTCATCGTACCGGTAGCCCGATTCCGCTATCATACGGCCTATCTCCACCATCATCGCCGGCTTGCCTGGTTGGAAAATATTCAATGACAATGCATCGTCTATTTGTCTCGGGAGCCTTATACAGTATTCAGGGCAGGTTTCATCAACTATCGGAGAGCACGAGAATACACCTGGCACGGGAGACTGGTCGGTCAGGTCGTACCCGCATACCGGTCCCGTGACCGAGGCCTCGGCACCTTCGGGCATTCCGATAACGGTAAGGAACAAGCGGACAAAGTTTTTGTGCGGAGCTACCAGACACTCGTATCTCTCTCCGCTCAGCGTGGCATATTCTCCGCAGCTATACACTTCGTCGCACTGGTTTTCGTACATAATGTCCAACAATCGCCCGTCCTTGGCATTCATATCGGTGATGCCTGAGAATACAGTCACTAGGGAGGGCTTGCGCGGGACGGTCATTGAGCACCGCCCCGCTTCAAAGTCCTCTCGGCTCAACATTCCCTGCTTCACCACAGAGCCCTCCTGGACGACGCTTACAAGCACGCTTCCTTCTGTCTTAAGAACATCCTCGGAGCGGACCACCAGCTCACACGGGCATACTGACCGGTCCTCTTTGACACTGCAAGCCAAAGGGAGAAGGGCGGCAATGAAACAGAAGAACTTACGCATAGCTATTTGTATTCTTCGGTGTATGAAGCGTCATCTTCCCATTCCGACACCTTTATATCGACAGTGAAGCTGATCGTCGATGATACCTCAGTATGCGGATCATCCGCAGAAGTGGAGCCGGGCTTTTTCAGGGTGAGCAGGCTTATATGATAGACCTTGTTGCGCACAAGGGGCTTGGAAGCGTCTTGGGGCAGGGATACAGGATAGTAGCATGTTCTTCCGCCATAATCACATTCCAGAACCAGGCGGGTGCGCCTAGGAGTCCATGAGCCGCCATAGGTCGGATCCGTGCAATTATTCGGGAAGGCATAGAAAGAATGGGTTGTGGTGTAGCTTCCTCCTTCAGGCAGATCTATACTCAGCCCGTCATCTACAGTCATGGCCTTCACAGCAGGTGCAAGATCGATAGGAATCACACCCAACTTGTTGTACCATATATTCGACTGCTCGCCTTCGCATCCGATGCTGCACTTTCCGACCACATTGCTCAAATATATCTTTTTGATAGTGAGCGGAATGCCGGCATAAGCTGTATTGGAGAAATCTCTTTTTATTCCGTCGATAACAACCTTACACGCCAAATGTTTGAGTTTAAGCTCCAGCGTTGCATCATCCAGGCTCACGGTCTTCTCCGCGGAAGCGCTCATAGTGAGTTTATTGATGGTATTGCTATCGAATTCGATTATGCGCGAACTCAAGTCGGCCGCAGTAGGAATAGACGATTCGCTGATCTTGGACAGCAGGTTTGCCACGGCCCACACAGTTTTCTTTCCGGGCAGCACATCGAGAGTCAGTTTTGTTGTGTTGGTGACCAGATTAGTCGATTTTTCCAGCTTTCCGTCCTCGTTAAACACGACGACCTGCACGTTATAGATGTTTTTGTCTTCGTCGCCGGAGACAATGGCCCTGGTGCTTACGCTGCCCACGCTCACGGTAAGCGGCACAGTGGCCGGAGCCGGTGTCTCTACGTAGATGTCTATATCTTTGGTACATGACAATGCAGCCATAGCCATGACGGCTGCTGAAAGAATATGGTAAATGTTTTTCATAGTGCGTTCCTCCTACATTTCATATTGAACTTCTGTATCCGAAGGCAGCATGGTAAGACGTGAACATATCACATCTACAGCCGTCCTCTCCACTCCGTCGATGCCGGTATAGCGCTGAACCTGGAGCCTGCCGAACACATGCGCCGCACGCCCTTTTTCGATTTTCTCCAGATCCTGCACGTTTTTGCCTTCAAAGGCTGTAACATTGTGCCATTGGGTCTCGATGACAGGAGCCCCTTCCTTGTTTTTGTAGGCCCTGTTCGTTACCAATGTGAACTTTGCCATCTGCTTCTCGTTGATATGCTGGAAGCGGACACTTCCAACAATACCAAGCAGCTCGATCTTGTTGATTTGTTCCATAAGTTTTTCATAATTTGATTTAACATTCGGACATCCCGGCAGCTCTTTGCGCCATCGGCCCGATTGCAAAGGAAGCGCATTTATTTGTACTGTACGCCTGCAGGGCCCTCCCTGGGCACATATTTTTACGATTTTTTAAGAATCCATGTCCCATTTAAAGAAATGTGCGCCTGATTCTTTAATCGAAAGAATTATTCATTATATAAACATCCGCAAAATGTGATTTACGATTTTTTAGTTTCCTTGCCGGGCTCATTTCATAGTGCGATATTTGGGCAAAATGGAAGACCATGTATAAAATTACTGACGATCCCGAAATACATTGTCTGGAGTGCGGCGGTCCCATCTACGGGCGCCCGGACAAAAAGTTTTGCTCTCCATGCTGCAAAAACAAGTACCACGGGCACCTTCGCCATGCCCGCGAAAAAGTTCGATCCAAAGAAATGGACATACTGGTGCAAAACTATTCCATTCTGGAAACGGCCCTATGCCTCAACGGAGGGCACGGGTCTATTGCAGCAATGGAGAGAATGGGCTTCAGACCGGAATATGTGACCCAGGTCATAAAAAAAGGAAAGCACCTGGAATACAGGTGCTTCGACTTCGCTTACAGTATCTGCGGAGACAAGATCTCAGGCCTCAGAAAGCTCGGCTGATTCAGTGCCGAGAAGCGCATCAAAGTCGGCTTCGGAAATCATTTTGCACGTACCGTTGATTTCTGCGCCCATCTCTACCTGAATCTTCTTGACATGCAAGTCTCCATGAACGGATGAGGTAGCTTTAAGTGAAAGGACATCGCGCACAAATATCTCGCCCTCCACTTTTCCCCAAAGGTCAAGGTCAGAGCAAAGGATAGTTCCTTTGATCTCGGCGTTCTCGCCCACAACAACCCGGCCTTCGGAATAAAGCCTGCCCTCGACAAGTCCGTCGATCCGTATATCGCTGTGGGAAGAAATCTCACCCTTCACGGATGTACCGGCGGAAATCCTGCTGACGGAGTTAGCGTCCGTTTCTTTGTTAAACAATTCCTTTACCATGGCAGTTCTTGAATTTCTTGCCGCTTCCGCAAGGGCATGGATCATTCCTTCCGACCTGCTTGTCAACTTTTATCGGAGTCCTGGCTTTGGGCTCACCGTTGGTACTCAGGTCGTTATGCTGGGTCTGCATCTGCGACATATCGGGCTTGCGCTGAGCAGCCCTCTGCGGTTGCTGGCTACGGTCTGTAAGAGGTACGAAAGCTCTGAAGAGGAACGAAAGCACATCCTGGTTCAATGACTCCAGCATCTCGGAGAACAAATTGTAACTCTCGAGCTTGTAAACCACTATAGGGTCCTTCTGCTCATAAGTTGCATTCTGGACACTCTGCTTGAGGTCGTCCATATCACGCAGATGCTCCTTCCAATGCTCATCGATCTGATAGAGAATGATGTTCTTGCTCAGGGTCTTGGATATCTCCCGTCCTTCGGATTCATAAGCCTTCTGGAGGTTCACCGAAAGATTGATGACCTTGCGGCCGTCCGACACGGGGATCGCAATGTTCTGATACATAGATCCCTGCTTCTCATAAACCTCCTTGATAATGGGATAGAGTTTCTCGTTCAGGGCCTCCATGCGGCGGGCGTAAGCATTACGCATTTCCTCGCAGATGGCGCTAATGAGCTGCTCCTTCTTGGCTTTGTCATACTCCTCGGGAGTAATCTGCAAGTCAATCGAGAATTTTGCCATCAGGCTCTCGCGGAAATCGTCACAAGTCATGCCCTCGGACTTCTCGACATAGAGCGAAGCAGTATCGACCACCATATTCTGGAGGTCAATCTCCACTTTTTCGCCGGAAATTGCATTACGGCGGCGGGAGTAGATCGCTTCGCGCTGATAGTTCATAACGTCGTCATACTCGAGCAGACGCTTACGGATGCCGAAGTTATTCTCCTCGACTTTCTTCTGGGCGTTCTCTATTGCGCTTGAAAGCATGGAACTCTCAAGAGCCTCATCGTCCTTCATGCCCATTTTGTCCACCATACTGGCGATACGCTCCGCTCCGAAGAGACGCATCAACTTATCTTCCAGCGAGATATAGAAAGTAGAAGAACCCGGGTCGCCCTGACGTCCGGCACGTCCCCTGAGCTGACGGTCAACTCGGCGGGAGTCATGGCGCTCTGTGCCTATGATGGCCAGACCGCCTGCGGCCTTGACTTCGTCGGAAAGCTTGATATCGGTACCACGTCCTGCCATGTTGGTGGCAATGGTAACAGTGGAGCTCTGGCCGGCCTGTGCGACGATTTCGGCCTCACGGGCATGCTCCTTGGCATTCAAGACATTATGACGTATGCCGCGCATGCGAAGCATTCGTGACAGCAATTCGGAAGTTTCCACATCCGTAGTACCAACCAGCACAGGGCGTCCAGCCTTGGACAACTCGGCCACACGGTCGATGACAGCCGCATATTTGGCTTTCTTGGTCTTGTAGATACGGTCGTCCTGGTCGTCCCTGATGACAGGTCTGTTGGTAGGAATGACCATCACGTCCAGCTTGTAGATGCTCCAGAACTCTCCGGCCTCTGTTTCGGCGGTACCTGTCATACCCGCAAGCTTATGATACATACGGAAATAGTTCTGGAGGGTAATGGTCGCGAAAGTCTGAGTTGCAGCCTCAACCTTAACGCTCTCCTTGGCTTCGACCGCCTGGTGCAGACCGTCGCTCCAGCGGCGTCCTTCCATGATACGGCCGGTACTTTCGTCCACTATCTTCACCTTGCCGTCTTCGGAAATAATGTAGTCCACATCTTTCTCGAACATGGCATAGGCCTTAAGCAGCTGCTCCACCACATGTACTCGCTCGCTCTTGAGGGAGAACTCCTCCATGAGGGCATCTTTACGCTCCTGCTTCTGTGCAGCAGTGCCTTCGCCCTGCATGATCTCGGCGGTACGGGCACCGACGTCGGGGAGCACGAAGAAATCTTCCGCGCCAACCGCGGATGCCAGCATCGCATCGCCCTTGTCGGTTTTAACGACAGAGTTAAGCTGCTCGTTGATAACGAAATACAAAGGGTCGGTAATGACCGGCATCTCTTTTTCGTTGTCTTGTATGTAGTAGTTTTCCGTCTTCTGGAGTATGACCTTGATACCAGGCTCCGACAGGTACTTGATGAGCGGCTGGTATTTAGGGAGTCCCTTGTGGGCACGCAGCAGGAGTTTTCCACCCTCGCGCTCGTCTCCGGCGGCAATCAACTTCTTGGCCTCATTCAGGCACTGGTTGACCAACTGCCTCTGGGCAAGGTACATACGCTCCACGTAGGGCTTGTACTCGCTGTACTGGGCATCATCGTCCGTACTTTTCTGCACCGGACCGGAAATGATAAGGGGGGTTCGGGCATCGTCTATGAGCACCGAGTCAACCTCATCCACGATTGCATAGTGATGCTTGCGCTGCACAAGGTCTTCCTTGCTGACTGCCATATTGTCACGCAGATAGTCGAAACCGAACTCATTGTTGGTTCCGAAAGTAATGTCGCACTCATATGCGCGTCTGCGGGCGTCGGAATTGGGCTGATGCTTGTCGATACAGTCCACGCTCAATCCGTGGAACATATAGAGGGGGCCCATCCATTCGGAGTCACGCTTGGACAGGTAGTCGTTCACGGTGACGACGTGTACTCCCTTGCCGGCAAGCGCGTTAAGGAAAACGGGGAGAGTAGCGACGAGGGTTTTACCTTCGCCGGTTGCCATTTCAGCAATCTTTCCCTGATGCAACGCTATACCGCCGATAAGCTGCACATCGTAGTGTACCATATCCCAGGTCACCTCATTGCCGCCGGCCACCCAGTGATTGCAGTAAACGGCCTTGTCGCCGTCGATGTGCACGAAATCGTGATTTACGCTTATGTCGCGGTCGAACTGGGTCGCCGTGACCTCGATATACTCGTTCTCCTTCAGCCTGCGGGCCGTGCTCTTCATGATGGCGAAAGCCTCGGGCAAGATGTCTGTAAGACACTTCTCTATGGCCTCGTCTTCATCCTTTACAAGCTTGTCGGACTCGGTCGCAAGTTTCTCCTTTTCCGAAATGGGAATATCCTTTCCCAGTTCTTCCGTTATCTGGGCGATACGGTCTTCAAAAGGAGCCTCCACCTCGCGCAAACGGGCCTTGAGAGCGGCACTGCGGGCTCTCAGGTCATCATTGGAAAGGGCGTCTATCTCTGGATATACAGCAAGAATCTTCTGGAGTGTCGGCTTGACGGCTTTGTAGTCTCTGTCTGCCTTGGAGCCGAAAATCTTTTTAATTACGTCAGCTAAAGCCATTCTTAAATTTATCTTAATCGGGCAAATTTAATAAAAAATATTGTACTTTTGTGAAATATGCCCCTGGTTAGTATCGTTATCGTGTGCATGAACAGGCCGGACAATCTCCGGCCCTGCCTTGACAGCATCAAACAGCATACCACGGCAGAACATGAGATTTACGTCGTTGCATACCGCTTTTCTCCTGACAATCTGTCAGCGGTCATGTCGGAATATCCTCATGTTAAGTTCATCGTAAACAATTCGATAAGCGGCTTTTCGGAGAACAACAATCTGGCTCTGAGGCAGGTGTCCGGCGAGTGGTGTTTCATCCTTAACGACGACACCGAACTGCCCGGCCCCACGATAGACAGACTGCTCCAAGACTTCTGCCGACTGCCGGAAGATGCCGCCATAGTGGCGCCGAAACTGCTCAATGCGGACGGGACGCTGCAGCTCTGCGGGCGCCCGGACTATCCGGCCCACCGATATGTACTCCAGCAGTGGCATTTGTACACCGAGCCTATAGACAACGGCAGCGGGCTTTTCCGCACCTTCAACATAAGCGGAGCGGCGTTTTTGATAAAGACCTCCGTTTTCAAAGAATTGGGCTGGTTTGACGAGCGCTATTTCTTTACCCCTGAGGATATTGCACTCTCGACCCTTGCCCGGAGCAGGGGCTATTCGGTATGGTGCGATTCCGAGGCGGAAGTGATTCACAAATGGCGCACCACAGCCTCCCGCATCGCTCCGGCGGTCCGCCCGGCATCGATACGCGGAAGCCTCATATTCTTCTCCGACGGAAGCACCCTCCGGTACTTTCTGCTGGGTATTGGCGTGTGGGCCGCAGAGATGGTGAAACGCATCAAGGCCCTCGTGTCCGGCCGCAAGTCAGAATATATCACCTTCAAGCACAACACCCGCAGCATCTTCACCCGACAGACGCCCAAACAAATCTTCGTACGCTATTTCAATGAACTCTGAGATCTTAGTTATCATAGTGACCTTCAACGGGATGCGTTGGATCGACCGATGCATAGACTCGGTGCGCAAATCGGACGTCCCGGCAGACATTCTGGTCATAGACAACGGTTCCACCGACGGCACCGTGGAACGGCTGCAGAAGAAGTCTGTGGAAGTGCGCTCAAATTCAGCCAACATAGGCTTCGGCGCCGCCAACAATATAGGCCTCCTGGAGGTTCTCGAAAAGGGGTACAGCTATGCCTACCTTCTGAATCAGGATGCCTGGGTGGGACCCGACACGTTCAGACTGCTGATGGAGGCATTCGAAGACAGCAGCTACGGCATCCTGAGCCCGGTCCAATATGACGGCGGCGGCAAGAAAATGGACCGCCAGTTCGCCAAACGCTGCAAGCGCTACCTCAAGAAAGACAAAGACGCCGCAGTGGTAGAAGTGCCGTTCGTCATGGCTGCACACTGGATGATAAGCAGCGGCTGCCTGATGCAGGTTGGCGGTTTCTCCCCCGCTTTCACTATGTACGGAGAGGATGACAATTATCTGGACCGTGCACATTGGTTCGGCTTCAAGGCGGGAGTGGTACGCGCCGCCCGTGCCGTCCACGACAGGGCTGACCGCCCCGACTCCCCTGAGAGGCGCATGTTCCTCAAATGCAACGCTTCCATCATTCACGTAAGCAATCCTGCCAAGGGGGTGTTCTTCCGCATCCTATGGGAGCCCCTCCGTCTCGCCGGCATAGGATGCCTGCGTTTTAGCGGCATTCCGTTCAAATTCATAGGGACCTTCCTTAAGCGCTGCCCGTCATTGCTGCGCTACCGCAGGAAAAGCCGCAAGAAAGGAGCTTTCCTTATTCCTGACAAAAGAAAAAAAATTTAATCTTGGCGCAATGGGAACTTGTGAGCCTGGATTCGGCTTTGTGGTTCTGCACTATCTGGCACCGGAGATGACCCGGCGCTGCGTGGATGCTTTGCTGCAGATGCATTGGAATGCGTCGGTTGTCATAGTAGACAATGCCTCGCCGGACGGCAGTGGAGCCGTGCTGAAGGCAGAATATGCTGCCAAGAAAGAAGTGACGGTGCTGTGCAACCCTTCCAACCTGGGCTTTGCCAGGGGAAACAATGTGGGCTACGATTATCTGGTCAATAAGGGAGAGTGTGATTTCGTGGTGGTGATGAACAACGACGTTATCATAGACGATCCTCAATTCACCCGGAAGGTAGCAGAAATCTATTCCCAAACAGCCTTTGCCGTGCTGGGACCTGACGTCCTGAACCCGGTATCCGGCATCCACCAGAGCCCCGTGAGCCTTGAGAGCTTTAAAGAGTCGGATCTCCGGGAAGTTGACGGCAGATATGCCGGATATCTCCGTAATTACTATTGGAAGCGCTTCAAATGGAGTCTTAAAAAAGCCCTGCGTCGTTCAGGCCCGAAGAAACAGAAGCAGGCAGCGTTTTATCCCGAGCGCTTGGAGGGGGTTGTGCTTCACGGTGCGTGCTTTGTATTTTCGGAAATATTCATTTCCGCCAGGCCATATTGTTTCAATCCTTCGACCTTCATGTACCTGGAAGAGGGAATCCTCCAGTTCGAGTGCATGCGTGACGGCCTGAAGATGGTCTATGATCCTTCCTTGAGGGTGCTCCATTTTGAAGATGTTTCTACAGATGTGGCATTCGGAAGCGAGGCCCGTAAAGACCGTTTCAAATTCGAACAGACGCGGAAATCCATTGCTGTCCTGCTGGACCTGATGAAATAAAAAAAGAGCAGGATAAGGGAGTCGAACCCTCCTCCTTGGCTTGGGAAGCCAATGCACTACCGATGTGCTAATCCTGCAAAAGTTCACAAAGATACGAAATTTTTGTATCTTCGCAAGATGATGCCACAGATTTCTGAAAACAGCAGCCGGATAGCCCGGAACACGATCCTGTTATATTTCAGGATGCTGCTCCTGATGGTCATAGGTCTGTTCACTTCGAGCGTTGTCCTGAACGCCCTGGGAATCGAAGATTATGGCATCTATGGTGCCGTGGGAGGGGTGGTCATGCTCTTTACCGTGGTGACCAACTCGGTATCCAATTCAATCAGCCGCTTCCTGTCCTGGCACCTGGGGCACGACGGCGGAGGCGCCATGCTTCACAAGGTGTTCTCGACTGCTGTCATAATGCAGCTGCTGCTGTGCGTAGTGCTGCTGTTGATAACTGAGACCGCCGGCCTTTGGTGGCTGAACAACAAGATGAATATCCCTGCGGAGCGCATGGGCGCCGCCGGCTGGGTGCTTCAGTGCTCAATGGGAGTGTTGATGATCAATCTTGTAAGCGTGCCGTTCAATGCCTGCATCATTTCCCATGAGCGCATGGACGTTTTTGCGTGGGTAAGCATAGGCGAGGCAGTGCTTAAGCTCGGCGTGGCGCTGCTGCTTCTATTCTCCGGGCTTGACAAGCTCAAGCTGTATGCGGTCTTGATGCTCGGCGTGGCGCTGCTGGTGCGACTGGCATATGGAATAATTTGCAGGCGCCTGTTTCCCGAAACTCGGGGGAAAGTGGTTTTTGACGGGAAACTGCTGGGACAGATGGCCGGTTTCTCGGGCTGGTCGGTCCTGGGCAGCAGCACCCAGGTGGTCAACACCCAGGGCGTGACACAGCTGGTCAATTTTTTCTTCGGAGTGGCTGTCAATGCGGCACGGAGCGTCGCCATGCAGGTGGAGAACATCTTCAAGCAGTTCATCAATAATTTCCTTACGGCAATCAACCCCCAGATTACCAAGACCTGGGCCATTCAGGACAAAAAATACTGTTTTCAACTGGTCGGAAAGGGCGTCAAATATATCGGCCTTATTTTCCTGGTGCTGGGAATTCCCGTTTTTCTGGAGACTCCTGAACTGCTGAGGCTCTGGCTCAGGAAGTATCCCGACGGGACCGTGATCTTCACCAGACTCACCCTGCTTTGCATACTTGCCGATACCTTGTTCAACCCCCTGATGGTGCTTATCCAGGCCGAAGGGCGTATCAAGCATTATTATCTTGTGACTTCGGCGGTTTCGCTCATTTGCTTTTCCGGCTCCTGGGTGGCTTATGCATGCGGGCAGCCGGCATTCGTTTCCTACTTGTTCTACGCCCTTGTGTACCTGCTGATCGATGTCGCCCGCCTGTACTATGCACGCAGATATACAGGCATCCCGTTGCGCGCCTTGGCCGGCGAGGCGCTGCTTCCCGTGGCGTTTGTTGCATTCGGCGGGTCGGCGCTTCCGCTGCTCGTTCACTTTGTGATGGCCCCCGGAATATGGCGGATGCTGGTTGTCGTCATTGCCGAAGTGATTACTCTGCCGCTTGTGTGCTGGCGAGTGGCGCTGACACCTGGAGAGAAAGCCTTCCTGCATTCAAAGGCGGGCCGCTTGCTGCCCGGTTTTTTATTTCCCGTGCCCGAAGATGAAGGATAGAGTTGTCTATACTGCGCTGATAGGGGATATTGATTCTCTTAAGCAGCCCCTGGCGGTCGACCCCCGTTACGATTACATTTGCTTCGTGGGCCCCGGAGGGCGCACAAAGCCCGCGGAAGGCGTATGGCAGATTAGGGTGGCCCCCGCCGTACTCGATGACGACCGGCTGCTTGCAAGATATATTAAAACTCATCCGGAAGATCTTCTGAAGGGATATTCCTGGTGCGTCTGGATTGACGGAAACATTGCCGTCAGCTCCGATTCTTTTTATTCTCTGATAGACGGGATTATCGACTCCGGGGCGGAGGTGGCGATAGGTGCGCATCCTTACCGGGACTGCGCCTACGACGAAGCTCTGGCTGTGCTTTCTGCGGGGAAGGCCCGGTTGCATGAAATGTCCAGGGCAGTGGATTTCCTCTCTTCGGAAGGCTTCCCGCGGCATGCCGGCCTGTTCGAGACCAATGTCCTGTTGCGCTCCCTTGAGTCGGAGGACGTGAAGAAGATGGACGAGATGTGGTGGAAATGCATAAGCGAAGTGTCACGGCGCGACCAGCTTTCTATTGTCTACTGCGCGCGGGCGGCGGGAGTGGAGATAGCTCCGCTTTTCCCCGAGGGCACGAATGTCAGGTCGTGTGAATGGGTGAGTTACGATTACCACGACCGCACTCCTGCACGCGGCTTTCTGGCCAAGAAATGGAACGGCCTGCGGCAGTGTGTTTCCAAAATTCTCCTGAAACACAAGATTTTCAGATCCACCGCGCAGGGAGGCCATGCCCTCAGGGCTACCAGGGGTAGATAACGATGCCCGGCACCCCCTCCAGAGGGGGCACCGGGCACGCCAGACGTCTATAACGGGCTGTTATTCAATCGTTTAGTATCAACATTTCTGCTCGGTACTTTCCAAAAGCGTCCGGGCTTGGGGCCCGGACGCAACAGGAGTTAATTATTCTACGGGAGCGTCAGGGAACTCGGGCGGCGGTGCGGGAGCATCGCTGAAGTCCGGTGCCGGAGGCTCGGGGATATCGGGTGCGGAAGCCGGAGCGGTAGGCTGTGCCGGGGCGGCAGGCTGTGCCGGGGCGGCAGGAGCCGCAGGTTGAGCCGCAGGTTGAGCCGGAGCGGCCGCAGGCGCGGCAGGTGCGGCAGCGGGAGC
>CAMJBH010000004.1 GCA_946403855.1 uncultured Bacteroidales bacterium
TCGCGTTTGTCTCTGTCATCTGGCAGGTATTGAAGGCGGCAAAGACGAATCCGGCTAAAGAATTGAAAAAGGAATAATTGCGCCGACAGCCACCCGCTAGCGTCTCAAAGATTTAGAAGCCAGAGAGACTCTGAGCTTGAATGTATTACGCCCTTTGTAGTAGAACAGGTTAAGGGTCGCACTGTTGTTGTCGAAATAAATAGTGTTCAAGAACCTGTCGCGTCGGGTATTCTTGCACACAGGTTCGCACCATACTAAAGAATATTCGCCAGTGGATTTGGAGTATGAGCACACCACCGTATATCCCCTGATATCAAAAAGTGCGGCATTGTAGCCCTTACCATACTCCTTCCGGGCCTTGCTATAGGCCTTGACAATCGAAGACTCTTTATCCAGCACGCCGAATGTGAGCCTGGTTGCCGATGTCTGCGCATTAGGATTACGCTCAAGCCACCAGTTGATGGCATTGTCCGTAAGCAAATCAGCTTCTGCAATCTGGACAAGGGAAGGATTCTCTTTAAGACGGGAGCACAGCCACACGACCTCAGCACTTCTTTCCAGGCCCGCCATCTCCTCGGGGCACTGCCCCTCTATTCTGTATAATTCGCCTTCTCCCCTCTCCAGAGGCTTTCCATAGAACATAACTTGATGTGTTATGTCATCTTGCGGAGAATATAAAAGCTCCACATATTCAGAATCGCCATTGAGATATGCGAAATGCAAATAATTCCTCCCGCCCAAAGGAGCAAGCAGCTCCACCGGCTGAAGCAACTGAGGTTTCTGACCGGCATCCTGCAGGGTATAATGCGATATGTGGCGCGACTACTCCAATGAACCATCCGGAGAAAGAATCCGCAGCGACAGGTCCTCACCCAAAGCCAGGATATGTTCTACATTGTCTTTCTTCCATCCAACCGCAGCGGCACACTCGCCAGCCGTTGCAGCAGCTTGAGCAGGGGAAATAGTGCTGGTATTGTGAACCCGGATGCGTTCTTCGGCCAGAGGCAGGAAATACGATTCAGGATGCTCCTTACGGAAGTTAAGCACCCCGGCCGCATCTTCTGGATCCAATGCGAAGAAAAACAGCGAATCCCTCAAGCGTATGACCTTCGGGGCATATACTGAAGAAGGATACTTCTTTAAGAACTTCTCCGCATTCTTGACAGTAGGCTTTTTGACCGTTTTTGCGTACAGCGAAGTCTCGGCCTTGGTCTGTGCTCCCGCAACCAGAGGCAGCGCAATCAATGCCAAAGCTGTTAAAAAACTTTTCATCATTCAATTATAATGTCCGCAAAAAACAGACAAAAGATGCAGGGAAGCCGTCAGCGACCCGCCTTATTTCTCTTTAGGATGAATCTTCTTGTAGAATTTGACGCTCGACGCTATTGCGCCAAGGTCTGACCGCGGAATATAAGTAGCACGCACATAGCCTTCTTTCTCTATGCAGAACTCGAGACTGCGGGAAAGGAGCAACTTGCGGCTTACGACTTTTACCTTCTCCAGGTTGCCGTTCGGGATAAGCGGAGCAAAACAGGCGTCAATCTCTGTGGTAGTTCCCGGCTCGCTCTTGGCCATTTCCTTCAGCTTATCGAGCGACTCCATGGCCTCTTCCAGTGTGTTTCCGAGAGGGATAAAGAGCCTGGTAATCGGATCGACGTCAATCTGAACAATCTCTGTACCTATTCCCATTGTACCTACAGACAGGTAGTATGTTTTCTGTCCGTCGATGGGCATGGAAAACACATCCAGCTGAACGTTCCCGTTGTCTGCTTCAACCTGGGCGATTTCTACCATTTCAGTAAGCCTGGGGTCCTGGGCAAAGCTGCTTAAAGACAAAGTCAAGGCTAATAGGAAAACAAGAATCTTTTTCATAATCGTAATCGTTATTTGGCAAATATAGTAAAAATCTTATTTCTGTCCCATTCGGCCCAGTATTTTATGGCCAGCCTCCTGATGTAGTCCCAATACTCTCGGCTGTGGCCAAACTGCTCCACTCCCCTCTTGATATCTTCGGCAACGGCGGTTTCATACTCGGGCTTAAGCGCTGAACCAACATTCATGCCATGGCAGGAGAATACGGCTTCTGCACGTTTTTCAGGGCTGTCGCTCACATTGAAAAGGCCGTGCCCGACAGTGGCTCCGGTGCTGATCTGGAGCCCGTCGTTGAGGCAACTCACAGGAGGCTCGCTTCCGGCAAACGAGAGCACCTGGACGTGTCCCCCAAGTCCTTGTTGTTCAAAGTATTCGAGCACTCGCAGACCCATCTTGGCGCCTAGAGTAGAATATATGCCCAGATGCCCGTGGATTTCATTTGTCATCACCACAAGCTGCCACTCCCGGATGCCGAAGCGACTAATAGTATCAGAGGCAATTTGACTAACGTCATCGGCATATAAACTTGCCGGCAGTTCGAATGATTTTAAAACAGATGCCATACTTTTCTTTTACTGCAAAGGCCGGTCCAAAAGGGCCGGCCTTTGATCTAGGAGTGTCAAATATTAGCTCATATCGGCACGTGCCAGAGCATCCTTGTAGTACTTCTGGTTCACGAATACATCTTCCTTATAAGGATTGATGCCACGCTTCTTGGACTGTACAATGATGTAGCACAGAGCAACAGCGTTGGTGATCAGTGCAAGGGCGCTGATGACAGTCATAGCCGTAGGATTTGCAGCAACGGTATCTACTGTTGTACCGACAGTTGCAGCCTCACCGCCTGCAGCGGCATAAATCTGCTCGATGGTTGCCATTCCTTCAGGATACTGGACGGGCAGGGTAACCCAGTTGAACTTGTGGAATCCGTCCTTGAAAACTTCCTGGAACAGAGGGAACACCTGAGCGAACATGCACCAGATTGCCAGGGTGTTTGCACGGTTCTGAATCCAGCCTCCGCGGTTCCAGAGAAGAGCTGCGATGGTAGGAGCGAGAAGCAGTGCGATACCGCAATACCAGCTGTGGGTAGGCAGGCAGTTGTAGGTATAGGCGAAATTCCAGATGTCATAGACAACGATGTAAACCCAGGTCATGTCGGCCCAGATCATATCTTTCTTGTCCTTGGACGGGAACACGTTCCACCATGCGGTCATACAGAAGATGTTGAGAATGCCGGCAATTCCGTTCATGACGTTGTGCCAGCCGCCATAGAGCCACACACCTTCGCTGGAGAGCCACCACTTGTTCCATCCCATGAAAGCGGACTCGAAGTCGGAAACGACTGCGATAAGGATGTTGATAGCCACGATGATGAAGGGGAAAGGCTTGAACCAGTGCTTTGCACCGATGCCCCATTTGTATTTGATCATCATGAAGCCGATACATCCGGTGAGGGCGGCATAAAGTTTGGCATAATGGAACCAGCCGTTCATGTACAAATGGGTCTGGTTCTTGAGTGCCCATTCAGCTCCAGAGGCTGCTCCGATGGCGATTGCCACGAAATAGGCTGTCAGAGCGAGAGGAATGGCGAAAAACATGATGCAGCCGCCCGCCTTGGTGCGACGTGCAAATTCATTAAGAAGAATGAGCCCGGCAAGGACTACCAGGAGCATTCCCCACTGTGCAAGGGCATTAGCCCCATAAACTTGAAAAAACATACAAAAAGATAATTAGTTATTAATGATAGTAATTAGTCGTCAGGTACTTCTATTTCCTTGATTTCCACCTCGTTGCCGCGCAGAAGGTAGGTATGTTCGCTACCGCAGAAAGGACAGATTTTGCCATGTGCCACGGTAGGATACTCCTGTCCGCACTCTTCACAGTAACTTACCGCAGGGAGGGTGTTTATCTTCAATTCACATCCCTTGAGCAGTTCTTCCTTGTCGGCGGCCCAGCGCCAGCAGTCGGTGAGATATTCAGGAACTATTGTAGAGACCTCGCCAATGTTCATAACCACGCCGGAAACGTGTCCGACGTGGTTGTTAGCTGCGGCCTCTTTAACATCGCGGATAATGTAAAAGACTATCCCCAGTTCGTGCATTGATACCTTATTTCTTCTTGAACAGGATCTTGCCGGTACGCTTGATCATGTACGGCAGTATTCCGCTGAACTTGTCTTCGGAGGTGCGCATGATGCTGGCGTCAGGGTGCACGCGGTATAGGTGGATTGCGTCGAAGCCGCACTTGGTGGTGCAGACGCCGCAGCCGATGCACTTGTTCTCATCGACCACGGAAGCGCCACAGCCAAGGCAACGTGCCGTTTCTTTGCGCACCTGCTCTTCCGTGAGCGTGCCGTGGTATTCGGCGAACTTGTTCTGAGGCTTGTAGTCCTCCGGGGCCTGGCGGGAGCTGTTGTCATAGCTCTCGACGGCTATAACCTTCTTGTTCAGCTCAATGAAGTCTCTGCGGTTGCGTCCGATAGTCATGTGTCCATGCTGGACGAAACGATGCAGGGATTCCGCTGCCTCCTTTCCGGCAGCAATGGCGTCGATGGCAAACTTGGGACCTGTGAAGCAATCTCCTCCGACAAAAATATCGGGCTCAGCGGTTTGATATGTAAGCTTGTCCGCCACAGGGTAAACACCGCGGAAGAATTCCACCTTGGTGTCCTTGAGGAGGTCTTTGAGCTCTACTGTCTGGCCGATAGCGAAGATAACGAGGTCGGCATCCAGGGTTATGAGCTGGCTCTCATCGTATTCGGGAGCGAATTTATGCTCTGCGTTGAAAACGGAGGTGCACTTCTTGAACACAATGCCGGTGACTTTGTCCGTGCCAAGCACTTCCTTGGGGCCCCAGCCGGGATTCAGTACCACACCGTCTTCGCGGGCCTCCGTACGTTCTTCAAGAGAAGCGGGCATGATGTCCTCCGTCTCGAGGGAAAGCATTGTGACTTCGGAAGCGCCGCTGCGCATGGCGACACGCGCTGCATCGATGGCCACATTGCCGCCGCCGACTACCACGACCTTGCCGGAGACTTTAACGTCGCCGCAGTTGGCCTTGTGCAGGAAGTCGATGGCAGTTGTGGTGCCTTCAAGAGTTTCTCCGGGGATGCCGGGCAGGCGTCCGCCCTGGCAGCCGATAGCGACGTAGAAGCCTTTGTAGCCCTGTTCGCGGAGCTGGGCGATGGTGACGTCCTTGCCCACTTCCACTCCTGTGCGGATTTCCACGCCGATTTCTTTCATGATGTCTATTTCCGCCTTCAGGACATCCTTTCCGAGTTTATAGGAAGGAATACCGTAACGGAGCATACCGCCGGGCTCCTGGCTCTTTTCAAACACAGTGGGCTTATAACCCATCGTAGCCAGGTAGTTTGCGCAGCTGAGACCGGCAGGGCCGGCGCCGATAATAGCGATCTTTTCTTCCCAGCGCTCCTTGACGTTGGAACAAATGTTCACCTCGGGGACGAAACGGGTTTCTGCCTTCAGGTCACGCTCTGCGATGAACTTCTTGACGGCATCGATGGCAATAGGCTGGTCGATGGTTCCGCGGGTGCATGCATCTTCGCAGCGACGGTTACAGACACGGCCGCATACTGCGGGGAAAGGATTCTCGCGCTTGATAAGCTCCAGAGCCTCAGTGTATTTGCCTTCTGCCGCCTTCTTCAGATAGCCCTGTACGGCAATATGGGCCGGACAGGCTGTCTTGCACGGCGATGTTCCGGTTTCATAGCAGTTGATGCGGTTCTTGTCGCGATAGTCTTCCGTCCATTTCTCCGGGCCCCACTTTGTGGCGTCAGGCAGTTCATGCTTGGGATACTGAACAGGACCATTTTTGGTGCAAAGCTTCTGGCCGAGCTTGACTGCTCCGGCGGGACAGTATTCGACGCAGCGGCCGCAGGCAACGCAGTTCTTGGGATCTACCTTGGCAACATAAGCGCTGCGGGACATGTTCGGCGTATTGAACAGCTGGGATGTACGCAGGGCGTTGCAGATCTTGACGTTGCAGTTGCAAATTGCAAAAATCTTCCCGTCGCCGTCGATATTCGTAATCTGGTGAACGAAACCATGGTCTTCCGCTTTCTTGAGGATGGCCATGCACTCGTCATATGTAATATAGTGACCGCGTCCCGTTTCATTGAGGTATTCGGCCATGTCTCCGACGCCGATGCACCAGTCATGATAATCGTCGGCGCAGCCTTCGTCCAAGAGTTTACGTCCGATACGGCAGGAACATATGCCAACGGCCAGATGGCCTTCATAGCGCTTGAGCCAATAGGATATATGCTCTATGTCGATGGACTGGTTTTCCATTGAGATGGCCTTTTCCACGGGTATTACGTGCATGCCGATACCGGAGCCGCCCATGGGCACCATCGGGGTGATTTTTTCCAGAGGTAGGAAGGTCATGCGCTCAAAGAACATACCCAGTTCAGGGTGCTTCTTCATGAGCTCCTCGTTCATATTGGTGTACTCGGCACTGCCCGGGACAAACATGGGAACCCAGTACACGCGGTCCTTACGTTCGTAGGTGGCACCAGCGACAGGACCGTCCTTGGTGTATTTGTCGCCGTAATCGTACTCCATCACACCCATGCGGGCCATGAGGTCCAGCAAATCGTCAAAGCCCTCCTCTGTAGAGGCATAGTGCTTCTGCCGGTTCATCTGGTGCAGCTGGTCGTAGGTCCAGTGCTTGCGTACCTTGAGCGGATTGCCGGGAAGCATGTCAAGCATAAGGTCCAGTGCGGCTTCGCGGGTGATGGGGTCCATCTCGTCTTCAAAAATGCAGGCCAGGCCCCAGTATTCGGGGGCCTCGGTGGTCATCTTGATCTTACCGGGGATACGGTCTGTGACGTGACGGACAAGCTTAATGAGCTTAGGGTTAGGGTTTTTGTCTCCAAAATGTTTTGGGACAAACTTTCTGGACATTTCAGGCATAACTATGTGGCTCTATTGTTTCCAGTTTCTGACTTCGTTCAGCAGCCAAGATGCGAATACGTCCACACCTTCTCCGGTGCGGGCGCAGATAGGTATCACTACGGCCTTGGGATTGCGCATACGCACGTATTCGCGGCACTTTTCGAGATCGAAATCAAAATAGGGCATGACGTCCGTCTTGTTGACTATCACAACGTCGCAGACGGAGAACATGAGTGGATATTTCAGCGGTTTGTCGTCTCCTTCCGGGACAGACAGGATCATGGCGTTGCGTACGGCTCCGGTGTCGAATTCTGCTGGGCACACCAGGTTACCGACGTTCTCAAGTATCACCAGATCCGTTCCGTCCGTGTCCAGGCTGTCAAGGCCCTGACGGGTCATCTCGGCATCTAGGTGGCACATGCCTCCCGTGTGCAGCTGTATGGACTGGATGCCGGTGGCTTCCTTGATTTTGACAGCATCTACATCACTGTCTATATCGGCCTCCATGACGGCAATGCGAAGCTTGTCCTTAAGAAGGTTAATAGTTTGTATCAGTGTTGTTGTCTTGCCGCTGCCGGGAGAAGACATAAGGTTCAGCAGGTACAATCCCCTGCTTTTAAGTTCTCCTCGTAAATTGTCGGCTTGTTTATCGTTGTTCTCGAAGATACTTTTCTTTATCTCGACGATCTTTACTTTTTCCATTAATTATGTGGCGCAGATGTGGTTTAGATGTCTTCTATACTCGGTATTACCACCGGCAGTTCAGACTGTGCCCCTGACGACTCTCCAACGGAGAGAATCTGGTACACAACATAGCGTTGCATACCCCTCCAGGGCAGCATCCCATTATATTCCTTGTATCGAAGTTCTACGTTTTTGCCGCTGCAGCGCATAAGGGAATCGGCTACCGCCTTGTCCACGACTGAGAAGTTGAATTCGTTGGACTGTATGCCGCCACCCTGCTTTGCGCCCTTGAAGCCGGTCTGGATGAGGCGTCCTTCGTAGGTCTTCCACACCCAGCCTTTGTACACTATCTGATTGAGTTCTCCGGCCTTTACGCCTTCGCCGAGCACAAAGAAAAACTTAAAATACACAAAACCTGCCGCCGCGATAAGCAGAAGGGCGACAATAAAGCTGATGACTTTAGCACTGGTTTTCATAAGTATCACAAAATAAGCTTACAAATATAATAATTTGTTTTAAATTTGCCCCCGAAATGTCAAGACACAAAGTATTATTGTTCATATTTTCGGTTTACGCCCTCCTCGCTGGCATTTGTTTTCTGGTTCCGGAAGACGGTTTCAGCATTGCCGGAGCGACTCTTAACTTCCCCACTATCAAAGAGGCAACGGCATCTTTGCTGCCTTCTGAGCCCAAGGCCGCTGAGCCCAGTCCAGAAGAGCTTCTGGAACAGCGCATGGCGGCCATAAAGCAGGTGGAGCAAGACAGGTTCCAATCCTATTTTGAAGAGAATCCCGCCCGTATCCATTTCCCCCAAGGAGACGTGACCAGATTCGACCGTTATTTCAGGTCCCTGGACAACGCCGGCAAGAAAAAGGTCCGAATTCTCCACTACGGCGACAGCCAGCTTGAGGAAGACCGTATTTCTTCGACCATAAGGGCCGGACTGCAAGCTAAATTCGGCGGCGGCGGTCCCGGACTTCTTCCCTTCGGACGTCCCTACTACACTTTGTGCGTTTCCGAGTCTTCCAACGCCAACCTGAACCGCTATCTTGTGTTCGGCGAAGGGTCCAGGCGCAGCAACGGACGCTACGGCATCATGGGCCAGTGTGCGAGAATGGACACAAGCGTCTATACAACCGTGAGTTCCGTCAAGAGCAACAAGACCCCGAGCCGCTACTTCAACAGGCTCACCCTCATGGCAGGCAACATCAGCGGCACACTTAACCTGAAATGCAACGGCAAACAATACAAACTCACTGCCTCCGCCGACCCTTCCGCAGTCGGACGTATCGTAGTTGATTTGCCCGACAGCAGCACCAGCGTACGTTTTTCCACTTGGGGAAGCGCTGATATCTATGGCATCCAGCTCGACGACACCCTTGGAGTGAGTCTGGACAACATCCCCATGAGAGGTTGTTCCGGAACCATCTTCACGCACATGAACTCCGCGCAGGTGAAAGACTATGTCGATACCGAAAACGTACAGTTCATAATCATGCAGTTCGGAGGCAATTCCATGCCTTTCCGCAAGACTCCGAAGGCAATATCTGAATATAAGTCTTCGATAGAAAAACAGATACGCCACGTCCACAGCCTGGCTCCCAATGCCGCCATATTGTTCATCGGCCCGTCCGACATGTCGGTCAACGTGAAAGGAAAGATGGTCACATACCCGCACCTGCCGATGATGGTGGATTCACTCAAGGCCGCTGCAAACAACGCCGGCGCCGCTTATTGGGACCTCTACCAGGCCATGGGAGGCGAAGGCTCAATGGTGAAATGGGTAAAGGCAAGGCCCTCGCTGGCCGGTACCGACTATGTCCATTTTACTCCCCGTGGAGCAGAAGCGATGGGCAATATGCTTTTCGAGTCTCTGATGCTGTATTACGACTACTACGAATGGCGTAAAAAAGGCGGTGCCAAGCAATGAAAAGACTTGTCAGCATCTTCTTTTCACTATTGTGCGGCGTCCTGGCAAACGCGCAGTTTACGCCCGTTCCGGCCGACAGCTCCGTGCTGCGCTTCCCAGGCGGGAAGGAACGCATGGAGCGTTTCGCATCCAGGCTCAGGGCCTGCAAAGAATCGCCTGACAGCAGCATAACCATCTGGCATATAGGAGGATCGCATGTACAGGCAGGATGGTTCACCTCCCGCATAAGGCATAACTTCGACTCCCTAGGTCATTACCCCACGGGAGGCAGAGGTTTCATCTTCCCCTATCCTCTGGCACAAACCAACTTTGACAAGTCCTTCCGAGTGGGTTACACCGGAGAATGGACGGGCAGCCTGAGTTCGAGGCCCAACCGGAAGATGCCGGTACAGCCTGGTTTCGGCGTCATGGGCATCGCCGCTTACACTGCAGACACAACAGCCTCGTTCAGTCTCAGGCTCTCCTGCGGATGTTCCGGCATCCACATCCTGGGATCTGCATCCGATGCTCCGTATGTAATAGCCGGAGCAGACACGCTGCATTGTGTCAGGGACACGGTATTCAACGGTTTCGTGGCCGACTTCCCTGCTGAGGCGGACAGCATTCTTGTGGAGCCCCGCCTCAAAGAAGGGCAGTATTTCATGGTCACCGGAATACTACCGGAAGATGGCCGCAAAGGCGTCCATTACGTCTCTACCGGAGTCAATGGTGCCCGCACCACCACATGGATCGAAAGATGCCCCGAATTCAAACGGGAGATGACGGCTATCAAGCCCGACCTGGCCATTCTCGGGCTCGGCATCAATGATTCGGCGTGCCCGGCAAGCGACTTCAAACCGGAACGCTTCAAAGACAACTACCGTCGTCTGATATCTCTGATCTTGGAGCAGTCCCCCGATTGTCTCCTTGTGTTCATCACCAACAACGACTCCTGGCGATGGAGCCGCAGACGCATGGTGCACAACGACAATGGCAGTTCCGTCAAGGACGCCATGTTCGAACTGGCCAAAGAATATGACGGAGCCGTATGGGACCTGTTCTCGCTCATGGGCGGCAACCTCAGCGCAGAAGCATGGAGAGAAGCCGGACTGATGAAAAAAGACAGGCTGCACTTTACCAGGGAAGGTTACGAGATGCTGGGCGATTTATTGTACGGAGCCCTTATCAGGGAATGTGAAGAATAAGCACTGATGGAAAAACTGTTCGCCTTTGACCCTTCGTCTCCGCTGATTTTTACCCAGTTCTATTTCTGGGCTTTCTTCGGCGTCGTATATGCAATATTCGCTTTGGTTGGCAGCAGGAAGCACATGCGCAACGCGTTCTTGTTCTTCGCAAGCCTGTTCTTCTATTACAAAACAAGCGGACTCTCGATACTCATTCTGCTGTTCGTCATCTGTTCCGACTTCTTCATTGCCAAACGCATGTCGCATTGCGAGAAAGGCGGAGCCCGAAGGCGTTTCTGGCTGATTCTGAGCGTCTGCATCGACCTTAGCCTCCTGTGCTATTTCAAATACGCATATTTTCTTGCAGATGTGTGGCACAGCCTCACAGGCACCGAAATCCACGTAACGGACGTGTTTGCCCAGCTGGGCAACATGATCAGCGGCAGCGAACGGTTCGATGTCGATAAGATAGTGCTTCCAGTAGGTATTTCGTTCTTCATCTTCCAGATAATAAGCTACAGCGTAGATGTTTACAGGGGCGATGTAAAGCCCGTGAAGAACATCCTCGACTTCGGCTTCTACGTGAGCTTTTTCCCGCAGCTGGTCGCAGGCCCCATCGTTCGTGCCTCTGAATTCATCCCCCAGCTTTACAAGAGTTTCTCGCTCAGCCGGCGACAGTTCGGAGTTGCCGTTTTCTGGATCCTGAACGGTCTGGCCAAGAAAATCATCTTGAGCGACTACATAGCCGTCAATTTCATAGACCGCGTGTTCGACAATCCCCTGCTGTTCACCGGTTTCGAGAATCTGGCAGCCCTCTTTGCCTATTCCCTGCAGGTTTACGCAGATTTCTCCGGCTACACAGACATTGCAATAGGAGTCGCCATGCTGATGGGCTTTTATCTCCCCGTCAACTTCAACTCCCCTTACAAGGCACCCAATCCCCAGGACTTCTGGAGGCGCTGGCACATGTCGTTGAGCCGCTGGCTCAGGTCTTACCTTTACATCCCCCTGGGAGGAAACAGAAACGCCAGCTTCGGTACCTACTTCTGGATTGTCCTCTTTGCCCTCATCGCCCTTATTCTTTCGGGCAGCTGGGTCGTGTCTGTCATTCTTGTTGTTGCGGCGGCAGCCATGCTGCTCCTGGCGCATTTCAACGAGGGCAGCCGCAAAAAACTGTTCTCCAACATCAACCGTTTCATCACCATGCTCTTTGGCGGCATGTGGCACGGCGCAAGCTGGAATTTCATCATCTGGGGCGGACTTAACGGAATAGGAATGGTCATATACATTCTCTGGAAAGACATGAAATGGGGCATACGCCTGCTGCTCACCGGACTGTGCGCAATAGGCCTTGCCGCCATGTGCCGCTTCGAACCCCAGCCCATCTGGAATATCCTTTCCGTATGGATGGCGGTAGTGTTTGCAGGCACTCTGGTGAGGTTCATCTACCACCTTTTCCGTCCCGATGCAATGGGAGCCCCCTCCGGAGGGATGGACAGTATCCAGATGCGCATAGGAAAGACTCCTGTCAAAGGATTCAAGAGGACTACCATCACCACCCGAAGAGATGCCGCCACTGCGTGGCTGGGCACGGTCTGGGCAATCGCTCAAACCTTTACCTTCATAACATTCACCAGACTGTTCTTCCGCAGCGGGTCCAACCTCGATCCCGCAACCGCCAACCAGGTGGCATGGGAGACAGCCCGCAACATGGTCAGCCAGATAGGTTCCGCCTGGGATACTTCGGTTATTCCCGCCATTTGCGCCGGCTATTGGAAAGTATTCGCCCTAGTTGTGGCAGGAATGGTTATCCACCTTCTGCCGGCAAGGTTCAAACGGCGCTACCGCATTGGATTTGCATCGCTTCCGCTGCCTGTCATGGCCATAGCCGCGGCACTTATAGTATTCCTGTTATATCAGTTTGTAACCGCTGATACACAGCCGTTTATATATTTCCAATTCTAGAAGTGGATGAGTAAAGCCGGAGCCGAAAAGACCAATGCAGCCAGGTTGCTGGATGCAGCCGGGATACAGTACAGCCTGATTCCGTATGAGGTTGACGAAGACCATCTTGACGCCGGGCATGTTGCCGCCAGCCTAGGTGAGGACGTAGACAGGGTATTCAAGACTCTGGTCCTGCGCGGCGACAAAACCGGGCCCTTCGTTTGCGTCATTCCCGGCTCGCTGGAAGTTGACCTCAAACTAGCCGCCCGCATATCCGGCAACAAAAACTGCGCGATGATCCACGTCAAAGAGCTCCTGCCGCTCACCGGTTACATTCGCGGCGGATGTTCCCCAATAGGCATGAAGAAGGCCTTCCCCACCTTCATTCACGAAAGCGCATTGATGCACGACAGTATCTTCATCAGCGCCGGAGTCCGGGGACTTCAGCTATGCATAGCACCTGACGATCTATTCTCTTTCACCGGAGCGGGCATCTATCCCCTCTAATTCAGAAGCTGAATTCTGCGTTCAGCATTATTGAACGTCCGGGCATGGGGTATGCCTGCACAATCTGATATCGCGCATCGAATACATTCGAACAACGGAGAGACAGCTTCAGCTGAGGCCCCTCTGCATTTTTGCCGAGGAGGAAAAGACGTTCCAGCGCCACATCGCTCGTCGTCCACGATGGCACCAGATAATCCTGAGTATTGGCACTGCGTGACCATTTGCGGCCGCTGTAAGCAGTATCCCAACTCAGAGTCCACTGCTTCCAGGACAGCACGGCATACACGGAGCCGCTGTGCAGCGGGATATACGGAATCTGGTTCCCGAAGGTCTGACTGCCCGGAACGCTGCGGTCCACGGCCCTTTGAAAAGAGTAGCGAAGCGAGGCCGAGGCCGACCAGTTCCGTCCCGACCTCGAAGCCCGGGCACTTAAATCCAGTCCCGTCACATGCACCAGGCCAATGTTCAGCATTGTCCAGCGAAACTGCGAGACGGTGGGAATAGCAACTATCTTGTCCGTGACTCTGTTGAAGTACGGCGATAGCCTGAACTGGGCAGAGGCGCCCGCGTCTTCCCAATGCAACCTGAAATCCGACCCCAGCTGCAGGGCCGATTCCGGCTTCAATGCGGAGTTGCCGATAAGGGTGTAATAGAGGTCGTTAAACGACGGCAGACGGCAGCTTTGCTTGACAAAAGCATCCGCCTCCAGCCATGGCAGAACTTCCCAGGCCATGCTCAAAGACGGCATCCAGGCATCTCTCCATGCATTGTCTCTGCTCCATGCTCCGGGACGAATCTCCGAGTAGCTGTCGTATGCACCCATGTAGGCCAGATGCGCAGCCGTCCTGAATTTCCCGCGTTCCATGCGCACGGCCAAAGCACCCGTGAATAAGACCCGCCTCGGCGAAGAAGACATTTGAGCATCATGCTCCAGCCCATTGCCCTGAAGGTCGGTAGCCAGATCCGCCGACCAGAAAGGCCCCAGCTGCGCAGTCTGGGCCAGAGAAATGTATGCAGAATGCTGCCGGTAATGCAAGTCATACGGAAGAGCCATGGGGTTCAGTTCCGGATGGGTAGAATAGTGGGTGTAATTATAGGAATACTTGCCTCTCAGCGCTGTGGAATAAGATTCCGACCAGTCCTGGACCCAAGATGCCTGCACCATACAGTCCTGGTCTGCCTGCCTTTCGGCACTGAACGGGAAAGCGGCTGCACGTCTTATGACCGGACCGGGGAATCCCCTTTCCGACCCGTAGCTGTATAAATGCAGCCGCCATTCTCCGCCGTCCAGCCGGCCCATAAGCTGAGCTTCTGCCCTGAGGCTCCGTATATCAGCATTTTCCCGGACAAGAGTCGTGTCGAAATACGGATACTCATAACGTCCTCCGCTGTACAAGAATTCCGCCGAAGAACGGATAGCCAAGCCTCCTTTGAGCTTATGCCACTCGACCGAAGGATTAACAGTAGAAAACGATCCCGTACGCAGTTTGAGGCGGAGTAAGTCGGATTCGGGGCGCAAGGTCTCCAGATGGACAGATGCACCCGAGGCATATTCTCTGGCCGTTTGCAGACGCACCGACTTAGAGGCATTGAAAAGCGATACCGTCCCGAAACCGTCAGTCGAAAAGCGGCTCAGATCGACCTGCATATTCTGGGCGTTGTCTATCTGGATACCGTCAATGAAAACGCCCGTATGCTCACTGCCCAAGCTGCGCACATTGATTGTCTTGAGTCCGCCTGCGCCGCCATAGTCTTTGACTTGCACACCGGTGAAATTGCGCAGTACATCAGCAAGCTGCCACGGAACCGCCTTCGCTTTGGAGAGCTTAGTCTCTTCCGTCGCTCTCACAACTGGTCGGTCCTTGACTCCCCGCACATGGGCGGCACTGAGCGTATCGCCAGTGTCTGACAATAGTAAGGTGCTAAGCAGCAGGGCGGTAAGCATGTTTTACCAGATGGCGAAATGCCCGGGGCAGACTCCTGCAGTGACGTTCCAGAGCTTAGTACCGTCAGAGAGGTCGTATGCGCTCACAGTGCCCGGATTGAAATAATCTCCGGCATCGCACACAAACATATAATCGCCGTTTTTACCAGCCAAAACGGTGAGCCCGTAAGGAACGCCTGACAGGATTAAAGGCCACAACTTGACTTCCCCCTTTCCGGAAGCCGCATCGCTTGTGGAATAAGACCACAAAGAATAAGAGTGTGCCGACCCCCAGCTGAATTCGTCGGGAGTTCCGATGCAGTAAACCGTATCACCGCATATACAGGAGCAGCTTACATTAAGGGCTTCCGGTTTCACAGCAGAATCCGCCCCTATCCGCCATGAGCGAGAGGGATCCGACGCCCTGAAAGCATACATGCCTGAATGGACATCCCAGTAATTACCGAAACTGCTCACGTAGATCATGCCCTTGCCGTCGGCATACACGTTCTTCAGATTCACCTGCACTTCAACTGTGCCGTCCAGCTTGAATGATGACGCATCGATTATGCTCACGGTGTTGTCGTATGAGTACAGAGGAGGAAGCTGGCTAGAAATGCCTCCGGAGTTCGCAACATAAAGCTTTCCGTCATAAAAGGCTATTCCCTCAGGCTGGTAGCCCACTTCCACGGAGCCGGCCAGGGCTTTGGTTGCCAGGTCTATACGGTACACCCGGCCCTTGGGGTTATTGGAATCTGTAATGGAATAGTTGCCGTCTTTGTCGTAAGTTCCGTTAGCATAGGCTCCCGCCCAAGAAGTTACATAGGCGTATTTGTCATCGAATGCTATATTGCGTGGCATGGGAACCTCAATTGCCGCAAGTTCTTTTTCGTCCTCGGCCGAGACCACTTGCACAATGCCGGAATTATTTACGGCTATCCACAGCTCATTGCCGATGACGGCTATGTCGTTCCCTACATCGCCCAGGCCTCCAGCGACATCGGGATTCATTTTCCGGAAGGCTCCTCGGACGTAACAACCATCAGAAAAGCGCAGGAAATCGAGACTTGAATTGTTTGAGCCATAGCCTCCTTCGTTCAGAACGAACAGTTTACTGCCACAGTCGGAATAAGCTTCCACCTCCACTTTGTCACCATCCAGCAAAATATCCCTGGACGGTTCAAGGTCTTTTGTACACGCGAAAGCAAAAGCAGCCGTGCACAGAAAAAGCAATGCTTTTTTCATATTTAAGCGTTTTTACCGGGACTTGCCCCCGAGCCCCTCTGTTAAACTTGTTTGCGGCAGGTCTTCTGACTTCTCCCGACGCAGGCCTTCTCGGAGCGTCCGCTCCAATGGCATAGAATGCGCCGTTGTGGATGATACAGCTGCGGGCACAGTTCCGGATTCACACCGGCTTCCCTTTTAATGCTCTCCCGGGCAACCGCAAACCGCACAAAGATACAAAACGAATAGGGTTCAAACAAAAAAAATGGACCGTCTCCGGTCCATTTTGATGTGAGAACAGACAGATTTGAACTGTCGACCTCTTGCCTGTCAAGCAAGCGCTCTAAACCAACTGAGCTATGCCCTCAGACTAGTGCTCCCTTAGGGGCTCGAACCCTAGACACCCTGATTAAGAGTCAGGTGCTCTACCAACTGAGCTAAGGAAGCAAGATTTCAATTTTTGTGACCCGTTCGGGGCTCGAACCCGAGACCCCCACATTAAAAGTGTGATGCTCTACCAACTGAGCTAACGAGTCCTCCTCCGTGTTTGGGATTGCAAAGATAGAATCTTTTCCGGAATCTGCAAAATTTTTCAAAAACTTTTTAGCGGATTTTTTCCGGTTATTTTCTCAATGGCCTCAAAACTGCCCAGATCGCTCCACAGCCAATCTGCCGGAAGCACATATACATCAGCAGATTTCTCCATGACTGCATAGTCAATACTTATTTTCTCGCACTGCGGGAACAGACTTGCCAGAGCTTCAGCCTCACCATCTGTATAAAGAGCCGGTGCAAGGCTGTCCATCACTGCACATATTCCCGGAGTGAACTGACGCAACTCCTTTTCCACTGCCGACACGTTCCAGACAAAAATCCCCGCGTTCCACCAATATCCACCGTCGGCAAGATAACGGGCGGCAGTCTCGGCATCCGGTTTTTCCTTGAATGATTCAACCTTAATCAGTTCACCGACCTGTCCGGGAGCATGGATGTATCCGTATCCTGTATGGGGCGAGGAGGGACTTATGCCTATGCACACTATGGCATGCCTGGAGGCGGTAAAGTCCAGCGCCTTGCGGGCCGTAGCGGCAAAAGCTTCCACGTCCGGAACATAAGCATCTGCCGGAGTCACTATGATGTTGGCGTCCGGAAACTTGCTTTTAATCTTCCAGCATGCGAGGGCAATGCAGGGCGCCGTATTTCTTGCCGCCGGCTCTGCAATTATCTGTTGTTCAGATATTTCAGGAATCTGTTCCTGAACCAGTTTCACATAGCAGGCAGAGGTAACCACCCAGAAAACCGCATCCGGATTGACCGCCAGGAAACGTTCATAAGTAAGACGGATAAGAGACTTACCGCATCCAAGCAGATCCAGAAACTGCTTCGGCTTTTCAGGCGTACTCAACGGGAACAGCCGGCTGCCTACTCCCCCGGCCATTATTACAATATGCTCATTCACATCACAAAATTAACATTTTTTGTTATATTTGTGAGTTTGATGAACGTTCATAAACAATTTAAACCTATGATTAGAAAAAGCATTCTTTCCGCTCTTTCACTCACTGTTTTTTGTCTGGGCGTCTCCGCGCAGGAAAAAATCAAGGAAGTGATAACCAGCGACTACAACAGAAACAGCGTCTCTGTGGTCAACATCCAACGCGCTGATTCTTACGACAGTTCAACCCAGGGTGCTGTCAGTTCTTTCTATCCTGGCGAAAAATTCGACATCAACAACATCAGGACAAAATTCCTGCGCGCCCCGAAGACACGTTCCGAGGCTCTGACGCAGGAAGAGGCCGATGAGGTGGTGAGCCGCACGGCCTTCGCCCGCGAGATCCTGGCATCCATCTTCAACCGCCGTTCCGACGGCATGATGGACGATCAGACTGTCCGTTACCGCGGCAACTACGACGCTAAGGACCAGGATGTCATCAATGCCCGCGCCGCCCGTGTGGGCACCGACGCCCTGGGAGACCTCGGACACGGACTGGTAAGCGGCAGCTACATAGTGCTCACCGATTTCTACAAGGTGGACCGTGACACAGACTCCAAAGGCAACGTGTACTGGAGAACCAACGCACAGGCTTTCGCATACAAGATCGGCATGGACAGGGACGCTCTGAACCAATTCTACGAGCAGTGCTGGATCTACGATGACGACGATCCCGCCACCCGCGAGGCCAAAATCAAGGCTTTCCAGAATCTTGATATACCCATGGTGCCTGTTGCAAGGGCAACGGCCGCCGGCACCGGCAGCAGCGTCGAAGAAGCTGCAGAATCCTGCCTGGGCGACCTCATCACAGGCCTCGAGAACCGCATCCCTGCATGGGAAGTAGCCGTTACGATCATAGGCAAGCGCCCCCTGAGGGCCAAGATTGGCACCAAAGAGGGTCTGAAGAACGGCGACCGCTACCGCGCCTACTCCTACACGGAAGACAGGAACGGCAACCTTAAGTCCGTCAAGCGCGGCTATGTACGTGCCACCGAGATTTCCAGCAACAGCGGCATGTCCATCGGCGAAACCGAACCTTCCAAGTTTTATCAGATTTCCGGAATCGCAAACGTCGATGAAGGCTGGACCATCAAACAGTCCAACGACCTCAAGATAGGCGTATCCCTCGGTCCCAAATTCCTGGGCCTCGGCAAACTCGCCCTCGGCGCCGATATCGACTATCTCATGAATACAAGCAACGTGGGCACCATGTCATACCTCCTGCTCAGCGGCAGCCTCGACCTGGAAAAAACCGACTACGTTCCTATCTTCTTCGGACTCGGCTTCGGATACGGTTTCCACCTCACCAGGATGTTCGAGATCATGCCCTATGCAATGATAGGCGCCGAACACATGGGATACTCCAACAGCGACAAGTCCAGCGACCGTTTCGTGCGTGAATCAGCCCTTATCCTGGAGCCCGGTCTGAGGGCTGCCATAAACGTGGCATACCCCTTGCAAGTCTTCGGCAAGGCCTACTTCGATGTGCTCACCCTCCAAGGTGCGACTTACAAGCTCTACAACGAGCATGTGGGGCACAAGAGCGGCCTAGGTATCCAGTTTGGATTGAAATGGACATTCTAATTAACTGTGCTATATGAGAAAAACACTTATGATCGCGCTCACACTGCTGATGACATTCTCGGCAGTGAGTGCAAACGCCCAGAGCAAAGACCGCAGAAAGTCTTTCAAAAGCTGGGATAACTACGAAATCACCACCGAGAAGGTAGGTGTTGACGGCACCAAGTTCGTCAAGGTGTGGGGCTTCGGCAAGACAGTCGATGCAGCCACCATGGCGGCCAAGGAGAATGCCGTACACGCATGTATCTTCAGGGGGCTTCCCGGAAGCGCGACCGCAATGAGTACGCCTCCCATCTGCCCTAATCCCGACACCCTCGTTTCGCATGAGGATTATTTCACTACCTTCTTCGCCCCCGGCGGTCCGTATCTTGCCTATGTGAGCATGACCACGGACGGCGTACCTTCCGGCACCGACAGGCGTAAAGTCAAAGGAGGCTATAAGGTTGGTATTTACGTCCAGGTCATGTATGACAACCTCAAGCGCAAACTCGAGGCCGACGGCATAGCACGCAAACTCAGCTCAGGTTTTTAGTATATGAAAAAATCTCTCGCTATCGCAGCACTGCTGCTCGCCTGCCAGTTCATCGGCTGGTCCCAGGCCAAGAAACCTACGATCATGGTTGTACCCGCCGACGCTTTCTGTGAGCGTTACGGCTACGTGCAGCAAGTCAATACCACAGGTCAGACCGTCTCTTCTCCCGACTACTCAAGGGCTATGAAGGAGAATGCCGACATCCGCACCCTCGTTTCCGCAATGGCCGATTTCATGGCCAAGAACGACTTCCCTATCCAGAGTCTCGAGCAGGAACTCAAGCGTCTCCAGACAGAAGATGCCGAAATGGCCATGATGACCGGACGCTCCGGCGGCGAAATTGAAGAGTCGCCCCTCGAGAGGCTCCGCCGTAATGCCAGGGCCGATATCATTCTCGACCTGGACTACGAAATCCACCGCGTCGGCCCCCAGAAGCAAGTCAGCTTCAACCTCCAGGCCATCGACGCTTATTCTTCCAAAATCATCTCGGGCAACACCGGCGTCAGCTCCGCAGCCAACGTACCCCTCACTTCCCTTCTGGAAGAGTGCGTTCTCAGCTTTAAGGACAACTTCCTGAGCGGGCTGCAGCACTATTTCGACGATCTGTTTGCCAACGGCCGCGAAATCAGCGTCACCTTCCTCCGCTACGACAACTGCCCCTTCTACTTCGACGACGACATTGAGATCGACGGCGAAGACTACGAGTTCGGCGAGTGGGTCGAGGAATGGTTCCAGGACAATACTGTCGAAGGCCGTTTCACTACTGGCGCAAGCTCTGCCAACCGCCTCCGCTTTACCCAGGTCCGCATCCCTCTGTACGCCCAGAACCGTAAGGGCCGCGACGTGGCAATCGATGCCGACGACTTCGTAAAGCCGCTCGTGCGTGAACTGAAGAAGAAACTAAACATCACTGTCGGTGCATCTCCCAGAGGCCTCGGCGATGTATGGATCACTGTCGGTGACAAATAGTAAACAGATATGAAAAAGATAATCGCAAGTATCATCCTTTCATCGCTTTGCGTGCTGTCCATAGCCCAGAACAACAAGGGCAAGATGGACGATATGGGACGCATCGCCCTGACTCCCGTCATTCTGGAGAACAGTTACATACCTGCAGCAGCCTCCAACGTCGTGCTTAACAAGCTGACACAGATTATAACCCAGAACGGTCTGGCCGGAGACAGCTTCGATCCCCGCTTCATCATTACAGCCAACATGGTAGAACTCAGCCATGAAGCCACTGCCACAACACCTGTCATGCAGGCTTATGTCTTGAGCCCTACCCTGTACATCGGCGACGCAGCCACCGGCACTTTGTATGCCAGTTGCGCTCTCAACCCCATCAAGGGAGCAGGCACCAACGACACCAAGGCATACATGCAGGCCGTAAAAATGCTGAAGGCCAACTCACCTGAGGTCAAGCAGTTCATCGAGACCGGCAAGACCCGCATCATCGAGTGGTACAACACCCAGATCGACTTCCTCATCAGCGAGGCCAACGCCCTTGCCGGACAGGATAAGTACGATGAGGCCATCGCTCTGCTCTTCACCGTCCCTACCGTCTGCAAAGATGCATTCGACAAGGCGATGAGGGCCGCCGAGCAGATATTCCAGCAAAAGATCGACATCGAGGGCGCACAGCTCCTGAACATGGCTACCCACGTGTGGAACGCCAACCAGCACTGGAGCGGAGCCAACGAGGCCGCCAGCTATCTCTCACAGATCCATCCCCTTTCCTCCGCCGTTCCTGGAGCCATGGCCCTTTCTCAGACCATCGCAACCCGCGTCAAGGAGCTCGACAACAGGGAATGGAATTTTGCAATGAAACAGTTCGATGCTTCCGTCAGCCTCGAGAGCCAGAGAATCGCCGCTATGGGCGAAATCGGCAAGGCCATGGCCAAGCGTCCTGTCAATTATTACAACATGAACAGCTTCGGCTGGTGGTGATTTTATGAAAAAGTTAGTTTTCGCAATGCTGGCATTGCTCCTCACCGCAGGAGCCTTTGCACAGGAGACCGAGTGCATAAGCAAAGAAATGGACGGCAGCCTCACCCTCCGCGTGTGGGGAACCGGACGTAACAAGACCGATGCACTTGAGCAGGCCAAGAAACAGGCCGTATATGACGTGCTGTTCAAGGGCATTGCCCGCGGCAACACTGATTACAACATGCGTCCTATCATGACTGAGGTCAACGCCCGTCAGCGTTATCAGGACTATTTCGACATCTTCTTCATGGACCGTGGAGAGTATCGCAAATACATCAGCATGGAAGACAAGCGTTCAGGTTCGACCCGTACACGCCGCAACTATCGCGACGTCACAGTGGGCACTACCGTACGCGTGTTGGTACCACAGCTTCGTGCAAGACTTAAAGAAGACGGTGTGTTATGAAAAGATTGATTCTTGTTTTCAGCCTTGCGCTGATGCTTATCCCCGCCTCCCTCATGGGTCAGGCCAAGCATAAGGATTATACCCTTCCCGAGGAGCCCAACAGGGCCAAGTACATCGATTTCCCCAGCCTTGACAAAGGTCTTTGGTTCGCCGTCCAGGCGACGCCCGCTTTCTTTTCCACAGGCGGTGGATTCGGCATTCACGGAGAGCTTATTGCCGGTTATCGTTTTGGCGAGTTCATCAAAGTCGGCGCCGGTATAGCTCCCGGTATCATCGGCTCTTCCTTCAATATGCCCATTTTCCTTGACGCCCGCGGAAACATTATTTCCCAGGAGTCCAGAATGGCGGTTCCATATTGGAATGTCGATATCGGGTATTCGGTAGGTCAGGTGTACAAAGGCTTCTATGCTTCCCCCACAGTGGGCATCAGGATTGGAATGCCTCGCAACGATTTTCTTGCCGGTCTCACCTATATGATGCAGATCGTACCTGCAATTCCAAACTCTTCTGTCGTTCACGGCATAGGCCTCAAACTGGGCTTCGAGTTTTAGGTCATTTTTGAATAGACTGCTGCACTCCGGACTCCAGAGTGCAGCAGTTTTTTACTCCTTACTTAAACCTAAGAAACGGGATATTTGTTTTATATTTGGGGCATGAAGTGGACGGCCAGGACTTATACGATCTGTTTACGAAAGGTTCCTTCCTTGCAGCCGCGCAGCATTTCGAAAGCCGCAAGGAAGCTTACGAATTCGAGATTCCAATGTCAGTATCTGGAATTGTACAACCTCAAAGAAGATATCGGCGAGCTCGACAACGTAGCTGCAGAGCATACTGATATCGTGTGCAAGCTGGCCGCAGAACTCTCGGAGCGCCTTAAAAAATGGAACGCCGGTATGCCGCTTGTTCGCGGTACCGGCGCTCCAGTCGAAATGCCCGACGAGCTTCTTCGTTAATATCCGAAGATCTCCTCGAGAGTCACAATCTTGATGGGGCCAAGGGTCTTAAGGTAGTCTGTATCAAGATCCTTGATGTCTCCCAGAATTGCATAAGCATAGGTGCGGTCTTTCACCCACTGCTCCTGGGCGGCCTTCACGTCTGCAAAGGTGAGCGAAGGCAAGGCCTCGAACACGGCACGGTCCAGAGGCTCATTCAGGCCCATACGACGGCAGTTGCGGTAGCTCCAGAGCACGTTCCTTCCGGTAATACGCTGGGTGCGATAGCGGCTGTCAAGTGCATCCTTGGCAATGGCAAATGCGGCGTCAGATTCAGGCATGTTGTTGATTATCTCGTCAAATGCCTCGATAGCCTGACGCATCTTGTCGTTCTGAGTTGCGATGAAAGCCGTGAAAGAGAAATCTCCATCGGCATATGAAGGCCTTGACAAACGGGCATTCGCACTGTAGGCAAGTCCGCGGGCCTCACGCATTTCCTGGAAAACGATAGCGTTCATGCCGCCGCCGAAGTACTCGTTGTACAGAGTTCTCACAGGCTCGCTTGCGGCATCGAACTTCTCGCCACGGTTGGAATACTGCTGGTAATAAATCTGGGCAGCATCGTACTGAGCCATGTACACGGTCGCTTCAGGGGTCTTCTGCATTGCGGGGAAGCTTTCCGGAAGCTGCTTGAATGAGCCCTCGAAATGCACCGCAGCCTTGAATTCCTGCTCGCTCATGGGACCATAGTACAGCACCTCGCAGCCATTGGCCACAACATCCTTGACCTTCTGGAGAAGCTCGTCGGAAGTGATGGCGGCAAGGGCCTCGTTGCTCAAGCGGGTCTTTTTGATGAATTCAGGGCCATATGTGACATAGCGCACCAAAGCGGAATAGCAGCTGCGCTGGCTCTTCTTGCTGTCTGCGCGGGTCTTGAATGCATCCGCTTTGAGATTTGCAAGTATTGCATCATTTCCAACGGCGTTGGAGGCAAGGTCACGTACGATCTGAAGCACCTCTGCCATATTCTCGCTCAAACCACTAAGACTGACAGTACTCTGGTTTGCTCCTGCGGAGAAGCGGAAGCTGCCGGCCAGTTCATACAGGCGCGCGGCGATCTGCTCAGCGCTCTTATCGGCGGTTCCAAGATAGGAAAGGTAGTCGAATGCAAGTCCCAGAGCGGGATCGTTCTCGGTACCGGTATTGTAAACGAAGTCCAGCGAGAAAATATCGTTGAGTTCGTTCTTCTTATAAAGCACGTCCACACCTTCTGCAAGGCTGAAGCGGGACATTTCCTTATTGAAATCCACGAATACAGGCTCGATCGGCTTGACCTGAGTGTTCTTGATTTCTGCAAGGAAATCGCTCTGGGCGTCACGGTTGGAAACGATAGGAGTGATCTTGGGAGCAGAGATCTTCTGCACGCTGGTGTCTTCGCCCTGGCGCTTATAGACCACGGCATAGTTGTTCTCGCCGATATATTCTTTTGCCCAGGCGATGATATCATCCTTAGTTACCGCCTCATACCTTTCAATTTCCTTGGCTGCATCTTTCCAGTCTATACCATTAATGAAAGCATTGACATAGCTCATGGCCCTTGCGCTGTTGCTTTCGAGCTGACGCATCTTGCCGAGCTTTATATTATTAATAGTAGCGCTGATAAGGGACTCGTCAAAGTCGCCGGCGGCAAGCTTGGCCACCTCTTCGAGAGCCATGCTGCGAAGCTCGTCCAGAGTCTGTCCCTGCTTGGGGCGGGCCATCAATATGAACTGGCCATAGTCAGGCTGCATGCTCGCTGAAGCATACATAAAAAGAGCCTTCTGCTGCTGGTTGATGTCCAGGTCGATAAGGCCTGCCTGCCCGTTATACAGCACGGAACCGGCTATTTCTGCCACAGCGCTCGTCTTGAGATCGGCAGCGCCGGGGAGCCTCCATGCGAGAGCGATATTCTCAGCTTCCTTACCGAAGACCTCTTTCACGATAGGCTCGGTAATAGGCTTCTCCGGTTCGAACTTGAGCTCGGGAATCGAAGGATTGGGTTTCCAGTCGCCGAAATACTTTTCGAGAGCCTTCACCATCTCGTCAGGATTGAAGTCTCCGGACACGCAAACAGCTATATTATTAGGAACATAGTATTCGTCGTGATACTTCTTGACATTGGTGATGGAAGGGTTCTTCAGGTGCTCCTGGCTTCCGAGAGTGGTCTGTTTGCCATAAGGGTGGTTGGGGAACAGAGCCTGGTCGATGGCTTCCCAGACCTTGCGGCTGTCCTGAGTAAGGGACATGTTCTTCTCCTCATAGATAGTTTCGAGCTCGGTGTGGAAACCGCGGATGACGCCGTTGCGGAAACGGTCGGCCTGGATGCGGGCCCAGTTGTCTATCTGGTTGGAAGGGATATCCTCAACATACACGGTCTCGTCGGCGCTGGTGAAAGCATTTGTACCGTCGGCGCCTATCATAGACATGAGCTTGTCATATTCGTTGGGGATGGCTATCTTGGAAGCTTCGTAGCTAACCGAATCTATGCGGTGATAGATGGCGGCGCGCTCGGTGGGGTCAGTTGTCTGGCGATAGGTCTCGAAGAGTTGCTCGATCTCGTCCAAGAGGGGCTTCTCTGCCGCATAGTCCTTGGTACCGAAATGCTCCGTGCCCTTGAACATCAGGTGCTCGAAATAATGAGCGAGGCCGGTGGTTTCGGAAGGGTCGTTCTTGCTTCCTACCTTCACGGCGATGTAAGTCTGGATGCGGGGCTGCTCTTTGTTGACAGACATGAACACCTTCATGCCATTGTCGAGCGTGTAGATTTTGGTCCCTAAAGGATCGTTTGGCACTGTCTCATACTTACTGCACGAGACTGCGGCGATAAGAACCGCCATTGCTGTGATAATCAAACGTTTCATAATACACTAACTAATTTTCACAAAGTTAAAAAAATTCTCTTATAAAATTTTGTAATTGTAAAAATTATATCTACCTTAGCACCGAAGTTTTTCATAGTTTAAGTTTAGGTTAAGTAGCGGGGCGCTCGCAGTGATGCAAGCGCCCCGTGAATTTTTTGCTGATTTTTAAAGGCCCGTATGCATATAATCGCTATCTTGCCGGCCAAAACTTATTGTACTATGAAAAAGATTTTGTTACTATTTGCCGCGGCCACTACTCTTCTGGCCTCATGCGACGCCCTCATGCTGCCGTTCGGCCGCCAGGGCATTCTCCAGATCCGCTTTGCAGACGGTACCGTTCCATCCACCAAAGCTGCATTCCCGGACACCAACGAATTCCTTCTCACAGTGACAGACGCCAAGGGCAACACTGTTTACGACGGCACGTATGGCGCGTCCAAAGAAAGCTTTACACTCGACGAAGGCACCTACACTGTAAGCGCACGTTCGTGCGACTTCTCAGCGCCATTGTTCGATTCGCCTCAATATGGTGACACACAGGTAGCTTCGGTGAAATCGGGCAAGACCACCATAGTCACCCTGGCCTGCACCCAGCTCAACTCGGGGATCCGCCTGCGCATTTCATCCTCTTTCCTGAGCGCTTACCCTGGAGCAACCCTGTTCCTCAAATCCCCGGCCGGGCGTCTGATGTACGGCTACAAAGAGACCCGCATCGCCTATTTCCTTCCGGGAACCGTAAATCTGGAGATGTCGGACGGCGGCGTGGAAAGCACCCTTTTTACCAGGCGTCTGGAGCCCCAACAAATTCTGACCCTGGGAGTTAACGTGGGGTCGGAAAGCTCCGGTAACGGGATAGATGTGCAGGTCGACACCACTCGGCGGTGGACCGAAGAAGACTTCACCATAGGCGGAGGCGGAAGCGGATCCGACGGCGGTGGGTCGGGGCCCGACAATGCCTACAGCGTCCCGGCAGCAAAGCAACACACCGGCGAAGAGGACGTCTGGGTTTACGGATATATAGTCGGGGGCGACCTGTCTTCCAGCAAATGCTCCTTCTCCCCACCTTTCTCGTCGAGGACCAATTTGGTGATCGCATCCAAATCTTCTTGCACGGACAAATCATCCTGCCTGTCGGTCCAGCTGGCTAAGGGAAATATACGCGACGAACTCAATCTGGTTGACAATCCTGAACTGCTTGGCAAGCAGATATTCATCAAGGGAACTATCGTGGAGGCGTATTACGGTATTCCGGGGGTGCAGAACATTTCGGAATACAAGTGGAAATAAAGGAGTACGCCCTAGGCGAATCGAACGCCTATCGTAGGAACCGGAATCCTAAATTCTATCCATTAAACTAAGGGCGCATGCAACTGCGTTGCAAAAATACAAAAAAAATACTTATTTTTGTAGAAATGAAAAAAGCATTTGTTTTCCCCGGTCAAGGGTCACAGTTCCCGGGTATGGGCAAGGAGTTGTATCAGAGCAACTCCTGTGCCCGTTCGCTCATGGAGCAGGCCAATGAAATTCTGGGGTTCAAGATAACGGACATAATGTTCGAAGGCACCGACGAGGACCTCAAAAACACCAGAGTCACCCAACCGGCGGTATTCCTGCATTCGGTCGTATCGGCCGAATGCAGCAGTCTTCCTGTTCCCGATATGGTCGGCGGTCACTCGCTGGGCGAATTCAGTGCCCTGGTGGCCGCCGGCGCCGTTTCTTTCGAGGACGGACTCCGGCTTGTCTCCGCCCGCTCGCAGGCCATGCAGAAATGCTGCGAAAAGCATCCGGGAGCCATGGCTGCCATCATCGCCTTGCCCGACAGCACCGTAGAAGACATTTGCCGCAGCATCCCGGGCATAGTGGTACCGGCCAATTACAATAGCGACGGACAGATAGTGATATCCGGAGAAAAGGAAGCGGTGGCTCAGGCCTGCAAGGCACTCAAAGAGGCCGGCGCCAAACGCGCCCTTCCCCTCAATGTCGGCGGAGCCTTCCACTCCCCCATCATGGAGCCGGCGCGTGCCGAACTCGCCCTGGCCATAGAGCAAGTCAGTTTCAAAGCCCCTGTCTGCCCTATATACCAGAACGTAAGCGCGCAGCCCGAGACCGATCCGGAAGTCATAAAAGCCAATCTTCTGGCACAGCTCACTTCGCCCGTGCGCTGGACCCAGAGCGTTAAGGCCATGCTGTCAGACGGTGCCACGGACTTCACCGAAATCGGTCCCGGCACAGTGCTTCAGGGCCTTATCAGTCGCATAGCCAAAGACACAGAAATTATTTTTACACATATTTAACACACATGGCACAAAAGAAATTCATAACTTGTGACGGTAATCAAGCAGCCAGCAATATCGCTTATCTTTTCAGCGAGCACGCTGCAATATACCCTATCACACCTTCCTCCACAATGGCGGAAAACATCGACGAATGGGCAGCCCAGGGCAAAAAGAACCTCTGGGGCGAGACTGTAAAAGTCACTGAAATGCAGAGCGAGGCCGGTGCCGCCGGCGCAGTTCACGGTTCACTTCAGGCCGGAGCCCTCACCAGCACTTTCACTGCTTCCCAGGGCCTTCTGTTGATGATTCCCAATATGTACAAAATCGCCGGCGAGATGCTGCCCGCAGTATTCCACGTATCGGCAAGGGCCCTGGCTTCACACGCCCTTTCAATTTTCGGCGACCATCAGGACGTCATGGCATGCCGTCAGACCGGTTTCGCAATGCTTGCATCCGGCAGCGTTCAGGAAGCTCAGGACATGGCAGCTGTGGCTCATCTGTCCACCATCAAGTCCAGCATTCCTTTCCTGCATTTCTTCGACGGTTTCCGTACCTCCCATGAGATTCAGAAAATCGAAGCCATAGACGAAGATGCCCTTCGCGGCATGGTGAGCGAGAAAGCTCTCGAGAATTTCCGCGCACGCGCTCTCAATCCCGAGGCTCCCGTCACCCGAGGCACAGCCCAGAACGGAGACGTTTATTTCCAGGCTGTCGAGTCCCGCAACCAGGCTTACGATGCCGTTCCCGACATCGTGGCCCGTTACATGGGCGAAATCAGCGAGCTGACCGGCCGCTGCTACAGGCCTTTCGAATACTACGGAGCTCCCGACGCCGAGAACATCATCGTGGCCATGGGCTCTGTCACCGAGACCATACGCGAGACCATCGACTACCTCGCCACCCAGGGCCGCAAGGTGGGTCTTATCACCGTTCACCTGTACCGTCCTTTCTCCGAGAAGTACTTCCTCAAGGTGCTTCCCGCAAGTGTCAAGAAAGTCGCTGTGCTCGACCGCACCAAGGAGCCCGGAGCTCTCGGAGAGCCCCTCTTCCTCGATGTCAAGGCTCTGTTCCAGGGCAAGGAGAACGCTCCACTGGTCATCGGAGGCCGCTACGGACTGTCTTCCAAAGACACCACTCCCGCCCAGATCGTCGCTGTTTACGACAACCTCGAGCTCAAGGCCCCCAAGGCCGACTTCACCATCGGCATCGTTGACGACGTGACCTTCAAGAGCCTCCCCGTCAAGGAGGAGATCTCCATCGTCAAGCCCGGCACCACCGAGTGCAAGTTCTACGGACTCGGCTCCGACGGCACCGTGGGCGCCAATAAGAACACCATCAAGATCATCGGTTCCCACACCGACCTGTACAGCCAGGCATACTTCGACTATGACTCCAAGAAATCGGGCGGCTACACCTGCAGCCACCTTCGTTTCGGCAAGTCCCCCATCAAGGCCCCTTACCTCGTCGGCACCCCTGATTTCGTTGCGTGCCACGTGCCTTCATACCTCAACAAGTACGACGTGCTCAAGGGTATCAAGGAAGGCGGCAGCCTCCTGCTCAACTCCCTGTGGGATGAGGAAGAGACTCTCAAGCATATCCCCGACCACGTCAAGGCAGTCATCGGCCGCAAGCACATAAAGCTCTACATCATCAACGCCACCAAGATTGCCGCAGAAATCGGCCTTGGCGGACGCACCAACACCATTCTCCAGAGCGCCTTCTTCCGCATCACCGGCATCATCCCTGCCGACGACGCGGTTAAGTATATGAAAGACGCTGCCCTCAAGAGCTACGGCAAGAAGGGTGAGAACGTGGTGAACATGAACTATGCAGCCATCGACCGCGGCGGCGAGTACACCGAGGTCAAGGTTCCCGCCGAGTGGGCGAACATCTCCGCCAAGTTCGAGAATCCAAACGCCAAGAGACTCGCTCCTGCATTCGTGAAGGAGATCGCCGACGTTGTGAACGCACAGTGCGGTGACACTCTGCCCGTGAGCGCATTTATGCCTTGGAAAGACGGCACCATGCCCAACGGCACCGCAGCATACGAGAAGCGCGGAGTGGCCGTCAACGTACCTGTGTGGGATCCCGAGAAGTGTATCCAGTGCAACACCTGTGCATTCGTCTGTCCTCACGCTGCCATCCGTCCTTTCCTTCTCACAGAAGAAGAGGCCGCCGCTGTGCCCGCGGGACTCAAGCTCACCGACGGCAAGGCCAACCTCAAGCAGTACAAATACGCCCTCAGCATCTCTGTGGCCGATTGTACCGGCTGCGGCAACTGCGTTGACGTGTGCCTCGCAAAAGAAAAGGCCCTCAGCATGCAGTCCTACGAAGCCAACGCTTCCGAGCAGGCCAACTTCGACTACCTTAACTCAAAGGTGGGCTACAAGACCCCTCTGGATCCCAAGTCCAATATGAAGGCCGCACAGTTCGCACAGCCTCTGTTCGAATTCAGCGGCGCATGTGCAGGTTGCGGCGAGACTCCGTACATCAAGAACATCACCCAGCTCTTCGGCGACCACATGATGATTGCCAACGCCACCGGTTGTTCTTCCATCTACGGTGCATCCTTCCCTGCTTCTCCTTACTGCACCAACGCCAAGGGCCACGGTCCCGCATGGCAGAATTCCCTCTTCGAGGACTTCTGCGAATTCGGTCTGGGTATGCGTCTCGGAAGCGAGCGCATACGTGAAACCGTTGCCCGCTACATGCAGAAAGGCCTCGAGTGCGAGAAGTGCACTCCCGAGATGAAGGAACTCTACCAAAAGTGGCTCGACAACCGCGGCGACTACGCTGTCACCCGCGAGGTCTGCGACAAGCTCGTTCCTCTCATGGAAGAGTGCGGATGCGATGTGTCAAAGAGCCTTCTTGCCCTCAAGCAGTTCATCCCTGCACGCAGCCAGTGGATCTTCGGCGGCGACGGCGCCTCCTACGATATAGGCTACGGCGGTCTGGACCACGTGCTTGCCAGCGGTGAGAATGTGAACATCCTGGTGCTCGACACCGAGGTTTACTCCAACACCGGCGGCCAGTCTTCAAAGGCTACCCCTGCTGGTGCAATTGCCAAGTTCGCAGCCTCCGGCAAGAAGATACGCAAGAAGGATCTCGGCATGATGGCCATGAGCTACGGCTACGTCTATGTAGCCCAGGTGGCAATGGGCGCCAGCCCCGTGCAGTACCTCAACGCCATCAAGGAGGCCGAGGCCTACAACGGACCCTCGCTCATCATTGCATACGCTCCTTGTATCAACCATGGTCTCAAGGCCGGAATGGGTCTGAGCCAGAGGGAGGAGAAGCTTGCGGTGGAGTGCGGATACTGGCATCTGTACCGCTACAATCCTCTGCTGGAGGAAGCCGGCAAGAACCCGTTCAGCCTCGACAGCAAGGAGCCCGACTGGGCCAAGTTCCAGGACTTCCTCAAGGGTGAGGTGCGCTTCGCTTCCCTGAGCAAACTCTATCCTGAGTCCGCAGGGGAACTGCTTGCCAAGACCGAAGAGTTCGCAAAGATCCGCTACAACACTTACAAGAAACTCTCCGAGTAGAAGTAAGTTAAATAATAAAAAAGGATGGCTCAGCCATCCTTTTTTATTTCTTCAGATCCTCGACCGGGAAGTTGAAATAGGTGTCCGGATAGGGCTCGCCAATCAAGGTAAAGTGCCACCATTCGCTGTCCAGAGGCTTGAAGCCGTGGGAGAGCATGGCATCACGCAGTATCATACGGTTGTTGAACTGCTCCTTGGTAATGTCGGTGAAGTCGGGATGGCTCTCTATACCGAACCAGTCGAATACGCCGCCCATGTCCAGATCTTTGCCGGTAAGCGCATCAACGAGAGTCAGATCCACGGTGGAGCCGCGTGTGTGACCGGACTTTTCCATAATATACTCCTGCTCGAACAATAGACTCTTGTCCACGTCGGGATAAAAAGCCTGCCGCATCAAGGTGTCGCCCAGGTCTGCAGCCCAGCGCACAAAGTGGTCAACAGCGCACTGGGGCCTGTAGGCATCATAAATCTTGAGCCGGTATCCCTTTGCTTTAAGATCGTCGCTGACCGCTTTCAGGCTGTCGGCAGCCTGCCGGGTAAGAATGGCCGTCGGCTGCAGGTATCCGTCTATTCGCTGGCCCACAAAATTGTAGCTGCTGTAATACCTGACTTCCAGAATGACGTCGGGGATTACGTCAGTAATGTTCACAAAGCCACTGCTGTCCTGAGCAGGGTTTACCCTGCAGCATGATACAGAAATGAGCGTCGAAAGGGCAAAGAGAATAAGCAGCTTTTTCATAACGAATCTATCCATGTTAGTATAAGATCGGAACGCCTTTGAAGGACTTCATAATCAAGAGTTTCCGGCCCGTCGTCAGGCTTGTTGGTATTCATGGTGATACCGGAAGTAAACATCACGGCCTTGGCCCCTTTGCGCATGAAAGGAACCTGGTCAGAGGCTTTATTGTAAAAGTAATCCGTAAAAGCCTTGCTCCTGTAGTAGTCGTAATAGAGCCTCAGCCGGGGGCCGGCGTTAGCCTTCTCCAACTGCTTTTCATACTCCTTGCCGCCAAGGGCTATAAGGAAATCGGGACGGTACTTATTCGGAGGCGCCAGCGTACTGCCGATGGTGTCTAGGTTGACGGCCATAGAAATCTTGTACGGCAGTGCCGCAAATTCGATGGCCCCTGCCATTCCGTCCGCATGCGAATCCAGAGCGACAAAGATAAGATTACGGCCAACTTTTGATGCTCGTGCCGCCACATCGAGCAGTACTGCAACTCCGGAAGCGTTGCTGTCCGCCCCAGGATAAAGGGCTCCATCATATATGCCAAGCCCGTCGAAGTGGGCGCAGACCAGAGTATATTTTGAAGACTTGGGATTTCCGTTGCACACCACGTAAACATTCCTGCAGACGCCTTTCTCTGTCATAAAAGACTGTAGGCGCGGCACAAAACCGCTCTGCTGGAAACGCCGGTAAATAAATGCTGCCGCCTCCGCTCCCCCGCGGCTGCCGGGACGGCGCCCCTGCAGCAGAGAGTCGCTGAGATGCTCCACGTCTTCTTTGATACCGGCGTTCAACTGTACGCTGGAAGCAAAGAACACCAAGAGCAGGGCAAATAATTTACAAATGCGTTTCAATTCGGCACGATAAATGATTATCTTTGCAAAAATAGTGAAAAAGTTTCTCCTCACAATAGCCATTCTGCTTTGCAGTGCCGCATCAGTCTTTGCCCAATACGACAAAGACGTGTTCAACATGCGCGGACGCCTGGCTCTCCAGGACGGCAAATACACCCAGGCCATTGAACATTTCAATATCCTTGCCAGGCTCGACAGCACCGATTACTGGTGCTTCTTTTTCAGGGGAATAGCTAAATACAACCTGGGCGATATACGAGGAGCGCAGAAAGACTTCAACACTTCCGTCCGGCTCAATCCTGTCTTCACCAACGGCTATCACTACAGAGCCATAACCGAGAGCCGTACCGGGGATTACGACAAGGCTTTTGCAGACTTTGACAAGGCGATAAGTCTTCGTCCGGGTTTCAACGGACTGTACTACAGCCGGGGCGTCACCAACTTCCTGGCGCGCCGCTTTCCCGAGGCCGTGGACGACTTCAACCGCTACATCCGCAAAGAGCCCAAAGATCCTTCTGCCTATCTGAACAGGGGTGCCTCTTTCCTTTTCCTGGGCGATACGCTCAAGGCTATGGACGACTATAACAAGGCCATCAAGCTGGACCGCTTCGAGCCTGAATGCTACATAAGAAGGGGGCGCGTCTATGCTGCACAAGAGAAGTTCCCTGCGGCTCTTGCCGACATGTCGAAGGCTATCGAGCTGGACAGCACCAATACCCTTGCATACTTCAACAGGGCCCTGCTCTACTACGAACTCCACGACTACAACTCCGCGATGCGCGACCTCAACCGTGTACTCAAGGACGAGCCGGGCAACGCCCTGACATTATACAACAGGTCGCTGCTTTATGCACAGGTGGGAGAGCTCGGCAGCGCGCTGGAGGACATGGACAGGGTAATCAATATCAACCCGCGCAATGTCCTGGCATACTACAACAGGGCTGCGTTCTTCATGGAGATGGGACGCTGGCGCGATGCGCTTGCCGACTACAACCGGGCCATCGAACTGTACCCCGACTTTGCAAAGGCATACCTCAATCGCTCCTACGTTGAGAACATGCTCGGCATGACCAAAGAGTCCAAGGCAGACTACAAGACCGCGCAGCGTAAGGTCGGCGAGTACCGTGCAAAGAACGCTTCCGGCGCCGCTTCGTTTGCGGACACCACCAAGAAATACGACTCTCTGCTTGCGCTGGATGCCGATTTCGCCAAAAAAGACTTCAACGACGAACTCATCCAGCACCGCGACATAGACATACGTCTCAAACCGCTGTACAAGTTCCACCTGACGTCCAAGCGCGAAGACCGCAACCTGGCTCTCAGCAGCCGCTACGAGAACCCTCTCATCGATCACTTCATCGACATAGTGCCGGTGCCTGTAGTGGTGTCCAACAGCGACAGTCTCAGCACCTTAAGGCTCGTGCGTTCGCTTACTTCCGTCTTGTCCGGAGACGGCAGCGACGGTGCCGGGAGGGTCAACCTGAGCCCTTCGGAAACTTATTTCCTCATGGGTATTTACGACGTGCAGCAGAAGAACTACACAAGTGCCTTGAACTACTTCGATAAAGCGGTATCTGCAGCAGGAAGCACAGACGAGAAAGACAGGTACTCCCGCTACTACAAAGCATTCTACCTCATGAACCGCGGCGTCCTAAGAGCGGAGATGATTGAATTCATTGCATCTCTTGAGGGTAATGTGCAGACATTATCCATGGATGACCAGGGTGCCACAAGGGCCAGGGTGAGCGACAGGGTCGCCCGCAGCTACGACTATTCCGAGGCTATAGAAGATATGCAGGCCGCTACCGAAATAGTGCCTGACATTCCATATCTGTACTTCAATCTCGGCAATCTGTACTGTCTGGACGGCGAGATGGTCAACGCCATCGACGGTTATTCCAGGGCCATCACCCTGTATCCCCTGATGGGAGACGCATACTTCAACCGCGGCCTCGTGCTTATCTACTTAAAGGACAAGGAGAAAGGCTGCATAGACCTGTCGCGTGCCGGCGAACTCGGCGTTAAAGACGCCTATAGCGTGATAGATAAATACTGCACTTCCGATGAGCAGAATTAAGTTTAAGTCTTTTTCGTCCGGAAGCTGCGGCAACTGCTATTTCATAGGAATTTTCCCTGAAGAAGGCCACAGGTGTGAAGCCGGGGTGCTGATAGATGCAGGGGTGAGTCCCCGAAGGATAAAAAAAGAGATGCAGAGCGACGGCTTATGCTTCGACGATTTCAGCGCCGTGCTTGTGACCCACGACCACATGGACCATATCCGTTCGCTTGGCTCTTTCTGCAAACATATTAGCAAGCCTGTATGGGCTACAGAGGTGTTACACAGGGCACTGTGCCGACACAGTATGACCAGGTACCAGATAAACGATTACCGCATGGAGCTCAGGCCTTCGGCATGGAACGACGTGGTGCCGGGAAGGATCAGCGCGAGGTATTTCGTTGTGCCGCACGACGCCACTGAGACTGTCGGATATGCCATACTGCTTGATTCCTACAAGTTTGTGATAATGACAGACATAGGCAGGATGACAGACGAGGCTTTGAACTGGGCGAGGCAGGCCGACACCGTTGTGATAGAAAGCAACTACGACCCCGAAATGCTGCGTCTGGGGCCTTATCCTCCAGACCTGCAGAAAAGGATTCGGAACGGCCACGGGCACCTCTCCAACCCCGAATGCGCCGAGGCCATACGTGCATTCAACCACGAAGGCCTGCAGCACATTTTCCTCTGCCACCTCAGCGAGCACAACAACACCCCGGATCTGGCCTACAAGGAAAGTCTCCCCTACGCCGGCAGCGCCTCCCTCGCTCCGCTCCCCCGCCAAACCGCCTCCCCGCTCATCACGCTGGCGTACTAGCGCATTATTTGTAAAGGGTATCTCACATAAGAACAAAAATATAGCGCCAATTGGCAATGTTGAAATAATAATTTGCTATAGTTACCAGACTACGGCCTTCGGCCTATCCCTCCCGCCGCAAGCGGCGGGCCCCTCCCACTCACGGCTGCGTGGGCGCAGACGGTCCGGAAACTATAGCAAATTATTTTTTAACTATCACTTAACATTGAATAGGCTCATATACAAATCATCGTATTTTTCAAATTCTACTGGGACTATACCAACTGTTCGGAGGAACTGTAACGTATTACACCTAATCTTTTTGCTATGTTTAGAATCTTTGTCAGCATTAGCGTAAAGATACCAGCCAAGGATTTTGTTTACTCCACCTTTTGAGACTATATGAGCCTTTGTTAGAAGCAACCACCTAATAAGGAACTCTGCTTCATCTAGACAAAGCCCTATAATACACAGTTTATAGTTAAAAAAGGGAGCGAGCAACGATTCTGCTTTACCTTGCCTTACGTCCTGTATCGGCTTAGAAAGACGAGTGCACAATTTTACATAATCTATAAGGCCGAAACGAACCGTCTCTTTGTCTCCTGAATATCCGTTCAAATGCCAAATACCATATCCATCATTCGAACTCTGAAGATCCTTCGTGCTCCAACACTTGTAAATGGTCTTAATGCTCTTATGGTGCCCCTTACCATGAGCGTTATCATTATCAAAGGATCTTTCTTTTGAGCCTTCTTTATGGAGAAATGAATCAATATTTGTTGTGAGCACAGGACAGTTTAATTCTTCGAGCTCGTTATTAAACTCTGCATATCGTCCAAAATCAACCTCTGGCTGGCTATTGATTAGCTCGATAGCCTTATCTCTTATCATCTTTTCTCCATACTGTATTACTAAGGCACTATATTGCTCAGTAGGTAAAAGGGATTCGATATCCTCATACGGATAACGCTGTTCCACAGCAATCTGTTTCATTAGCTCTCTCCAATCCTTGGCTTTACCGAACTGATTATTTACACCATTACCTAAAAGAAAGCAAACATTCTTCTGTGCAATATCTTGATTAATACTGCATACTGATTCATCTAGATTACTATGCGCATTCATTCTATCTTATAACTATTAACACTATCAATAGAGTTTCGTCCATGACTGGAAGGTTTGATGCTGACCGCAGTCACTGTCTGCCGGATGGCTGGCCCGCAAAGGGCCCGGCCGTCCTTTATTGCTCACAATAACCGGCTGCACCTCGAAATAATGCAAGAGCTTTCACGTTTGCACGATTATTCTGTGACAGGACGGACTGAGTGCCCCTCATAGCGAAAATGATAGCTTACATACCTATAATCGCCGCTGTGATATGCCGACGCCGCTTGTAAAGTGAAGTAGAGAGAGGAAGACCAATAATAGCCATTGGAGCTATAATAGTTGCCGTCGTAGCAGTAGCCAGCCCAAGGAAGGAAAATTGACTTATCATTGTATCCAACCTTCTTACTTGTTACGATCTTTCCCCATACACCATTGACACACATAGAAGTCCAGGTACAATTCTCAAAGAGTTCTTTCCACTCTTCTTTCGTTGGCATTCGCCAGGAGCCACCCCAATTCACATGAGCCGCGTCATCCTCTGGGTCAAGGATAGTCTTTCTATCTACAGTTCCATAACTTGATTGGGTTACATACTTAGAGAAAGGGCCATAATTATCTGTACCCAGTTCATATTTATAAGTTGACCAGCTATATATGGATTTTGGATGTGTCTCGCCCCAAGCAAAGTAATCACCGTACTCCTCGTACTTACTTGCTCCGACGTTCATAGTAGCCCATTTAAGGCCAGAGGGAAGACCAAGATCTACATACTCAAATCCATCTATGGTTGGATTTTTTTCGACAATCACATTGCATGACGCACTCGCACCGCTTGACCCATAAACCGTGATTGTGGCCGAGCCCAGTCCTACGGCAAAGACAAGGCCATTTTCATCCACTGTAGCGACTGATTTATCACTCGAAGCCCAGTAAACGTCTTTTGTGGCATTCGAAGGGCTGAATGTCGCAGTAAGTTGCTCACTAGCCAAAGGGTACAGCGAAAGCAACTTCTTATTTAAGGCTATTGATGTCACTGGTATAAACTCGCCATAGACGGGACGGACAGAGAATGCGTCGGTACGGGTCTCGCGGTACCTATAAAGAAAGCTGGATTCGAAATGGACGCGGTACGCGAAGTACGGGTCGTCCGGATAAAGGGACGAAGACCAGTAAGCGCCGCAGGACCCCACATCTTTAAACCGGTAGCCCCCCGCGGCGGGAAGAAATATGCTGTTGCCGTTAGGGCCTGTTACCATTCTTCCGTTCACCCCATTCTGGGATGTCCAGGTCCAGGTGCAACTGTTTCTCAACTCTGTCCACTCGGCATCGGTAGGCATTCGCCAGATACCGCCCCAATTTACGTGGGCAGCGTCATCTTCGGGGTCAAGGACGGTCTTGTTATCAATAGTACCGTAAGAACTGCTGGTGTTGTATTTGGTCAGAGTACTGGATGAACCATTACACCACTTATAATTCGACCAACTGTATTTATCTTTAGGCTCAGTTTCGCCCCAAGCGAAGTAATCGCCGTATTCTTCGGGTTTGCTTGCACCAACGTTGAAAGTAGCCCACTTGACACTGAGGCCTAAATCCACCCACTCAGGCTCAACTGTTACCGTGCTCTCCCAATCTGAGACTGTAGAGTCAACGTTCTTCAGCACTCCGAAAACTGACCGCTTAATTGCCTGAGTCTTCTGTGTTACGACTGAACCTCTCATATCAGTGGTTTCAAAAGCCATAGTGAAACCATTCTGCAGCGAAGCCGGAAGAAGTGATATATAATAGTACTTTCCTACCTTAAAGGCTCCATCGGGAGCATTGAGAGTCACTTCAGTCTTAGCATCAATTACTTCCGCTATGTATGGCTTGCCGTCTGAATCAAATGAGACCTTGACCTTTCCTGCCAGGGGTTCACTGTTGTTTCCCTTGAATGTGACGGACGTTATGTCGTTTCTGGAGACAAAGAATTTGATACCTCCGCATATATTCCAGAAAGCGAGGCTCAACGAACTTGACTTTGCGATCGTAGGAAATACATCATTCGAGAAGTTCCCTTCGACTGCTGTCTGCTGGTCCGGGATAACTGTAGTGACTGAGCTTCCATCGCAGGAATTATCCTCTGAATAAGGGTACACTGCCCAGAAGTCCTTGCCGGAACCTGACATCTGTACAGAGCCTTGAAGTTCTACGGTTTCAGCAATTGAAGTATTCATCGACACGAACTTGCTGCCGCCGTTGCTTCCGCTTCCATAGAAGATACTAACCTCCTCTGATGGGCTCCACCAGACGGAGCCATCATCAAGACGGAAAGATTTCGTGCCTGAAGAGAGTCCTTCGCGTGTTGCTGTCAAGACTATTTCTTTTTCAGGGAAAGAACTAGGCTCAGCATTCTCAATTATATCATTGCAAGCAATTGCAGAAACTGCCGCAAACACACTTAGAATAAGCTTTACTGTTTTCATGAGGTAGATCAATTAAATAACCCAATCTTCATCCGTGGTTCCTTCAATGCCGCCTTCCACAGGGCTGGTGCATAACAACTCTTCCAAGTATGAGATATAAACAACAAATTTAGGTGACAGATATTGTTTCTTATTCATTGTATTAATTACTTTTATAACTATCGTTCTACATTTATTGTATCTGATATGCGCGCCAGTAATAATCTTTTGTTTTCTTCTTGTCCAAAACCATAACAATCATAGTCTTGTTCGACTTTTTCTATAGCCGCCAATAACACTTTGAGAATACTATAATTACCGTAATCACTGTCCCAACAGAAGTCGTTTTCATCGATCACACGATTAAACACTTCTGCTGCCCCTGTAATAATATCATCGTGATTATACTCTTTCTGCTGATTCGGAGTATCTACGAGTCCTTGAGTTTGAGCCTCAACATACTTTTTAATGCTACTAACTGGTTCAATTACCACTGGCATAACAAGATAATACATATCCAGAGCTCCTAACTGGATGTATAACAAAAAAAAAGTGTGGAGCATTTCGTTTATCTGATTCGAGGCTCTGGTAAGCCCAAGCACAAATAAGCGATACTCCACACCCGTATGGTAAAGTGCCAACGAATAGCACGTTATGCCATACAAGGTGATGAATGTAATGCCTATCCTTGTGCTTTGAGAAATTTACCAGATTTCGAATCAAGGATAAAAGCGAAAACACTTTCATCAATATGTCACGTCCCGAAGGACAGTTGCAAATATAGTAATTATTTGGATTTTCACCATTATTCGGTAACGTATATACCCTAAATCAGCCTCCTGCAGCATCTAGTGGCGCATACCCCCTTATCGAATATAGGGTTTAAAGCAACATACGGCCCTCGTTGGTCATTGATGACGTATCCATTACCGAGATGCACCTTTACCCAGTTAAATCTACTTCCGGCCGGTACTGTTCCTCCACGGAACGTGCCACCCTCGGCATCGTAAGAGGGAGGGGCCCACGTAGTGGGAGGGGTCGCGGAGCGACTTCCGTGGAGGAACAGTACCGGCCGGAAGGCTAAGCGGGCTGGAATTTCTTGATGCTGGCAGGGGTAAAGTACAGGAAGCCGAACTGATAGCTGCCGGGGCTGTCCGGAGTTCCATACATTCCGAAGAACTCCAAAGCTTCACGGATCAGGCGCTCCCGGTCAGTCTCTCTCATCATACATTCCAGCGGGACGCCAATGGAGACCACCTTATGTGTAGGGGCGCTGAAACGAACGGCGGCAGGCACTCCCGAGTTACCGTAACGGAGCCACACGCTGCCACCGGCATCTGCATTCCTGAGCCCGTCCGGATGAGGAACAGCATAACAATCCTCGTTGAACTCCGAATAGAAAGGCATCCCTGCCAGTTCTCCGGTATTAGTGCCGTAAGAAGAAGCCCACTTGTAGCCAAGCACCTGAGTCACAAATGCTTTCGTAGATTCCACGCGAGCGGAATCGGGCTTGTTGCCGTATATGTCGGCCCATACATCGGTAGCGATGCGCGAGCCTGAAATCAGAATATTGCCGCCTCTGCGCGACCACACCCTGAGGGCCTGTTGAAGGCCATCCGGGAAAACGCTGAAACGTGGTTCAAAAACGCCGCGTCCAGACTTAGTTGAGAGCTGAGCACCACAGATAAGGTCCAGGGCGCCGTAGGAAGCGGCAAGTGTCGTGTCGGCACAGAAGCTCTCGCAAGACATGGAGCTGAAGGCGAAACCAAGATTCAGCAAGGTGCGCCCGTGAACCGAAGGATAATCGAAAGTATTGCCGGCAATGGGAATTCCGGCCCAGTCACTGTAGCTGCCTCCGAATCCGGGAGCATCGTCGCTCTCCCACTTAAGGGGACGCGAGAACTCGTAATTCTCACCGATGTACGTTATGTCGCGCATATAAGGCATTCCGCCGTCGAGCCTGGACTCAAATCCGGCATAATCGGGTGTGTCTATCCATGCCGGAGGGGCCACCCTGTCGAAATTGTTTACTACCAGCACAGAAGGCCCGCGTTTGACCGTGGGGACACCGACCGACAGGATCTCGGACGGGAAGCTGCTTCCTCCTTCGTTCCAGGCAGTAACCTTGTAGGAATATACATGGCCGGGCTCGATCTGCATCGTGGCTGAAGTTTCATGCACGGTGACGCCCTCGTCGAACGCTCCGTCATCAACCCTGGTATATACCGTAAAACCTTTGGCCCCGGCGGTCGGTTCAAGCGCGTCGGCAGTCGCTTTCCAGTTCAGCAGAACCTCGTTATCCTGCTGAATCACAGCAGAGAAAGCATGCACCGGAAGAGGCTGGACAGTATAAGGCACGCCGTACAGGCAGGCGAGGTATTTAAGAATCCCTTTGTACACGGCACGGCTCACGTTAAAGCGGAACGAAGGGTCGAGCCCGTATTTCATGTCGGCAAAATTCTGATGGGACAACAATTCCAACAGCATTGCAGGCACATCCGTAGTACGGGATTCACTGTAAGAACGGTCCCATAGCTGGCGACGCTGCCACTGCGGTTCGAATCCGGTACGTATGTCTTCTACGATCTGTGTCTGGACAAAGTCCGCAAAAGTCCTGCTTGTCATGCGGTCTCCGCCGTCAGAGAACTGGCGGGAATTCTCACACTTGAGGGTATAAATCGACAAGGTGCCTACAATACTGTCGTTGGGAGTAACTCCGGCATCTGAATGAAAGGCCAGGGAGCAGTCAAAAGGCACCCCCTTTGTTTTTCTCATCATGCGGGTCCATGAACCGCGGGTTGCATAGTCGCACACGTAGTCGGTCTCCCACTCGCGCAAAGTGCTGTCTGCGCCGGCCCAGGGCATCCAGTACGAAGCACCTTCTGCATAGCTTGGCATTCCGGACAGGCGCCCGCCGCGCTGGATCTTACCCATGCCGCCTCCGAAACGAACCGCATCGGCGCTCACAAATTCACCGTCTCCCCCTTTGTTGCTCAGTTCTACATAGGCTTCCGCCCCGGGAGCAAAATCGAAGGTCCCGAGATATACCCATGTACCGCCGCCCTTGCGCTGATCTACCAGGAATTCGGTAGTACCGCCCAGGTGGCGCACTGTGTAACGTGCTGATTTGCAAGCCTTGCGTCCACCAGTGTAGCTCACATAGACAGCATACTCTCCCCTCTTTTCGAAAGACGGGATCCATCTTGCACTTGAAGACGGAGTGATGCTGCAGGCGGACTTGCGGCTGGTGCCCATGCGGAAAGGATTGTCCGTAATCTGGTATTCCTGCTTGAGATCGGCAAAACCTGTCCCTTCGAGCTCCCAGTCGCCGGTTTCCTCGTATCGCCCGCAGCCACGCACATTGTAACCCGGGGTGCGCACAAATGCGGAATCGTTGTCACAGACCACCTCCAGTCTCTGTACGTCCCTTTCTCGGGGAGTCATCACGTATGCACCTGCATTTTCCAGCATGGGGATGAGATAATCCAGCACGTAGCTCTGGGTGTACATATCTTCCACCGTCCTGTGCAGCTGGGCGCGCTGCCAACGCCATTCGTCCTGCTCCTCGTTGTAGTAATAGCCATGGCTCTGCCAGAGGGCTATATGACGTCCTTCCAGGCCGCGTGAGAACTTGATAGCATTGGCCCGGCGCACAAGCGGGAGCTTGGGCATGTTCTTGGCGCGGAGCCGGAACTCAGGCGACTTGCCGTTGCGCGAAAGCTTGGGAGTCTCAAGCTCTTCCAGCCGGCAACCGGAACTCATGCAGGAGCCTATCTTATAACCGTTTAGGGACTTCTCTCCTTCTTTGTTAAGCTCGGCAAGGAACCAGAATATATCTTCCGTATGCCAGGGATAATCGGACAGGCTGCTGGCGAAATACAGGTCAAGGGCATCTCCCCTCAGGTAGATTTTGTCTATACGGACCGTAGATTTTATTCCGAACCTGCGGTTGCACCTCGCTGTAAGCGTATCACACACCACGCCGAAATCGGCGGCCCTGGGAATACCCTGGGCAGCTGCCGAAAGCGACAAAACCAACAAAGCTAAAGCCAGTACAAATCTACGCATCTTGCTTTTTAAAACTGAACAACTGTACAACAAAGGCGGCAAGCGTACCGCACAAAAGGCCGAGGCGGTCTGCCTTGAAATCTTCCGGGTCCATGGACCGGTATGGCAACTTGCTCTGAATCAGCTCGGTTCCCCAAGCCAATAGACATCCTAACACAAACAATGCCACTAGCAGAAGAAAGGTTTTCATAAAAGACCGGCGTCCGCTCTCGAACGAATAGAACGACAGCAAAGGGAAGGGCAGGAACATCAGAAAGTGCACAACCTTATCGGCCTGGAGGCCAAAAATGGTACGAGGCATTTCTGAGACGTTTGAAAAGTTGGCAAAGCAAAGCAGTGCAACCGCCCCAAGGTACAAAAGCGTAAGGATTCGGAAGTACCAGACTTTTTTCATAACGATTGCATGTCGTAGAGCTTCTTGTAAAATCCGCCCTTAGCCAGCAGTTCTTCGTGCCGGCCGCGTTCAACTATACGCCCCTCGTCCATAACCACTATTTCGTCTGCACCCTTGACCGTGCTGAGGCGATGCGCTATGGCAATGGTGGTCCTGGAGCTCATGAGCCTGTCGAGAGCTTCCTGGACTATACGTTCCGACTCAGTATCAAGAGATGCAGTAGCTTCGTCCAGAATCAGAATGGGAGGGTTCTTGAGTATTGCACGGGCTATGCTGATCCTCTGGCGCTGACCTCCGCTCAACTTGACTCCCCTGTCGCCTATGTTCGTATCATAGCCGGCCTCTTTCTCCATAATGAAGTCGTGGGCGTTCGCGATGCGTGCAGCAGCCTCTACCTGCTCACGCGTAGCGCCTTCCACACCAAATGCTATATTATTGAAAATGGTATCGTTGAACAATATAGGATCTTGGTTCACATTCCCCATCAGCGCACGCAGGTCCCTGATAGACATGTCCTTGACATCTACGCCGTCTATCGTAAGACTGCCGGATGAAGCATCATAGAAACGAGGTATAAGGTCCACCAAAGTGGACTTTCCCGCGCCAGAAGCGCCTACTATCGCAAGCGTCCGCCCCTTGGGTATGACGAGATTGACGTCGTGCAGCACCTCCCTGCCGTCTTCGTAGTGGAAGCTCACATCTTTGAACTCTATCTGCTTCTCGAAGCCTCTCACCCTCACGGGGTTTTCCTTTTCGGCTATGGGGTTGCCGGCATTAAGGATGGCGTCAATTCTATCCATGCTGGCGAGTCCCTTGGGTATGCTGTAGGCCGCCTTCGCCAGGTCCTTGATAGGCTGTATCACGCTGTAGAGTATGACCATGTAGAAGATGAAGGTCGGCGCGTCTATGACAGAACGCTCACCCAGGATAAGGGTGCCGCCGAACCACAGCACAATGGCAATCATGAGCGTTCCGAGGAACTCGCTCACAGGATGAGCAAGAACCTGGCGCGTAGCCACCTGGCTGGTCTTCCGCTTCATTTGCTCAGTAACCGAGTCAAAGCGTACGGACATTTTCTTTTCAGCAAGGAAGGCCTTAATGATGCGCAGACCGCCAAGCGTCTCTTCCACCTGGCTCATGGTGTCGCTCCAGAGAGACTGGGCCTCAGTGGACTGCCGTTTGAGCCGGCGTCCGATGAGACCCATAAGCCACATCATCAGGGGCGCAAAGACCAGAACGAACACCGTAAGCTGCCAAGATATCGCTATTAACGTTCCCAAGTAGAACACTATCAGAATAGGATTCTTGATGAGCATATCCAGTACGCTGGTAATGGAATTCTCCACCTCCTGCACATCGCCGCTCATTCTCGCTATGATATCTCCCTTCCGTTCCTGGCTGAAATATCCCAGAGGCAGAGACAGAATCTTGTTATACAAGCTGGTACGTATATCTTTTACGACTCCGGTACGGATGGGGATCATGACCGCAGACGCTCCGAAATAGCATGCGGTCTTGACTGCCGTGATGAGCGACAGTGCAAGGCACAGCAGGAGCAGCACCGTGCCGGCTCCCCACTTGCCCATGGCTTCGGTCACGAACCAGTACAAGTTGTTGATAGCAATATCCTTAAGAGATGCCACTCCGGAGTCCCATGCAATGAACTCGTACTGCATCTCATTGATATTGAACAGGATCTGCAATATCGGAATAAGCAAGGAGAAAGAGAAAACGTTGAACAGGGCCGACAGTATGTTAAGCACCACGGACCCGCCCAGATAGCCCTTGTAAGGACTCGCGAAACGTTTTAGTATTTTCCAGAATTCTTTCATCGGCTATAATGTTTTGACCGGGCAACCGAACCAGTGAACCATGATCAAATAGATGACTCCGCTGACCACTATAACAGCCGGAATTGTAAGGATCCAAGCCCATACTATGTTCTTGGCAGTAATCCACTTGACGGATTTAACGCCTCTCGTGAGCCCCGTGCCGATAATCGACCCGGTGATGGTATGGGTGGTACTGACAGGGATGCCCAGGACTGCGGTCATGATAAGCGTGATGGCTCCAGAAGCTTCTGCACAGAAGCCCTGGGTCGGGAAAAGCTTGGACAGACCTTCGCTCAAGGTGCGGATGACAGACCATCCTCCAGTCACAGTGCCAAGCGCAATCAGGCCGTAGCAGGTTATTTTAAGCCACATAGGCACGTAGAAACCGGTAAAACCGGCGGCCTGTGCTGCCGTAGCCCCGTTGCCATAGAGAAACTGAAGCACAGGGTTATCAGGATTGGACGCAAATGCCGTAGCAAACAAAATGGCTATAACGCCCATGGTCTTCTGTCCGTCATTGCCGCCGAAACCCAGTGAGAATGCCGCACTGGACACCAGCTGTAAACGGCGGAAAGATTTGTCCACCTTCTTCACGTTGACCTTCTGGAAGATGAACATTATAAGGCAGTTGAGCATAAAGCCCATGAACATTCCGATAAGCGGAGAGATAAAGATGAAGGCCACAATCTTGAAGATTCCGCTCGTGATGAGATACTGTCCGCCGTACACGAACCAGACGGGTCCTATGAGCCCGCCCACGAGGGCGTGGGAGGCCGAAACGGGAAGCCCCATCTTGGTACAGAAGAAGATATAAAGCACTGAGCCCAAGAGAGCGGCCAGAATCACGTACACATCGATGCAGTTTTCGTCCACAATTCCCTTGCCCATGGTGGCTGCAACCGTGGTGTCGAAAATGAACAAAGCCATGAATATCCAGAAAGCCGCCCAGAACACTGCCAGTTTGGGAGGCAGAGCCTTGGTAGCAACCACCGATGCAATACAGTTGGCGGCATCGTTCATTCCGTTGGTAAAACTGAATGCCAATGCTATTACCGCAGTTATCAATACTACCGCTACCATCATCAACTGTTTTTAACCACAATGCTGCGTATCTTGCTTGAGACCGCCTTAGCCACATCGGAGGTATCCTCAAGGGCCTGAGCGATATTCTTTTTCTTGACCAATTCTATGGCATCTTTTTCTTTCTCAAACAAATTGGACATATAGGACTCGTAGATATCGTCCACGTCGTGCTCTATCTCCTTTATGCCGTCGCACAACTTGTCCATAAGCTTAGCATCTTTGCGCAGGGTGTCGAAATGCTTGGTAAGATCTACCATCAAAGAAGCCGCTTTATCTATATATTCAGCTATTTCTATAAGCTTTTTGGAGGGATCTTTGGGCTGATATATGGCTATCTTTTTTGACGAGTCACGGATGGAATCGAGAAAGCCGTCAAGGCCTTCTGCAAGATCATGTATATCGTCCCTGTCGAAAGGAGTCAAATAAGCGTTCATCAAAACGTCCACAATCTTGTGTGTTATCACATCGCCCTCGGTTTCGCGCTCTTTGATTCTGTGCGCCAGGAGTCTGCGCGTGTCGGGGTCAGACTCTTTGGTCTGCTCCAGAAGCAAAGCGGAAGCTTCTTTTATATTCTCAGCAGACTGTACGAACAAAGGGAAAAAACTCTTCTCCTTAACAACAAATAACTGAAGGAAGTGGTCAATACTCATAGATCATGGTTTTTTAAATAGATATCTTATAGATAATGATGCCGACACGCCATTGGCCAATGCCTCGCCGGCATCGCAGTAAATGCCGGGAACCAATTGTAAAGCCCCTTTGAAAAGGGGTACGGCCGCAGAAAAACCGGCGCTGAACTGCCGCAAAGGCTGTTCCCGACGGGTACCTTTGTCATAATTGAACAGAGCATCAAACCAGCAGCCGTAATTGATGGAGTAGGTCATGACAAGCCTGTAAGGTATTTTCTTGAACAAGCTGCCGGAAAGACCCAGATGATGGGCCCGAAACAGATTATTCCATGTTCCCTGCATGCTGTATGCAGCTGGATTGTCGCTCTCGTAGTAATACCTCGAATAAAACAAAGGCGCACCAAGCTGCCGAGTATAAGCAGCCCAGCCAGACCTGTACTCATAGTTGTTGCAGTAGTTGTCAGCTCCGCCGACAATATAATAGTAAACTCCGGTGTTGGAATCTTTGAGAAGACGGTGCCCGGCAGCTATTTCTTTTTCTGTCGCCAGGCGGCGCTCGCAGCTTCCGGATTGATTCATGGTGCTGTGGTACTCATAGACTATATCGCTGATCCAGCGCGATTTGTCCTTGAAGGAAAGGCTCAGCGTGTTGAATCCGTCCGGGAAATTCCGGAATATCATTCCGGACCTGTCGTCATATGGAATGTCGTGCTGGAGGCTTAACGTCCAGTCGTCGCTGCGGTACTCCGCCTTAAGGAGCTCCCGGCCGCGGTGGTCGCCCAGGGAATTAATCCGGTCCCCTTCTGCGGCATTGCTTCCGCCGGACAGCCCGAGCAGAACCCGGAAATAGTCTGTCAGCGAATGCGGCAGCACTCCATGCTCCGGGCTCGTTCCAGCCCAAAGCGTGTAATTATCAATTCCGGCACTCAAAGTAACACGGTCTCCGATATGCCAGAGGACATATATTGCAGTATTGTGAACGAGGGCCCCCTGAACATACCTTCGGCCGAGAGTGCTGTAATCGCCGAAGCGCCCGCTCAGCTGAAGCCGCCCTCCGGTAAAAGGAATATCCCAAGGTTCGAGAGTAATGCCATAACCGGGAAGGGTCCTGGCATTGCCGCTCATCATGCAGTTGCCTGCAGTGACGGACAGAGTGCCGAGTGCAGGATCCGATGCCATGAAAGACTGATCCGGGTGTATCATGCCCAAGTCGAGACGCAGCGCTTTCCATCGGGCGGAGGCATAGAGTTCGTCCACCAACGGTTTGAAGCCGTACAGGTCGCTTCGCACTCCCAGGGAACTACCCCAGCGCCACTGGAAAGTACGGCTTTCGTCGAAAGACGTACCGGCCCTGAGCAGCGCCAGCCCCCCGTTGCTTTCGGGCATTACGCCGAAATGATTCGCAGTCGCCCAGAACGGCATCCCTTCGGGTGCGTTCGTTGACAGAGCTCCGAGGAGCATCAGGGAGACTACGAAATCGTTCATCGCTTATAACTCGTCGCTGTAAACCGCTGCCGGCAGATCATGGAGATTGTATCTCGATGCCATGGACATTCCGTATGCCCCGGCGGACTTAATGGTGAGCAGGTCTCCCCTCTCCGTCTTGGGCAGGGTCAGACCTTCATCAAATACATCGGTGGACTCACATGCCGTTCCGACCACGGTATATCTGTGTTTTTCTTCGCTGGTAGAAGTAATGTTCTCTATATTATGATAGGCGCCATACAGTGCCGGCCTGATGAGTTCGGTCATGCTGGCATCTACTATGACAAGCTTCCTTCCGGATGCGGTGGTTTTGTTAAACAGCACTTTGGTGATGAGTTCGCCGCACTGCGCCACCAGGGCACGTCCGAATTCAAAATGGACGGGGCGCCCTCCCACATTGAGGTGGGAATTGATGATGGAAAAAACCGACGCGAAATTGGGCACGGGCTCGTTCTCCGGGAAGTCATAATTAATGCCCAGTCCTCCGCCGACATCTACGAAACCAAACTCGAGTCCCAGCTCTCCAAGATGCTTCACAATCGCATTCACTTTGTCACAAAGATACTCGAAAACATGCAGCTCACGTATCTGGGAGCCGATATGCAGGTGGATTCCGGCCACATGGATATTCTTAAGCGCCTTGATTGTGTCAAGATTATCAATAAGTTCCTCGTAAGAGATTCCGAACTTACTGTCGGCCTGACCCGTATCTATACATTTATTGGTCTTAGGATCTATGTCCGGATTCACCCGGAGCCCTACATCCTGGACCTTTCCAAGAGACGCAGCGATAGAATCTATTACCTGCAGCTCCTGAAGCGACTCAACATTGATGGCAAATATGCCTTGTTCAATGGCATAACGGATTTCTTTATCCCGCTTTCCCACACCGGCATACACAATACCTGAGGGGTCGAATCCGGCTTCTACGGCACACTTGACCTCGTTTGCCGACGCACAGTCCACACCCAGCCCGTATTCTTTAATGACGGACAGGATGTGAGGGTCATAATTAGCCTTAATGGCATAGTGGAGGACATAGCCATACTTTTCGGCTACGCTCACCGCGGCTTCCAGGGTCTGCCGGAGGAGAGCTATGTCATAGAAATAAAACGGCGTTTCAAACCGGCCGAGCCGTCCGGCCATTTGTCTGCTTAACATATGTAACTACTAACTAAACTTCTATCCTGCCCGGATAAGCCTCGAGAGCCTTGCTCAAGCATTCCAGAGCCTTTTCGAGATCCTTGATGTTGAGTATGTAGGCAATACGGACTTCATGCTTGCCCTCGCCGGGTTCCGTATAGAAGCCCGAGGCCGGAGCCATCATCACCGTGGCGCCTTTGTAACTGAAATCGCTGAGGCACCAGGTACAGAACTTCTCCGCATCATCGACCGGCAGTTTGGCCACAGTGTAGAAAGCGCCCATAGGTATGGGGCTATACACTCCGGGAATCTTGTTCAGGCCGTCTATCAAGAAGTTGCGGCGGTCCAGGTATTCCTCATACACATCGTGCAGATAAGACTTCTGTACATCTATGCTCGCTTCGGCCACTATCTGTCCGATGAGAGGAGGACTGAGCCGCGCCTGGCAGAACTTCATGACCGCTTCCCTTACGCTTTTGTTCTTGGTGCAGATGCATCCTATACGGATTCCGCACTCGGAGTAGCGTTTGGACACAGAATCTATGAGGATGACATTCTCTTCTATTCCTTCCAGATGGAAGGCGCTGATATATGGCATGCCGGAATAGACAAATTCCCTGTACACTTCGTCGCTGAAGAGGAACAGATTGTGCTTTTTGACAATATCCCTGAGGCGTTTCATTTCCGCCCTGGTGTACAAATAGCCGGTGGGGTTATTGGGGTTGCAGATAAGGATCGCCTTGGTCTTGGGAGTAATCTGCTCTTCAAAAGCTTCGATGGAAGGCAGGCGGAAGCCGTCTTCGATGGACGTTTTGACAGACTTAATAACAGCTCCGGCCGAAATCGCAAACGCCATGTAATTGGCGTAGAAAGGGTCTGTAATAATGATTTCGTCTCCCGGATTAAGGCAGGTCAGGAATGCGAAAAGCACAGCCTCAGAGCCACCGGTGGTTATAATGATCTCGTCCGGGCTGAGATAGATGCCATACTCTGCGTAATAGCGGACCATCTTAGTCCTCAGCGAAAGATATCCGTCCGAAGGGCTGTATTCCAGGATGGTACGGTCTATATTGCGGAGAGCCTCCATGGCACATTCCGGCGTTTTGATATCGGGCTGTCCGATATTGAGATGATATACATGGATGCCGTTGCGCTTTGCTGCTTCGGCGTACGGAGCGAGCTTGCGTATAGGCGAGCTCGGCATACTTATCGCTCTCTGACTGAGTTCCATATTGTTTATTTGAAATTGAATCTTAACCCTAACACGCCTGCAAACGCCCGGGGCAGCACTTCGCCCGCGTCGGCATACAAGCCGTAAACCACATCCAGGCTGCACCGGCGCGACAGGCTCAGCGGGACAAATCCGCTGAAGGCTGCGCTGAACTGGTTCAATCCTTTGTCGATCGTATTCGGTTCCCACCAGTTCCAGCCACTTCCGGAAGAAGAAGGCGCGATATAGGGGCTGGAATATGTTCCGAAATTCTGGCTGCCGGTAAGCATGAGCTTGTACGGAGCCTTCTTGAACAGTTTTCCGGTGACACCAAAGTGTATTGCCTTGTAGCGGTTGTTGGCAATGGACACCTGTCCTGAAGAAGAAAGCCTCGTATAGAACAAAGGACCGCCTATCATCCGGTTGAAATGGGTCCAGCCGGACCGGTACGCACCGTTGTTGAAATAATTGTCAAGCCCGAAAAAATTCTGGTTTTTGTTGATGTGCCAGTTTATCTGCTTGCCGTCGGCGTCGGTCTCTTTCTCATGCACGGTCCCGGACTGCCACATGGTGTAGTGGAATTCTAGGAGGGCGCCGCTTATCCACCTGTCTTTGTCCTTCAAGTCGAGATGCAGGGTATAAACTCCGTCCGGAAAATTGTTGAACCGCATCCCCGACTTGTCGCTGTAGGGCTTTTCCCATTGGAAAGTCAAGTCGAACTTGCTGTCCTTCCATCCCAGACGCAGCTGTTCCGCCCCGCCATGGTCGCCGAGCACATTCATACGGTCACTCAGGCTCCCTGAAGCAGAGGCGCTGCGGCCCGTACAAATGCGGAAGTAGTTATCCAGGTTTATCTCCATCGAACTGCCGGACGGCGAGACCCCGCCCCAAAGGGCATAGTGGTCAAGCCCGAGCTGCACGAAAAAGTGCTTGCCTGTATCGTAGGTGATATATCCGCGCAGACGGTGCACCATGGCCCCTGACATATAACGCGGGTCGATAGTCTTGTAGTCCCCCCATACTCCGCTGATCTTCAGGTGATCACGCGTGAAAGGCACAGACCATGGCTCCAACACCAGCTTATATCCCGGCATGGTGCGGGCGTTGTTGCTTTCAATTATATGGCCTTCCGTCACAGACAGCGAGCCCAGCGCAGGGTCGGAGGCAAGGAATTCCCGGTCGCGATACATCATGCCCACATCAAGCCTGAGCACTTTCCAGCGCAGTCCGCCGTAGAGCTGATCTACCATAGGATGGAAATCCCCGTCATAATTGGCAGCGAGCGACAGGCCTGCCTGCCACTGGAGCGTCTTGCTTTCGTCGAAAGGTTTATAGGCTTGTACAAGCGCAAGTCCGCCATTTCGTTCCGGCATGATGCCTCCCTGGTTTGACACTGCCCAAAAAGGCAGGCTCCCGCCGGAAGACAGGGCACCAAGAAGCATCATGGAGAAAACGAAATCGTTCATCTACTCTGGCTTGTAAGAGTCTTTGAGAGTGGCTGTACGGTTGAATACAGGATTGCCGGGAGTAGAATCGGGATCCTTCATATAGTAGCCGGTACGCTCGAACTGGACTGCTATGCCGGAAGCGTCTTCCAGCAGAGCGGGCTCTGCAAAACCGCGGGCAACAATGAGAGAATCGGGATTGAGGAAATCCTTATAATCCTGGCCTTCAGGCACCTGGCTCATGTCTGCAAGGGTAAACAAACGGTCGTAATTGCGGATTTCTATATCCTTTGCGAAATCTCTGCTCACCCAGTGAATAGTGCCCTTCACGGAGCGCCACTCGCCGGCTCCCGGACGGGTAGAAGGGTCATAGCTGCAGCGCAGTTCCACCACCTCGCCGTCGGAGTTCTTTACGACCTCGTCGCATTTGACGATGTAGGTATATTTCAGGCGCACCTCGCCGCCGGGTTTGAGGCGGAAGAACTTCTTGGGCGCATCCTCCATGAAGTCCGCACGCTCTATATAAAGCTCGCGGCTGAACGGCACTTTGCGGGAGGCTCCCTCAGGCTCGGCCGGATTGAGGGGACAATCGAACCACTCCACCTGGCCTTCCGGGTAATTGGTGATGGTCACCTTGACAGGGTCCTGCACCACCATGTAGCGGTTGGAGCGGGCATTCAGATCCTGACGCACGCACCATTCCAGCAGTTGGATATCCATCAGCTGGTCGCGTTTGCTGACGCCGATCTTGTCGCAGAACAACTTGAGTCCCTCGGGAGTATAACCGCGGCGCCTTACACCGCAGAGCGTCGGCATGCGCGGGTCGTCCCATCCGGACACGAAGCCCTTCTGGACGAGTTCCAGAAGCTTGCGCTTGCTCATGAGCGTGTATGTAAGGTTCAGACGGGCAAACTCATACTGATGGCTCGGATAGATACCCAGGGTCTGGATGAACCAGTCGTACAAGGGACGGTGAACGTCAAACTCGAGAGTGCAAATGGAATGGGTGATGTGCTCTATGGAGTCGCACTGGCCATGGGTAAAGTCGTACATGGGATATATGCACCACTTGTCTCCGGTCCTATGATGGCTTGCATGCTTGATGCGGTACAAAATAGGGTCGCGGAAGAACATGTTAGGGTTGGCCATGTCGATCTTGGCTCTCAACACTTTCTCGCCGTCGGCATATTTGCCGTCGCGCATCTCTCTGAACAGACGGAGGTTCTCTTCAACGCTTCTGTCTCTCCAGGGGCTGGGAGTACCCGGAGTCTCGACCGTACCGCGGCCGCGGGAAATCTCCTCCTGGCTCTGGTCATCGACATAGGCAAGGCCCTGCTTGATCAACTGCTCCGCCCACTCATAGAGCTGGTCGAAATAATCGGAGGCGTAGAGTTCCTTGTCCCACTGGAATCCGAGCCACTTGATGTCCTCCTTGATTGAATCTACATATTCGGTGTCCTCTTTTGTAGGGTTGGTATCGTCGTAGCGCAGATTCGTCTTGCCCCCGTATTTCTGGGCAAGGCCAAAATTAATGCAGAGACTTTTGGCGTGTCCCAGATGCAGGTAGCCGTTAGGCTCGGGAGGGAAACGGGTAAGGATACTATCTACTTTACCTGTCTTGAGGTCGTTCTCGATTATCTCTTCGAGAAAGTTGAGTTTGCGTTCTTCTTCCACTGTATTTTATTTTTTAACTTCTTTATACTCAATCACGTCGGCTGTATAGCCCAATTTATTGATAGCATTCTTCAGCTTCAATGTATCGGTCTTGGATGGATTGAAGAGCACGGTGATGGTGTGCTTCTCAATGTCCACCGACAAGTCCTTCACGCCCTTTTCGAAGGCGATGTTTTCTTCTACTTTCTTGCTGCATTTGGGGCAGTCAACGCTGCTCGCAAAAATGACCTGAACAAGTGCTGCCAAAATGATTAAAATGCTTTTCATATTCTTTCAGTTTTCCAAATTGTCAATCTTATTCCACCATAAACGCGCACGCCCATGAGGGGCCCCCAGATGCAACTTGCATCGAAGCCCTGTTCCCAGGGAGTGGAAGCGTTGATTATCGGAGAAGGCTGGGTGAACCCGGTAAGGTTCTCTCCTCCTAAATAGATGTCGAAGCCCTTGAAGCGCCTTGTTACCTGCGCATAGAGCAAAGGATAAGCCGGCGAATACCCATCGGCATACATGGGATCGAGATCTTTCATGAAATCCCAGACTTTACAAGGCCCGTTGACCGAAGCCGTGAAGTCAAATATCCATTTGTTGAGCCTGGTGGCATATTGCAGGTTAAGCACCCCTTTGTAGCGGCTCGTCATGGGTTTGATATCATCTTTCTGATGGTCGAGGGACTGCCTGGCATCGGTGAGGCGTCCGGTAATGGTGACGGTAAATCCACGGAAGGGCTCAGTGGCGAAATCCACCTGGAAGTTGTCTGTACGTGAATAACCACCCTGTCCCAAGGTATAGAAATAGATGTCCGTGGCTGTGTAGTCCACCAGCATCTGGGACACGAAACGGGTACCGAAATAGTCCAGGCTCAGATATGTCTTCTGGGACTTGTCGAAAGGCAGGTACCAGGTAGCGTTCCCTCCGAAGGTCCATGCATCCTCCAGAGGATGTTCCATATAATCGCCGTTGATAGTCTTGTTTGTGGACAGCACGCCGATGTTGTCTATCAGCGGAGTACTGTACCTCAGTCCCCTGCCTCCGTTGGCCCTGAGGACCAGCTGATCGACGGGAGTCCATTTCAATGTAAGGCGCGGGGAGAAACGGAGTCCTGCACCATAGAACCAGTCGCCGCGCAAGCTTGTGATCGCAGAGAAGCTGTCTCCGGAATGGAAGGTATATTCAGCAAAAGCGCCAAGGTCGCTGAGCGCCGAGGAACTGAAGGACTGCAATGATTCGCGGTAAAAATCGAAGGTCTCGCTCAGACCGAGAGTAAAATGATGCGCGTCAAGTTTCTGGTTCTGATAAAGCAAATTCACGAACGCGGAATGCTGGTCGGCCTTGTAGGGCCTCTTGCCGAAATGAGAGGCAAGGTCCTGATAGTTAAAGTCTATGACGGCTGCCATATTGCAGGAATTGTCTTCGTTGAGAGGAACACCCACTTTGACATATCCGTCAAGTCCGTTATTGGCTATATTGGTCTGCCATGCATTCTCCACAGTCGGAAGTTGACCGCCGATTTTGTTGTCCTTGATGCCGCGTATTCCGAAACGGACCTGCAAACCGCTGGGGTCATAATAGAGCCAACGGTTCGAAAGAGATGTCAGGTATCCCCTCGGATCGTCAAGGAAACCGTCCTTGTTGTGGTCCATGTCCATGAAATTGCCGCTCAGGTGGCCAAGGAAAATGGTACTCCACTTGCCCATGTCGTCAAGCTGGTGGGCGCTGGCAATATTGAGGTCCGATTTGGTATCGTTCATTACCGACGCCTGCACATAAAGCGGCACCTCGTCGGTAGGTTTGCGATGCTCCATATTAATCTGGCCTGTCATGGACTCGACTCCGTTGATGACCGAGGTAACGCCTTTGGCGATCTGTATGCTCTCCAGCCACTGCGAGGGCACATAATTGAGCCCCCAAGGAGCAGCCAGGCCGCGCATTACCGGACGGTTTTCGTCCAGCATCTGCACATAGATTCCGCTTTGCCCGAGCAGGCGGATCTGACGGGCTCCGGTCACGGCATCGCTGTAGCCGACGGTCACGCTGGCAGAGTTCTCAAAGCTTTCCGCCAGATTGCAGCAGGCCATTTTGCAGAGTCCTGCAGCGCTGATTACTTCTGTCCGTATATCCTTACCCTTGGAAAGGAAATTGCTGTTTCCCCCTGCGGTAAAAACAGAGGCCGCGAGCGTATCTTTACGTTCGCCGTAAATGCCTGTCGTATCAGGCATCTGGGCACGGCTCAAGGCCGGCAGAAGAAATAAACCAACTAATAATACACTTCTTTTCATAGTATGTTCATGGACTGTTCCCGGATCTTTTCCAGTTCGTCCTTCATTTGAACCACAGCCTTCTGTATGAGAGCGTGGTTTGCCTTGGAGCCGGTCGTATTGATCTCCCGCCCCATTTCCTGAATTATGAATCCAAGTTTCTTGCCAGGATACGGTTCCGAATCGATCGTATCCATAAAATACTTGCAGTGCTGGCGGAGCCGTACCTTCTCTTCGTTAATGTCAAGCTTTTCAAGATAGAAAATCAGTTCCTGTTCAAAGCGCTCGGGATCGCATTTCACGCCGAGATCGCCGATTGCCTTTTCCAGTTTGGCGCGCACTGCAGCTATCCTTTCCGCCTCAAAGGCTTCAACCTCATTCTCCAGCGACAGGATATTCGCCACCCTTGATGTTACATCCTTGTAGAGGGCAGCCCCTTCCTTGGCCCTGTAATCACAGATAGCGTCCAGAGCCTCATCTACGGCCTTTTCCACAGCGGGCCAATTCTGTTCGGTGATTACGTCTTTCTTTGCCGCATCGACCACGTCGGGAAGGCGCAGAAGCATAGAGAGCAAATAGTTTGTGTCGGATTCACGGGGATCCGGCGCCCCAAGCTCGGAAGCTAGGGCGCTGATCTGACGGTAATAATCGACTGCCAGGCTGCGGTTTATCACCTTGGCCTCACCTGCTGCATTGGGTTCCCAGCTCAGGAACAGGTCTATGCTCCCGCGCTGCAGACGCTCCGCGATTTTCTTTCGGAGTGTCATCTCTTTGTCCTTGGGCAGAAGCGAAGATTTGATGTTCACTTCTGCATTTTTTCCATTGACCGAACGGAACTCCACGGTCAGTTTCCCGCCTTCGAGCAAAGCCTCGGCCTTGCCGTAACCTGTCATCGACTGAATCATATCAATAAACTTTCACGACACCCATCTCAAGTCCCCAGCATCCATCAGTAATGATAGGGACATTCTTGCCTTCTGCGTCTGCGACGTAAACAAAATCATCCACGAAAGTATGCGAATGTCCGGCCACAACGAGATCTATGCCTTTCATTCCTTTCATGTTTGTCTGGTCGTCAGGTGTGCCTTCAGGCTCCCCTTCATAGCCGAAATGGGACAGCAGTATCACCATGTCGCAGTGCTCCTCTTCCCTGAGGTACTTGGCCCACTTGTTCGTTTCTTCCACCGGGTCAAGCTGGGGAATCCTGGAAGAAATCACCTTGCTAACGCATGTGCTTATGTCCGCCTCAAGTCCTATGATGCCTATCTTCTTGCCGGCCTTGTTCACTATGCACCAAGGCTTTACGTATTTGCCCAGTTCGAAGGAGCTAAGGTCGAGATTGGCACATACAATAGGACATTCTATAAGTTTCGCACGTTCGGTCAGACTCTCGATGCCGTCGTCGAATTCATGGTTGCCGAGGGTCACGGCATCATAGCCCATCGCATTGATCATCTTCACTTCCAAAGCTCCGTGAAGCTCGGTGTAATAAGAAGTTCCCTGGTTGAAATCGCCGGCATGGAGCAGCAGGACCTTGTCGGCACCTTCCGCCTTGCGGACAGAATCCACGAACGCAGCCCTTTCCAGGATGCCTCCGCGTCCTTCACGGTCAGGATCGAGATGAGAATGAGTGTCATTTGTATGCACTATAACCAGCTTCGGGCCGCAGGCACACAGAGCGGCAGCAGCCGCCAGGATTGCAAAAATCTTTTTCATCACTTTATTACGACCCTCCCGTCGGTCTTGTATTCAATGGCTTTCCCCTCGGCAGTCATATTGCGGATATACTGCTCGATGACATGGCCGATAATATGTTCGGTGATAATCAATTTGGTTGCGCCACGGGCAACATGGACATTGTCGCCTCCGTCAAGGAGGAAGTCAACTGTCGCCACTCCGTATTTCTTTTTGGGATCGACAGGCTTTCCGCCCACCTCAAGGCTCTCGACCTTTTTGTCGGCAATAACCAGCTTGACTCCGCTAAGGCACTGGGGGCCGAACTCAGCGACTTCATCCATCAGGTGAAGCAGTTCGCTGCCGGGCAGTTCCACATAGCAGAGCTTGTTTTTGAATGGGAACATGGAACGTATGTCATCCAGGAGCACGTCTCCCTCGGGCATATCGACCCTGATGCCACCGAAGTTGGTAATGGCGACATCGACCTTGCGTTTCACTATCCTTTCGGTCTCGGAACGGACCATGTCCACCACGAAATTGCTCAGTTCTGACTCTGGAATGTTAGCGGACATTTTGTGCGTGGAAAACGCGATGACTTCTTTTACGGCCGCCATGGAGGGCTGTGCTTCAATGAGGAGCTTGGCCACCTTGGGCGTCGAACCGTCAGAGAATACGACTCCGTTGGGTGCTGTATAGACGCCGTTGGAATCCACGGTGCCAAGTGCCTCGGGCACATTCTCGGCGCTTGGGGCGGTCGCCCCGGTGCGGTGCCCGTCCATCGCATATTTTTCCCATGTCATGCCGGTCTTACAACCGAAGAGCAGTGGGACTGCTATGAGTATTGCTGCAATTCTTTTCATATTATTTCTGTTTGAGCCATTTCCAAAGGTCCTTCCAGGTGGATTTCTTGCCGAACATAAGGATGCCGACTTTGTATATCTTAGCGGAGAGCCATGCGCACACGGCAAAGGTGGCTATCAGCAGAATCACCGACACAATAATTTCCCAGGCCGGGACCCCGAAAGGCAGACGGGCCAGCATCACGATAGGCGATGTGAAAGGAATCATCGAGCCCCAGAACACCAAGGCGCTGTCGGGTGCCTTGAATGCATATATAGCAATGAAGAAGCCGAGCAGCAAAGGAATGGTCAACGGAATCTGAAGCTGCTGAGTGTCTCCCTCGTTTTCTACTGCAGAGCCGATGGCGGCAAAGAGAGAAGCATAGAGCATGTAGCCGAAAATGAAGAAGATCACGAAGCAGGCGATGATCTTGCCGAACGGCAGGTTGCCGATGGTGGAGAGAATGACATTCATTTCGCCCTGGTCGGACAGAGCCTCGGCGACAGCCTCGGACTGCTCGGCGTCCAGCCCACCGACGCTCTGCACAATCTGTGTCGTATCGGTGCCCTGGAGCAAGTTCTGGCCGGAGATGGCTCCGACGACTCCCACTATTGCCAGGGTAAGCACAATCCACAGGAAGAACTGGGTGAGAGCAACCAGCGCCACGCCAATTATCTTGCCGAACATGAGTTCGGTGGCCTTGACGGAGCTCACGAGCACTTCCACCACGCGGCTGGCCTTCTCTTCGATGACGGAAGACATGACCATGCCGCCGAAAAGGGCTATGAACATGTAGATTATCATGCCCAGAAGCATGGACACCATCATGTACACGCCGGATTCGGAAATTTTCTCCTTGCCCTCTTCGTCGAGGGTGTAGGAATGCATCTTCACGTTGGCTTTGACCTCCTTCATGATGTCTTTGAGGTTTTCGATACCCGACTGCTCGATACGGTATGCCTCTACAGCAGAATTGATTTTGCCGTGCAGGTTCTCGTTGAGATCCATTCCCATGGGTTTATTGGAATAGACATCGGCAGAAAGGGTCTTTTGCTCGACATCGAGCGGCGAAACCACCAAAAGGGCATCGTAGCCAAGGCTCTCGAGAGAGAGTTTCATTTTGTCAACGGACTCTCCCTCCAGCACAGTATAAGTCGCTGTCTCGCTGTCTTCGAGGACAGGCGCCACTATGCCGGAATTGTCTATCACGGCTATGCTCTTGGAACTTTCCTTGGTTCCGAGCATTATCACGGAAGGAAGGATGCAGAGGGCGGCGAAGAGCACCGGCACCAAAAAGGTTGTGATAAGGAAGCTCTTCTTCTTGACCTTATTGAGGTACTCCCTGCTGATAATTATTCCGGTTGTATGCAGATTCATTGCTTTTCAGTTACAAGTTTGATGAAAATATCATTCATACGGGGCATCAGTTCTTTGTAAGAATTGATGGTCACTCCCCTGCTGAGCCACGCCTGAAGGGTAGTGGTTCCGTCAGTCTCGCGAGGCAGCACTTCGGTGTGGCGGCCGTCGGCATCGGTGTACACCAGTTCGACATTGTTGTTGCCATAGTCGCGCCTGATCTGCTCTACGCCGCCGGTTATCACCAGCCTGGCCTTGTTGATCAGCGCGATGTTGTCGCACAGCTCTTCGACCGACTCCATGTTGTGGGTGGAGAGGATAATTGTGGCGCCTTCGTCTTTGAGGCGGAGAATCTCTTTGCGTATAAGCTCCGCATTCACCGGGTCGAAACCGGAGAAAGGTTCATCCAGAATCATGAGGGAAGGACGGTGAACGACGGTGGTAATGAACTGCAGTTTCTGGGCCATACCCTTGGACAGTTCCTCGACTTTCTTATCCCACCAGTCCTGGATTCCAAAACGGATAAACCATTCTTTCAAAGACTTACGTGCATCGACCGTGGTCATTCCCTTAAGCCTGGCAAGGTACATGGCCTGATCTCCGACCTTCATTTTGCGGTACAGGCCGCGCTCCTCCGGCATATAGCCAATGCGCGACACATCGTCCTGCGTGATGGGGGCGCCGTTGAAAAACACCTCCCCCGAATTAGGAATAGTGATCCTGTTGATAATACGGATCAAGGTTGTCTTGCCCGCACCGTTAGGACCGAGCAGTCCGAAGATCTTGCCCTCAGGAATGTCGAGGCTCACGTGGTCCAGAGCCACCTTCTCCCCGAAACTCTTGCAGACCTCCTTGCATTCAATAATTGCCATTTTTGTAAACTCTTGTTTAAAGTTTCAAATATAGGCATTTTTTAGCGGAATATCACTATTTTTGTGGTGATGAAAAAGATAGTATTTGCTTTTATATTGCTCTCCGGAGCTCTCGCGCACGCGCAAGATGTCAACGTCACACCTTCTCCTGACTCTTCGATGGTGGCTTTCACAAGAGCCAACGACCTTTGGATCAGGGAGATCGCTAGTGGCAACGAAACCCGTATCACTAACGATGGAAGCGATCTGATCCTCAACGGATATGCATCCTGGGTGTATTACGAAGAGATCTTCGGCAGGCCGTCACGCTACCGTGCCTTTTGGTGGAGTCCGGATTCGAAGAAGCTGGCATTTTACCGCTTCGACAACAGCCGGGTGCCGATGTTCCCCATCTACTCCCCCTTCGGGCAGGACGGCTCGCTAAGCCTGACCCGTTACCCCAAGGCAGGAGAAGCCAATCCTCCTGTGAAGATAGGCATCGCAACAACCGGCGGAGCAATTACCTGGGCCGATTTTGACGATTCTCCCGAGCAGTATTTCGGAACGCCGTTTTGGGGTCCCGGTTCGGATGAACTGTTTGTGAGCCGCATGCCTCGCCGCCAAAGCCGGCTGGACGTGTTCGCAGTCAATGCCCTTGACGGGAGCAAGCGTCAAGTGTATAACGAAGAATATTCCACCTGGGTCACATGGATCGAGGGCATGCTGTTTACCGACAAAGGCTTGTTCATGGCACGCAACTTCGAGTCCGGATGGGAGCAGATCTATTTTTTGGGATACGACGGCAGCCTCAAGCGGCTTACCGAAGGCAAAAACTGGGATATTCAGTTGCTGAAATACGACAGCAAGAAAGGCAATTTGTGGTTCCTTGCCAAGCGCGATTCACGCATTCACCCAAGCCTCTACCGGCTGGACAAGAAGGGCCGCATCTACACCCTTACCGACCCGCAATACTACACTGCAGCTGCTGAGATTTCCGACGATTTCAAGACTTTCACCGCCATGGTTTCGAATGCCAGGTCTCCGTGGACCACAGTCAGCGGCAGCGCCCTGAAAGTCAAGAACTTCACTCCTATAGAGGAGACTTCGGAAGAGAGGCCCTTCCCGCAAATCGTCAAAATCTCAAACGACGGATTCGACCTGTACGGCCTCATGGTCCTTCCCAGAGGGTTCGACCCTTCGAATAAGTATCCTGTAATCATGCAATTGTACGGCGGGCCCGGCACCCCGTACGTACGCGACTACTGGAACAGCCGTGACGCATCGGACCGCTGGTGCTGGGAGAACGGAATCATATACATAGTGGTCGATCCCCGCTCTTCCGGCGAGAACGGACGGGATGGCATGGACCAAGCCTTCAAGCGCATGACTGTCATAGAGTTGCAGGATTATATCAAGTGGGCCGAGTGGCTCCAGAACCTGCCTTATGTGAACGGAAGCAGAATAGGCGTGGAAGGATTCTCCTTCGGCGGCACCACCACAGCCATGCTGGTGCTCCGCTACCCTCAGTACTTCTGCTGCGGCGTAGCTGGAGGCGGGGTTTACGACTGGAAGCTTTACGATTCCCACTACACCGAAAGGTACATGGACACTCCCGAAGCCAACCCGGACGGATACGCCGAAGCCAGCGTTATTACATGGGTTCCTACTTGCGCGCTGAAGTCAAACAGGGGTCTTCACAACGGATCTCCCGCTCTAAAGCTTACCCACGGCACCGGAGACGACAATGTGCATTTCCAGAACACGTTGCAGCTCATCGACGCCCTGCAGAAGGAAGGAATACAGTTCGATCTTATGATTTACCCGGACGGCATGCACGGCTACCGTGGATACCAGCACATCCACGACAAAGCCTCAGATGCCTTGTTCTGGAAGCGTCACCTTCTGGCAGACTAGCAGACGCCGCTCGGCATCGACCTGACAGGCGAAGATGTGGACTGAGCCGCCGGGAGCGGCCTTCAGTCTGGTCCGGAGTTCCTCCGAGCTTATGGGAACGCCGCGGGCAGTGACGTCGGCTTTCGGATAGCGGCGGCCGAGTTCCTTTATGACAGACGAAGAGAAAGGCAGGTTCTCCAGCACTTCATAGAACTTTCCGAAGTGCGACAAGCCTTCGTCATACTCCATACGGCACATGCCCGGGCCAAGGCCCGACTTGGTCATGGCAGCCGATGGGACAAACAGCAGGGACGCCTTATCCTCCTCCGCCTCAGCCGGGCCTGCCCCCCGAAACTTTCGCTTCGCTTCATCCCTCCCACTGCGCTTCGCTTGTGTGCCCCTCCCGTTCACGCGGCCACTGGCGGCCACGGTTTCCAGGGGCAGGTCCGGCAGAGGCGGAGAGAATACGAAACCGTCCTCGGCCAGAATGACGTTTTTGAAAACTCCGTCGCGGCGGCAGATGCACAGCAGCTCCTTGCACTCCCCTCCAGAGCCCACCACATGGATCTCACAAAGATAAGGCTCCAGGCGCCGCCGGAGCATGGTCAGGTCTGCCATCGGAGACACCTTCACCATCACCTCCGGACACAGCGTCAACAGTTGCGGCATCAGCGTCAGCACATCGGGGCTGCACTCCTCAAGGAGAAAGACTTTCCTGCCTGCGGAATTGCGGCGGGCAGGGTCCAGATACACGACATCAGGTCCGAAAGTATGCAGCGACTCCAGCCAGTCCGAAGCCCCTGCGCTTATATCAAATCCGTGAAACTCAACATTTTCAACCTCAAGGGCCTTGAAATTGCGCTGCACCGCTCCGAGCAAAACGGAATCCCTTTCATTATACCATACTTCCGAGGCCCTTTGAGACATAGCGCAACTGTCCGCACCCAAGCCTCCTGTAAGGTCGGCTACCCGGCAGCCGGAAGGCAGGAGCGAGGCCTTGTACCTTGCCGCTTCTTCTCCAGAACATTGCTGGAAATTGATCGAAGACGGAATTTCAATATCCACACCGGCCCAGGACGGCAATTTGGACTCGAGTTTTGCACGGCTGCGTCCCTCGAGTTGCTCCAGAATATTTGCAAATCCTGTTTTCACCGGAAATACTTATCCTTGAAATTGACCAGATACACCTTGTCCACCGCACGTGTGATTGCGGTATAGAGCCACTTGAGGTCTTCCGCCGTCAGGAAATCCTGCCAGAACGGATTGTCTATGAACACACAAGACCACTGCCCGCCCTGAGCCTTGTGACAGGTGATAGCATCGGCATATTTTAGCTGTAGGGCGTTGAAATAAGGATCCTCACGAACCGCATCCCAAATGCGTTTCTTGCTGCCGCGGTCGGCATAATCGGCGCTCACGCCCGCATAGAGCGCATTCTGCTGCTCGTAGGTAAGCGATGCTGATTCGCTCGTCAGAGTGTCCAGACACACCTTGGCCTGCAAGGTGCAGTCTCCATAGTCCGGGAAACTCAGCAGAGCATCGGCGAAGCGGAGCCCGTAACGGTCTTCATGATTCCATATCTTTTGAAGCTCTGCCACGTCACCGTTCGCTATATAATCCATCTGCTCAACATCTTCCACGAATTGGTAGCAGTTCTTCACTATCATCAGCTTATCCCCCCTGGAGAGTTCATCCTCCTTGTACAACACCTGAGAACGTATCCCCAGGTTGTAACGGATGGCCCTCTTGTTGGAGCGGCATAAGACTATAGTATCATCGTATCCATAGTGGCTGTAGGCTTCTGAAAGAGCCTCCAGCAATTCTCCTCCGCCTATCCTCTCCACATCCCCTCCTTCCTTCGCCACCATGGGCAGGGATTCGAAGGTCTCGTCTTCCGACGCTTCTTCGATGAGTCTCCGTATGACGGTAGCATTGTCCAGAATGCCGGAATCGCCGGCCTGCCTCACAACAGAAGTCAGAGTAGCGTATTGTACGCCGCCCATTCCGTCCATATAATCAGGGCTCAGCGCCGGAGACAGTTCAAGCCCCACCGGAGGCAGCTGTGCCGCGTCTCCGAGCAGTATCAGCCGGCAGTCTTCTCCGGAGCGGACGAAAGTGACCAGGTCGGAAAGCAAATCGCCGGAGCCGAAAAGCGACTGCTGCTGTTGGGACGACTCGACCCCTATAAGTGAAGCTTCATCCACTACGAAAAGAGTGTGGCGGGCCTTGTTAGGGGCCAGCGAAAAACGTCCCATGCCGTCGTTTCCGACAGATTTTTGGCGATAGATATGTTTGTGAACCGTGCTTGCAGACAAACCGGCCATGCCGGAAAGCACCTTGGCCGCCCTGCCGGTAGGGGCCAGCAGGACCGACTTGATGCCCAGCCTGCGAAGGGCGCCTATCACAGCAGAAAGAGCCGTTGTCTTGCCGGTGCCGGCATATCCGTTTACCACGAAAATGTCTCCGTCGTCGGAACTGAGAAAAGACGCCAGGTCACGGAACAGACGGTCCTGACATGGGGTCAGTTCCATGGACATTGCGCGGACGAAGCTTTCGTAGAGTGTTTGCCGGTCCATCAGTGATTACGCTTGTCGAATACCATGGCCACCACTGCCAGCACCGGATAAATTTCGATACGGCCAAGGAACATATCCATGGTAAATACAAACTTTGACGGATCCGATACTCCATTGAAAGAGCCCATGGAGCCCATGTCTCCCAGCGCCGGTCCGACATTGCTGAGGCTGGTGATGGACGCTCCCACCGCGTTCTGCCAGTCCACTCCGAACCACAGGCTCAGGAGCAGCGATACCGACAGCAGAAGCACATACAGCACAATGTACAAAAGATGCGGAGAGACCTCTTCATCTTTGATAACCCTGCCGGCAAATTTGACTTCGTTCACCGAAGATGGATGCAAGATGCGCCCGATATGTCTGCCGACAGCTTTGAACGACAGCATGATGCGGTCTATCTTAAGACCTCCCGAAGTACTCCCCGCGCAGGCGCAGACGGCCGCCGGCACAAGAATCAAGGCGCACAAAACGCCGGGCCATGTGCTGTTGTCTATTATTGCGAAACCGGTGGTGGTAGAAATACACAGTATCTCGAAGAGACCGTTCCAAAGCGACTCTCCCCATGAGCTGCAGTATCCGTTTAATTTGAGGCCTACGCCGAGGAACAGCGCCAGCAGCAGTACTGAAGTCGTATAGAACTTCACTATCGGATTGTTGAGCGGTTTGAGCGAACGGGAAACTATGCTCAAGTACAACAATCCAAAGTGAAGCGACGACAAATACATGCATAGCATGGTCACCGCTTCTATCCAACGCGAACCAAAGGCCCCTATGGAAGCGTTCCTGGTGCTGAATCCGCCAGTAGCCGAAACGCTCATGGCGTGACATATGGCGTCGAACGCCGGCATGCCGGCAAGCAGATACAGCAGCAAGGCAAGGGCGAAAATCCCCAGATAGACATACGCGAAAATATAAACGGTTCGGTTGGTACGAGCCGAGTATGAACTTCTGGAGAGACTGCCGATTTCCATGTTGGCAAGGCGAAGCTTGACCGGGCTGGTATCGGGTATGATCAGCAGCAGAAACACCACTACTCCCAAGCCTCCGATGAAATGGGTGCTGCTCCTCCAGAACAACAGGCTCCGAGGCAGGGCTTCCACATTCTCAAGTATGCTGGAACCGGTTGTGGTAAACCCGGAGACGCTTTCGAACCAAGCGTTCATCAGCGTAAAGGGGCCGCCCCACAAGGCGTATGGCAGCATTCCGAACACGAAGGACAACAGCCACGAGAGGGTAATGATTACATAACCCTCCTTGAGGGTGATGGCAGGAGCCTTGCGCACGAAAATGAAAGGGAACGCTCCCACGATGAACGTGATTGTAAAGCTGATGATCAGGGCGGCCAGTGCGCTGTCCCTCCCGTTCAGCACTGATACCAGCACCGACAGGAACATAAACAGCGAACTCACCAGAAGAGCGAGCCCGATATTACGGCTGATTCCCTTCCAGTTCATTGTTCAATTTGCTCTTCACGTCCTTAAGTCGCTTACGGAGCTGAATGTTATCGTTTGCCAATTCGCTTATGCCTTCGTTCAACTTCACAAGTTCATCATCGCCCTCGAAGGTGTAGCTGTATTTCTTGTTGTAGGACCTGTAGCCTTCCAATGCGTCCAGCATTCGGTCGAGCGGTTTCACATAGTACGACAGCATAAACAGCAAAAGCATCACCACCAGCAGGAGTCCAACACCGACGGCCACGATTCCGGGAATGATACTTCTGTAAAAGCCTCGCTCAAAGGTTTTTGAATTCTTCTCCAGGTCGGTGTAAATGGCTTTTTCCAAAGCGTTTATGTCGGAAGTGAGCTGCACGAAACTGGGTTGCAGCCGGTCGAAGTACCAGCTTCGGGAGTCTATGAACTTGGAATTAAGTACGTTACTGAGTTCCAGGGATGTAAGGACATAGGCCGAGCAGGCATATACCACAGAATCCGTAAGTGGTTGTATAGTATTGGATTCCAAAGAAGTGCGAAGCGAATCACAGTGCGAAAGGAAATATTCTTGGTCGAACACCGGCAGCCGCACTTCCCCGCCCTCTCCGATAACGGCAAGGATATCCAGATTGTATCTATTACTTATGTCGGCAAGTTTATGAGCCGTGTTGAGGCTGCTTATGTCGTCGGCTATCAAATCCGAGACATAAGTACTCATTTTGTCGTATTCGAGCACGGAGATAGTCGCGGATATCATCAATATCACGGCAATCGCACTGAGGCTCAAAGTCAACTTTGCCTTAATCGACAACTTCATTTTAAAATTTTTTACAAAATCTGCACAAATATAGGAAATAATTGATATTTTTGCATAATAACGCCTGTACAATGACCAGCACCTTCCTCAACGATAATACAAGCAAAAGCGCAGCTGCCAAAAGAGCCATACTCCGTCTTTGCATCAAACATGAAGAATCAAGCATATCATTCTTCAGCAAAACACTTGGCATAAGCGTACCTACAGTCACAAAACTGATCACCGAACTTATCGATGAGGGATTCTTGATGGACGAAGGCAAAATCGGCACGTCGGGAGGCCGCAGGCCAAGCATTTTCGGGCTCAATCCAAATGCCGGCTATTTTGTCGGAATAGACGTAGCGAGGCACCACTTCCACATTGCTATCACAGACTTCAAAGGCAATCTGCTCACTTACATAGAAGACATCGAATTTGTCCTTGAGTCTAATTCTGGCTCCTTCAGGCAGATGTGCCGAATGGTCAAAGACAATGTGGTGGCGACCGGAATCCCATGGATAAAAGTCCTGGCGGCCGGAGTGAGCCTGTCCGGACGTGTAAACCCAGAACAAGGCTATTCCCTGACATATTTCGTAAGCGACGACCTGCCGCTTAAAGACTTGTTCCAGAGAGAGTTGAATGTTCCCGTGAGCATTGAGAACGACTCCAGGGCCCTGACGTACGGCGAATACATGAACCTGGGCAATGAAGCCAACAAGGACATGATAGCCATCAACCTCAGCTGGGGCCTCGGAATGGGAATGATATTGGACGGAAGGCTGTATTATGGCAAGTCCGGATTCTCCGGCGAGATTGGCCACTTCCCTCTCCTGGACAACAACGTAATGTGCCGTTGCGGCAAAATAGGCTGCCTGGAAACTGGCGCCTCTGGATCGGCCCTCAGGCGCATCCTGGTCGAGAAACTTAAGGCCGGCCGACGTTCTTCGCTCTCCAAAATCTATAAGGAAAGCGGAACGCTGGATCTTTCGGAGATACTGCAGGCCGTCCAGGACGGTGACGTTCTGGCCATCGAATGCATCGGAGAAATCGGTGACATGCTCGGACGCGGCGTGTCCGGAGTTATCAACATTTTCAATCCGGGACTTGTCATCATAGGCGGACGGCTCATCGTAGGCAAGGAACACCTCCTTCTGCCTATACGCACCGCCGTGAACAAATTCTCAATGAACAGAGTCGCTGCCGATACCACTATACGCCTCTCCACCCTCGGCCGCAAAGCGACCGTTCTCGGAGACTGTCTGCTGGCCCGGAAAAAGCTCCTCGGAATCTGATCAGCGGCGCCCGTACATCTGCTCGTAGTACTTCTGGTAATCCCCGGAGGTGACGTTGTCCATCCACTCCTGATTGTCCAGGTACCAACGGACTGTTTTTTCTATTCCCTCTTCGAACTGCAGGCTCGGCTCCCAGCCAAGCTCTCTCTGAAGCTTACGGCTGTCTATAGCATAGCGCAGGTCGTGGCCTGCCCTGTCGGTAACGAAGCTTATAAGGTCCATGTCGGCCCCTTCAGGACGTCCGAGCAGACGATCGACTGTATTGATAAGCAATTTGATGACATCGATGTTTTTCCACTCATTAAAGCCGCCGATGTTATAGGTTTCGGCAACTTTCCCCTTATGGAAGATGACATCGATAGCCCTGGCATGGTCTTCCACATAAAGCCAGTCCCGCACATTCTCCCCACGGCCATAGACAGGAAGCGGCTTGCGATGACGGATATTATTGATAAAGAGCGGTATAAGCTTCTCCGGGAACTGGTAAGGACCATAGTTGTTGGAGCAGTTCGTCACGATCGTAGGCATCCCGTATGTATCGTGGAAAGCACGTACGAAATGGTCGCTGCTGGCTTTTGCCGCACTATAGGGGCTGTGCGGCTGATATTTCATGTCTTCCGTAAAGAAGTCGCGCCCGTATGCGAGATGGTGGCTGCCGCTGCTTGCCTTGGTTGTAAACGGAGCCTCCACGCCTTCGGGGCAGGTCATTTCGAGAGCCCCGTAAACTTCGTCCGTAGAAATGTGGTAGAAGCGGCAAGGGACATCCCCTACTTTCCATCCGCCCGGCTCCCAGCAGGCTTTTGCTGCCTGCAGCAGGCTCAATGTGCCGAGCACATTAGTCTTGGCGAAGGTGAACGGATCTTTGATGCTGCGGTCCACGTGCGATTCAGCGGCAAGGTGGATGATGCCGTCCACAGCCTCGTCCTTCATCAATTTGTACACCTGGTCAAAGTCGCAGATGTCCATCTTGACGAATTTATAGTTAGGCTTGCCTTCCAAGTCCTTCAAATTGGCCAGGTTGCCGGCATAAGTGAGGGCGTCGAGACAAATAATGCGGTATTCAGGGTATTTATTTACAAACAGACGGACTACGTGACTGCCTATGAATCCGGCTCCTCCGGTGATGATGATGCTTCTTTTCATTTTTCTTCAGTAAGTTTTAAAAGATACTGTCCATATTGATTCTTGGCCATAGGAGCCGCGATTTCGCGGAGCCTGTCGGCATCTATCCAGCCTTTCTTGAATGCTATATCTTCAAGGCAGGCGATTTTGAGTCCCTGCCGTTTCTCTATCACTTCGACGAAGGTGCTTGCATCGCTGAGCGAGTCGAAGGTACCGGTGTCCAGCCAAGCAAATCCTCGGCCCAGAGTCTGAACCTTCAGTTCTCCGGAGGCAAGGAATGCCTGGTTCACGCTGGTGATTTCGAGTTCTCCCCTGGCTGACGGTTTGATGTTCTTTGCCACGTCAACCACCTTGTTCGGATAGAAATAAAGTCCCACCACGGCATAATTGGACTTGGGTTTCGAAGGCTTTTCCTCTATACTTATACAGCGTCCCTGAGCATCGAATTCTGCCACTCCATAGCGCTCCGGATCGCTAACCCAATAGCCGAATACAGTGGCGCACGAGTCCTCTTCGGCCGCGCGTACCGCCTCTTGAAGCTTGGGAGTGAATGCATCGCCGTAGAAAATATTATCTCCGAGGACCAGGCAGGCGCAGTCGTCGCCTATGAAATCTTCTCCGATGATAAAAGCCTGGGCAAGACCGTCGGGAGATGGTTGTTCGGCATATTCGAAATGTACGCCGTAGCCGGATCCGTCTCCCAGCAGGCGGCGGAATCCCGGAAGGTCCTGAGGCGTTGAGATAATGAGTATGTCACGTATGCCCGCCAGCATGAGGACGCTGATGGGATAATACACCATGGGCTTGTCGTAAATGGGGAGCAACTGCTTGCTCACCCCCTTGGTTATCGGGTAGAGACGTGTGCCGGACCCTCCGGCCAGAACTATTCCTTTCATAATTGCTGTATTTTGGACAGGCATTCCTCAAGACTGTCCCTCCAATACGGAACGTCAACGCCGAATGTCTGTTTGATTTTAGTTTTATCCAACACGGAGTATGCCGGACGGATTACCCGTGAGGGGAACTCGTCGCTGCGACAAGGTTCTATCCGGCAGTTTCTGTGTCCCGACAGCGAGGCTATGGCCTGGGCAAAGTCGTACCAGCTCACCGCTCCTTCGTTCGAGAAGTTGTATATTCCAGAGCGGCCCTCATATAAACGTCCTTCCACAATGCCGAAAACGGCCTTTGCAAGATCCCTGGCGTACGTTGGCGTGCCCACCTGATCTACAACGACTTTCAAAGAAGGTTTCTCGGCAGTAAGCTTGAGCATGGTTTTCACGAAATTGCGTCCGTTCTCGCTGTATAGCCAGGCGGTCCGTATAATCACATATTTGCATCCTGAGCCGATGACGGCCTGCTCACCATGCAATTTGGTGAGACCGTAAACTCCGGTGGGGGTGCCTTTCATGTCTTCGTCGCAAGGAGTATTATAGCTTTCTTTACCGAACACATAGTCGGTGCTGATATGCACCAGCAGCCCGTTACGCCGCTTCATTGCGGCAGCGAGATTCGCAACCGCATCTGCATTTATTCTTTCCGCCAGCTCCGGATTATCCTCCGCCGCCTCGACATTAGTATAGGCGGCACAGTTTATTATCGCATCAACCTTTTCGGCGTCAACGATTTCGTTCACCACAGAGGCGGAGCAAATATCAAGTTCGTCTATATCGGTGAAAATATAATGGTCCTTCGAAGCCGCAGCGGCCTGCCTTATCGCCAGCCCCAGCTGGCCCAAAGAACCAGTTACAAGAACATTCATACCTTTTCTACCGTTTCAATATCCAAATCCATAGTAGCGGTTCCGAGAGCCCCCAGTCTCACTGCCAGGCAGCGGCCGGAACCTACGCTAACAAGTTCACATTCCAATCCGATGAGCGGTCCGCTCATGACCCTTACCCTGTCTCCCGGAGCCAGCGGCCCGGCCGACACTGAAAGCCTGCCTCCCCCACTTTCAACCATGCGCATGAAGGCCTCCATTTCCGAATCCCGCACCACTGAAGCCTTGCCGTCCGCAAACAAAAAACGTGATATCCTCTGATCGGCAGCGAGTATCGAAGCGCGGTCCGAATCGGCACAGTGAATGAAGATGTACCTGGGAACAACCAGGCAATCAACTACTTTACGTCGGTCGCTCCACCTGTGGACCTCCCTTCTTATAGGGAGATAGTGCTGAAAGCCTAGCCGGAAAAGGCTTTCGGAAACCTTTTTTTCCTGGCAGCTGCGCACACAAGCCACATACCAGTGCTGTTCGGGAAGCGCCTTACTTTGCGTCATACTCCGAGAATTTGGAGTTTTTGGAGATGAACTCAGGTACAATCTGCTTCATCAACTTAACCATCTCGGGTATTTCTACTGCCCTGGCCAGTTTATTAAGAGCCTCAACAGCATCCTTGGCCTCTGAATACTCATATGTGCGCACTTTCGCGATACGGATGCGGCCATGCTTCGTCGGTTCGGTATTCTCTACGTTGGAGAGCACCTCCTCATAGAGCTTTTCTCCGGGCCTCAGACCCGTATATTCAATCTTGATATCCTTATCAACTGTAAGTCCCGACAATTCTATCATGCGGCGGGCAAGCGTGTCGATTTTCACAGACTCGCCCATGTCGAATACACAGATGCGGTTTGCAGTGTCGAGGATGACAGCTTCCATGACCAGCCTGCAGGCCTCCGGAATAGTCATGAAGAATCGGGTGATGTCGGGATGGGTGACAGTCACGGGACCGCCTTTTCTGATCTGCTCCCGGAAACGGGGGATGACAGAGCCGTTGGAGCCGAGCACATTGCCAAAACGGGTGGTAACGAAGCGCGTCTTGCCTTCGTGCTCCCCGCGTTCTATGGCAAGGCCGAGGCTCTGAACATATATTTCTGCGAGACGCTTGCTGCATCCCATTATGTTTGTGGGATTGACAGCCTTATCCGTGGAAATCATGACCATTTTCTCCACGCCGTACTCTATACACTTGTCCGCCACATAACTCGTGCCTATGAAATTCACGAGAACGGCTTCACAAGGGTTCTCCTCCATAAGAGGAACATGCTTGTAGGCGGCAGCGTGGAAGACAACTTCCGGTTTATAACGCCGGAAAGCAAAATCCAGGCGCCTTTCGGAACGCACATCTCCAATGACAGGCACGAACTGAAGCTTGGGAAAAGTATCCTCGAGTTCCAGACGCAGGTTGTGCATTGGAGTTTCGGCATTGTCGTAAAGGATCAATTTCGAGACACCGAAACTCGCAAGCTGGCGGCAGAGTTCAGAACCTATGGATCCGGCGGCGCCGGTCACCATAACGGTACGTCCTGAGAAACCGGCAATGATTTCGGTCATGGACACCCGTATTTCTTCCCTGCCGAGCAAATCTTCTATTTTGACATCGCGTATGTTCCCGCCCCTGTCTTCTCCGAGCTCACCAACCTCGGGAAGGATAAGCAGGTCAAGCCCAAGCTCGGAACAGTACTTAACCAGACGCTCATCTTCTGCGCGGGCATCGTCTTTCTTTGTGAACAACACTCCGGATACGGAGAGAGAAAGGGCAAGTTTATCTACATCTTTGCGGTCCTTGAAATAGTAAACCGACTTATCGGCAAACTTGACGTTCTTCAAAGAAGAGTCCGGCGATATCACGCCTACCAAGTTATAATGCGGAGAGTTGCGAAATCTGAATATAGCCGACTCCGTCTTGTCCGACGTGCCGTACACCAATATCCGGCGGCACTTTTGTATTTCCCTCACCCTGGACTTGTAGATGTCGTACACCATTATCATGAGCAGGCGTATTCCCACCATGATAAGAAGTGACAACATGAAATCAAGCAAGAGCATTATTACAATGACGTTATCGACATCGGAAAATGCCATGAGGGCGACCAACATCAAAAGCTCCTTGCCGGAGAGTGCGAGTACGAACTTTACTAGATCCTTGAAGGATGTATGCCTGATAATGATGGAATAAGTCTTGACTGCAAGGAACATCAGTATGGATGCCGCCAACGAAGAAACCAGCCAGACTATCCAGAATACGGAATCAGGATTAAACACGCCCCTGGGCAACACACTGGCGACAAAAGCCACCAGGAAAGAAGCCAGTACGGACAGAATAACATCCATCACAAGTACCATTCTCCTGTCCAGGTACTTGGAAGTAAAGCTTGATAAATGCTTTTCTAAACTAGGCCTCAAAACTGATTATTTTTCTTTTTGTGTATAATAATCGTAGGAATGGTAGCCATAGCGGTAACCATACCCGTAACCACCGTGACCGGAGTAAAGGTCGGTAGCATTCAGCAGTATAGCCATATTGTTCAATGTCCCGCGCTGATAGATATCTTCCAGCTCGGAAAGCATGGCTTTTTCCAGCAGACCTGAGCGCAGTACGAAAATAGTACGGTCGGCCACCTGGGCGATAATCTGAGTATCAGCCACGATATTGAACGGAGGGCAGTCTATGATGAGATAGTCGTACTCAGGCTTAAGTGAGGCCACGAGATCGAAGAATTTTTTGCTGCCCACAAGCTCTGTAGGGTTGGGAGGGATTGTTCCGACAGGCAGTATGCTCAGATTGTCATATCCCTCGGCTTTCACTATTACGGAGTTGATGTCTATGTTCTCTCCTGAAAGGTAATTGGAGATACCTTTCTTGGGCCTTTCCACCAGTTCTGAGAGGGATGCATGCCTGAGGTCGCCGTCTATCATGAGCACTTTGAGTCCCTTTATGCTCAGTGCAGCACCCAGGTTGGAGGACACGAAGGTCTTACCGGAACCGGGATTGAACGAGGTCGTGATCACAACATGGTGATCGGCATCGCGGCTCATGAATTCAAGGTTCGTACGGCACACGCGGAACGCCTCATTGACGGCGTCACGTTTGCCATGCTCCACGACAAATGAGTGTTCAAAGCTGCCTTCATTGGAATTCTTGCGAAGCTTACGGACGCTCAGTCTCTTCTTGCCGTTGAAAGGAATCTCACCAAGGAAAGGAGCCTTTATGCCTTCGATATCCTTGCGGTCGCGTATCTTTGTGTCTGTCACCATAATGAGGTAGATCACGGCCAGAGGGATAAGCAGGCCGAGCAAGAACGCGATGAGAAGAATCTGGTTTGTTTTGGGCGAAGTAGGCAGGGTCGAACCTGTAGGCCTGGTGATCACCCTGGTATTGTACGCAGTAAAAGCCTGAGACAATTCATTCTCTTCACGCTTCTGGAGGAGGAAGATGTACAGAGCTTCCTTCACCTTCTGCTGACGCTCTACGCTGAGCAGGTACTGAGACTGCTTGGGGTTGTCCGCAAGACGCGAAGTCGCCCTCTGTTCTGCCCTCTGGATGCTGCTCATCTGGGCCTGGAGGGTGTTGATAAGGTCATCGACAGATGCCAGGATGGTCGAACGCATGTCCGAGAGGTTCGCATTAATCTCCTGCACGAGAGGGTTGCGCTCCGAGGAATTTGCAACCAGATTGTTGCGCTTGAGCACCAGGTCGTTATACTTTCCTATCTGCGAAGAAATATTGATGTTGGAAAGGCTCGGAGGAGAAGGAAGCATTTTGGAATAGTCTTCCGTGGAACTCAGGCTGGTGCGTACGTAACGGGCAGAATACAACTGATTGTCAAGATCCTGCAACTGACGGGTCGCTTCCTGGCTCTGAGACATGTACATGCTCGACACGGCAGCCACGTCGGGAATAACATAACGGCTCTTGTAGTTGGAAATGTCTGTATCCACATTACCGAGGTCCTGCTCGATCGCAGCCAGACGGTCATCAATGAAATGAGACGTACTCACAGCTGTTTTGTTGCGGTCGTCCACCCAGTTTTCATTGTAAACATTGAGCACCATATCAAGCACGTCTTCTGCACGCCTGGGACTCTGGTCGGTAATCGAAAGCGACAAGACGTCCGAGTAGTTCTTGGCATTGAGCGCAGAAGCGGTGAGCCTGCTGTTGTAAGAAGCTGTAGCTCCCTGGAGCGTGTAGTGGTTCACATAGATAGTCTGGGCAGGCTTGGCAAGAGAGTCGGTGAGCTCTATTACAAGCTGTCCGAATACCGTATTCAGGGTATCGCCGTATGCAGCTTCGTAGTTCTGGACATCCTTCGAATCTGGAATGTTCATGTGCAGTTTGAAGCGATTGGCGTTCAAGGGGTGAACCTCAAAATCAACTCTGCCGGCAGGCTCCAGGAACTGAGCCCTGATGGGCAGCGATGCTCCGTACAGGACATGCTTGCGGGCACGTCCGGCCACGCTGTAATTGAAGTCAAGGCCCATGCGCTTCACAACCTCTTTCATGAGGTCGGGAGACTGAAGGGCAATGATTTCGTTCGCCAGCTTGGAGTTCTGCTGGGTCATGCCGCCAGCCGACAACATGGACTCCAGATCGTTGGTAGAACGGCGGATGGCCGATTCTTTAATGAGCACTGTCGATGAACGGGTGTAAATCTTGGGGGTCTTGACAAGATAGTACGTTGCCGCCAACAGACAGATAACGACTGAAATCAAAAACCAGTACCACTTGCCTAAGCAACGGCCTAAGAAATCCCGGATATTGAAAGTTTCTTGCTGCCCGTTCTGGACAGTATTGAGCGTATTGTTATCTGACATCGTAGATATGATTACTGGAGCCTCATGGCCACCACTGTGATTGTAGAAACTAAAGTTGCCGCAAGAGAAGCGATAGAAATCCAGAACGAAGTGCTCATGACAGTGTTGCCGTTCACAGTTGACTGACGGGTACGCATACCGTTGGGCTCAACATAAATCAAATCGTTCTGGCAGACATAATATGCGGGGCTCTTCACGAGTTCTTCCATGGAACGAAGATCCAGCAGATAAGTCTTCTGGATGCCGTTTTCTTCACGGATGACACGAATGTTGTCGCGGCGTCCGAAAATGGTCAGGTCTCCGGCAAGGGCAATAGCGTCGAGCACTGTGACGGCATCCCTGGTGACCGCATAGCGGCCGGGCCTTGCGACTTCGCCCATGAGCGAAACATAAAGGTTCAGGTAGTCCACGGTCACCACCGGGTCGCGTACCAGAGCCTGGGTCTGAAGTTCATTCTTGATCTTTTCCGCCACTTCTGCCCTGGTGAGACCGGCGACATGTATTTTTCCGATGACCGGGTAGTCGATATTACCTTCGGCATCGACAATGTAACCGCTGATACCCATATTCCCACTCGAATAACCTTCCGTGCTGGCGCCCACATAGCGCGAGACATAAGGGAGATTGAACTGTTGCATAAGCTCAACTCCGGTACAATTGACGATTATGCTGATTTTGTCGGCTGGACGCAGGCGGATCGACTCCACTTCCACGTCGTTATGGATCTCTTTGTCGGATGAGTCCTGGAAATAAACGACATTGGCGGGTGCTGCGCATGCAGAGACCAAAAGCGCCACAGCAGCCACGGAAAAAATTATTTGTTTCTTCATATTTTTAACCAAACTGGTATAATCGCGCAAATATAGCACAATTATACCAGTTTTACAATTAAATATATAGGTATTAAGCGATATGCAAATTCTTTTCGATATCGCAATCTTCGTGGGTAAACGACTTCAAGTTGCTGATAAGATAATCAAGCATTGCGTCCGAGAATACACCTTCGCTCGTATATATCTCCCTGTCGCCGTCCAGAGCGTCGGCGGCCTGGGAACAAGATGCCGGAAGTTGCTCCAAAGACTGCCTCAAGGCATCGTTGCCGGCAGCATGTATGTTAACGCCGAGTCCTACGTAGGTCTTGCGGGCTACGTCCAGAGCGTCCGGCATTTCAAATCCATGCCGTGCGGCAGCGCAGAGGGCCGCCATAAGCAGATAAGTGTTTGCCGTAGCGTCAGAAGCCCGCCATTCAAACGTCGCCTTGTCGGAAAAATCCTTTCCGAGCTGTTTTTCACCGGGGTTGCACTGGGCGGCCATATCCGTCCGGCCTGTCCATCCCAAAGGAACCCTGACCAATGCACTGCGGTTCGAGAAAGACCAGCAAAGAGAAGTCGGGGCCTCCTGGTTGGGCACCAGACGCATAAATGAAAGCGGATGCGGATTGCCGAACGCCGTAAGGGAGGTGCCTGCATCCATGTAGCCGGCTATCGCTTTGCGCACGATGTCGGTAATGTCTCCGTTCTCCACCATCACGCTCTTGCCGTCACGGGTAAACTTGCAGTGCACATGCATGCCCGACCCGGCCTTTCCAGCCGTAATCTTCGGCGCAAAGGTAATCGTCACGCCATGTTTATATGCCAGACGGCGCATAACCCATTTCGCCAGCACAAGCTGGTCGGCGGCATCTTCGATATCTACCGGGAGGAACTCTATTTCATTCTGTTCGTATATTTTTCCGTCCTGCCGGAAATTTCCCACCTCGCTATGGGCATATTTTACCATTCCGCCCACCTGGGTAATGTATCTGACTGCCTCTACACGCAAATCCGAAAACTTGTTGAAAGGAGCGCTCTCATGATATCCCTTTTGGTCCGCAATAGGATACATTCCGTCGTCGGAAGCTATGATATAGTACTCCAACTCCCCCATGGTCTGCATCTTAAGGCCTGTCTTTTCCTGAAATGCCCTGTGTGCCTTGCGCAACACATATTCGGGAGAGCTCTCAAACGGCACGCCGTCGCGGTCGAAGAAGGAGCAGAGCACGCCCACCGTGGGCACTTCGCAGAAAGGATCCCTGAATGCAGTCCGGTAACGCGGGACTACGTACAGATCGCTTTCCCCGGCCTCGACAAAAGGGAACAGACTTGAGCCGTCAACCCTCTCGCCCGCTTCCAGAATGTTGGTAAGATGTTCTTCATCTCGTACAATAAAGTTCAGGGTCTTGATGCGGCCGTCCCAGCCGCAATAGTGGAAGTTGATAATTTCCACTTGATTCTCAAGGCAATACTTCACAAGATCCGCCTTGGATTGAATATTCATCATAAAAAATGTCCGGTTATTTGTTTAGCAAGCAAATTTACAGATAAAAATCGTATTTTTGCTTGCATGAAACGCATATTTTCGTTTTTATTTCTATTATCGGCCGTTATGCCCGCCCATGCACAGGAACGCACCCTGCGTCTGGACTACAGTTTTTCGGGCAACAGCCGCCATGCATCCATCGCCGTTGATGAAATCCGTTCAATCGATGGCTGGGCGGGACGTCGCGGGCGGCTCGCGGAAGTTCCCCTGCAAGGCAACGGGCAGCTTACCGTCCGTTCCTCCGCAGACAGTTCCATACTCTACAGGCTTTCGTTCAGCACCCTGTTCCAGGAATGGCAGAACACCGAAGAAGCGACCAGGCTCGACAAGAGCTTCGAAAATGTGTTCCTCGTGCCCATGCCGGACGCCCCGGCCGAAGTGACCGCAGAACTCTTCGACAGCCACGGACGCACAATCGCCTCCCTGACCCATACGGTAGATCCGCAGGACATTCTCATCCGTCCCGCCACCGGAGGAGCGCAGTCAAAAGACATTCTGATCAACGAAACGCCGGAGAAATGTATCGACGTCGCCATTGTTGCGGAAGGATACACCGCCAATGAAATGGACCGGTTCTGGAGAGACGCCAGGAGCACGGTAAACGCTATACTGTCCCACGAGCCGTTCAAGAGCCTTAAAAAGCGCTTCAACTTCCGTGCTGTAGGACTCGTTTCGCAGGACAGCGGAGTCAGCATTCCCGGAAAGGGCGAATGGAAATCCACCCCTCTGCATGCTCAATTCGACACCTTCTATTCCAGCAGATATCTTACGACCCTGCACATCAAAGACCTGCATAACGCGCTGGCAGGGGTCCCCTACGAGCACATCATAATCCTCGCAAATACAGACAATTACGGAGGCGGCGGCATCTATAATTCCTACACGCTCACGGCGGCGCATCACCCCCAGTTCAAGGCCGTGGTGGTGCATGAGTTCGGGCACAGTTTCGCCGGACTTGCCGATGAGTATTACTACGACGACCAATACAGCAACTACTACCATCCCGACTGCGAGCCATGGGAGCTGAACATCACCACGATGTACGACTTCGACTCAAAATGGAAAGACATGATAGGAAAAGACGGAGTAAGCGTAATCGAAGGCGGCGGATACATGAGCAAGGGCGTCTGGAGGGCATGCCCGGACTGCCGCATGAAAACGAACTCCGCGCCCACGTTCTGCCCGGTATGCCGGCGGGCGATTGAGAGGATGATACGTTTTTACACCGACTAGAAAGACAAACTGACGGACGGTCCGAACGCTCCGGACAGCGGGTCCGTATAGGGAAGCACAGCCAGCTGAAAGTGCTTGCTTCCAAAGCCGTCCCAGCTGAATTCCGGGAGTCCGAGCCAGCTTTTCAAGGGCTTCAGAAGCCATGCACCAGCACGTGCGGAAAAGATGCCTATTCCGGCGCCTGCAAGCACATCGCCGAGCCAGTGCCTATTGCCGTAGATCCTGTCTGCGCACACATAGACCGACATAGCATAAGCACCTGCCCCCCAGAGGTTTCCGTAATCCATCCTCACCAACTCGGCCCCCGTGAACGCAAGAGTTGCATGTCCGGACGGGAAAGACAAATTGTCTCTCCCATCGGGACGCTGGCTGTGGAGTAAATGCTTTGGAACGCGGCTCAGGCACAATGCAATCAAATGGGCCACGGAAGCCTCCACCAGCCGGTCCATGAACGGCACGCGGGCCTTACAACCCGCAAGGCCAAGGCTAAGGTGCATGGCTTCGGGCACGTACTGCACATAAGAGCCGATATCATGAAACGACCGGCCGTTGCGGATGTCCGATTGGACAAAATCGCGCAAAGGCACTTCTACTGCATGATGTGCCAGATAGTGACTGGCAATGCCAGCTCCGGTCACTACGGCTGGCGTCACCCAGCGCAACGTATCCGAGGCATACTGGGCCCTTAGCGGCACTGCCGCCAATATGAATGCAACGGCAAGGCAGAAGCCTCTCATGAGGTCAGGCAATTTGAGGCCTGCCCGGACGCTCCCGGCGCTCCGATCCCTCAAGGTGCCTCTCCTCCATCTTGCCGTCCTGCAATTCAGCATAGTCGGCCCTGGCATTATAAATATCTATCGCCGTGAAAATAGCCGAGCGCATCGAATGAGGATCCGCCTCATCCCGTCCGGCCATATCATAAGCGGTACCGTGGTCCGGAGATGTGCGTACAATGGGCAGTCCGGCGGTATAGTTCACGCCGTCTTCGAACGAAAGGGCCTTGAAAGGAGCCAGACCCTGGTCGTGGTACATGGCCAGCGTGGCGTCGAAACGCTCATAGTGACTAAGTCCGAAGAAACCGTCTGGAGAATAAGGGCCGAAGGCAAGGATTCCCTCCGCGGTAGCCTGTGCCACCGCAGGTATAATGATGTCCTGTTCTTCCGTACCGAGCAGGCCGCCGTCGCCGCTGTGCGGATTAAGGCTCAACACGGCAATTCTTGGCTGGTCGATGCGGAAATCTTCTTTCAGGGATTGGTTCATCAGGCGCAACTTGCTGACTATCTTTTCCTTGGTTATCAAACCCGGCACATCTTTAAGAGGCACATGGCCGGTGACCACGCCAAGACGCAGCCTGTGGCTGGTCATAAGCATAGTGACGTCCTTGACTCCGAACTGCTGCTGAAGATACTCAGTGTGACCCGGGAAGCCGAAGCCCTGGCCGGACATTGCCTTCTTGTTGATGGGGCCAGTGACCAGCACATCTATAAATCCGTCTTTTATATCGCCTACTGCGCGCTCGAGGGCGGTAATAGCTGCTTTAGCCGATTCAGGAGTGGCCTGCCCCGGTTCCGCGAACACATTGTCGGGGAGACAATTGAGGACATTGATACGCTTCTGCTTGGCGTCGGCCGCAGAAGTAATCACATTGGAATCCAACTGATCCAATTCGGGTATGGTTTTCTTGTAGAACCCGAAAAGCTTGGACGAACCATATACGACCGGAGTAAAGAACTCCAGAATCCTCGGATCAGACAAAGCCTTGATAATCACTTCATACCCTATTCCGTTCGAATCTCCCTGGGTAATACCAACTATAGGTTTTCTTTTCTGCATATCTAAAATAATTGATTTTGTTCATATCCTTCATCCGCCGGCAAACCGGGCTGCGAATAAGCAGCCACGGCCAGAGCGTCGCAGCGTTCATTCTCCGGATGTCCGGCATGTCCCTTGAGCCAGTGAAAAACGAGATTGAAATCCACTGCCAAAGCGTCGAAACGCTCCCACAGATCTGCATTCTTTTTGCGCTTCCAACCCAGCGTGACGGTGTTCACGACATACTGCGAATCGCTCCATACCTCCACGGATGCACCCTTCCATTTTATGGCTTCCAGCCCTTTGATGACCGCCAGAAGCTCCATGCGGTTATTGGTCGTGCGGGCAAACCCGCCGCTCATTTCCCGCCTCAGGTCACCGCACTTGAGCACGGCTCCCCAGCCACCCGGGCCCGGGTTTCCGCTTGCCGCGCCGTCAGTGTAGAGATATATAGTCTCGGACCTGTTCATAGTCGTATCCTCGCGACAGCGCGTATTTAATGAGTTTCAAATTCTTTTGCGGGTCACCTTCCAGGGCCCTGGCCTTGGCATCGATGAGTTTTGCCAGCTTCTGGCCTGCACGTTCAGGATCGAGCGTAGAAAGAGCCTCGGCGATGACCTCGCTGTCCACACCTTTGCCGCGGAGTGCGAATTTTATCTTCGCAGGGCCCCATCCGTCGAGATGGGCCTTCTGCCTTGCATAAGCCCCTGCATATCTCGAATCGTCCACAAAACGATTCTCAACAAGGCTCGCCACAACCTCTTCCGCTGCATCCCTGTCCCCTTCCAGAGCCTTCAGCGCCTTGTCCCGCACATCTTTGCGGCAATATTCCCGCTTGGCACATTGGTTCTCGAGCGTCTTAAGCACTTTCTTGCTTCTCTCGTCCATATCAGAAGTCAAAGCCAAAGGAAATATACAAACCGGCGTCCTGGTTGAACGAATGGAAACGGTCAGACCAGGTACCCAGCACTTTCACAGGTCCCATAGGAGTAGTATATCCCAGTTCCAGTCCGGCGCCCCAAAGTGTAGGAAGGGCCATCTCCACAAAGCCTTCCAAAGTGTCCGACTCGCGGAAATAACCGCCGGTGCCGGTGATGAAGAAGTTGCGTCCCAAGCGCAGGCGCAGGCTCAGGTTTGCGGTAGCTGCATAAGGACCGGCCTGGTAAACATTTCCGAAGCCGATAAACGGCATCTGCCCTTCTATATAACGGTCGGCCATTGTTCCGCCGACATAGTTCTGGTGCGCAATGGAATATGACGGATCTACCGGGTTTATACCGTCCGGACGGGCAGGGCTGCCCAGCACGGCACGCAAGTGAATATCAGGAATGATCGATACCCTTCCGCCCAGCGGAACCACGGGGGTAAAGTTCAGATATGCAGTGTGCAGAGGCTTGAATCCCGGACACTTGTACTTTTGGAAGTCATATTCGTATCCGAAAGTCAGGTTAACACCTTTCGAAGGGTAATTATACCTGTCGTAAGTGTAGATGGTGCCGTTCGCAAACAGTCCCAGATAGCCTCCCCGCGCAAGATCGTAACTGATTTTGTAAACGGAAGCGCCATAGGTGGTGGAATAAGGCAGGTTATACTGCCTGAACTGGGCGCCGAAACGGAAGTCCACGCTCGTCCACCTTATATTGGACAGATACAGTTTCTCATAATGTCCCCACCAGCGCGCCTCGGAACCGACCTGGTTCAGATCCGTGCTGAGGGTGGACGTATTATTGCGCAGATACGCCTCGAAATTGATGGTCGGGAGCCAGGAAAGGTCGAGGGCCGCGTTGAGCCCGAACTTCTGGTTCATACCGATTTTGGCGTGCAAATCCAGCTTGGCGCCGCTCAGCTTATGGGCGTTCAGGCCTATATTGAACAAGAATGAAGGCCATTCTTCGGTATCGAAACGGGCGCCCATCCCGAATTGATGGCGGGGTCCCTTGACACAATCGAAGACCAGACGGAAAGGAGCCTCATGACCCAGCAGATTGTAGGTCACGGAAGCAAAGCAGCCGGTGGCTTGTATTATGGACATCACGTGCTCCATGTCCGCTTTGGACACAAAGCTTCCGGCCTTCAATTTAATCTTGCGCTGAAGCAGACGCGACTCTGAATTTGAAAGTCCCTGGAATTCAACGGAAGAAATTTGAACAGGGGTCTTGTTTATATCTATGGCCTTGGGGCTCTGGTATGTGATGGTGGCGCCCTTTGTCAGCCCTTTCACTTCCGCGATTTCTTCGGCTTTCAACCGCGCAGCCGTATATCCCCTGTTTATCATGGTGTCGATGGCTTCTGCGTTGAAGCTCATCATGTTGTATTCAGAGATCTTGGGCTTGATGAACAAGTCGGCCTCCTTGACATTCGTATCGAAGGAATTCTTGCCGAGCATGCTCATAAACTGCATGAAGATGTCGCCGAGGTTATTCACCTGGGAGTATGTCAGGTTCAGGTCCGACAGGTCCACTCCAATCACGATATCCGCTCCCATCATGCGGGCCAGATCGACCGGGAAATTGTTGCGCGTTCCGCCATCCACCAATATAGTTCCCTTCTCTCTCACAGGCTTGAACAGTCCGGGAATGCTCATGGTCGAACGCATTGCGTCTTTGATCGAGCCCGACGACCAGTTTTTCGACTTGAGGCTCACCATGTCGGCCGCTACGCAGAAAAACGGAATGGGCAGGTCTTCGAAGGACTGATAATCTTGGTACCCGACCGTGACGCTGGATATCAAGTTGTTGATATTGAATCCATAAACATAGCCGGATGGGAGCGAACTGGCGAGGTCGTTGCGGCCCAGAGGAGAACGGGCGCCGCCGTCGATATACCTCACCTGATTGTCTATCCTGTATTGAAAATCCTTCTTGGAATAATAAAACGGAATAGCTAGTGAATATGTTTCCTTGTAACGTTTCCTGGTATATGACAGATAGGACGGATCTATTTTGTCGGTGAGTATCTGCAGCCAGTCCATGTTGCGCATGAGCGAATCCAGGTAAGCGGAATCATATCCCAGCGAGAACATAGCACCCATTAGACCGCCTATACTGGTGCCGCATATCATATCGACCGGTATCCCCTCTTCTTCAAGATAACGCATCACACCGACGTGAGCGGCTCCTTTGGCTCCGCCGCCACTCAGGACGAGCGCAACCGTGGGCCTGTGTTGTGTCCTGTGAATTGAGTCCATTCTCTCCCTCATGACCGCTATGATGCGGGCATCAGCCTTGGGATCGACACTGTCGGACGACAGGCCGTTGGGGTACTTCTGTCCGCTCGCAGGCAAGGTCAGAAGCAGCGCCGCTACTGCTGAGAATGCTGCCCTGCAAGCATTCCGCAGGCTGCGAGTATATCTTCGCCCCTCGATGCTCTTACTGTACATACTACTCCGTGGTTGTTCAATCGGTTTTTGAATTCTTCCATCCGTACTTCCGGAGAACAGTCGTACGGAAAATCCGGAATCTTATGAAAACGTATCAGGTTCACCCGGCACTCCAGTCCGCCCAGAAGACGGATAAGGGCGTCGGCATGGCGCTTGTCATCATTCCATCCGGCAAACATAGTGTACTCGAAGCTCACCCGGCGCTGTCCGGAGAAGTCATATTGCTTCAGGAGGGCTACTACATCCTCCAAAGGCCATGCTTTCTGGACGGGCATCATGTCCAGGCGTTCGTCGGGGAAGGGATTATGAAGGCTCACCGCCAGATGGCAGCGTTCTTCGTCCAGAAAACGCTTAAGCACGGGCAGGACGCCTATCGTACTGAGCGTTATGCGTTTGGGGCTCCAGCCAAAGCCGTCCGGAGCCGTAAGCACCGAAATGGCCCTGCTCACGGCATCGTAATTGTCCAGAGGCTCGCCCATGCCCATGAAAACAGCATTGGTGAGAGTCAGCGGATCAGGAACGCTCAAAAACTGATTCAGGATATCCGCTGTGTCCAGGTTGCCGTGCCAGCCCTGACGGCCCGTCATGCAGAACCGGCAGCCCATGCGGCATCCGGCCTGCGAACTTACGCAAAGCGTCCTTCTGTCCTCGTCCGGAATCACCACAGACTCGACCGATTCTGTCTCGCTGACGGCAAAAAGGTACTTAGCCGTACCGTCCGCAGACACGGCCGACGCCACGCTCTCCGACGTACCCAGGTCGTAGCGCTCCCGCAGAATCTCTTTCGAAGCCTTGGAGATATTCAGCATGCGGTCCCAGCTCGAGACCCTCTTGGAATACAGCCAATCTGCAATCTGACGGCCCACAAAGGGCTTCAGACCGCAGTCGGCGCACAAGGCGGCCAATTCTTCGGCAGTTTTTCCCAGCAACTTTGTTTTCACATTACAAAAATAACGTTTTTTCTCTTATATTTGTAATTCAAATATTAAAACCACACGTTATGGCTAAAGAAATTGAAACACAGGCCACAGACTTAAGCGCCGCCAAACTCAAGGCGCTTCAGGCCACGATCGACAAGATCGAGAAAGATTTCGGAAAAGGAACGATTATGAAGCTGGGAGATCAGCCACAATGGGACGTCCAGGTGATACCGAGCGGCTCTGTTGCCCTCGACCATGCACTGGGCATCGGTGGTTACCCCAGAGGCCGAATAATCGAAATCTACGGTCCGGAATCCAGCGGCAAGACAACTCTTGCCATCCACGCCATTGCGGAGGCCCAGAAACAGGGCGGAATAGCCGCAATGATAGACGCCGAGCACGCTTTCGACCGCACTTATGCGCAGGCCCTCGGTGTGAATCTCGAAACGCTGCTCATCAGCCAGCCGGACAACGGCGAGCAGGCTCTTGAGATAGCCGACAACCTTATCCGCAGCGGTGCCATCGACATAGTCGTAATAGACTCCGTGGCGGCGCTTACACCCAAGGCCGAAATCGAAGGCGAAATGGGCGACAATAAAGTCGGCCTTCAGGCCCGCCTCATGAGCCAGGCGCTCCGCAAACTCACGGCCAACATCGCCAAGACCAACACCTGCTGCATCTTTATCAACCAGTTGCGCGAAAAGATCGGCATCATGTTCGGCAATCCGGAGACGACGACCGGCGGCAACGCCCTCAAGTTCTACGCTTCCGTGCGTCTCGACGTGCGCCGCACCACGCAGCTCAAAGACGGCGACGAGGCCACCGGCAACCGTACCCGCGTCAAGGTGGTCAAGAACAAGATGGCCCCTCCTTTCAAGAAAGCGGAATTCGACATCGTGTACGGCGAAGGCATCAGCCACGTCGCGGAAATCGCCGACCTGGCCATCGAGTTCGACATCATCCACAAGAGCGGCTCGTGGTTCTCGTACAACGGCGAAAAGCTCGCCCAGGGACTTGCAAGCGTGAAGCAATTGCTCAAAGACAATCCCGAGTTATGCGATGAGATCGAAGCTCAGGTCCGCGAGGCACTGACCGCAGTCAAAGACTGACGCACAACGGTTCTTTTACAAAGCATCCTGCGTTGTCGGACGCAGGATGCTTTTGTTTATCAATTAAAAGACTTATCTTTGCAGATTGTATGGTTTTACTATTCGTATTCCTTCTAACCGCAATGCTCGTCTCTTTCCTCTGCTCCGTGCTAGAGGCGACGTTGATGAGTACCCCCATTTCATATATTACAATGCGGGAAGAAGAAGGATACAAGCCGGCCGCTCTGATGAAGAAATACAAGACCGACACTTCCCGTCCGCTGGCCGCAATACTTTCCCTGAATACGATAGCCAATACCATCGGTGCCGCCGGAGTAGGCCGTCAGGCAACGCTGGTGTTCGGCAATGAGTGGTTCGGACTGGTAAGTGCGATAACCACCATACTCATCCTGGTTTTTTCCGAAATCATCCCGAAGAATCTGGGCACCGCACGCTGGAAAAGCCTGATGGGCTTTACAGCCCGCACCATTAAAGTGCTGATTTTCTGTCTGTATCCCATAGTCATCGCAGTAGAATGGCTACAGAAGAGAATATCCCCCGACGATACTGATTCCACTGTATCCCGCGAAGAAGTAAGTGCCATGGCAGACGTCGCCGAAGAATCCGGAGAACTCGACGAAGACGAAAACGAGGTCATCCAGAACATCATCTCTCTCGACGAAATGAAAGCCTACGACGCCATGACTCCCAGGGTCGTGTGCGCTATCGCCCCTGAAAGCATGACGCTCAAGCGTTTCTACAAAGACAAACGTTTCCTGCATCACAGCCGAATCCCCGTCTATGCCGACAACGACGAATACATAACCGGTTACATTCTCCGGATGGAAGCCCTGCAGTTGATTGCGGAAGACAAATTCGACGTGACTCTCGGCGACATTCGCCGCGACATAGCTTCATTCCCCGACGAAACGGCGCTCGACGTCATATGGGACGAAATGATCTCCAAAGACGAACCTATCAGCGTAATTATCAATGAATACGGCGCCTTCCAGGGCATTCTTACACTGGAAGATGTCATTGAGACCATCCTGGGCAACGAAATCGTCGATGAAAGGGACGAAGTCCGCGACATGCAGCAACTCGCCCTCGAACGCTACCGCAAGCGCAAAGCCGCCCGCGCTAAAGAGCAATCATAGCCCTGCCGGTCCGGCCGTCCACGCAGATTTTTATATCCTCATCCAAGCGAATGTGCTTGACATATTCGCTTTCACTCACTGCCGGCAACTCAGACAGTTTGGCATAATCGACGAAGTCATCTTTGCGGGAAAACTCATCAACGCTTACATACCCCACGTTGAACGAAGTCAAGTTCTGGAAGAAATGGGATCCCTGGCTGGGGTCCACCCGGAAATCGTCGAGGGAACATTCCACCAGGGCTTTAGCCTCTGAAATATCGCTCCAGACCACTGGAATGCCAAGTGTGGGAATGCTCGAACCCCAACGCCCGTATCCGATTAAAACGTAGCCCCTTCCCTCCTTTCTCATTTCAGCGTTAATGGACTTTATCTCCTCGGCTATGAGCCCGGTCTTCATTTTGTCGAAACAGTCTTTCTTGACGTAAACGATATCCCTCACGTCGGCAGTCCAGCCGGTACCGAGTGAACTGGTAGAACGGATAAGCGCTCCACTGTCATCTATCTTGGACCAGTCAACCTCCGTACGCAGCCCGTCCGTAGAAATAGGACGGATCTGCAGCAGGTGGAATATCCTGGATTCCAAATCAACGGCGAACTCAAGTTCGACATTGCATTTCATTTCGCATACGGCCACCTCCAGAAGATGCTTTATGATATCCGCAAGCGGGAAGGTCCCGTACCTTAGAATATGGGCGAACGTAACGGCCTTCGGGCCTTCGGCAAGCGCCGAATCCACAATTCTGCCATTCTGATAATCATATGTAGAGGCCACCTTGGCAAAGGCCTTGAACTTGCCGCAGTCGCTTATCGCAATGCGCTCCAGGTTCACTGCATCATCTACCGAGGTCTTGAACTTCCCGGGAAGCAGATTCAGGGCATACATAACCTGCTGGGTATCACGCATCGTGAGTTCCGGGGTAGATGTCTGCACTACATTGTTGGGGTGCGCGGGAGAGAACCTCAGTACCTGCTCACCGTCCACTACAGCCTTGCCCAGACCTAAAGCGATCTTGGCTATGCCTTCTTCCGGTTTCTCGTACCCGACCGGGTAGAAATTAACCGACCGGGCAGTTCCCGACACAGCCGGGAAATAGTAACCGTCATCTTCCGAGCCGGACAGCTCCTGCAAGATTATTCCCATCTTTTCTTCGGAAATCACGTTGGCTGTAGCGCTGATGTATCCCCTCGATGCGGCGAAATACACCGATGCATATACGCTCTTTATGGCATTGCCAAGAAGCCGGAGCTGCTGGTCTTCATTTTCCGTACGAGGAATCATGTACGTCGAGTAAACGCCTGCAAACGGCTGATAATAAGAGTCTTCAAGCTTGGAAGAAGAGCGCACGGCAAGGGGCTTGTCAACCTCCCGGATGAAAACCCTGAGCGATGCCATCAGGTCTGCCGGCAAGGTGGAAGACACAAACTGGGTAAGCAGCTCACTGTCGGACAGATCCGAATTGATGACATACTGCAGGCCGTTCTCCAGAATGAAACGGTCAAAGTACTCAGTAGATATGGCAAGAGTGCGCGGCACCAGCAAGCGCACGTTATCCCACTTGTTGTACAGATTGTACTTATATAGAATATGGCTCAGAAATGCCAGGCCGCGGGCCTTGCCTCCGAGGGAACCCTCCCCTATCCTGGCAAATCCAATCGTGTCGTTATATGTTTCCGGACTGAAGCGCGCCACTACGCCCAGACCCTGCGCCGTCCGGTATTCGTGAATCAGCCTCACCACATCTTCCCTCAATGAGGGCATGTCGGGATATACTGTATTCTTAATCTTGTCGCCAACGGCGAAGATTCCCCTTGCCAGCAGCCACCGGGAAATGTAGTTTTTGTCCCTAAGTTCCGATAGATAATTGTCGGGCAGAGTGGACAGGATCTTTTCGGCGCCCTGCAGGTCCGAAGCCCTGGCAATCTGCCGCAAATGCTTGTCCGTCACCACGAAATCGCCAAAACCGAACTCCCTGCCGATATACTCTCCGAGCTCATGGGTAAGCATCTTGGACTGCTTGAGCAGGAACCCTGCCCCAAGCCCCATCGCCACGCTGCGCATGCTCTCCTGAGAAGACTGCATCAATATAGGCATACGGGGAGTCTCCTTGCGTATATACCGGCACAAGTCCACGCCGGCGTCGAGTTTCTCAGTCTCCGGGCTGTCTCCCTTATGACGGACGAAACCGATATCGGAGATGACGCCCAGCATCTGGTCTTTGTAACGCCCGAACAGATCTACTGCGTCATCGTAGTTGGTAGCCAGAAGGATTTTGGGACGGGCCCTTTTGCGGAATATCTGTTGGTCCTCATTGAGCGCATCTTCAAGAGCGGCGACATTTTGCTGCAGAACCAGTTTGTACAACAGCGGGAGGTATGTCGAATAGTACCGCACCGAATCTTCTACAAGCAGTATGCACTGAACCCCGCCGCCCAGTATGTCTTTTTCGGCGTTCAAGCTGTCTTCCAGCAGCTTGACTATTGCAATGATCAGATCGGTAGAGCCGCTCCAGCAGAAGGCATAATCTATGCTGCTGGTATCCTGCATCTTGAGCTTGCGCCATACTTCCCTGGAATAGGACGCAAGCAGGACTATTGGAGTCTGAGGGGCCATGGATTTCATGCGGCGCGAGAAGTCAAAGACGTCCAGCGTGCCGGAGTTGTACATAGCTATCACCAGGTCGAACTCTTCTCCGGACTCTGTGAGAGACAGCGCCTCTGCCGTCGTTTCCACCCGCTCGAACACAGGCGGGTTAGACAGGTTCAGTTCGGAATACTCGCGCGAGATGCGCATATCCAGACGTCCGTCTTCTTCAAGAGAGAAATTATCGTAATTATTGCATACAAGCAGTATCCTGTGGATACGGCGGCTCATCAGGGAAAAGGGTTCGGGCTGCATGACTACAAGCTTTATACAAGCAAAAATACATAAAATCGGGCTTACTTACAAAAAAACAGGTGCCGCATTGGCACCTGCCCGATCAGTCGTCGAATCTGACAAAATTGCAGTTGCGGTTGAATTTCAATTGTATTTAACTATTTACCGTCGGCGCTTGCGTCTAGGGGATAATCAATTTCTTCATAATGACTTATATTATTATCCAAAAGTATAATGGTATTTTGTACAGTATTGCAAGTTTCTGTCGGAGCCTATAGAAACGTCCGCTTCGCCATATCAAAAAGAATCGTTACCTTTGCAACATTATGGCCGAAAGCAATTTCATAGACTACGTTAAAATATACTGCGCCAGCGGACACGGCGGCGCAGGATCGATGCACCTGCACAGGGCGAAATATATTCCCAAAGGAGGCCCCGACGGAGGTGACGGAGGACGTGGAGGACATATCATCCTTCGGGCAAATGCCCAGTTCTGGACACTCATACACCTTAAGTACCGCAAGCATATAAAAGCCGACGACGGGCAGAAAGGCGGCGCAGCCTTGTGCAAAGGAAAAAACGGCGCCGACATTATCCTGGACGTCCCTGTGGGCACCGTCGTCAAGGATGCAGAGACCGGCGAGCAGTTGTTCGACCTGGCCGAAGACGGACAGGAACGCATACTTTGCAAGGGCGGAAGAGGCGGCCTGGGCAACAATAATTTCAAGACGGCGACCAACCAAACGCCCCGTTATGCCCAACCCGGCGAAGACGGGCAGGAAGGAGTTTACATACTGGAACTCAAGCTGTTGGCCGATGTCGGCCTGGTAGGTTTCCCAAATGCCGGCAAATCCACTCTCCTTGCCTCCATCACGTCGGCAAAACCCAAAATAGCATCTTACGCATTCACCACGCTCGAGCCTAATCTGGGCATAGTCAGATACCACGACGACCGTTCCTTCGTCATGGCGGATATTCCCGGAATCATCGAAGGAGCCCACGAAGGCAAAGGCATAGGGACACGCTTCCTCAGGCATATCGAACGCAACTCCGTCCTGCTTTTCATGGTCAGCTGCGAAGAAGAAGACATCGCCGGAAGCTATAAGACGCTCCTTAAGGAACTAAAGCTCTACAACCCCGAACTGCTCTCCAAGCAGCGGGTACTGGCAGTGACCAAATGCGATCTGATTGACAGCGACATAGAAAACGAAATAGAAGCAGGACTGCCCAAACGCCTGCCGCATGTTTTCATTTCTTCCGCCACCGGACAAGGGCTCGACAAACTCAAGGACCTTCTATGGAAAGCTCTTCAGCAATAAGCGGCGCCCTGAGATCTTTGCACCATCTGGACAAGGATATCACTCTGGCCATCAACTCCTGCAATTCTCCCCTGTCAGACACTGTATGGCAGGTCATTACGGACCACAGGACATGGATTGTCCTTTACATTGGAATCGCCGTACTGATGGTCATGCGACTGGGATGGAAAAAGGGGCTTGTGGCCATTCTCGCCTGCATTTTGTGCGTCGTGGCATGTGACCAGCTTGCAAATGTCATCAAGGAAGCGGTCCAGCGCCTGAGGCCGGTTTTCGACCAAGAGATGATAGCCCGTGGCCTCCATGTCCTGGAAGTGCCCGGCAAACCGTACGGCTTTTACTCCGCCCACGCCGCCAACACCGCCGGCTTCGTTGTTTGTTCCTGGATGGGGCTGCGCCAAGATAAGTCCCGGAGCTACAACGCATACCTTGTGCTTATGAGCATATGGGCTTTCGTGGTAGGTATGAGCCGGGTATTCGTGGGCAAGCACTTCCTGGGCGATGTGCTCGCCGGTTTTGCCGTAGGCATAGCCATCGGCCTCCTGTGCTCTTTCGTCGCTTCGCTGGCCGTCAGGAAATTGAAAATATAAGGAAGATGCTCCCCCTCCCTTGTCAGAGTTCGGGAAGCACTTCTTCCATGCGTATGCCCCTGGATCCCTTGACCAGGATTGCATATCCGCTAAGGCCTTTATCATGCAGAGCAGCCTTCAACGAAGCTGAATCAGGGAACCAGGTAAACCCTTCCAGTCCGGTATCTCTCAATGCTTTAGCAAACTCTTCGCCAACCAAGCACGCATCCAGTTCCAGAGACTTCAGGAGTTCCAGGATACGCTTGTGCTCCATTAGCGATTCTGTTCCCAGTTCACGCATATCCCCAAGGAGGGCAAGCTTCTGCGGAGCCTGAAGGGACGAGAAATTGAGTACCGCCGCTTTCATGGAAGAAGGGTTGGCGTTGTATGCATCGACGATGAGGGTATTCCTGGCTGTCTTTACCAATTGCGAACGCTGGTTGGACGGGACATAAGCCTCAATGGCAGCTACAGCCTCGGTGCGAGGCACGCCAAAGCGCTCGCCAACAGCCAATGCTGCAAGCACATTGGCCGCATTGTATGCTCCTACCAATTGGGTGTGTATCTCTTCTCCTGCCAACTTGATACCCAAGAACGGGTTATCGGGAGAAGTGGGAAGAATCTCGCAGCCCTGGTATTTTATCCCATAGCCATAAAAATGGCAGGGCAAACCGGAAGCCATCTCCCGCAGGTCAGCATCGTCTTCATTGATAAAGATGAGGCTGCCTTCGTGCCCGCCAAGCCAGCGGTAGAGGGCGCCCTTGGCCCTTTTCACGCCTTCAAATGAGCCGAAACCCAGCAGATGGGCGCGGCCGACATTGGTGATGAGGCCAAAATCGGGACGGCTAACCTGCACCAGTTTCTCGATATCGTCGGGATGGTTGGCGCCCATTTCAATAACGGCTATTTCTGTATCCGGAGTGATGGACAGCAGGCTCAAGGGAACTCCTATATCGTTGTTCAGATTGCCTTTGGTGGCGGTGACTTTGAACTTTCTGGCCAGCACTGCCGCAATGAGCTCCTTGGTGGTTGTCTTTCCGTTGGTTCCGGTGAGCCCTATAACCGGCAAACGCCCATCGCGCACATGTGTACGGTGCCAGACGGCAAGGTCACGCAGAGCCGCCAGGGTATCCGGGACCTTGATGAACCTGGGATCATCTGGCAGGGGCGCATCTTCGCTGACCACAGCCCAGGCGGCGCCTGAGTCCAGCGCAGCCGCCGCAAAATCGTTGCCGTCAAAATTTTCACCACGAAGGGCGAAGAACATCTCTCCGCCCTTAATAGCACGGCTGTCAGTGGTGACACGATAAGAACAGCCGCAATATTTTTGATATAAGTCTTTCATTTTGTACCTGTACTGCCGAATCCGCCCTCACCTCGGGATGATTCAGCCAAAGAATCTGCAAGCTCCCACTCCAGACGTTCGTGGCGGGCAAGCACCAGCTGGGCTATGCGCTCCCCTTTCTCCACGACAAATTCTTCGCCTGAGAGATTGGCAAGAATAACACACACCTCGCCGCGGTAGTCGGCATCTATCGTGCCGGGGGCATTGAGGACAGTTATACCTTTCTTCGCCGCAAGCCCGCTACGCGGCCGCACCTGGACCTCGAACCCGGCAGGGATCTCCAAATAGAGTCCCGTGGGCACTATTGCACGTCCGAGCGGCTTGAGCACTATGGGCTCATCGTTGGCAGCCCTAACATCCAGACCGGCGGCCAGTTCCGTGGCATATTCCGGCAGTGGATTCGAGCTGCGGTTTATAACCTTAACCTTCATTACGCAGCTTTTTGCTTCTGGGGGTCCTTGAACATAATCATAAAGAGAATGGCGACCACCAGAGAATATCCTGCAAAGATGTACCATGCAGTGGGCCATTTTGCCGGGTCCTGGAAAACACCGACAGCCTCCACCACAGCACCTGCAGCAAGAGTTCCGACTGTAGCTCCTAAGCCATTGGTCATCAACATGAAAACGCCCTGAGCGCTGGAGCGGATATCGGTCGTTGTGTTCTGTTCAACATAGAGCGAACCGGAGATATTGAAGAAGTCGAAGGCCACGCCGTACACGATGCAGCTGAGTATGAACAGCAGAACGCCCGGCATGGCGGGATTGCCAAGTCCGAAGAAGCCGAAACGGAAGACCCAGGCGAACATGGCGATGAGCATTACCTTCTTGATGCCGAACTTCTTCATGCAGAACGGTATCAACAGGATGCAGAGCGTCTCGGAAGCCTGGCTGATAGCTATCAGGGCATTGGAGTTCTTGACTGCAAATGTATCCTTCAGCGCAGGGTCGGAGGCAAATGATCCGAGGAAAGTATTGGCGTAACCGTTGGTGATCTGAAGGGCGGAGCCAAGCAGCATCGAGAAGATGAAGAACACCGCGAACTGACGGTCCTTGAAGAGGGTGAACGCCTTGAGTCCGAAGGCATCTACGAAAGACTGCTTGCCCGCATTCTTGTTAACCGGGCAGGCAGGCATCGTGAGCGCGTAGGCGCAAAGGACCAGCGAAAGGATTCCGGAAGAAAGCAGCTGCGTGTAGCTATCCTGCATTGCCACTCCGTCGATTTTCAGGAAGTTGGTCAGCAGCATACTGCAGATGAAACCTATGGTACCGAACACGCGGATAGGAGGAAATGCCTCAACAGGATCCAGTCCTTCCCTGGTCAGCGCATTGTAGGCTACAGAGTTGGCGATTGCTATCGTGGGCATGAAGAAGGCCACGCTGAGGCTGTACAATGTGAAGAGCGGGGCGAAGGCCACTGCTCCTCCAGCTTTCATACAATAGAATCCGGCTCCCAACATAAAGAGACCGGCAAATCCATGGCACAGGGAAAGAACTTTCTGCGCTTCGATTTTGCGGTCCGCCACAATACCCATCAGGGTGGGCATGAAGATGGATACTATGCCCTGCATGGCAAAGAACCACTTGATCTGCGGGCCAAGTCCGATGTTGCCCAGATAGCGGCCCAGCGATGTAAGATAAGCACCCCAGACTGCGAATTCCAGGAAATTCAACAGAATCAACTTGACGGTAATAGGTTTGATTTTCATCTGTAATATGGTTAATTGTTACTCTATGCGTATGGTCAAGATACAAATATACAATTTTTTCAGTATTTTTGCATTATGTTCTCTTTCACGAAAACTGCATCGGATCCAGGATCTTCAGCCCGCACAGGAGTCATACATACCGACCACGGTCAGGTACAGACACCCATTTTCATGCCGGTAGGCACGGTGGGCTCGGTCAAAGGTGTTTATCACAAGGATCTTAAAGAAGATATACGCGCCGAGATCATTCTCGGCAATACATACCACCTGTACCTGCGTCCCGGACTGGATATCCTCAGGGCCGCCGGCGGACTGCATAAATTCGAAAACTGGGACAGGCCCATACTCACCGACAGCGGCGGCTTCCAGATTTTCAGCCTCAGCAAAATACGCAAAATAACTGCTGAGGGGTGCAAGTTCCAGTCCCACATCGACGGCTCGCGGCACATGTTCACCCCCGAGAACAACGTGGACACCCAGCGCATCATCGGAGCCGACATCATGATGGCTCTGGACGAGTGCTGCCCGGGCGATGCAGACAGGCGCTATGCCACTGAATCGCTTAAGCTTACGCAGTCTTGGCTGGAGCGTTACTCCAAGAGGTTCAACGAAACGTCGCCGCTATACGGATACGAGCAGACCTTCTTCCCCATCATTCAGGGATGCACCTGGCCGGACCTGAGAGTACAGGCGGCCGAACACGCGCTGGAGCACTCCAAAGTCGGTATCGCCATCGGCGGCCTGGCCGTCGGAGAGCCTACCGAGGTGATGTACGAAATGCTGGAAGTCCTCGACCCAGTAATTCCCCAGGACAGGGCGCGCTACCTCATGGGCGTCGGCACTCCTGCGAACATACTCGAAGGCATAGCGCGCGGCGTGGACATGTTCGACTGCGTCATGCCGACCCGCAACGGGCGCAACGCCATGCTGTTCACCTGGAACGGCATAATGAACCTGCGAAACGCCAAATGGGCCGACGATTTCTCGCCCATCGATCCCGACGGAACGTCTTTTGTGGATCATAGCTACACCAAAGCTTACCTGCACCACCTTTTCATCGCCGGAGAGATGTTTGCTGCAATGCTTGCGAGCGAGCACAACCTCGCATTTTACCTGGACCTGGTGAGACAGGCCCGGGAGCATATCAAACTCGGCGATTTCACGCCCTGGAAGCAGGAAGCCGTAAAACACATTAGCCAGAGACTGTAATGACGCTTAAACCCAAAATACTGGACCGCTACATAATGAAGAAGTTCCTCACGACCTTCTTCATAGCGCTGCTGGTCATTATAGTGATAGTCATCATCTTCGACATATCTGAAAAAATAGAGAACTTCGTAGAGCATGAAGTACCGCTCAAGTCGATCATATTCGACTACTACGTGAATTTCATACCGTACTTCATAAACATGTTCTCTCCCCTCTTCGTTTTCATAACGGTCATCTTCTTCACTTCCCGCATGGCCGCGAATTCCGAGATCATAGCCATATTGTCGGGCGGTGTCAGCTACGGACGCATGATGGTGCCGTACATGGTGTCCGCTGCCATAATAGCCCTGCTGTCACTGGGACTCAACCTATTTATAATCCCGCGGTCCAACGCTACCAGGGTTGAGTTCGAGACCAAATATGTGGATCAAAATTACACCAAATACAGCCGTAACAACGTCCACTACCAGATAGCTCCGGGACAGTTCGTCTATGTGCAGTCATTCAGCGCATACAACAACACGGCCTACAAATTCACACTTGAGTCCATAGAAGACAACAAGCTGGTGTCAAAGCTTACCGCGGAATCCGCCGTCTGGGACAGCACCATGGACGGCTGGCACCTGAGGCGCTACTTCCTGCGCGACTATACCAAGGGGCTGGAAGACCATGTCCGCTGCGGAGAATCCCTCGACACGGTGATCGCCCTCAAGTTGAGCGACTTTTACCGTAACCAGAAGACGGTGGAAACACTGCCGCAGAAAGACCTGAACGCCCTCATCTCCACCCAGAAGATGCGCGGCGATTCCAACGTCATGTATGCTCAGATAGAGAAGAACAGGCGCATGACACTGCCCTTCTCCGCATTCATACTCACCATTATGGCGGTTGCGCTCACAAGCAAAAAGAAACGCGGCGGCATAGGCTTCAACCTAGCGCTTGGCATCGGCCTCGCCTTCCTGTATATCCTGTTCCTCAAGTTCAGCGAAATGTTCGTGTTCACCGGCACCCTCTCCGCCGGCCTTGCGCTATGGCTGCCGAACTTCGTTTACACCATTATAGCCATCGTTTTGTACAGGATTGCCCCCAAATAGCGCATTGTAACATTTTTGTTAACCATTATAACAAAAAAGTTTCCCCTCTTGATTCTCAGAACCTAAGAGGGGAAACTTTTTTATATTACGCTGAATTACCTGCGGCGAGGCTTGCGACCTGCGTTCCTGCGGCGTTTTGCAAGCCTTCCTATCACGGCAACGGCAAGCAGAGCCACTATAAAGGCCACAACCACGAACACCGTCATGCCGGAAGCGTTGTCGCCTTTGATCCTGGACCACATTTCCACAAGTTCCGGAGTACGGTCGCCCCAGTCATGCTCCTGAGTACTGCGGTCGATGTCGGCCTTGTCGGGATAAAGGACAGGATTGGCGCAAACCGAAGTAGCCTCGGGGCCGAAGAAATAGGAGAGGTCGATAGGCTCGTAAGAATCGTCAGTAAAGGCCTCCAGGACCTCGGGGGCACCGCTTGCGGAAACATAACCGGTGACATCCACGTTGCGAATGACTATATCGGGACGGCTCATGAAATTAATCCAGTATTTAGCAGCTTTGACGTTGCAGGCATACTTGGGTATCACCCAGCCGTCAAACCACACCGTGAAGCCTTCTTTGGGGCAAACATACTGAAGATCGACACCGACCTCGGCAGCCTCTTCAGCGGCCCACACACCGTCACCGCTCCAGTTGAGGCTTATCCAGCCGCGTTCCTGCGTCATCTGGTCCTTGCCAAAGTCGGCTTCCCAGCCGGCCACCAGCGGCTTGACTTCCTTCATGAACGACTCTACTGCAGCAATGGCTTCGTCCGAGGAATCCAGCATAAGTTCATCCAGAGTGACCTTGCCTGCTGCCAGATCGTCCCGGCGCAGATAGATAATTATCTGGGAGAACACGTCGCGGGCGGAATCTTTGATGAAAATCTTGCCGGCGAACTTGGGATTACGGAGAATTTCCCATGTCGAAGCTTCTTCGGCGGTCACATACTTGGTGTTGTACATGATGCCGGTGGTTCCCCACATGTAGCCGACCGAATAATCGTTGGCGTTCTTGCCGGAACCAATGATCTTGTCGAAGCATGAACGTATATAAGGAGAAAGGTTTGCGTCGATATAGTTGGGCGTGTCACCGAAATCCCTGTCGATCGGAAGAAGCAGGTCGTTCTTGAGCATGCGCTCTATGATATAGTCGGACGGGCAGACCACATCGTAGTCCTCATGTCCTTTTTCTATCTTGGAGAGCATCGTTTCATTAATGTCGAAGGTCTGGTAGATGACCTTGACCTTCTCCCCTGTCTGCTGCTCGTACCACTGTTCGAATTCAGGGATTACAGATTCGTCAATGTAGTCGGACCAGTTGTAAACTTTCAGGACCTGGCTCCTGTCCTGGGCGCATGAGCTCAATAGGGCTGCAGCCGCCAAGAAAATAAGGATCTTTTTCATTTAGCAATATTGTCAGACTTTGCTCTGCGTATGTTAATTATTATCAGAAGAACAAGTACCAATAAGAAGATAAGCGTCATCAGAGGACGCAGTTCCGGCGTGAGTCCTCCCTTGCGGGCGTCGGTATAGATATAGGTGGACAGCGTGTCCAGGCCTATGGTGCCGCGGGTGAAGAAAGTCACGGCAAAATCGTCCAGGGACATGGTGAAAGCCATTATGAAGCCGGAGATCATGCCAGGCCGGAGCTCCGGGATAAGGACCTTGCGGAGGGCGACGCCGGGCGTTGCGCCCAGGTCCAGGGCAGCCTCATAGATATTGGGATTCATCTGCGACAGCTTGGGCATGACGCTGAGCACCACATAAGGAGTGCAGAAGGTAATATGTGCCAGAATCACAGTTACATAGCCCTGCGAGAACTTCAGGAACACAAAGAGCAGGAACAGCGAAACACCGGTGATAATATCCGGATTGATCATCGGGATATTATTGAGGAACTGCATCGCCTGCCTCTTTCTCCCCTTGAGGTTGAATATGCCGATTGCCGCTACCGTTCCGAGTATTGTCGAAAAAACGGCAGCGATCAAGGCTATCAGAAGAGTATTCTCCACCGCAGCAAGGAGCGAAGGACCTCCGTTCATGCCGCCACTGAACAAATTGGTATAGAGTTTTGTTGAGAACCCGGTCCAGTTGCCCAGCACACGCGACTCGGTAAAAGAGAATATGGCTATGAACAGAAGCGGCGCATAAAGCATGGCGAGCAACAGCCATATATAGCATTTTGCGAGTACTTTTTTCATATCAGACCTCCTTCCGCTTCATCTTGGCGGGACTCTCCGAAAAACGAAGTTATACCTATGATTATCAGCATTATGAAGGCAAGGGCAGCTCCATAGTTCCACATAGAGGAATTGATGTTCTCCTGAATGATGGTACCAAAAAGCTTTATCTTGTTGTTGGTAAGGAACTCGGAAATGGCAAACGTGCTCACCGTGGGCATGAAGACCATAAGCACACCGCTCATGACACCGGGCAGTGAAAGCGGAACGGTAACCTTCCAGAACACCGTCCACGGTGCCGCTCCGAGATCTTCAGCTGCCTCAGCATAGGAATTATCCATCTTCATCAGGGTGTTGTAGATTGGATAGATCATGAACGGCAGATAGTCATAGACCATACCGAAGAGCAGTGTCCCCTTGCCGAGAGTAAAGCCAAGCATATTGAAAAGCTCCGCGGTTGCAAGGGTACGCATGAGGGCATTTATCCACATGGGCATGATGAACAGCACCACCGTAACCGCGCTGCGGTTTAGTTTACGGTTGGCTAGAATCCATGCGGCAGGATACCCCAACAGTACACATATCAATGTGTTTTCGATAGCTACCTCAACCGATACAGCAAATGTAGAAAGAGAGTCTGAATCGGTAAAGAACCTGGTTATGTTGGACAGCGTGAAGTGCCCGCTTCCGTCTTGAAAGGCATAAAGGACGATCAAGAGCAGAGGCAGCACCACGAACATCACCATGAAGATGAGGTACGGCAGACTCCAAGTGCTTCTCTTAACCATCGCGGCGCCTGAGCTTGATGTCCGAAGGGGCAATGTCTATACCGACAAGGTCTCCCTTGTCCCAGATATCATTGGTATCCACCCAAAGATGGTCTCCGTCGTCAGTAAGGACGGTAAGATGGTAGTGGTTTCCCTTGTAGAGCAGGAAGTGGACTTCGCCGCCCAGCTTTCCGTCTGCCTGATTGTCCCACAGATCCACTTTGTCGAAAGCCACTTCAGCAAGCACCTTGTCGCCGGGAGCGAACTCGGAAGGCACTTCGCACTCCCAGGAGCATCCCAGCATGTTCACGTGCTTGTCGTCTTCGACTTCAGCCTCAAGGGTATTGCACGTGCGCTCCTTACGCATGACCTGGATATCTGAAGGACGTATCAGAAGCCCCACCGTGGAGCCAGGCTCGAAGGAGTTATAATCCTGGACCATGAGCTCATAGCCCTTGTCGGTCTCGACAAACATCTCGTAGTGCACTCCCTTGAAGATACATGACTGCACCACTCCGCTAAACTGCGCTCCCTCGAGCTGGTTCATTATGTAAACGTCTTCGGGGCGCACCACCACGTCAACGGGCACATTCTCGCCGAAGCCTTCGTCCACACAATCGAATTCATGTCCCATGAACTCCACCCTGCGGTCGCATATCATGGTCCCGTTCAGGATCGTAGAGTCGCCGATGAAGTCAGCCACGAACGAATTAACGGGTTCGTTGTATATGTCTGCGGGAGTACCTATCTGCTGAATGCGGCCTTCGTTAAGGACGACTATCGTATCGGAGAGCGTCAAGGCCTCTTCCTGGTCGTGGGTAACATAGATGAAAGTGATACCCATCTTACGGTGTATCTCCTTGAGTTCCATCTGCATATCCTTGCGCATCTTAAGGTCAAGTGCAGCCAAGGGTTCATCCAGCAGAAGCACTTTTGGATAGTTGACCAGAGCCCTGGCGATAGCCACTCTCTGCTGCTGTCCGCCGGAAAGCGAATCCACGGAACGGTCTTCGTAGTCGGACATCGACACCATCTTCAGCATCTTCTTTACGCGCACCTCGATTTCCTTGGCCGGCACATTCTGCAGTTTGAGGCCGAATGCCACATTGTCGAAGACGTCAAGATGCGGGAAAAGGGCATAACGCTGGAACACGGTATTCAGAGGACGCTTATAGGGAGGAATGCCGGAAATGTCTTTTCCTTCCAGCAATATACGGCCTTCGTCGGGGGCTATGAAGCCGGCGATCTGACGAAGCAGTGTAGTCTTGCCGCAGCCCGAAGGGCCAAGCAGCGTCACGAATTCTCCCCTACGTACATAGAAATTGATGTCATCCAGCACCTTAACATCCCCAAAGGACTTACTCAAGTGCTGAATATCAATAATATAATCGTTTGTCATCGGCTATAGTGAAAGGACAGTGAGATCGACTTTTAAACCAACCAGCGCGGAAATGGAATTTGTGAAATAATCCCAAGCCGCCGCAGCGTGAAGCTGAATGTTCTTGATCGGATAGTAGTGGAACCACGCGCCTGCATTCAAATCGTACAGGCCGAAGCGGGTATAAACGTTACCGATCAGACAGCAGTCGAACTTCTCTGAAGGAGTCCACTGAAGCGAAGGACGGAAGGTGTTGCCTTTCAACAGATCGAGAGGAGCTTCCCCTTCGGGGCCCCAGTCTATGTCAACAGTATTGTACCAGTCGAAACCGAGTGTGAAATCGCCGAGGGCATACCTCTGGGAAAGAGCCACGAGCCATTCGAAACCGCCGTCCTGGCGCTGGATGGCAGAGCCGGTCCAGATGTTCGACAAGTTGCCGTAGCTGCCGTTCCACCTCAGGGAATAAGCATAAAGGCCACTTGCGAAAGGCCTTTCTCCAAAAGGAGACGTGATCATCTGGAAGGACAGAGTGGTATGATCCTGTATTGAATAAGCGGCCCTCGCTCCCCACTGGTAACCGGGCAGGTTGTACCAAAGATTCGAGGCCAGCAAAATCTTTTGCTCTCCCTCGGATGCGGTTGACAGATAATCTACGTTAACATCGTAGTCGTCGTATTCGAAACCACCGGACGATATGCAGTCCTTGCCAAGGCGGAAGGACCAGTTGCCGAAATTGAAATCCACATAGGCAAGATCGACCCAGTTGTTGCTGTTGGAATAAAGCGTAGAGCCGTAAAGAGCCTTTGTCGCATCCCAGCTCTTGTCACCGGCCAGCCAGTGATTGTTAATCAGGAAAGAGACGTGCTCGGAGAACTGTCCCTCTATAAGGGTGTAAATTGAAGAATTGCCGAAGGTGAAATCGTTTCCGCTCGATCCGTCTCCAGATTGTCGGAGAAAGAAATAAGGATTGTAATCAAAACGCGGAATAATCTGAAACTCGGCATAGCTGCCGGTCTCTTCAGCCTCTTGCGAGTATGCAAGGAAGCAGGGCAGCAATGCTGCGAAGAAGATTAGCAGTTTCTTCATTTTTACCCATAAAAGAATTATTAGTTAAACAAACGCGCAAAGATACTAATAATTTGCAGATTTCAAATCTATTTCTAATTTTCCTTCACGTACAGAAACTTCTGCCACCTTTCCGTCTCCAAGTTCAAGGGAAACAGCCTCTTGCGGAGCTTCTTCCCCCCTCATCTCGGCGTCCAAGCGGCTGTACAGGGTGAGAATCCTTTTCGCATACACCAGGAAACGCTTTCCCGCTTCCGTGAGAGATATAGAACGTCCCCTTTCGATAAGGGCACACCCAGCTTCAGCCTCCAACTGCGCAACATTCTGGCTTACAGAAGGCTGGCTGCATCCAAGACGCCTCGCCGCAGCAGTAAAGCTACTGCACTCGCACAGCGTCACAAACACTTTCAGTCGGTTGTCGGTAATCATATCATCTACAAAGTTAAAAAAATAATTGTTATCTTTGTGAACTAAGGCGGGACGGTCTGCCGCGGCAGAAATGCTGAGGAAAGTCCGGACAGAACAGGGCGCCCTGCTGCGGAAAGCGCAGGTAGGGGTAACTTTACGCACGCCGTAACAGAAAATAACCGGCATTTTTATGCCAAGGGTGAAAACGCGAGGTAAGAGCTCACGACGCATTGTAGCGATACACTGCGGGTACGGCGCCAGGGTCTGCAAGACCAAATATACTGACAGTTGAGGGCGGCCCGCCTGATGTCAGGGGGTAGGTTGCGAAGATAAATGGCAGAATTAACAGAAACCGGCTTACGGTTCCGCCTTTTTTACAAGAGATTAAAACACAACTATATGCCAGTTAAAAACGAATTTGACGTAATAATCATCGGAGGCGGCATCACTGGCGCCGGCACCGCGCGCGACTGCGCCATGCGCGGGCTCAGGGTGCTGCTGATCGAACGTCATGACATTGCCACCGGCGCCACGGGAAGGAACCACGGCCTGCTGCATTCGGGCGCACGTTACGCCGTGAAAGACAGCGAATCCGCCGAGGAATGCATAAGGGAGAACAAAATACTCAGGAATATCGCTTCCAATTGCGTGGAAGACACGGGCGGTCTTTTCATCACCCTTCCCGAAGATGAAGAGGCCGGATTCGGACTCGACTACCAGAAGAAATTCATCGAAGCATGCCAGAAAGCAGGCATCGACGCCAAAGCGATCTCCCCTTCCGACGCCAAGGCCATGGAGCCGTCGGTCAACCCGTCCCTGATCGGAGCCGTCGTAGTGCCTGATGGATCGGTGGATCCGTTCCGGCTTTGCACCGCCAACGTCACCGACGCCGCCATGCATGGAGCTAAGGTGCTCGTGTACACGCAGTTCCTCGATTTCATCCGTGAAGGCGACACCATACTCGGCGTCAAGGTTCTGGACACCCGCACCGGGCAGGAATCCGAGTACAGGGCTCCCGTTACGGTCAATGCCGCAGGCATATGGGGCCACGGAGTGGCACAGAAGGCCGGCATCCACATAGGAATGTACCCGGCGAAAGGCGCCCTGCTGGTCTTCGGGCACAGGGTCAACAACGTCGTAATCAACCGCTGCCGCAAATCTGCCGACGGCGACATCCTCGTTCCCGGTGATTCTGTTACCGTCATCGGAACCACATCCACCAAGGTCCCGTTCGAGGAGTGCGACAACATGGAAGTTACTCCTGAAGAAGTGAGCCTGCTGCTGCGCGAAGGATGCGCACTCTGTCCAGCTCTCGCATCTACCAGAATATTAAGGGCATATGCCGGTGTGCGCCCCCTCGTGGCCGACGACAGCGATCCCTCCGGACGCAGCATCAGCCGCGGCATCGTGTGTCTCGACCACGAAACCCGCGACGGGGTCAAGGGCTTCGTGAGCATCACCGGAGGCAAGCTGATGACATACCGTCTGATGGCGGAACTTGCCACCGACCTCGTGTGCCGGAAATTGGGAGTCACCAAAGCATGCGCTACGGCGGACACTCCCCTGCCGGGCTCGGTGGACGGAAGGATAGAGACTGTGAGCAAACGCTTCGAAGGCAAGGTCAGCGCGGGCCAGAAAGGCGCCGCAGGCCGTCAGGGAGACCTGGTCGGCAAGATCAAATTCGCAACCCCCGAAGACAAACAGTTGGTCTGCGAGTGCGAAAACGTCACTTTGGCGGAAATCAAATACGCCGTGAGCGAGCTGGGAGTCCGTAACCTGGAAGATTTGAGGCGCCGCACCCGTGTGGGCATGGGCACCTGCCAGGGCACGCTTTGCATACGTAAAGCGGCAAAGGCCCTGGCCATAGCTCTGGGAGACCCTTCCCTCGCCCCCAAGCTGGCCGCCGACTATCTGGACGAGCGCTGGAAGGGCATGCGTTCCGTAGGCTGGGGCGATACCCTTCGCGAAATGGAGTTTATGCAGAGAGTTTACAAATTCGAGAAACCCTATTCTTACGATGAGATTTGATGTGGTAATTATAGGCGGCGGACTGGCTGGCATGACAGCAGCTGCCGAACTGCAGAACGGCGGGCTCCGCTGCGCCGTGGTTGCTGAAGGACTGTCTTTAAACAACATCTCCGCTAATGATTTCAAAGCAGCCGGGGGCACCTTGCTCCGCGGAGACAGGGTTACGGGAGGCACATTCGGAGACGGGCGCCTTCTGAGCGTATGCACCGCCAAACTTGGCGACGTATGCCTGGAAGCCGACTACTTCATACTGGCCACCGGGAAATACTTCTCCCGTGGACTGGCCGCCGACATGGACAAGGTTTATGAGCCGCTGTTCGGACTGGATGTAGAATATGACCCGGACCGCAGCACATGGTTCGACCGCAGCTTCGCAGCGCCCCAGAAATTTCTGGAATTCGGAGTCAAGACCCAGAACGGAGCGGCCCTCAAAAACGGCGAGGCCATAATCAACCTTTTCCCCGCAGGCGAGGTGCTGCAGGGAATCAGCAGTGCAGACCATGACGCCAGGGAGCAGATAATCGAGAGCGCGCATGCAGCCGCACAAGCAATTCTAAAGAGGAACTAGTTATGCAGGAAAGGAATATAAGCGCCAACAATTTCGAACAGTGCCAGAAATGTTCGCTGTGCGAGACCGTATGCCCGGTTATGGCAAACAACCCAGATTATGCCGGTCCCAAGCGTTCCGGCCCCGACGGGGAGCGCTACCGCCTCAAAAACGGCATTTTCTACGAAGACTCTCTTAAGTACTGTCTCAATTGCAAGCGCTGCGAGGTAGCTTGTCCGTCAGGGGTGCGTATTGCAGACCTCATACAGCAAGCCCGCATAGACTTCAACACCAAACCGCCCAAACTTAGGGACGTGATGCTGGCAAGCACAGACCAGATGGGGCCGGTGGCCGGAGCATTCGCGCCGATAGTCAACTTCACCCTCGGCCTGTCGCCGGTCAAGAGCGTACTGGACTTCGCCATGGGAATCGACCATCGCAGGACCCTGCCCAAGTATTCCTCTGAGACCTTCGTACATTGGTTCAAAAAGAACGCTGCGGCCTCCCAGGACGGATTCAAGAAGCACATAAGCTACTTCCACGGTTGCTACGCCAACTATAACTACCCTCAGCTCGCCAAAGACTTCGTGGCCGTGATGAACGCTTTCGGCTACGGGGTTCACCTCATTGACGGGGAGCGTTGCTGCGGTGTGGCCAAAATCGCCAACGGCATGATAAATGCTGCGACCCGCGACGCAAAGATAAACATGGGAGCTTTCCGCAAGTCTGTTTCTGAAGGACGGGACATCATCACCGTGTCCACCACCTGCACTATGACGCTTCTGGAGGAATACCCTGAGCTTCTGAAGGTTGGCAACGACGACGTGAAGGAGCACATCAGCCTGTTCGAGAAGTTCATCTACAAGGCCATATCCTCTGGAGAAGTGAAACCCGTATGGAAAGAGGGATGGAAGGCCAAGGCCGCATATCACTGTCCCTGCCACCAGGAGCGTCTTGGACAGGGCATTTTCACGACGGAACTTCTGAAGATGATCCCCGGAATGGAACTTACCGAGCTGGAGAGCAACTGCTGCGGAATCGCCGGCACATATGGGTTCAAAAAAGAAAACTACAAAGTGTCCCAGCTGATAGGCAAGCCCCTTTTCGACGATATCGCCGCAGCCAAGCCCGACTTTGTGGCCTGCGAATGCGAGACCTGCAAATGGCAGATAGAAATGTCCACGGGAGTCCCTGTGAAGAATCCCGTGAGCATATTAGCTGGAGCTTTGGATCTGGAAAAGACCTCAGAGCTGAACCGCCCTTAAATCATACTCGTCCGCAGAAGTAATGCGGACATCGATATAGGAGCCGATGAGTTTTTCGTCGGCTCTTTCTGTTTCTACAAGAATCTCCCCGTCCACTTCCGGGCTTTCGGCGAAACTCCGGCAGACCAGCGCGCCGTCCATAACGGCATCCACCAGCACACGCTCCACGGAGCCTACACGCGACTGGTTGAAGTCCAATGATATACCTGCCTGCAACGACATCAAGGCATCGAGCCTGCGGCGCTTTTCTTCTTCGGGCACATCGTCCTTCAGGTGAGAAGCGCCCCATGTGCCCTCCTCTTCGGAATAGCAGAATGCCCCAAGGCGTTCAAAACGTGCCCAGCGCACGAATTCGAGCAGTTCTTCGAACTCTTGAGGTCCTTCACCGGGATGGCCTACGATCATAGTGGTGCGCAGCACAACCCCCGGGACCTTTTCGCGCATGCGGGCAATAAGAGACCTGGTAGCAGCGGAATCAATGTGCCTGTGCATATTGGCGAGCACCGGGTCGGAGATATGTTGCAGAGGAATATCTAAATACTTGCATACCTTAGGATTGCTTGCCATCTGCTCAAGCACATCTTCAGGGAAGTCGCTCGGATATGAATAGTGAATGCGAAGCCTCTCCACTCCGTCTATCGCCGACAAACGCTCCAGGAGTTCCGCCAAGGCCCTGTGCCCGTAAAGGTCAAGTCCGTAGAAGGTAGTGTCCTGGGCAATGAGGATAAGCTCGCTCACGCCTTCGCCAACAAGTTGCCGGGCCTCGGCCACGAGATCTTCCATCGGCACAGAACGATGAGCGCCACGTATAAAAGGGATTGCGCAATACGAGCAGCGCCGGTCGCAACCCTCGGAAATCTTCAGATAAGCATACCCTCTGCGCTGTTCCTGCCTGCGGGAGATAAAACGCGAAGCCGGAGCCCCCAGGTACGCAAGGACAGGATTTAAATCCCTGGCACCGAACCATGCATCTACTTCCGGTATTAGCTCCGGCATCTGAGCAGAGTAACGCTCGGACAGGCAGCCGAACACGACAAGCTTGGTCACTTCTCCCCTCTTCTTCGCCTCCACTCCTTCCAGAACGGCCTGTATCGATTCTTCTTTGGCATCTCCAATGAAGCCGCAGGTGTTATAGAGCAGATAGTCGAAAGGAGCCTGGGTAACCAGCGCAAAATCTTCCGGCGGCAGAGCCGCCAGAAGATGCTCGGTGTCCACGCTGTTCTTTGAACAGCCCAGGGTTATGATCTTAATTCTCTTCAATTTCTTTTTCTCTTTCTTCGTCGGTCACAAAATCCAGGGATGCAAACTTCACCAGTTCGTCATACCAGTCCAGGACTTTCTTCATGTGAGACACATAGAAACGGTCCTCGTCATAATTGGGGACTGCCTTGGCAAAGAAAGCCTTGATTTCGTCGGAAGATGCTTTGGAAGAAGGAACCTCAGCTCCCTCATCGGCCGCTTTCTTCATGGCTGTAAACACGTCGGCAAGACGCATTTCGCCCTCTGAAGTGAAAATCGCTATGTCTGAAAGTGTGGATATACGGCTGTGGGCATCAAATGCCATGCGTTTTTTGTCGCTGAGCGACTCGGCAATTGCGCCGGTACGGGACTGTGCCAAATAAAGGAACAGTCCGTGATGTCCTGAAACGGACAGAATTTTTGCCAAATCTGTTTTCATATCTTGGTTTCTAAAAAATTATCTACTTGTCGGTACAACTGTTCGACTGAAGCATTGTTTTTTATCACGGCATCTACCCTTGCAAGGTCAAAACTCTGAAGAGAGTCCCTTTTGCGCGCAAATCGGTTACGCGAATAACGGAGTCTCTTGGGGGCAGTTACAAGCAGCACCTTCTGATACACTCCGTCGAAACATGCCTTATCCATGGCTATCGCCGATTCTATGAAAGCCACGTCGCTGCGGGCAGCTTCCTGCCATGCTTTTATATCTTCCAGAAGCAGAGGATAAACCATCGCCTCAAGCTTCTGCCGGAGAGCTTCGTCATCGAAAATGAGCGCCAGATTGCCGAACGCTATACCGAGTTCTGTTTCTATTCTGGACTTCAGTCCGGGCACTTCTTCGTAGAGGCGCTTGCAGCGGCTGTCGCAGTCATAGACCGGATAGCCTTTCGAGAGCAGATACTTGCACACGGTGGATTTTCCGCCCCCGATAGGACCTGTCACGAGCACTGTGGTCATGGCGTGTCCTCCCTTACCATGCAATCGAACAGTTCCCTGTCCAGACGCCATTCCAGCACATAAGCGGGAACATTGTCGGCCCTGGGCACACAGCGTCCGGATTCAGACTTGAGGAACTCCTCGTAGTCCACGTAGAACTCGCAAGTCGCAGAAGGATCGCTCCTGGTCGGGAACTCGCAAAGGAACACAGCTTCCGAGCGGGACGGATACACGGAGAAGGCAACATCGGGAGGGACATTGCGGACCCCAATACTGACCTCGGAGCGCATTTCCACATAGCGCACGACCTCAAGCGACCAGGTGACGTCTTTTTCGGACATCCTCAGCCCCTGGGGAGCTACCAGCTTTACGACACCGCCCATACTCTTGGACAAGTCGTTCAGGCTCAGTGCTTTTGTCAGTATCTCATCGACGGAGGCAAGCTTGGCTGCGTCGCCGTATATCACAACGGAGTCCGGCTCCACATCAATGGGACCAGCGGCCATGTACTGAGCTTTGTAAGAAGCGGAATAGACGGCGCGCACAGGCACCACCTTATAATCCTCTTCGTCAAACTCGAATACATAGTTCTGATTCAGGAATGTAACCAGCTCCACTCCTTCTCCGAACAGCTCGGATGAGTACTTGGCCATCTCTGCGGCTGGAACTATGTATTTATCGCCTCCAGACGGCACCAGATCCTCGACATGCACATCGAGGTGAATGTCGTTCTTCTGATGCTTGAGGCGCATAAGCCGGAAACCGGTGGCGGAACAGCGTGCGCTGACAGACACCGCGACCCTGGACGCCGCCGCCCGCCCCTTCAAAGCGCTGTGGGCAACAACCGACACGTTCACAACCCCCGTATATGTCTGGGAAAGGTTATGAATCAGCCAGATGCTGCCGGAGAGCAAGAAGCAGAGAAGAAACTGGGTCCAGAGTTTCAATTATTATTTCTTTTCGTTGCCGGTCTCGGCGGGTGCTGCGGGTGCTGCGGGAGCGGCGGCAGGATCCTTCTGAAGAGAAGCCTTGTCGATACGCAGTTTCACGTCACCGTCAACCTTAAGGAGCACGGTACGTTCGTTTACTTCGGCGATTGTGCCATAGATACCGCCGGCGGTGATCACCTTGTCCCCTTTCTTAAGAGAGTTGCGGAACTGCTCCATCTCTTTCTGCTGTTTGCGCTGGGGGCGAATCATGAAGAGCCACATGATTGCGAAAATGGCGATGAGCATGATCCACATGGACCAACCGCCGCCCTGAGGCTGGGCCTGGGCGCCTGCTGCGGGTGCAGCCTGAAGTACGAAAGTCAGAAAATTCATAAATCTATTCTTTATTGATTAATTTATCCAGGACTCCGTTCACAAACGCCTTGCTTTCAGGCGTACTGTAGAACTTGGAAATCTCTACGAACTCATTTATGGTAGTACGGTAGTCGATGTTCTTGAAAGCGTCCGCTTCGGCCAGACCGCAGATGATGAGCGCTAGGTCGGTTGCACAAATACGGCCGGTATCCCATTTGGGCGTCACTTCCGAGACCCTGCGGGCATAGTCGTCAAAATTGCGGTAGGCGGTGCGCACCAGGTTGAACACGAAAGCCTTGTCGCTCTCCTTTCCCTCCGAACCGGGCATCTGGCTCAGGTACAACTCGGGAAGGCTCCACAGACGGCCCTTCCCCACCTGCTCCAAAGAACGGCAGCACCAGCTCAGCGCATATTCCAGCTCGTCATTCCAGTAAATGGAAAGGTCTTCCAGGATGTCTTCAAGTTCCTTATTGTCGGGCAGTTCCTGCTCGAAGATACGGCAGAACAGATCGGCATCACTTGCAAGGGATGTTTCTTTTGAATCGAGGTACTCTTTAAAGTAGTCCCTGCCACGGACGGACTCGTACAAATGGCGCAGGAACATGTCGTCGTTCTCCCAGGATATCTTCTTCTTTTTCAAGAGTTTATTGAAATCCGGATCCTCAGCGAAAACGCGGGCCAGCGCATTTTCGGCAAACTTCATGTTCGGGTTGAGTTCTTCGTCAGTAGGATTGAATTTGGTCCGTGCAGCTTCGATACGCGCACGCGCCTCCTCGGTCAGAGGCACAATGAGGGCCAGCAGACGCAAATACAGATCTCGGGTCGATTCGCATGACCTTTCGAGCTCGTACTCTATGTCAGAGAGCGTCATAGCAGGATTTTCCACGCGCGAATAAACAGCCTTGAAAGCCTTTATCCGGAGGATTCTTCTGTTCAGCATAAATTTCAAACAAATTTTACTGCAAAGATAACACGTAATCTGAGAAAAAATTATATTTTTGCACAAATCATTATTAATTTTTTGTTATGTACAGAGACGATTACGATCCGGCGGGATTTCAGGAGCGCAATTCCGAGGATGTTTATTCCAAACCCGTCAGGGCCGGCAAGCGTACCTATTTCTTCGATGTCAAATCGACTAAGGGTAACAACGATTTCTTCCTTACTATAACCGAAAGCAAGCGCAGGAACAACCCCGACGGGTCTTTTACCTACGACAAGCACAAGATCTTCCTGTATAAAGAAGATTTCGACAAATTCAAAGAAGGTCTGGACGAAGTCATCAATTACATCACCGACAAGTGCTTCGGAGGTGTAATCCCTCAGAGGGAACCCGAAGAAAAGTCTGTTGAATTCGAAGACCTGTAGCAACATGATATTGCTCAGGAATATAGAGATTGACGGTTCTGCCTGCGACGTCCTCATAGAGAAGGACTTGATATCAAAAATAGCCCCTGCCGGCAGCAGTCGCGCCTGGGAGCTTGCCGGAGACATCGAAATGATGGATTGCAGCGGCAAGGTCGCCGTTCCCGGTTTCATTAACATGCATACCCACGCCGGAATGTCCCTCATGCGTGGCATTGGAGAGGATATGCTGTTCCACGATTGGCTGAAAAAAATTTGGGCCGTCGAAGATAAATTCGATTCCGATTTTGTTTATTGGAGCACCAAGGTAGCGTGTCTGGAGATGCTCCGGACAGGCACGACCACGTTCAACGACCAGTATTGGTTTTTCCCTGCCGCCCACCAGGCTGCAGTGGAAATGGGTGTGCGTCATTCCCTGGGGTACGACATGATAGACAAGGGCGATCCTGAAGAGGCGGAACGTGAGAAGGACCAGTGCCTTCGCTGGTATGAGCGGGCTCATGACATATGGGAGAAAGGCAGCATCTACCAAGTTGCCTTCCATGCAGTTTATTCCGTAAGCGAAGGGCTAATCCGCTGGATTTCCGAATTCGCAAGGGAGAAGGACCTCAACCTCCACATTCATTTGTGCGAAACCCGCGAGGAGGTCGAAGACTGCAAAGCCGCACACGGAGGGCTCACCCCGGTCGAATACCTCGAGGAGCTTGGCGTCCTCGGGCCCAACCTGCTGGCCGCCCACACCTTGTGGGTATCCGAACACGACATAGAGCTGCTGGCCAAACGCGGAGTGCACTGCATACACAACATCAACTCCAACGCCAAGCTTTCTTCGGGATACAAGTTCCTCTACAACGAGATGCGCGATGCCGGAATCAATATCTGCATAGGCACCGACGGATGCGCGTCCTCCAACAATCTGGATCTGCTGGAAGCCATGAAGACCGCAGCCCTGTTCCAGAAAGCCTGGCGGGGCGACCCCAAGGCTCTCCCGCTCGACGAATTGCTGGCCATGGGCACGGTGAACGGAGCTAAAGCTCTCAATATCAACGCCGGTAAGCTGGTCGAAGGCGCTCTTGCCGATATCAGTATAGTCGATACCGACAATACCTTCTTCCTCTCCCCCGGCAGTTTCCTTGCCAATTTCATCTATTCCGCACACTCCGACTGCATCGACTCCGTCATCTGCGGCGGCCGCTTCGTAATGCGCCACCGTGAAGTTGAAGGCGAACGCGAAATCATCGAGCATGCACGGAAAGAAATCAAACGTATGCTATAACACTATGGACGAAAGAACCGAAAGAATCAACCATGCCGCGCGCTATGTGAAATCTTGCATAGGCCAGGAACTGCCCACCGTGGGCATAGTGCTTGGAAGCGGTCTCGGCAATCTTGCCGAACAGATTAATGATCAGGTGGTAATACCCTATCATGACATACCTGAGTTCCCTATGTCAACAGCAGTTGGCCACAAGGGCAATTTCATTTATGGCACCCTCGGTGGCAAGAAGGTCATAGCCATGCAGGGACGCCTGCATTTCTACGAAGGCTATCCCATGGAGCTGGTTACCCTCGGCATAAGGGTCATGAAACTCCTCGGCATCGAGTTCCTGTTCGTCTCGAACGCCGCAGGCGGAACCAACATTGAGTATCATGTCGGCGACCTGGTCATCATCAAGGACCACATCAACATGATGCCCAATCCTCTCATCGGCCCCAATCTTGCTGAATTCGGTCCCCGTTTCCCGGACATGACCTGCGCCTACGACCTTGAGCTTCAGAACCTTGCCGAAAAGATCGGCATACAGCTCGGGCTCAATCTGCACCGCGGCGTCTATTTCGGCAGCACCGGTCCTACCTATGAGACCCCGGCCGAGATCCGGTTCTTCCGCGAAGTCGGCGCCGACCTGGTGGGTATGTCCACCATTCCTGAGGTCATCGTGGCACGTCACTGCGGCATACGCGTATTCGGCATGTCAGTCGTGACCAACGAAGCCAACAGCCGCAACGTCCCCCGCAACTTCAACGACGGCGACGATGTGGTCAAACAGGCCGGAATCGCCGCCGACGTCATGTCGGAACTGTTCCGTCGGATGATAGAGGCCCTGTAGCAATCTACCCCTGCCTCTGACAAGTTGTGAGGCAGGTCCCTGCGTTTTTTTCGTGCGCCTCGGTCCACCACTTGGACCTTCAAGCACGTTTTCAACCGTTTTCGTGCGCCTCGGTCCATTGACTGGACCGAGGCGCACGCTTCGCTGAATCTGGAGAACTGGGATCCTTCTTTTTTCAAGAAAACGACTAACCGAAATTTCTTATGACCTTTCTAGTCGATGGTCATTATTCAAGGATGTCATCTATGATGGGATAGATATCTTCTTCTGCCTTGTAGGGATAGATGTGGAAATACCTATCCCCCGTGAGCATTGCTGAGAGGCTCGTTCGGCCCTTGTCGTAGAAGATATGAACAGGGATGCCGTGGGTTTCGGCATAGGCTAGTTCATACCCTACGCCCAACGACGGTGTGGAGCATTCCGCTATCACTACATCGGCCTGCCGAAGCCATGCGGTATCCTGCTCGTAGATGGCCACGTCGCGGTCTATCAGGCCCTCTGTCTTACTCTTAGAGAGGTCGCCCACATGCTCGGTCAGCACGATGTGACGTTGCTGGATGTATTCTATGATGCGCTTGTACAGCTCAGCATCCTGACGTCCGCCACGGATAGAACCGGCAAAATAAACTTTCTTTTTCATGTCAACGGGATATTACAGGGTCTGGGCAATACTCTTTCCGGCCGCAGTTTTTGCATTTGAAGCCCGCCCAGACGGCATCAAACTGATTCATGGCCGCTTCAACCAGGGCAGGATCATCGGTCAGGATACCGGCCTCGAAGTTGCGGGTACGGGTGCTTTTCATCCCGAGACCGGCTCCAGTGAGATTAGCAGAGCCGATATAGGCCATCTTAAGGTCTAAGATGATTATCTTGAAGTGGACACGCGGGCAAAGGACACGCTCCAGGCCCGTGAAAAGGACCGGGTAGCGGTCAAAGTCTTCCCGGAAGTTGGGGCCTGGCTCTTTGGCATGGATGAGGCGCACTTCCCTGCCCTTCGATATCAAGTCAGCAAGGATGCCCAGGAATGGGCGCTCCCCGATATACAAGTCTTTGATGTCGGCCGTCCCGATCCAAAGGTATTTCTTCACCGTTGATACCCGGGCAATAACCTCCTTGAAATGGGCTTCGTCTGCGATGTATTGTGTCATGACAGGCAAAGTTAGTCATTTTCGAGGATATAGTCAGAGTTATTTCCTGCTCGGAATTCTTCCCATTTGCGGCGTTTTTCTTCACTCAAAGGAGGGCAGGCTTCTTTCCAGATGCTTTCAGGGTCGATAGAATCCGGCCTTCTTCCTTCGAGACAATGGTATATACATTTATTGCACTGCGGCGCCTTGCGCCAAAATTCTTTCTCCATGTTTTCTTTGATTATTGTTGCAAAGAAAAGCACTCCATCTGCCAAAAACCAGCAACAGCTATTGAACGTTAGGAAAATCCAGATCGGGGAACCGTTTTTTGACGAGCTCTAGGGCCTTAACTTGCAGCAAAGGATACTCCCAGATAATATCCGACTACCGTCCCGGGAACATGCTCATTCTCCTTATTTTGGCAATTATTATCCCTATCAACGGAGGCTTACGCACTATCCAAAAACCTGCCAATCATTTGTCTTTCCATACTTTAAGGTACTGTTGCAGGGCCCATATCTCGTCGCGGTAGCGCGCAGCGGCGGTGAAATCCAGGTCCGCCGCCTGCGGGTATGATTTGACCAGGCATCACCATGCGCTGGCCTTATGGTATATTGGCTATTCGGCCATGCATCTTACAGCGCATGCTGAAGCCTCATACTGTTTAATTGATGTGCTGACATCAACATTCATGTAAATTGACATGCTATAAGCAGTAGAGACGCTGGATGTAGTGCAACTCCAGTACCGAAAGCCACTATATATTTGATTACTCTCCTTATCAACATAGCCGGCTCTTGGGTAGCATGTTTCACTTCCATTTACCGTCAAATCATCAAAATATAAAGCATTTGAATCTGATCTAAACTGATTGGGAGCTATGAATATTTCTTGTCCATGCGCTTTTGCCCATATACCCTTATCTCCTCCATCAGGGACTCTCCACCCCGGAGGACAAGGATCATAAATCGTCTTCTTTTTAAGCCATAGCCCATATGAATCACCCCAGACCCAGCTATAATCAGTGCTTATTCCATATATATGTTCCATTGGGTGTTGGATAGTATAAGTCACTGTCCCCGTCGTTTTAGAAGATTTAACTGCAGATGGCCAAGAATTGGTCGTTACGGCACGCTCGCCGTTATTGGTTCCCGTATTTCCTCTGAAGGGATCTTTTCTTCCCCATTGATATAGTAGACCTCTAGACCTAACATCTGTAGGGTCAGCGGCTAATGCTCCTAGATTTCTGTCCATCATGGTGCCAGCGTCATTCTTATAAACCTGAGCCAATGCCGCCAAGTCTTCCGGTGTTACCCATACATGCCATGACCATAGAATGGTTCCGGCAGCGTCTTTTGCACAGACTACTGCATTTCCTGAAGCAGCACCAGCATGAACAATAATATGATCACCAACCTTGTAGGCGGACTGAACTACGTCACCCACCGATGGCTTTACATTTGTCCCAAAGGTTTCCCATAACACGGCAACTCTTGTAATCGTTCCAACCGAAGTTGAACTATTGCCCTTGACAGCAGGGAAGGCAAGCCAACCGTCAGGAGATACAATATGACAATTCGCTGCAGCATCTTTCTTAGCTACTGTAACTTTGACAGAACTCGATACGCCATTATACGCGGTCGCGGTGACAACACACTCACCGGACGATACACCGATGATAGTGCCTTTTGGACTTACCGTTGCGACATTAACATCTCCACTTGACCATGACAAATCAGTAACATTAGCATTTGAAGGAGAAACAGATGCATCAATAGTTACAGACATACCTGGCTCTACAAAAATAGAACTTGAACTCAGAACAACTTCTGAAGGTGCAATGATAGGATCACTGGTTTCGGACACACAACGGACACTGCATGCAAAACTACTTCCTTTCTCATTACTGACAGGGCATAAAATACCATTATCCTGCACATATAGAGCCTCTGGATCTTCGGCACAACTCCAAACAGCCAAAGACTTTCCATCTCCAGTTATAGAGCTTTGTTCAATATGCCAAATACCTGATGCAGGGAACCAAAATCCTCCAAAGTCAAATCCTTTGGCAGAAGAATTCCAAGATTCTGTATTTAATGGAGTCGAAGATGCAAAGGCGGTCGCCCAGACACCACTGTTTCCGCCTTCCGGTATTCTCCATCCCGCAGGGCAAGGATCCGACAACGATTTTACAGTGCCCCACAAAGGCTCATTTTCTACTCCTATAGCATTTCCGACCCCTTGAGCGATAGGATCTTTGTGCCCCCACTGATAATAGAGTCCTTTAGCATTAGGATTGCCAGGAAGATTCGTAGTTGCACCAATATATCTATCCATTATGATACCAGCTTTGTTGGGGCAGGTCTGGGCAGAACCAACTGGATCATAATCTTTGCAAACCCAAATATGCCATGACCATAACAATTCATCGTCTCTGTCTTTCACTGCAATCAAGGCATTCCCATCTTCGCCTCCTGTGCTAAACACTACATAATCATCGTCAAGGAGAATATCTTTGACTATTGAACCCGAGACTGCTGCAGAGCCATCGCCAAGACTTTCCCACAAAACAACTGCACGGAAGGGGGTTCCATCTATAGTATCTGGTCCAGGACCTTTCACTGTAGCGCAAAACTTATAGTCCCCATACTGAGAAACAACATAACAATTAGCGAAAGATTGCGCACTTAAATCTGTAAAAACCTGTTCAATTCTCGAATCCAACTCTCCAACATTCAAAATCTCATTCTGGTTAAGAGTAACCGCTTTGGATGACTTAGCACTTCCTAACAACCTATCATTTGCATCATAACACTCTATAGAAAAACCTTCGCTCAGAGTTAAAGGAAGTGTCGAGATATAGAATGTACCGGGTCCATTAGTATTTACACGAATCGATGCCCCCCCGGCTTCCTCAAAGCTTGCTGTAGAGTTTTCATCTGAAAATGACAATTTCAAAAAACCGTCACCATGCAATTGTTCTCCTCCGGTTGCCTTAAAAACAATATAATCAACATCCATTCTTTTTATGGAGAACTTGATCAAACTCGTTATATTCTTGAAATGCAGCGTTGTATTGTCTTTCATTTCATAAGTCTTAACGACTGCCACATGCGCATTTCTAAATGACCCATCTTGAATATCACTAACGGCCCCTTTTAGAATAAAATCTTTACCGGTATTGTTAAGAATAGTGGATCCACCATACTCCGCAATCAGGAAAGTATCTCCGGTTCCTATTGATACGTTTATTGACGCAAATGATTGACTCAAATCAACCTGTGCAGTACCTATTTCACCATTTTTAGCACTGTAATACCTAATGACATCACCTTCAGACCACTGAACAACATTATTATCATACGATGTCTTTGTATCATCTAGATGAATCAAAAAAGACCGGGCGATAGAAATCGATTCTTGTTCATTTACCTCATGGCTGCAAGCAGACATAAGCAAAGCTAACAAAACTGATATTATAAATGACCTTTTCATATTTTTACCAGTCAAATTGAATTTCATCATAATTGTCCAAATTACCGCTTAAGCAAAGGAGCTCTTGCGAGAGTAATTCATCACGGTACAAGTCAGGAGTTTTGTAATTTTCTTTCATAAACGGCAACAATTTACACACAAAAACGTATCTCTTTACTGATATTGCAATGACAAATATAGACTTTATACATATGACTTTCAGGTCCAAACAAAGGCCATTTAATCGTCGGCTAAATGTTTTGAATGATAAAAAATGATGTTCGCTTGCGTTCTTAAAAAACTTTTATACCTTTGCAACAAGATAATATGCGATGCGATTGAGAGATAAGCGCCTCAGATTTGGCATCAAAACCTTTACAGAGTATTTCTTCGGGAGAAGCGATACTCTGTATTTTTTTACAGATGCGCTAGTACTTTCGAGCCCGCCCATTGGACCCGAATCACATTTTTCGCACCAATGCGTATTATCTTAACTACAGACGCCAAATCGGGTCGCGTTCGTATAGAACTTGGCGAAGAGCAACCCACAACGCTTGCTCCTACCAAAGAGGGCTTCCCGGTATTCCAGGAAGCCCTTTGCGGTTCAAAGCGGCAAGATCCTCTCAGAAGCAAACCCCCACCCCGGCAGCAAAATCCAGCGTGCGGAAAGCTGTGGTACCGGAAGAGAGAGAGAAGGTCAAATGCCGGACACTGAGCAGGACTCCCAACTCTGCCCTCACGCCCCGGACAGACAAGTCCTCCACCCTAGCCCAGCGGCCGGCTGTGTCCTGCCAGAACCGGGCGGAACGGCCATATCCCGCGCCGACAGTAATGCTCACAAAATCACCAAGGCCAAGAATGACGCCCCCACAGACCGACATTCGCGCATCGGCCGACTGACCGGAAGTCCAGATACGGCCGAACGGAGTATCACCCGTGCTGCTGCAAACGTATTCCGCATTCTTCCACCCAAAACCGGAGTCGCCTGAAACATACGCCCCGAGCTTGCCTCTGCGCACTCCGGCTAGCAACCCTACGGCAAAAGAGCCGCCATAGGAAAACCGCGGGACGACATACCAGACCAATGGTTCCGCAGCTGCTTCAGCAGCCGGCTGAGGAACAAAGGGCAGAATTCCACGGGAAGACCCAACTGAAGCGAAGGAAGGAAGCGGCAGCACGGCTGCTGGCAACCGCAAGGTATCAAGAGACGGCCTAGCAGGAGAAGGGCTGGCTTGCGACAAAGAAGACGATTGCTCCCCAGAGCCTTCAGTCCGATTCCGTAAAGGACTGACATGCTGCACTGCCGGCTCAACCTGACTGGGCGAGGGCAAAGATCGGCGTATCAAAGCCACCTCCGATTCTATGTTACGCATACGAACCCGCTCGCCTGGTCCGTCGCCAAAGCGCTTCCGAAGCCGGGCGGCCTCGGCTCGAAGGGCAGGATCCTGCGGAAGAGACTCCAGATAAGCTTCTGCCCAACCAAGATAGGTCCTCGCCCGGCCTGCAGAGCTCTCGGCGGAGGCATGATGCAGCAACTCGGAAACTTTGCGCCGCCGGTCTTTCACCAAAGTCTGGACATCGCTCCTGAGCATGTAGCGCAGCTGCCGGCCGTCCTCAAGCACCATGAACTTGCTGATTGACCGGACGGCAGCCTTGTACGAAGGCCACATGCCTGCCGGGACTTCGCTGTCCACCGCCGACAACTTGGCCACCAGGCCATCCAGGGCAGAAAGCCCGGGAGCATCCTCGGCCCAAATATAAGACGGGTCATTACGCAGGTGCCGTGCATCCTGCGCAATGGCCGATCCAAACGAAAGGGCGAAAAAAGACAGAAGAACAAGCAGCCGCCTCATTTCCTGTACCGTCTGAATTTATCCTCTATACTGGCAAGGCGCTGCCGCTGGGCATCAGTCATGGAACCTCTGGACCGGGATAGCGAAGCCTTCAGGTCCTCATACCTGTCGATAATGCCTGGGTGCCGGGAGATTTTGCGGCCCTTGGCCCGAAGGCACAAGACACACAAGGAATCCAGTTTATCAAGCACCCCGTCCCAGTAGGCAACATCTTCGAGGAGCATCCTTTCCATCCTGTCCTGGGCTGTAGAACACAATTCCTCCTCGTCCTGGCCGAAGGCAAAAAAACGCCCCTGCCGGGTTACAAGCCAAAAATCCGGGGCCTTGCTCACAAGTGCTATGTCATCAGATACGAACTCAACCCTGTCGTACTCAGGCGGAAGCAATTCCCTGCCGCATGAGTCCATCAAGCCTTGAAGGCCGTCACGGGTAACGATGCTCAGCGAATTGAAACAATATGTTGTGTCATCATATCCGCGGGCAGCTGCAGTCATGTCTCCCACAGGCGCGGGCGAATTGCTACAGGCAGTCAGAAAGGCCAGCAGCACGACCATGAGCAAAGATTCAGCACGATTCATCATGTAAAAGTACGAAGAAATTGCTATATTTGAAAATCATGCGTCCATCTAGCTTCTTCAAGCAAACCTACGGCACCGCCTCTCAAGGCATCCCGGAAGACATGACTCTGGTATATGAGTCGGCCGACTGTCATACTCAGATATGGAAAGCCGTAGCCGACCAACGCCTGGTGGCCGTCAAGACACTCGGGGCGCAATTCCGCAGCGATCCGCTTTACATGGGACGTCTCAGGCGCGAATACGAGATAGGCATCAACCTCAAGCACCCCGGAATCTGCGAGACACTTGGCTGGACGGACGACTGCGGAGAGGGGCCGGGGATCATTATGGAATGGATTGACGGGGACACGCTCGACACGCTCCTCGATGCCGGGACTCCCCTGCCAAAAAGGAAAATAGCCTCTGAACTTTGTGACTCTGTCGCTTACCTTCACCATAAACAAGTCATTCACAAAGACCTGAAACCAGAGAACATACTCATAACCAAACGCGGCAACAACGTAAAAATCATAGACTTCGGGCTTTCGGATTCAGACTCCATATTGACGGGAAAAGAACCGGCAGGGACATTGGAATACGCTGCTCCTGAAGTAGTTGCAGGAGGTCCGGCTGATCAGCAGAGCGACATTTATTCTTTGGGAAAGGTCCTGCTCAGTCTGGGAGGAGAGTTCCAGCAAGTCGCAGCATCCTGCTGCGAACCAGACCCGAGGAAGCGTCCAACTGATGCGGATGAAGTCCTCAAAGCACTTGAAACCCGCAAAAAACGCAATCCCTTGCCGGTAATCCTGATTGCCGCCTCTCTGATCGCGGCAGCGGCGCTGCTGACTGTGGTTACAGGAAGGCACGATGAGATAAAAGATCTTTTCGAGAGTGCCGTCAGGCTTACAAACCAGGCCGGCTCTAGCGCTTTTTAAGGAGCATTATCCCTCCGTCGCGGCCGGCGACGTACGGGTCCGTCCAGGCGCCGTCACGCCACACTCCCCCAAGGAACAGAGGAAAGCCTTTCATGATAGTAAGGGCGTCGAATTCATCGCCCTCTCGCAAAAGCGAGTTCCGTGAGGCAATCACCTTAAACCTAGTTCCTCCTAGGAACTCCAGTTCAAGTTCCCTGTCCGGCAGCCAGCCGATGGAAACCATGGAGCCCTTTTCCAACTTGGAGGAATCCACCATCTCTACATTGAAATATGAAGATGGAGGGCTGCTTGAAGAATGTGCCGAACTGAGGAAACTGCGCCAGTCCTCGAACCCTGCATATCTGGAGAGTACGTCCAGCGTCCATTTCCTCGGCTTTACGTTCATGTTTACATAACCCCACAAACGTTTGAGTGTTGAAGGGCTGATGGTAACTCCGAGCTTTACCAGAATATCGTCAGACAACGACGCGAAGTCGGCGGATGTCGAAAGCCGCAAAGCGTAGCAACGCTCTACCGCCTGCCGAAGGGCTGCAAATTCATAGCTTGATTCTCCCATAATCAATCAGAGGATACGCAAATTTAAGAATAAGTATCCTATTTGCAGGTCCAAACAAGGTCCAAATAGCAGGAGACCATAGTTTATTTATAAAGGATCTGCGTGTGCGAGTCCACTTCGCACTCCGTCAGAGAAGTGCCTTTGCGCAGCCATATTGTGTTGAGTGACGGATTGTCTCGGGAGGAAAGACGCTCAAAAATAGAACTTGCAGACAAATCAAGTTCACTTATGGAGGATCCGGAGACATTGAGAAAGTACATCCTGGAAGAGAGTGAGAAATCAATACTCTCAAGAGAGCTCCCGACCCAGCTCACCATTCCTATATCCGGACAACACGTATAGTCCAAACTCTTGATGAAAGGACTGTTTAAATTCAGGTATGTGTAATAAAGCCAGCGGTTGTCCATTTTGATGGTCCTAACGAGCGGTTCATCCCATGCATGGAAGAACACCAGTTTCTTAAATGGAGACAAGTCTATTGATTCCAGGCCGTTACGGGCAAGGTGCAAGGTTTCCAAGTTCTCCAGAAGTTCCAGTCCAGAAAGCGACTCAAGCGGAATATCGAAAAGTTCGATTTCAGTCACTAAAGCAGTTTCCTCGGAAGACAACATGTGATCTCCGTCGGTATCGTACGCCTCCAGAAGGAAACGCCACAGATTGCTGTCGTAGGGCAGGCGGTCCGTCGTAAAGGAACGGCCGGGCACTTCCACCTCATCTCTTCCGTTCGTATAATACACCCACCAGGCATACTCAGTAGAAGCCTCCAGGCCACTCCACTCGTAAGAGATTGAGCCTTGCTCAAGACTAGCCGGGACTTTCACTGGATCCGAATCGGGTGCGGACAGCCAGAAACCACATTCCACGATTCCTTCAGGATTGTTGAGAACGGCAGTCAGAACGGCGCTGTTCCAGCCCACGGACTCGAACAAGGATTCCACGGACGGCTCTGGATAGTTCGGCGCGGGCCGACCCGTGCAGCACATGACCACACCAACGGACACTACCAAAAGCCCCCGATAGAAAAACCTACCAATCATTTGTCTTTCCATACTTTCAGGTACTGCTGCAGGGCCCACATCTCGTCGCGGTAGCGCGCAGCGGCGGTGAAATCCAGGTCCGCCGCCGACTTTTTCATGCGGGCGCGGTCATCTTCCACCATCTTTTCAATCTGGCTGCGTGACATGGAGCGTATCACCGGATCCTGCAGCACCGCCGCCAGGTCGGCACGCACGAAGCCCTCTTCGGAATAAGCGGCTCCCTTCTCGCGCAGAGCGTCATGGCCGAAGCCCACTGATATGCTTCCGCGCCCATAGTCGGAAGGATTGGGGATGTACTGCGGCGCATCGTAGGAATTGGCAGCGGACACACGACCCGTGGTGCCTCCGGCAAGCCTTCCGCCCACCGGCTTCACGCCACCGAGTTCCGAGAGCAGCACATTGCTGCGAGTCTGGACCTGCTGAGGTGTAATATGGTGCAACTTGTTGTAGGCTATCTGCTTGGAACGACGGCGCTCAGTCTCCCGTATGGTCTGGTCCATGGACGGGGTCACATGGTCGGCGTACATGATTACCAGGCCGTTCACGTTGCGGGCAGCGCGGCCTGCCGTCTGCGTGAGGGCGCGTCCGGTGCGAAGGAATCCCTCCTTGTCGGCATCCAGGATGGCCACAAGCGACACCGAAGGTATGTCCAGCCCCTCTCGCAGAAGGTTCACGCCCACAAGCACATCGAAAAGACCGTTCTTGAAGTCTTCGATTATCTCCACGCGTTCGGATGTATCCACATCGGAATGGATGTACCGCACACGCACGCCTATGCGCCTCAAGTATTCATCCAACTCTTCCGCCATACGCTTGGTAAGGGTAGTGACCAGCACCCTCTCGTCGTTCTCGGCACGCTTGCGTATCTCTTCCACCAGATCGTCAACCTGACCTTCTGTAGGACGCACCTCGATGGGGGGATCCAACAGGCCTGTCGGACGCACAACCTGCTCTACCACAAGCCCTTCGGACTTTTCCAGTTCATAGTCGGCAGGTGTGGCGCTCACATATACGGTCTGCCCTGTGAGGGCTTCGAATTCTTCGAACTTCAGAGGCCTGTTGTCTGACGCCGCAGGCAGGCGGAAGCCATATTCCACCAGTACGCTTTTTCGGGAATGGTCCCCGCCGTACATGGCGCGCACCTGGGGCAGCGTGACGTGACTCTCGTCAATAAAAGTTATGAAATCCTTCGGGAAATAGTCCAGAAGGCAGAATGGGCGCTCCCCTTCCTTGCGGCCGTCGAAGTAACGGGAATAGTTCTCGATGCCGGGACAGTAACCCATTTCCTTGATCATCTCAAGGTCATACTCGACCCTCTGTTTCAGGCGCTTGGCCTCGAGCCCCTTCCCCACCGATTCGAACCAGGCTATCTGTTTCACCAAATCGTCCTGAATGGCGCTCACTGCGGCTATCGACCGCTCTCGGGTAGTCACGAAGTTGGTGGCCGGACAGATGCTGACATGGTCTATCTCTTCTATATGGGCTCCCGTCACCGGGTCGATGAGGCTCAGAGAATCGACCTCATCGCCGAAGAACTCCACACGCACCGCTTCGTCGGCCCCTCCGAGGAACACGTCGATTATATCTCCGTGCACACGGAAAGTACCCCTTTTGAAATCAGTCTCGGTGCGGCTGTACAAAGCGTCAACGAGTTTATACAGAAGTCCCGTGAGGCTCCTGCGCTCCCCTTTCCTGACCTCGATTGTCTGGGCATAAAAATCTTCGGGATTCCCGATTCCATACAGGCAGCTGACGCTGGAAATCACCACCACGTCACGCCTTCCGCTCATCAGGGCGGACGCTGCCGAAAGCCTGAGTTTTTCTATCTGATCGTTGATGCTCAAGTCTTTCTCTATGTAGGTGTCGGTGGTCGGGAGATATGCTTCCGGTTGATAATAATCGTAATACGACACGAAGTATTCTACCGCGTTGTCCGGGAAGAATGACTTGAATTCGCCGTAGAGCTGGGCTGCAAGGGTTTTATTGTGGCTCAGGATAAGAGCAGGCCGCTGAAGGCGCTCTATCACGTTGGCCATGGTGAATGTTTTACCCGAGCCGGTGACCCCCAGCAAGGTGACATCGCTCACGCCTTCCCGAAGCGCTGAGCACAGCTGGTCTATTGCTTCGGGCTGGTCGCCGGACGGCGAATAATCGGACTTGAGAACAAATTTCATTTGCTCTGCAAAAGTACTAAATATTGTTTATATTTGCATCTATGGAAGAGACTCTGTCATCACAGGCAAGACGCATCGCACTTGCCGCACTCGAAGGCGAAACGCGCTACGACGGCTCGCCATTTATCACTCACGCCGACGGAGTGGCATCCATCGTGACCGGAGAAATCGGCCTGCCGGATGCCTGCGCCGCCGCAGTGTATCTCCATGAGGCCACAAGGGAGCACCCCGATGTGGACATCAGCGCATTCCCGAACGACGTGAAGATGATGGTGGACGGGCTCAACAAGATTTCGACGATCAAACCCAAAGACACCAGTCTCGAAGCGGACAAGTACAAGAGGCTCATTGTACAGTACTCCACAGACCCGCGTGTGACCGTGATCAAGATTGCCGACAGGCTCGAGGTCATGCGCAGCTTGAGCATGTTTCCGAAGCTCTCCAGAGACCAGAAGCTTCTCGAGACCTTGATGCTGTACATGCCTATTGCCCACCAGCTAGGTCTGTACAAGATAAACAGCGAGCTTGGCGACATATATTTCAGCTATGCCGAGCCCGAGCAATACCGCGCTATCACCAACAAGCTGAAGGCCACCGAGAAAGACAGGGAAAGGCTCACGCGCGAATTCATCGAGCCGCTCAAGATCAAGCTCTCCGAAGCCGGAATCAGCTACAAGCTCAAGATACGCACCAAGAGCGCCTGGTCCATCTGGCGCAAGATGCAGGTCCAGAAAGTGCCTTTCGAGGGCGTGTACGATGTCTTCGCAATCCGCTTTATCATTGACTGCCCCGAAGATCCGACCACCGAAAAGGACCTGTGCTGGAAAGTCTATTCCTACGTGACAGAAGAATACGAGCCCGACACCAAACGTCTGCGCGACTGGGTTACCACTCCCAGGCCGAGCGGCTACGAATCCCTGCACATCACCGTCAAGAACCGCCAGGGCAGCTATCTGGAAGTGCAGATACGTACACGGCGCATGGACGAGATGGCAGAAAACGGTCCCGCGGCGCACTGGGCCTACAAAGGCATAAAAGGCGAACAGAGCACCGACAAATGGCTGCTCAGCGTGCGCGATGCGCTGGAGCATCCATTGAGCGCTACGCCCGAAGACCTGCCCGCTCCTCCTGACAAAGAGATTTTTGTGTTCACCCCTACCGGCGAGCTCAGGATACTGCCTGCAGGCGCTTCACTGCTGGACTTTGCGTTCAACATCCATTCCGGGCTCGGTACAAAGTGCACGGGCGGCAAGGTAAACGGAAAGGCCGTCCAGCTCAAGGAAAAGCTTAAGACCGGCGATTCGGTGGAAATCCTTACCCGCAAGGACCAGAAGCCCAACAGAGACTGGCTGAAATGGGTTGTGACATCCAAGGCCCGCTCCAGAATAAAGCTGGAGCTCGATGCCGACGAACGCAAGCGCGCCGCCGAAGGACGCGAGCTGCTGGAACGGCGCCTGCGTAACTGGAAGATGGAATTCCCCGATGGCATGCAGACGGAGTACATGAAGGCGCACAAATACAGTTCCGTGCTGGCATTCATGGCTGCAATAGCGTCCGGCGAGGTGGACATAAATGCCATAAAGGCCTACATACAGGAAAAGTCTTCCAAAGAAGCCGAAGTGCAGCAGGAGCACACGGTCAAGGAGAAATTGCCCGGATATGCCGGAGACGGAGAGGACATCCTGGTTCTTAACGCCAAAGACGTCAAGGGTTTGGACTACAAGATGGCGGCGTGCTGCAACCCTGTGTTCGGCGACGACGTATTCGGTTTCGTCACACGCAGCGCAGGCATAAAAATTCACCGGATTTCATGTCCCAATGCCGCCAGGCTCATAGAACGGTATCCGTACCGTATCCAGAAGGTGGTCTGGCAGGAAACGGCTTCCGCCGGCAGTTTCCTGGTGTCCCTGGCCATCACTGCCGACAAAGAGAATTCCGTCATGAGTTCCATCATGGATGTCACCGGACAGTTCCGCGTGTCGGTAAGGTCGCTTAACGTCAACGAGAACAACCGAAACGGCACATACGAGATTCTGCTCCGGCTGCTTGTTCCGTCCAACCTCGAACTGGACAAGGTCATATCCCAGATTGGCGCCCTAAAGCAGGTCGTCAAAGTCAAGCGTCTGTAGTACTTTCTCGGCAGCCCCTGTCCTCCGCAAAACTGTAGCCACCCTCGGCTCCATAAGAGGGAGGGGCCCACGGAGTGGGAGGGGTCGCGCAGCGACGTTTTGCGGAGGACAGGGGCTGCCGAGAAAAAAG